>NZ_CEEDKW010000002.1:0-367191 GCF_979255425.1 Staphylococcus sp. AC872
TTAGATCCATACTTCAAAAATATTGTTACAGATTACCAAGATGCATTAAGAGACGTCGTAGCAACAGGCGTTAAAAATGGTGTACCAACACCAGGATTCTCTGCAAGTGTGAACTACTATGATAGTTATCGTTCTGAAGATTTACCTGCTAATCTTATCCAAGCACAACGTGACTATTTTGGTGCACATACTTATGAACGAAAAGACCGTGAAGGTGTATTCCACACACAATGGGTTGAAGATTAATCATACAATGTTTTGATTTATAACGTCTTACACGAAAGTGTAAGGCGTTTTTTTAAGTTAATTTACCTAAGTTTTACATCAAAAATTTTGACCATCGCTTATATTATCGATAAAATAATTAATAAAGAAACCGGTTTCATTTATAAACAATATATTAGAGGTGTACATATGATGACTAAAAATTGGTGGAAAGAAGCAGTTGCATATCAAGTTTACCCAAGAAGTTTTAATGATAGCAATGACGATGGTATAGGGGATTTACCTGGTGTTATAGACAAGTTAGATTACTTAAAAGATTTAGGTATAGATGTAATCTGGTTAAGCCCAATGTACAAATCGCCTAATGATGACAATGGCTATGATATTAGTGATTATCAGGCAATTATGGATGAATTTGGTACAATGGATGACTTCGATCGATTATTAGAGGGTGTACATCAACGAGGAATGAAATTAATACTAGATTTAGTTGTAAATCATACATCTGATGAACATCCTTGGTTTATTGAATCAAAATCAAGTAAAGATAATCCTAAACGTAACTGGTACATTTGGAAAGATCCAAAACCTGATGGTTCGGAACCTAATAACTGGGAAAGTATTTTTAATGGTTCAACATGGGAATATGATGCCAATACGGATCAATATTATTTCCATTTGTTTAGTAAAAAACAACCAGATTTAAATTGGAATAATAAAGAGGTAAGAAAAGCAGTATTCGACATGATGAATTGGTGGTTTGATAAAGGGATAGATGGATTCAGAGTTGATGCTATTACGCATATTAAGAAAACATTTGAAGCAGGTGATTTACCCGTACCAAATGGGAAAACATATGCACCGGCATTTGACGTCGATATGAATCAACCTGGTATCCAAGATTGGTTACAAGAAATGAAAGATCAATCATTATCTAACTACGACATTATGACTGTGGGTGAAGCAAATGGCGTAACACCAGACGATGCTGATGAATGGGTCGGAGAGAAAAATGGTAAATTTAATATGATTTTCCAATTCGAACATTTAGGACTGTGGAGTACGGGAGATTCTCAATTTGATGTCAGTGCATATAAAAATGTACTAAACCGTTGGCAAAAACGCTTAGAAGGCGTTGGCTGGAACGCACTATTTATTGAAAATCATGACCAACCAAGGCGTGTATCAACATGGGGAAATGATACCGATTACTGGTATGAATCAGCTACAAGTCATGCAGTTGTGTATTTCCTTCAACAAGGTACACCATTTATTTATCAAGGACAGGAAATAGGAATGACTAATTATCCATTTGATAGTATAGAAACATTTAACGATGTAGCAGTTAAAAATGAATATCAAATCGTTAAAGAACAAGGTGGCGACGTTAATCAATTATTGGATAAATATAAAATGGAAAATAGAGACAATTCTCGTACGCCAATGCAGTGGAATAATGAGGAAAACGCAGGCTTTACAGGTGGAAAGCCATGGTTCCCAGTAAATCCTAACTATAAAGAAATTAACGTAGCTGATCAACAAGAAGATGAGCATTCTGTATTAAATTTTTACAAATCACTCATTCAATTGAAAAAATCGGCTGATATTTACACTTACGGTCAATTTGATTTAGTGGATGCTGATAATCCAAATATATTTGCTTATTCAAGAACACTTAACAATGATAAGGTACTCATCGTGGGTAATTTAACTGATAAAGTGAGTCAATTAAATATTGATATCGATGTAAAACATACAGAAACATTACTTCACAATTATGATAAAGATATTAATCTAAATCAAATTGAGCCTTATGAAGCCTTTGTATTAAAACTTTAATACAACTAAAAATCATGTCTACAAATATGACGCAATGTCATTCTGTAGACATGATTTTTTATGTCTATTATTCATTATTATAATGTTCTTGCTCAACAGGTAACCATAATTGAATTTTAGTAAAAGGATCATCAAATGAAATCTCTAAAGGATACACTTCTACGTATAAACTATTTCTTTCATATGGTAACGTCAACTGTAGACTTGTTTCGATATAATACCAAGCCTCATTTACCGTATAATCAATTTCCCCTTGTAAATTAAACTTAGCATAGTGTCTGCCAGGTAGAAATCTACTTTCTAAATGAGCTGGATAACGCTCACTCGGTACACCTACGAAAATTTCTAACCCAGAATCTAAAGGACAACTTATAACAAATAATTCGAATGGACTTATATCATTATAACGTCGTAACTCTTTTAAATGACCATCTAATAGCAAATCTTCTAAAAAGTCAGGAACATTAAAAGGGTTTGACAAATTCTTTGCATCGATATAGCGTGCATACCCAACTAAAGAAATATCATCTGTTTCTTCTAGTCGATAAGGATAAGGTGCTCTCTCTGTTGTTGTCAATTTAATGTATATGCGCTCTTGCATTTTAAGTTCATCTTTTTTAGTTGACGCTTGTATTGGTGAAACGCCGTGAAAATCACTAAAATCATTTGCAAAATCATTTGAATTTGCATATCTATACTTTTTAGCTACGTCTACCAAACGACTCGCACTATGTTTGACGTCGATAGCAGCTAGTGTTAGCTTTCTAGCTCTTGCGTACGTCTCTGGTGATAGACCTACAATCATTTTAAATGATTGTTCAAGGTGAAAGGGAGAGAGACCAACGTAATCACTTAATTCTTGCAAATTAAACGGCTCAAGAAGACGGTCTTCAATATAAACAATTGCCTGTTGTATTTGCTTGATAACGTCCAAAATATTCACTCCAATTATTTTCAATCATTAACTTTTATTCTACATTATTTTGTCTTAATATACACCTGAAAGCATAGCAATAAATGAATTTAATAAAAAAAGTGAACGACTACAGGTACTCAATGCTATTATAATGAACACAGTGATGAGTGCTAATATAACTATCATTTCACATACCATATAATCATTCACTATTTGATTGATTTAATCATACATTTTATTACATCTTCTTATTGAATATCGTCCCACCAGTGATTACCATCTCTACTTAATAAAAGGTCACTTTCTAACGGGCCGTTTGTACCAGAAGTATAGTTAGGGAAATCTGGTTCTACCATATTCCATTGTTCTTGAATCGCATCAACAAATTTCCAAGTTGATTTTAATTCTTCCCAGTGTGTAAAGTTTGTTGCGTCACCTTTAAGACAATCAAATAATAGATTTTCATATGCATCGACAGTATTCATTTTATCTTGTGCACCCATCGCATAAGATAATTGTACTGGTTCAGTATCAATGCCTTGAATATTTTTCTTAGCATTTAAATGAAGTGATACACCTTCATTTGGTTGAATATTAATGACTAATAAATTAGAATCCAATAATTTATCTGTTTGATAGTATAAGTTCATAGGTACTTCTTTAAATTCAACTACTACTTGAATTGTTTTAGATTTCATTCGTTTACCTGTTCGAATATAGAATGGTACGCCTGCCCATCTAAAATTATCAATAGTTAATTTACCAGACACAAACGTTGGAGTGATAGAATCTTCAGCAACTCGATCTTCTTCACGATATGATTTTACTTCTTGACCTTCAATGACACCTCGGTCATATTGTCCACGCACAAAGTTCTTTCTCACATCTTGTGGACGTAATTGACGTAAAGATTTTAATACTTTTACTTTTTCAGCTCTAATATCTTCACTATTTAAACTGATAGGGGCTTCCATTGCTAATAAGGCAACCATTTGTAACATATGGTTTTGAACCATGTCTTTTAAGGCACCACTAGATTCGTAATAACCACCACGATCTTCCACACCTAAAATTTCAGAAGATGTTACTTGGATATTAGAAATATATTTATTATTCCATAGTGGTTCGAACATAGCATTAGCAAAACGTAAAACTTCAATATTTTGAACCATATCTTTACCTAAATAGTGATCGATACGATAAATTTCTTCTTCTTTAAATGAACGTCTTATTTGGTTGTTTAATGATTCAGCTGATTTCAAGTCACTTCCAAATGGCTTCTCTATAACAAGACGTTTAAAGCCTGAAGTATTGGTTAATCCAGATGATTTTAAATAATCTGAGATAACACCAAAGAATTGTGGAGCCATAGCAAGATAGAACAGACGATTACCTTTTAAACCGAATTGAGTATCTAACTGATTACTAAACTCTAATAATGATTGATAACTTTCTTCATCACTTACATCATGCTTGTGATAAAACACATGTTCCATGAATTCATCAATTTTATGTGTTTCCTTAACATGTGATTGGATTGACGCTTTAACTTGCTCACGGAACGTATCGTTACTAATATCGCGGCGACCAATTCCAATAATAGCTATGTGTTCATCTAAGTTATCTTGTTGAAAAAGGTGAAAAATGGAAGGGAACAATTTACGATGACTCAAATCACCAGTTGCTCCGAAAATTGTAATTAAACAAGGTATATGTTTTTGTTTTGTACTCAAGATTAAAACCTCAATTCTATAAAAAGATATATGATTGTTATATTATATGATAAAGAAAACTTATGGTCATATAATATGCTTTGTAAAAAAGTCATAAAACGTAACTATGATTTATTTAAATGATAATCGATATTGACAATAATTACCAAATTATTCGACTTACGTATAGCGCTACTAAATAGTGAATTTACATCAGGAATGACTAATAAGCATTAGTATTTATACTTATAATCATTCTTGTTATATATACATTTTATTTCTTATTATAAAAATTGTCATTATATATGATAAAATAAATCGAAGAGAAGGAGGTGTGAGCATGGAAGTCACATTTTTCGGTACTAGCGCTGGACTACCAACCAAAGAGAGAAACACACAAGCAATTGCATTAAATCTTGAACCTTATTCTAATTCAATATGGCTTTTTGATGTAGGTGAAGGCACACAACATCAAATTCTTCATCATTCGATTAAATTAGGAAAAATCGATCATATCTTTATTACACATATGCATGGTGATCATATTTTTGGACTTCCAGGATTACTAACAAGTAGATCCTTTCAAGGTGGAGAAAATAAACCTCTCACACTCGTCGGACCTAAAGGTATTCAAAAATATATTGAAACAACATTAACTTTATCCGAATCACATCTCAATTATCCAATTACATACATAGAGATAGACGAATCCTTAAATTATCATCATAATGGATTTATAGTACAGGCTGAAATGTTAAATCATGGTATTAAATCTTTTGGTTATCGTATAGAAACGCCTACAACACCAGGTACTATTGATGTGGATGCACTAAAAGCAATCGGACTGGAACCTGGACCTAAATATCAAGAAGTAAAAACAAATAATACCTTTGAATTTAATGGGAAAGTTTATCAATCTGATGAATTCAAAGGAGAGGCAAAGTCCGGACCTGTTGTCGCTATATTTGGTGACACAAAGCCATGTCCTAATGAACACATTATAGCGAATGAAGCTGATATTATGGTACATGAAGCCACGTATATTGAAGGTGAAAAAACGCTAGCCAATAGTTATCACCATAGTCATATCGATGATGTTTTCAATTTAATTCGTCAAGCAAATGTCAAACAAAGCTTAATCACACATATGAGTAATCGCTATACTAAAGAAGAAATCGAAAATATTGATCAGGAACTCAATGCATTAGCAGATACACCAGATTTTACTTTCGTTACTGATTTTGACTCTTTTAAAATTTAAAACATCGCCACTGATTTATGGTCAGTGGCGATGTTTTACTATTTAATCATCTGTATTGGATAATTCAACACTTCGATTAACTGCTGCACTTAAACAATCTTCAAATACAGCAACCAAATCATATTGAGATAGGGCATCTAAACCAGCTTGTGTTGTACCGCCTTTAGATGTAATATTTTTTCTTAGTTGTTCCATGCTTAAATCAGATCGTTCAATCATCTTACTCGTTCCAATTATTAAATTACGAATAGATTCTTCAACTTGATCTTTTTCTAAACCGAGTTGCGTACCAGCTTTAACATATTGTTCAAATACATGGTATAAAAATGCAGGCCCGCTTCCTGTAATAGCCGTTACTTGATGTAAGTGATCTTCTGATACCTCAATGACTGAACCAAATGCATTAATCAATTCATTCACTTCATCTTTAGCTTTAGGACCAAAATTATTTGAGAAACTAATACCTGTTACAGAATGACCTACTTGTGCATTAGTATTAGGCATAATACGAGCTAATGGATTATTAGTATTTAATTGCTCTCTTATATAATCAATGGATAAACCAGCCATAATTGAAATAAAACGATTACTATCAGTGATTGAATCTTTAATTCTATCAGCTAAAGCTTCGAAATCATGTGGTTTCGTGCCTAAGAATAGGTAATCAGCATCCTTAAGTAATGCTTCATCATCATAGCTATAATTCACACCTAATTTTTCGGCAAAATCTTTAAGTGCCGCTTCATTCGATTTGTTTGTTAAATAAATATCATTAGGATCTAAATTATTAGAATTAATAATGCCTGTAAAGATTGCTTGTGCCATATTGCCTGCACCATAAAATACAAGTTTCATATACTTCACATCACCTTCATTTTAGTTATAAAATAATGATACCTTATAAATATAACTACATAGTAACATATATTAGAAATATTCAATATTAAGTATACAATTTATCGACATTTTTATATGAAATGAGATATCTCTATATAAGAAAGAGAGTGAATACCATGATAGGCCAACATTATATTGTTACAGGTGGTACAAGTGGCTTGGGATTAGATATTGTACATGAACTTATTAAAAGAGGAACTCATGTAACCATTCTTGCACGTAACATTAAGAAGTTTCGACAAATTAATTTCGGTAGTCAATCCTCATTTGTCGATGTTATAGAATGCGATTTGCAAAATAGGCAAGACATTATTCATATTACATCTCAAATTAAAACACCTATACACGGATTGATATATAGTTCAGGATTAGGTTATTTTAAATCTATTGCTATGCATACAACAGAAGAGATGATTGAAACATACGATGTTAACTTAATTAGTTTTAATTTACTATACAATACGATAAAGCCATATTTAGTAGATCATGCGCATGTAATTGGTATATCTAGTCAAGCTGCATTTGTCACACAATCGCACGCTGCGCACTATGGTGCGTCTAAAGCTGCTTTTAATCAAGTTCTAAATGCACTGAGATTAGAAGAACCAAAATTACACGTCATGTCAGTAAATACGGGACCGATTGACACTCCATTTCATCAAAAAGCAGACCCATCCTTATCGTATTTCAACCAATATCGTTCAATAATGATTCATTCCAACCAACTTGCTCAACATATCGTGGAAGGTATTATTAAAGAAAAGCAAGAAATCAATGCACCTACATGGATGCATCAAATGTTAAAATTATATCAATTAGCACCAAGATTTTTGGAAAAACATTTTTCTCATTTGTTTAATAACAAAAGTAATCATTAATTATAAGTGTTTGATAGAATCAGAAAACAAATTATATTACAAAAGCCACTAAATGAATTATCGTCATTTAATGGCTTTTCCTATATCTATTATTATTTTAAATGTTGTGTATACTGTAAATCTTTGACGCGTTCTCTAGACGCTTTAATTTGATCTAAACTTACATCTTTATAATAATTTTCAACATTTTCTTCTAGTTGTTCTACGCTACTTGCACCTACGATGATAGAGCCTAAAGCATCATGTGAAGTGAGATAATTAAATGATAGCGCAGTTAGATTACTTTCAATTTCTTTAACAGAAGCAATCGTTTCACCTAATTCATCTTGTGTATAGTCGAATATACCATCAGCGAATTTTTTATCTAATGCTTCGTTACTATTTGACGTTAATAAACCTTTAAATACAGGTCCACGTGCTAATACTTTAATTTGCTTTTCATGTATGTCATCTAATAAGCTTTCAGGTCGATTATCAATGAGGTTAAATTGAGACATTAATGTTTCAATTTGACTATGTTTTAAATAATAATCAATCACATTTGGACGAATAGATGAAATACCATATGCGCGAATGATACCTTCTTGTTTTAACTCATCAAACGCACTTATTGTTTCATCTAATGGATCATCAATAGTACCACCATGTAATTGATATAAATCAATATGATCTAAACCTAAACGTTGTAATGAGCCTTTCACACCTTCTTTAATATGTTTTTTTGAAGGATCCCATGTGATACTGCCATCTTCAGTTAATCGGTTACCAACTTTAGTGCCAATAACTATATCATCACGATTTTGATATCTTTTTAATGCTTTACCAACGATTTCTTCATTAATACCTTGGTCATACATATCAGCCGTATCAAAATAAGTAATACCATTTTCAATTGCACTTTCAATTATCGGTTGTGCAGTTTTATAATCTGTACCTAAACTCATACAACCTAATCCTAATTCTGAAATTTCTATACCACTTTTCAAGATATTCTTTTGCATGTATTTTCTCCTTTCGATACACTTTAACTAACGCATTCAGTTTATCAATTTATTAAAACATTTAAAAGGAACGTGATTATAAATGGAATTTAACGAAAAAACGATAGATAGAACAGTGATTTATAATGGGAAAATAGTCGATTTAGAAATCCATGATGTAGAACTACCTGACGGACGTACATCTAAACGTGAACTCATTTATCACAATGGCGCAGTGGCAGTATGTGCCATAACACCTGAAAATGAAGTACTACTAGTAAAGCAATTTAGAAAACCAGCCGAAAAACCATTATTAGAAATTCCTGCTGGTAAATTAGAGAAAAATGAGGAACGAGAGGAAGCAGCTAAACGTGAATTAGAAGAAGAAACTGGATATATTGCGAAAAACTTGCAATTTGTTACACATATGTATGGTTCTCCAGGCTTTTCAAATGAGAAGCTTACCATTTATTTTGCTGACCAATTAGAAGTAGGGGAAATGAACCTTGATGACGATGAATTTGTGGAAGTTCATAAATTCTCAATTGAAGAAGTAAAAGAAGCGCTTCAAAATGCAGAAATTGAAGACGCAAAGACAATCATTGCACTTCAACATCTATTATTAAATTATAATCATTCTAAATAATGAACGAATATCCTTGCGTTTCATTGAGAATACTGGTAATTTATATATTGAATCATGCTTTAGATTAAAATGATTATAATTCTTAGTAGAGGAGTGAGGCTTCCGTGGAAGAACGATTAAATCGCGTGAAGCAACAATTACAACAGTCTTCATATAAGTTAACTCCACAACGTGAGGCTACTGTAAGAGTTCTAATAGAAAACGAAAAAGACCATTTAAGTGCAGAAGATGTATATTTAAAAGTTAAAGACAAATCACCAGAGATCGGATTAGCTACCGTTTATCGTACCTTAGAATTATTAGCAGAATTAAAAGTATTAGATAAAATTAATTTTGGTGATGGTGTTGCTCGTTTTGACTTAAGAAAAGAAGGAGCTAAACATTTCCATCACCATTTAGTATGTATGGAATGCGGTAAAGTCGAAGAAATCGAAGAAGACTTATTACCAGAAGTTGAAAATCGTGTTGAAAAAGAATTTAATTTTAAAATTTTAGACCACCGATTAACATTCCATGGTGTATGTTCAAATTGCCAAGCTAAAAAAAGTGAAGAGAATAAATAAAATTACTTTATCTGAATAAATGTACAAATGTTTGAGTATTTTAGATTCTCCACACATATATGATATTAAGAAGTCACCGCTTCAAAAGAGGTGCTTTATGATGGAAACAATTATAGAAGAATATTTAAAATTTATTCAAATTGAGAAAGGATTAAGTGTCAATACAATTGGTGCTTATCGTCGAGATTTGAATAAATATAAAGAATACTTAACATTACAAAAGATTTCAAATATCGATTTTGTAGATCGTCAAACAATTCAAGAATGTTTAGGTTATTTAATCGATCAAGGTCAATCATCTAAATCTATCGCTAGATTTATTTCAACAATACGTAGCTTTCATCAATTTGCGTTACGCGAAAAATATGCAGCTAAAGATCCAACAGTATTAATAGAAACACCAAAATATGAAAAGAAACTCCCTGATGTTTTAGAAGTAGATGAAGTCATTGAATTACTCAATGCACCAGATTTAAATAAAAACAATGGATATCGAGACCGCACAATGCTTGAGTTATTATATGCTACAGGTATGCGTGTATCTGAAGTGATACAAATTGAAGTTGAAGACGTCAATTTGATGATGGGATTTGTTCGCGTATTTGGTAAAGGAGACAAAGAACGTATTGTGCCATTAGGAGATACGGTTATAGACTATTTAACTACCTATATCGAAACCGTAAGGCCACAATTACTTAAGCAAACTGTGACCAACGTCTTATTTTTAAATATGCATGGTAAACCTTTATCTAGACAAGGTATATGGAAGATGATTAAACAAAATGGTCTAAAAGCTAATATTAATAAAACACTCACGCCACATACATTAAGACACTCATTTGCAACACATTTACTTGAAAATGGTGCCGATTTACGTGCAGTACAAGAAATGTTAGGACACTCTGATATTTCAACTACACAATTATATACACACGTTTCAAAATCACAAATTAGAAAAATGTATAATCAATACCATCCTAGAGCTTAATAAACGTTAAAACCAATGATACCTAAGATATAGAAGCGTATCATTGGTTTTTATTATTATCTATTTGAAGTCTTTGATACTGTTTATCCTTTAATGCGAGTTGTCGTGCTAAAATAACATCACTTCGATCTCTTAATAAATGGTGATGAACAATCTCATCATTTAAAATAGGTGATGAAACAAAATGATAATCTGAATAATGTAATTGAATTCGATTCAACATGTCAACATTAATAGGCAATTGAATAGGTTCAAATGGTTGTCGTTGTGCTACGCGTGTCATTTGTTGGTCAAGTAACGTGATATACCGTTGAATATTCAAATGTAATTGCATTTGATCTTCTTTATTAGCGTTTTTAATGACTTGTTTTGCTTTGTCAAAAGACTTAGCAGCACCTTTTAAATTACATCGTCGAAAGTGATAGCAAGCCGTAGCACATAAAATCAAACTCACGACAGCATCTTGTTTGCTAAAATGGTTATTTTCTTTCCAAGCCTCTTCAAGTATGTCATGACATAAAAAATAGTGCTGACTTGTATGAAAGTGATAATAAAATTGAATTAATGCTTGTTCCATCTGAATTTCACCTTAATTTTAAAAGTTATATAAATTCATGCTATAATATTTTAGTGAAATATGCACATAAGTTGCAACATGAGGTAGATACTATGTATGAAGTAAAACTGGATGCATTTAACGGTCCACTCGATTTGTTATTACATTTAATTCAAAAATTTGAAATAGACATTTATGATATTCCTATGAAGTCATTAACTGAACAGTATATGCAATATGTTCATGCAATGAACCAATTAGAAATCAACGTTGCAAGTGAATACTTAGTCATGGCTTCAGAATTGCTGATGATTAAAAGTAAACTATTGTTACCACAATCAGAAGATAATCTCGACCTAGAAGAAGATCCACGTGAAGATTTAGTTGGTAGATTAATAGAATATCAAAATTACAAAGAGTACACAGAAATCTTAAATGAAATGAAAGCTGAACGTGATCACTATTATACTAAGCATCCAACTGATTTATCACATATGGAGACTGATGAATCTTGGGACCCATCGAATACCATTGATTTAACCGAATTAATTGTTGCTTATCAACGTGTTAGAAACCGAGTAGAAATCAACAAACCTCATTCCGTAGAAATTAAGAAAGAAACATTTACCATTCAACAAGCAACGGCACAAGTCACGGACAGATTAAAAACAAAGTCATCCTTCAATTTCTTTAGTCTGTTTACATTTACAGAACCTATAGAACAAGTGGTAACACACTTTTTAGCCATATTAGAAATGTCAAAGTCAGGGATTATTAATATTGAACAACATCAAAACTTTGATGACATTAATATATTAAGAGGAGTGAATTACGGCGTTGAATAAGCACGGTATATTAGAAGCACTGCTATACACATCAGGAGATGAAGGCCTTGAAGTCAAACAATTGCTTGAAATTCTAGAGGTCAATGAAGCTGAATTAACTGACCTAATCGACACGTACGAATCGAACGGTCTCATGATTCAACAATTTGGAACAACATGTGTTATGACAACTAAAAAAGACGCTGCACAATACATCGAAGCCTTAATTGAACAAAAATCTAAAATGAAATTATCACAAGCCGCAATGGAAACATTATCGATTATTGCGTATAATCAACCATTAACTCGAAGTGATATCGAACTTATTAGGGGTATTAATTCTGATGGTGCAGTTAAAACACTCATTGCAAGAGGTTTAGTAGAAGCAAAAGAAGTCCAGAATTCACGGAGTCAACAATTAATCACGACAGACCTATTTTTAAATGTATTTGGTATAGAAAAATTAGAAGATTTACCAACCACTCAAGAAGATGAAGAAGAAATGGACGCGTTCTTTAGTAACTTGGTAAATCAAAAGGGAGATACAAATGAGTAAAGAATTAGAAAGATTACAAAAAAGAATTGCAAGCAGTGGTTATACATCACGTCGTAAAGCTGAAACTTTAATTACTGATGGCAAAGTAAAAGTTAATGGACAAGTCGTCACTGAACTGGGTACAAAAGTTTCAAATTCAGATACTGTTGAAGTTGAAGGTATCAAATTAGAGCAAGAAGATAAAATTTATATTTTATTTAATAAACCTGCACAAGTAATTACAAGTGTATCGGATGATCGTGGCCGTAAAGTCGTGACTGATTACTTCAAAGATATAGAAACACGTATATATCCAGTAGGTCGATTAGATTATGATACATCGGGATTATTATTGTTAACGAACGATGGAGAGTTCACGAATTTAATGACACACCCTCGATATCATATTAAAAAGAAATATGTCGCTAAGCTTAAAGGGTATCTAATGAGAGAAGAAGTGAAAGCTTTAGAAAAGGGTATCGAACTTGAAGATGGTTTCACACAACCTGCTCAAGTTAAAGTGAAAAACCAAGACAAAGATAAAAATACTACTCTTGTTGAAATCACGATTAGTGAAGGTAGAAACAGACAAGTGCGTCGTATGTTCGAACATTTTGGACACCAAGTAAGCAAATTAACGCGTATCCAATTTGGCCCGCTTGACATAAAAGGTTTAAACGCAGGTGAAGGTCGAGTACTCACACCTCATGAAGTTAAAACAATCCGCCATTTAGCTGAAAATGGGAATGATTAAACTATACCAATGATATTTAAATCTTTGAGATTTTTTTCACAAAGATTTCTTTAACACTAACTTAATGACTATTTCATATGCTATAATAACTATTGAAATGAACAGCATGTGTAGGAGGTAATTTAGTATTATGACGAATGAAATACTTATCGTTGATGACGAAGACAGAATCAGAAGATTACTTAAGCTATACCTAGAAAGAGAATCTTTTGAAACACATGAAGCAAGTGATGGTAAAGAGGCATATCAACTTGCTATGGAAAATGACTATGCGTGCATTCTTTTAGACTTAATGTTGCCAGAGATGGACGGTATCGAAGTAGCCACTCAATTAAGAGAGCATAAAGATACACCTATTATCATGCTCACTGCAAAAGGTGAAGAGACGAATCGTGTCGAAGGGTTTGAATCAGGTGCCGATGACTATATTGTAAAACCATTCTCCCCAAGAGAAGTTGTCTTAAGAGTCAAAGCATTATTAAGAAGAACGCAATCAACAACACCTGAACAAAGTGAACCTCATGCAAGAGATGTGATTGAGTTCAATCACTTAGTCATCGATAATGATGCACATAGAGTACTAGCTGATAATGAGCAGGTTAATTTAACACCAAAAGAATATGAACTATTAATTTATTTAGCTAAAACACCTAATAAAGTATTTGATCGTGAACAATTATTAAAAGAAGTTTGGCATTATGAATTTTATGGCGATTTACGTACGGTAGATACGCACGTGAAAAGATTAAGAGAGAAGCTCAACAAAGTATCGAGTGATGCAGCTCATATGATACAAACGGTTTGGGGCGTCGGCTATAAATTCGAGGTTAATACAAACGATGAACCGGCTAAATAGTGTAGTAATAAAACTGTGGTTAACTATAATTTTTATAGTAACGACAGTTTTAATTTTATTAAGTGCTGCGTTAATTACTTTTATTCAATATTATTATACACAAGAAGCTGAAGATTCCATTAAAGAAGACGCCAAACGTATTAGTTCATTGGTAGAAAGCTCTAAAAATCAAAATATAGCCATTAAAAATAGCCAAACATTGATAGATAATCCAGGTGGATTAATTATTATGAAAAATTCATCTACCGCTTATCAACAAACAATTTCACCGGATAAAAAAGCAATGTTAAAAGAAATCAAAGATAATAAAGATTTTAACCGTGTTTTCAAACATGGTGAGTCAATGACACGTAATGTCACGATTAAAGAACAAGGTAATTCACATCCCTATATATTAGTGGGTTATCCAATGAAAGCTGAGCCAGGAAGTCACTCAGAATATAGTGGTGTCTTTATTTTTAAAGATTTAAAATCAATTGAAGATACTAACAATGCGATTACAATTATCATCTTAATTACCGCAATTATATTTTTAGCAGTGAGTACTATTTTTGCATTTTTCCTATCATCTAGAATTACGAAACCGTTAAGAGAGTTAAGAAATCAAGCTCAAAAGGTATCACAAGGTGATTATTCACATATCACATCAGTATCAACAAAAGATGAAATTGGAGAACTGTCACGAGCGTTTAATAATATGAGTTTTGAAATTCAAGAACACGTAGAAGCATTATCTACATCTAAAAATATACGTGATAGCTTGATTAACTCAATGGTCGAAGGTGTTATAGGTATTAATGAACAAAAGGATATTATTTTATCAAACAAAATGGCAGACCAAGTCTTCTATACATTAGATGATAACGCGGTTGAATTAATAGAAAATCAAATTGAACAAACCTTTAATACTAAAGAAACGCAATTCCAAGAAATTGAAGCAAACACACGTTATTATGTGATTATCATGAGTTATATTGAACGTATCCAAAATGATGGCAGAAGTGGTATCGTTGCTATAATACGTGACATGACAAATGAACATAATCTTGATCAAATGAAAAAAGATTTCATCGCAAATGTGTCTCATGAGTTACGAACACCAATTGCATTACTACAAGGCTATACAGAATCTATTGTAGATGGAGTTGTCACAGAACCAGATGAAATACATGAATCACTCGCTATTGTCTTAGATGAATCTAAACGTCTAAACCGCTTAGTAAATGAATTATTAAATGTAGCGCGTATGGATGCTGAAGGATTATCTGTAGAGAAAGAGACACAACCAATTTCTGATTTACTTAACAAAATGAGAATAAAATATCGCCAACAAGCCACTGATTTAGAACTTAACATGCAATTTGAAGTGAACAATCAACAGTTATGGAACTATGATATGGACAGAATGGATCAAGTCTTAACCAATTTAATTGATAACGCATCAAGATATACACAACCTGGAGATACAATTTCAGTAACTACAGACGAAGATAATAGCTATAATATTTTAAGAATAACAGATACGGGTACTGGCATCGCACCTGAACATTTACAACAAGTCTTCGATCGTTTCTATAAAGTAGATGCATCAAGAAAAAGAGGTAAACAAGGTACTGGATTAGGATTATTTATCTGTAAAATGATTATAGAAGAACATGGCGGTATAATTGAAGTTGAAAGTCAAGTAGGCGAAGGAACAACCTTTATCATCAAATTACCAAAATAAACATAATAAAACCTGTTAGAGTCAGTTGATTACTTTAACAGGTTTTTTATTTATTATTAAATCTATAGATTAATCATCAACTTGATTATTTTAATGACAACTTATATCTATATAAATATATCGGAGCAAACTCATTGTACATAACAGAGTTATCATGTATGATATATTTAAAATAAAATTATAGTTAATTCATCTTCGGGGTCGGGTGCAATTCCCAACCGGCAGTAAATTAAGCCTGCGACGTAAAATGTCTCATTTTACCTGATTCAGTGAAATTCTGAAGCCGACAGTATAGTCTGGATGGGAGAAGATGGAGGTTTTTTGTTGTGCAAATTTCCTCCTTTTCTAGCAAGATGAATGAAAGGAGAAAATCATATATGCAACAAAACCAAAATAGACGTTTAATCTTTATAAGTATGTTAAGTGCAGTCGCTTTCGTACTTACATTTATTAAATTTCCATTGCCATTTTTACCACCATACTTAACGTTAGACTTTAGTGACGTACCTACATTACTTGCTACATTTTTATTAGGACCAATTGCAGGAATTATAGTGGCATTTATTAAAAATTTACTCAATTTCTTTTTCAATATGGGCGATCCTGTAGGCCCCGTAGCGAACTTCTTAGCAATTGCAAGTTTCTTATTAGCTGCATATTATATTTATAAAAATAAACTTAGTAAGCAATCATTATTAATAGGTCTTGTAATAGGTACAGTTGTTATGACCATTGTATTAAGTATTTTAAATTATTTTGTATTGTTACCACTTTACGGCATGATATTTAACCTAGGTGACATTGTTCATAATCTTAAAGTAATTATTGTTTCAGGTGTCATACCATTTAATATTATTAAAGGTATTGTCATTTCAATCATCTTTTACTTTATATTCAATAGAATTAAAAATAACATTCACTTATAAATAACTAGCGCCCTTACACATAATGTGTAAAGGCGCTTTTAATACTATATATTATTCAAATTTAAGTGCGTCACCATCAAATGGTTCGTCTTCAATTTTAATTGAATCTGTTGGACAACCTTCTAGTGCATCTTCCATATCTTCATATAACTCTTCTGGCACCTCTGCAGTACCTTGGTTATCATCAAGGATTACGAAAGCAATACCTTCGTCGTCATAATCATAGATATCTGGAGCTGCTGCACCACATGCACCGCATGCTATACAAGTATCCATATCAACGATTGTATATTTAGCCAATTTCATTCGCCTCCTTTGAAAAAAATGCTACACTAGTAATAACAATACTACTATTGTAGACATCGATAGTGTGATTTTCAATATATTCGTTTTATAGAGTGAGGGTTTATCTTGTATCAAATTATCAAATATGCGTGTCAGCACGCATTCAACTACAAAACAAATAAAAGTATTTATAATATCTTAACAGGAAAAAAATCCCATCAAACATTTTTTGACGCAAGTAGTCAACAACTTTTGTCATTATATCATAGTTTACCGAGATTAAAATATCCGTCTTTTGAGCGATATTTAAATGAATTGAATGATGAGGAACCAAAAATAAATATCAAAACGCATCCAAGATGTACCTATGATAGCCTTATTAATACATTTAACTGTATCCAATTACTCATTCAAACGGTATCACAAAGCTTACATAACGATTTTAGGTTCATTCCTATTACTCAACAAACATACATTCAACAACGTGTTAAAGATATTTATCAACACATAAAGGTTAACGATTTAGAGTCAAATTTTATCACTGAAATAAAACAATTATTTGAAAAAATTGCTAGCAAGCATGAACATGTTTATTTGCATTATTATTTACAAGGATATGAAGAGACGATGTATACCAGACAACAAGTCAGTTTAATTGAATCGAAGTCTCAACAAGAACTATTTGAATTAGAAATGAATCAATTGGTCGATGTCATGTTTGAAATTGAAGATATGCAAAAACATCCTTTATTAAATCAAACGATTATACGTCCAACATTACTTAATAAAACGAAGTTAACCTTACATCAATTAGAGCAAGGACACCCGATACAAGACATCTCAACTGTTCAAAATGTTAAATTAAATACGATTGAAGATCATCTTTTAGAGTTGTTTATCAAAGGTTATATCAATGACTATGACAGTTATTTAGACATCACAACAATTCAACCATTTATCGATTTTTACAAAAGTCATATAGGAATCAAATTGCGTGAGTACAAGCAACAATTTGATACATTAACTTATTTTCAAATTAAATTGGTAATTGTCGGTATTGAAAGGGGTGACTTAGTTGCTTCAACAGAAACTTAAAGATTGGTTTGGGTTTGATTCCTTTAAACCTGGGCAAGAGGAAATCATTACCAGTGTATTAAATCAAAAGCATACACTTGGTATTTTACCAACAGGTAGTGGCAAAAGCCTTTGTTATCAATTACCTACTTATATAATTGAAAAGCCAACACTTGTCATTTCACCATTAATTTCTCTTATGGATGATCAAGTCATGCAAATGAAGTTAAATGGTGAACGTGCAGTTTGTTGTATCCATTCAGGAATGGACAATACAGAGAAACGACAAAATCTTAGCAATATTCGACAAAGTAAATTTATCTATTTAAGTCCCGAATTTATATTACAACCTCAAAATTTTAAACTTATCGCCAATATAGATTTTGGTTTAATTGTTCTTGATGAAGCGCATTGTTTGTCTGAATGGGGATATGATTTCAGACCACATTATGCCTTGATTGGAAAAATAACGAATTCATTTAAGTCGGCTACAATTCTTGCATTAACAGCAACTGCACCACCTCATTTAGAAAGCGATTTATCTGAAATGCTCAATGTTAATTTCAGTACAATTAAAACAAGTATGAATCGTATGAATATTTCATTGAAACATCTCAATTTCGGATCTGACGAAGAAAAAATAGAATGGTTGTTACCACAACTTAATGAAACAGGTCCCACTATTATATATGTATCCTCTAAAAAATTATGTTTAACACTAGCTCAACTTATTTATGACTCAGGTTTTTTAACAGGGATATATCATGGCGATTTAAGTTATCAAGAAAGACAGACAGTACAACACCAATTTTTAAACAATGATATTCCAATCATAGTTGCGACAAGTGCATTTGGTATGGGAATAAATAAAAAAGACATCCGAACAGTCATTCATTTTCATTTGTCATCTAGTCCTTCTAATTATCTACAAGAGATTGGAAGAGCAGGTAGAGACGGTGAAGCGAGCCAAGCCATTAGCTTATTCCAACCCGACGACGCTTTTATATTAGAAACCATACTATTTGCTGATAGAATCACAACTGAAGATATTCATGCATTTGAATTAGGGCAATTTATCCCTCCTGAAAAAGAATCCATTTTATCCATACTTTATAATCAATATTCAATTAATCAAATGCAACGTATTTTTGATCAATCTTTCAGACGTAAAAAATTAGGTTATAGTCGCATGTTAGGCTACACACAACTTGACCAATGTCGCCGAAAATATTTGTTGGAATTTTTTAATGAACAACCTAAACTGCCAGATGTATGTTGTGACAATGATACTGAGTTACCTAGCATGAAAGTAATTAATCGCAAGAAAGTTAAACGTAAGCTATCATATAGTGAAAAACTTCAAAATTTATTTGAACTATAGATTTTATTTTGCTTAACTCTTTATTCAAGCTATAATTAACTTATGAACAAAATCTTAATACCTAAAAAATTCTTGATTACTATACATAATCATTTAATAAATGGGTATAGTTTATGTATCATTATAAAATAAAATTAAACAGAGAGGATGATGATTGTGTCTAATAATAACTTCAAAGATGATTTTGAAAAAAATCGTCAAGCAATAGACCCAGAAGATCATAATGAGCAGACATCTTCACATGAAGAGCAAGAAGATAATGCAGTAGACAGAACTGAAGACAAAGCAAATCAACAATTCCCACCGAGAAATGCACAGAGAAGAAAGCGTCGTCGAGATATAGCGACAAATAATAACCGTCAGGCAGATTCACGTACAAAAGATAGCCAAGATGGTTCATTAGATGATAGACATGATGATACATCATTACATAATGGAGATAACAAAAATTATGATGCATCCAATCACAATGATGTAAATAGAGATCAAAAACAGGCACATCATCCTGAAAATCGTTCGACTCGTGAGTCAGAACAAGAATTAAATCACGATGAACCTTTAAAGCGTAGTGGTAAAAGTGACGATGTTCAACATGATGATCGTCATGACAAGAAAGACGGGCACGGTAAAGATGCCGCTCTAGCAGGTGGTGCTGCAGTTGGTAAAAAAGTGACTAGTGATCATAAACATGGTGACAATAATGGCCATGAGGATCGTGTACGTGAACATGACCATCACAAAGATAATGATCGACATGATGACTTTAATAAAGATGACCGTCGTCAAGATACATCTAAAGATCGCCAAGACGAACTTAATAAAGGTCATCATGATGAAGAACACCACGATTCAGGTAAAGGTAAAAAAGCTGCTGCAACTGGTGCCGGTGTGGCTGGTGCTGCGGGTGCTGCTGGTTTAGCTAAACATCATCATGATAAAAAAGACGATCATACTGGCGAAAATAAAATAAAAAATGACCGTCATCAAGATCATCATGATAACAAACATGACGACAAAGAGATTAAAGATAATCATCAATCAGATGATGAAAAATCAGGTAAAGGTAAGAAAGCTGCCGCAACTGGTGCAGGTGTTGCTGGTGCTGCAGGTGCCGCTGGTTTAGCTAAACATCATCATGATAAAAAAGAAAGCCATCATAGTGATAAAGATATCAAGGATGACCGCAAACATGATGATGACGACAAACATGATAATAAAGATAAACATCAATCTAATAAAGGGAAGAAAGCTGCTGCAGTAGGTGCAGGCGCCGCAGGTGTTGCTGGTGCTGCAGGTGCAAAACATCACCATGATAAAAAAGAAGCCAACCAACATGATGATAACAATAATCATCGAGACAATCATGATGGTAAGAAAAAAGGCGGCTTTATGAAAATCATCTTACCAATTATAGCTGCAGTATTAATCCTAGGTGCAATTGCTATTTTCGCAGGTATGGCCTTAAATAATCATAGTAATAGTGGCAATGATGATAACAAAGTAGCTAATAAAGATAGTAAAGATGGCAAGAAAAACAACGACACTAGCAAAGATAAAGACAGCAAAGATAAAGATAGTTCAAAAGACAAAGATAAATCAAAAGACTCTGATAAAGATAAAGCAACATCTAGTGACGAATCAAATTCATCAGACGCTTCAAATTCAGATAAAAATAGTTCTGGTGATAATGCTAATGGTGCTAACTCACAAGCAACTAATAACCAAGGTCAAAATGGCGGAAATAGCCAAAATGGTCAAGGCCAAAACTCACAACAAAATGGCCAACAAGGTAATAATAGCCAAAATAGCAATAGTAACCAACAAGGTAAACAAACACATACTGTAAATGGTAAAGAAAATCTCTACAGAATTGCCATTCAATATTACGGTAGTGGTTCACCTGCAAATGTTGAAAAAATTAGACAAGCTAATGGATTAAATGGTAACAATATTCATAATGGTCAAACATTAGTAATTCCATAGGTACAATTCAATCATCAAATTAACTGTAAGTAATGTTATCGCATTACTTACAGTTTTTTTGGTTTCCGTCAAATCAAGACGATTATTCAAAAAAGTCATAAATAATTTAAACTTTTCTAAAACAAGGACTTCGCGAAAATAGGATATAACTGATATAATAATTTGGTGATTAAAGGAGGCCGTTTTACATGCAAAAAATAGAAAGTATCATCATTGGTGGAGGACCTTGTGGCTTAAGTGCAGCCATTGAGCAAAAGAAAAAAGGTATTGAAACATTAGTGATAGAAAAAGGTAATGTTGTAGAATCTATCTATAATTATCCAACACATCAAACCTTCTTCTCATCTAGTGATAAATTATCAATTGGTGATATTCCATTTATCGTGGAAGAAAGTAAACCACGTCGAAATCAAGCTCTTGTATATTATAGAGAAGTCGTTAAACATCATCAATTAAATATCCATGCATTTGAAGAAGTTTTAACAGTTAAAAAGATGAATAATCGTTTTACAATCACGACTACTAAAGATGTTTACGAATGTAAATTTTTAACAGTTGCAACTGGTTATTATGGTCAACATAATACACTAGAAGTTGAGGGTGCTGAGTTATCTAAAGTATTCCATTATTTCAAAGAAGCACATCCGTACTTCGACCAAAATGTTGTCGTAATAGGTGGTAAGAATTCTGCAGTTGATGCCGCTTTAGAATTAGAAAAAGCTGGCGCAAATGTTACAGTAATCTATCGTGGAGATCGTTATCCTAAAGCTATTAAACCATGGATTTTACCCAATTTTGAGTCATTAGTTAATCATGAAAAAATTACGATGGAATTTAATGCCAATGTAACACAAATCACTGAAGATCATGTTACATATGAAAAAGAAGGTAAGACAATTACGATCCCGAATGATTATGTCTTTGCAATGATTGGTTATCATCCGAATTATGAATTCTTAGAATCAATCGGTATTGAAATTAATACAAATGAATATGGTACTGCACCAGTTTATAATCGTGAAACATACGAAACAAATGTAGAAAATTGTTATATTGCTGGTGTTATTGCTGCTGGTAATGATGCTAATACTATCTTTATTGAAAATGGTAAATATCATGGTGGCTTGATTACACAAAGCATTCTTACTAAAAAGCAAACGCCGCTTGAATCATAATAAATATGGCGTAGAAGGTTTAAATATCATACCTTCTACGCCTCTTTAATTTCTTGTTTATTCTTCAAAATATCGTTTAATTTGTTCGCGATTCAATTCATTACTTAAACTTACAACTAATTTTAGTCTTGCTTTAGGACCATTTAATCCATTGGAAAATATCAAGCCTTTTTCAGCCAGTTGATAACCGCCGCCTTCATATGCATAGACAGGACTAACAATGCCGTTAAATGATCGAGATACAATGACAATCGGAATTTGTTTATCAATACAAGCATATAAACCTTCTAAACAAGTAGGTGGCAAATTACCTTGTCCCATAGCTTCTATAATTAAACCATCAATATCGCTCTCCGCATAAAAATGCAATAAGTCGCTCTGCATATTCATATAAGATTTTACTAAAGGTACATTTAACTTTGGATTAATCTTTTTATAACTTGTATGATGCAACGGGTGGTGATGATATTGCACATTATCCTTTGTTAATACACCTAACGGACCATGATTCGGACTTTGAAAAGTATTCGTATTGGATGTATGTGTTTTAGTTACATTACGTGCTGTATGAATCTCATCATTAAAGACAACCATAACACCCATATGATATGAATTGTTTGATGAAGCCACTCTTATAGCGGAAATAAAATTGTATAATCCATCTGAACCAATTTCATTTGATGAACGCATAGCGCCAGTAATCACTACAGGTTCTTCGATATCTAATAACAAATCTAATAAATAAGCTGTTTCTTCAAGTGTATCTGTGCCATGTGTAATAACAAAACCATCATAAGTAGTTTCATTGTTTAGATTTGCATTAACGATAATATCCCTTAGTTCTTTAACATGTTGAATAGACATGTGAGGAGAAGGGACATTCATAGGATGTATTTCATCTACTTGTGCATATTGTTTGATGATATCCTGATGTTGAGAAATTGGATTTTCTTTATTTGTAATGACTCGATTGGAACTATCTTGTGACATACTAATAGTGCCACCTGTATGTATAACAAGTAGACGTTTCATAGTTTTCCTCCTATTAATAAAATACATATTTATGATAAAATATTATTCATCAAACAACAAGGTAGGTATTTCGATAATGAGTTTAATTAATATTGCTTTAGATGGTCCTGCAGCTGCAGGTAAAAGTACAATTGCAAAACAGGTTGCTAGCCAGCTATCAATGATTTATGTAGATACTGGTGCGATGTATAGAGCAATCACATATAAATATTTACGTACAAATCAAACTGAAGACTTCGAAGCATTAATCAAAGATACAACACTAGAATTAACTTATGACGAAACAAAAGGCCAACGTGTAATACTAGATAACGAAGATGTCACTGATTACTTAAGAGAAAATGATGTTACAAACAACGTTTCATACGTTGCCTCTAAAGAACCAGTGAGATCATTTGCAGTTAAAAAACAAAAGGATTTAGCAGCTCAAAAAGGCATTGTTATGGACGGTAGAGATATTGGTACAGTTGTACTGCCAAATGCTGAACTAAAAGTTTATATGATTGCGTCTGTTGAAGAACGTGCAGAACGTCGTCAAAAAGAAAATGAACTTCGAGGTATTGATTCTAATTTAGAGCAACTTAAAGTTGAGATAGAGCAACGTGATCAATATGATATGAATAGAGAAATTTCACCTCTAAGAAAAGCAGACGATGCTGTTACATTAGATACAACGGGTAAATCAATTGAAACAGTTACAAATGAAATTTTGGACATGGTTAATCAAATAAAATAATCAATTAAGAAGCTATATAAACGACTTAAGCAGAAACGTTTATATAGCTTTTATTGTGATTTATAATAAACATGAGTTATTTCAAACTGAAATAATAATTATATATACTATAAACATGCATCTTTACCTCTTAATTTTGAATAAAAATTGAAACCTAACGTACTTTAAAGGGCAACTTTTATCAAATAACAATCTTTTTCTTAAAGTGTAAAAGGGGAATTTCTTGACAATTCTGTCAGTTTGTAAGATGTTATAATTATGTAGTGTATAAGGAGGCAGACAAGATGACTGAAGAATTCAACGAATCAATGATTAATGATATTAAAGAAGGTGACAAAGTCACTGGAGAGGTACAACAAGTTGAAGATAAACAAGTTGTTGTGCATATTAATGGTGGAAAATACAATGGTATAATCCCTATTAGCCAATTATCCACACATCATATTGAAAAACCTAATGAAGTAGTTAAAGAAGGCGACGAAATCGAAGCCTACGTAACGAAAATAGAATTTGATGAAGAAAATGATTCAGGCGCTTATATTTTATCTAAAAGACAACTTGAAACTGAACAATCTTATGATTATTTACAAGAAAAACTTGATAACAATGAAGTGATTGAAGCAAAAGTCACAGAAGTTGTTAAAGGTGGATTAGTAGTAGACGTAGGTCAACGTGGATTTGTTCCAGCATCACTTATTTCAACAGACTTTATTGAAGACTTCTCTGATTTTGAAGGTCAAACAATTAAAATTAAAGTTGAAGAATTAGATCCAGAAAATAATCGTGTTATTTTAAGCCGTAAAGCAGTAGAACAAGCTGAAAATGAAGTTAAAAAGGCTTCATTACTAGACTCACTGAATGCCGGTGATGTTATTGAAGGTACAGTAGCACGTTTAACAAACTTTGGTGCATTTGTTGATATTGGAGGCGTAGATGGATTAGTTCACGTTTCTGAATTATCACATCAACATGTACAATCTCCTGAAGAAGTCGTTTCGGTTGGAGATAAAGTAAATGTTAAAGTTAAATCAGTGGAAAAGGATACAGAACGTATTTCATTATCAATCAAAGATACGTTACCAACACCTTTTGCTCAAATTAAAGGTCAATTCCATGAAAATGATGTTATTGAAGGTACAGTTGTAAGATTAGCTAACTTCGGTGCATTTGTTGAAATTGCTCCTGGCGTACAAGGATTAGTTCACATTTCTGAAATTGATCATAAACACATTGGTACACCAGGTGAAGTATTAGAACCTGGTCAACAAGTAAGTGTTAAAATCTTAGGCATTGACGAAGAAAACGAACGTGTTTCTTTATCAATTAAAGCAACGTTACCAAATGAAGACGTTGTTGAAAGCGATGCATCTACAACTCAATCTTATTTAAACAATGACACTGATGAAGATAATCCTACTTTAGGTGATGTCTTCGGTGATAAATTTAAAGATCTTAAATTTTAATAGTTAAATATGCTATGTATGTACACTCCAATTAGAGGTTAAACTTTAATTGGAGTGTTTTTTTACGTGAGCCTCATTAAAGTCAATATATTATCTTGTTTATTATAATCGTATTTTGAATCGGTGCTTGCATGTGATAAAATTATAGAGATTAAGAAAGAGAGGAAGTTAACAAATGACTAAACCTATAGTTGCAATTGTAGGAAAGCCTAACGTAGGTAAATCTACAATTTTTAATAGAGTAGTCGGCGAACGTGTATCCATCGTGGAAGACACACCTGGTGTAACCAGAGACCGAATCTATTCATCAGGTGAATGGTTAACGCATGAATTCAATATTATTGACACAGGTGGTATTGAAATAGGAGATGCACCATTCCAAACACAAATAAGAGCACAAGCAGAAATTGCGATTGAAGAAGCAGATGTCATAGTATTTATGGTCAATGTTAGAGAAGGATTGACGCAAAGTGATGAAATGGTTGCTCAAATGCTTTATAAAAGTAAAAAACCTGTCGTCCTTGCAGTAAACAAAGTTGATAACGTAGAAATGCGTAATGATATTTATGATTTCTATTCATTAGGCTTTGGCGAACCTTATCCTATTTCAGGATCACATGGGCTAGGTTTAGGTGATTTATTAGATGCAGTCGTTGAAAACTTTGGTGAAGAGGAAGAAGATCCATATGATGATGACACAATCCGTTTATCAATTATAGGACGACCAAATGTTGGTAAATCTAGTTTGGTTAATGCTATTTTAGGAGAAGAACGTGTTATTGTATCTAATGTAGCAGGTACTACTAGAGATGCAGTAGATACAGAATATTCGTATGATGGACAAGATTACGTTTTAATCGACACAGCTGGTATGCGTAAAAAAGGTAAAGTTTATGAATCTACTGAAAAGTATTCTGTACTTAGAGCATTAAAAGCGATTGAACGTTCAAATGTTGTTTTAGTTGTTATCGATGCAGAGCAAGGTATTATCGAACAAGATAAACGTGTTGCAGGATATGCACACGAAGAAGGTAAAGCGATTGTAATCGTAGTAAATAAATGGGATACCGTTGAAAAAGATAGCAAAACAATGAAGAAATTTACTGAAGATGTGAGAAAAGAATTTCAATTCTTAGATTACGCTCAAATTGCTTTTGTTTCAGCTAAAGAACAATTAAGACTAAAAACACTATTCCCATATATTAAAGAAGCAAGTGAAAATCACAAGAAACGTGTTCAAAGTTCTACTTTAAATGAAGTCATTACTGATGCTATTTCTATGAATCCTACACCAACAGATAAAGGTAGAAGATTAAATGTCTTTTATTCAACACAAGTGGCTATCGAACCACCAACATTCGTAGTATTTGTAAATGATGTTGAATTAATGCATTTCTCTTATAAAAGATACTTAGAAAATCAAATCAGACATGCATTTGGATTTGAAGGTACACCTGTTCATATCATTCCAAGAAAAAGAAACTAATAAAGGGAGGGGAATATTAATATGACTAAAATATCAGTATTTGGTATGGGAAGTTTTGGTACTGCTTTAGCAAATGTTTTAGCACAAAACGGACACGACGTATTAATGTGGGGTAAAAATAGTGAAAATGTTGATGAATTAAATACACATCATATGAATAAAAACTATTTAAAAGAAGCAAAGCTTGAGCCAACTATCAAAGCTACAACGGATTTAAGTGAAGGTGTTGCTTTTGCGGATATCTATCTAATGGCTCTACCTACAAAAGCGATGAGAGAAGTAGCAACACAAATTGATAGTTTATTAACTTCTAAAAAAACATTTATACATGTAGCAAAAGGTATTGAAAATGGTACTTTCAAACGTGTTTCTGAAATGTTAGAAGATTCTATTTCTCCGGAACATAATGCAGGTATAGGTGTATTATCAGGCCCAAGTCATGCAGAAGAAGTGGTCATCAAACAACCTACAACAGTTGCTGCCTCTTCAAAAGATGAAAAAGTAAGTCAATTAATACAAGATTTATTTATGAATGACTATTTACGTGTTTATACTAATAATGATCTTGTAGGCGTTGAACTCGGTGGCGCATTAAAAAATATCATTGCCGTAGCTAGTGGTATTGTAGCTGGTATGGGCTTTGGTGATAATGCTAAGGCAGCACTAATGACACGCGGTTTAGCTGAAATTAGTCGTTTAGGTGAAAAATTAGGTGCAGATCCAATGACATTCCTAGGATTAGGTGGCATTGGCGATTTAATTGTAACGTGTACGTCCACTCATTCACGTAACTTTACATTAGGCTATAAATTAGGCCAAGGGAAAACAACTGATGAAGCACTTGAAGAAATGAAAATGGTAGTTGAAGGTATCTATACAACAAAATCAGTATATTATTTAGCACAAGAAGTTAATGTTGAAATGCCAATTACAACTGCGTTATATAAAGTGTTATTTGAAGATGTCCCCGTTAAAGAAAGTATTAAAGAATTAATGGGTCGAGACAAAAAATCCGAATAAATAGTGTAAATTAACACATATTTTATGAGATTTTCAAAAAAATTAATTCTATTCGCTTTATTTCAACGTTTTTAATATATAAATCGTTGCGATGACAGTAATCAGTGTGTTAAAGTCATACCATAATGATATAAAGATATCATTATCAAACCTCAGGAGGTGAATTCATAATGAATAAAACTGATTTAATCAATGCAGTAGCAGAGCAAGCTGATTTAACTAAAAAAGAAGCTGGTTCAGCAGTAGACGCTGTATTCGAATCTATCCAAAACTCACTTGCTAAAGGTGAAAAGGTACAATTAATCGGTTTCGGTAATTTTGAAGTACGTGAGCGTGCTGCTCGTAAAGGCCGTAACCCTCAAACAGGTAAAGAAATTGATATTCCTGCAAGTAAAGTCCCAGCATTCAAAGCTGGTAAAGCATTAAAAGATGCAGTAAAATAATTTTACTTAAAAAAGCCCTTCTGGGGCTTTTTTGTTTTTATAATGCTTTTCGAATATATAAGCAAGTTATTTAAAACTACTCAATTTTATTTTTCCAAATTGAAACCACTATACATACGATTAAATTTTATACATATATTAGAGTACCTAACTTCTTTCTTTGAAAGAAGAAGGTGCTCTAACATTTAATTTTTTGATATATAATGTTAATATAAATAGTGATAATATCGTGAGGTGTGAACATGGAAACTACTGTCAGCAAATTAAATATAGATATCAAACAAAGGCTTAAGGGTATTACTGATTATGAATCAATCCAAATCAACGAGAAGTTGGGGGAATTATTGGATTCATATGATTTACCGGAAAAAGCTAAGTTAGCTTGCCTCACAATTGACACTTCAATGAAACATTTAGATGATATATCTAACAGTGGATTATCAAAACATTCAATTTTAGTTGGTGATCTACTTAGTGCACATTTTTATACTATTCTAGCTGAAATCAATGATCCAACATATCAGCTTGCAATGAGTAAAGCTATTGTTGAAGTTAGTGAGTTGAAATCATCTCTTCATCAACATGTTTTAACTGATGATGAAGCTAGTAACGCCATATTTAAAGTTGAAACATTATTCCCATATATTACGCTGTCACATTTTTGCGATGAAGAAAATGCTAATCGTATATATGAATTTTTATATGACGATGTACATGATTACTATCCGTCATATTTAAAAAACTATAACAAAGAACGTATTGACCATATAATGCAAGACATCAAACAAACGCTAGATAAAAGAAGAGGTAATTAAGATGGCTGAAAATAACGCTAAAAAAGAGCAAGTTCATACAGTATTCCAAAATATTTCAAAAAAATACGATAGATTAAATAACATCATTAGCTTCGAACAACACAAAGTTTGGAGAAAACGTGTTATGAAAGAAATGTCAGTTAAGAAAGGTAGTACAGCTTTAGATGTATGTTGTGGTACTGCCGATTGGACAATCGCATTAAGTAAAGCAGTTGGCCCTCAAGGAGAGGTGACTGGACTAGATTTCAGTGAAAACATGCTAGAAGTTGGGAAAGAAAAGACAGCTCACATGGACAACATTCATTTAGTCCATGGTGATGCAATGAATTTACCTTTCGATGATGCGTCATTTGATTATGTAACAATTGGGTTTGGTTTGAGAAATGTACCTGACTACTTAGGTGCACTAAAAGAGATGGAACGTGTGCTTAAACCAGGTGGTATGATTGTCTGTCTAGAGACTAGCCAACCAACATTACCAGTATTCAAACAAGTTTATCGTTTATATTTCAAATTCGTAATGCCTATATTTGGTAAGTTATTCGCAAAATCTAAAGAAGAATACGAATGGTTACAACAATCAACCTTTGACTTCCCAGGTAAAGAAAAATTAAAACGACTATTTGAACAAGCAGGATTTAGTAATATTAAAGTACGTAGCTTCACAGGTGGCGTTGCTGCAATGCACCTTGGCTATAAACAAAAATGATCAGACCAAAGGTGATTAACGTGGCAAAGTTAAACATGAACAATGAAATAAAAAAAGTTGAAAAGCGTCTTGAACAAGCTATCCATAGTCAAGATAAGGTACTTGAAGAGGCTGCTTTTCATTTACTATCTTCAGGGGGAAAGCGTGTAAGACCAGCTTTTGTTATCCTTAGTAGCCAATTCGGTAAAGAAGAAGGCGTTTCTGAAGATACTTACAAAGTAGCCGTCGCATTAGAACTTATTCATATGGCAACATTAGTTCATGATGATGTCATAGATAAAAGTGATAAACGTAGAGGCCGTTTAACTATATCTAAAAAATGGGATCAAACTACAGCTATTATTACAGGCAATTTTTTACTAGCATTAGGTCTACAACATTTATCGGAAATTAAAGATAAACGTGTTCATGAAATATTATCAGAATCTATTGTAGATGTCTGTCGAGGAGAGCTATTCCAATTTCAAGATCAATTCAATAGCCAACAAACGATGACCAACTATTTACGACGAATCAATCGTAAAACTGCACTCTTAATTCAACTTGCTACCGAGGTTGGTGCAATTACAGCTGACTCGGATATTAAAACAGTACGCAAGTTAAAAATGATTGGCCATTACATCGGTATGAGTTTCCAAATAGTTGATGATATTCTTGACTTCACAAGTACTGAAAAGAAACTAGGTAAACCTGTAGGTAGTGACCTAATGAACGGGCATATTACTTTACCAGTGCTACTTGAAACGAAAGATGATTCAACATTTAAGCAAATGATTGAAGATCTAAACCCAAATAGTGATAAAGAACAATTTGAAGCATGTATCAACATCATTCGTCAATCAAATAATATTCAAGTTTCAAAAGATATTAGCGAAAAATATTTAGATAAAGCACTAAATTTAATTGATGAATTAGAAGATAATCAAGCACGTAACTTGTTTAAAAAGTTAATTAAAAAAATGGGCTCTCGGAATGTGTAGAGAATGTAAATCGACTTGAAAGCGCTTTAAATAATTGGTATGATAATAATTAGCTAGGTTATTAATAGCCGGACAAGTCAAATTATACATACACTAGAAACTTGTTACATTAAATTACAGGGGGACTACGCAAGTGGAACGTACATTTTTAATGATTAAACCAGATGCAGTACAAAGAAATTTAATTGGAGAAATTATTTCTCGAATTGAAAACAAAGGATTAAAACTTGTAGGCGGTAAGTTAATGCAAGTACCACAAGAATTAGCAGAAAAACATTATGGTGAGCATGAAGGAAAACCTTTCTACAATAATTTAATCTCTTTCATTACTTCAGCACCAGTTTTTGCAATGGTTGTTGAAGGTGAAGATGCTGTTGCAGTATCTCGTCATATTATCGGAAGTACAAACCCATCTGAGGCTGCTCCTGGTTCAATTAGAGGAGATTTAGGTTTAACAGTTGGTAGAAATATCATCCACGGTTCTGACTCTGTTGAATCAGCAGAAAGAGAAATTAACTTATGGTTCAAAGAAGAAGAAATCAGTAGTTACGAATCTCCTAGAGACGCTTGGTTATACGAATAATATTAAACATAAAACGTTATTCATTTTATCCAGAGTGATGTGTCCATGACACATCACTTTTTTATTTTCTTTGAGATTATTATCTCAATTACAAGAATTATCAAATTTATATACTAAATCATAATTATGAGAAGTTCATTTTTTTAAAATCAATAAATATAGTGATCACTTGCTAAACTTATATTGATTTATTGATTATGATATGATTAAACCAATATAATAATTTATAAAAGAACTCAAGGGAAAGGAGTGTGCTTTGATGAGATATTTAACCTCTGGTGAATCACATGGCCCACAACTAACAGTAATTATTGAAGGTGTACCAGCTAATTTGGAAATTAAAGCTGAAGATATTAATAAAGAGATGTTTAAGAGACAAGGTGGCTACGGTAGAGGACGTCGTATGCAGATTGAAAAAGATGCTATTGAAATTGTTTCTGGTGTAAGAAATGGTTATACCTTAGGTAGTCCTATCACACTTGTCGTTACAAACGATGACTTTACACATTGGAGAAATATTATGGGTGTTGAGCCAATAAGCGATGAAGAAAGAGAAAATATGAAACGTACAATTACTAAACCTAGACCAGGTCATGCAGACCTTATTGGTGGTATGAAGTACAACCATCGTGATCTTCGTAATGTTTTAGAACGTTCATCAGCTAGAGAAACAGCTGCTCGTGTAGCTGTTGGCGCTGTGTCTAAAATTTTATTAGACCAATTAGATATCCATATCTATAGTCGTGTAGTAGAAATTGGTGGTATCAAAGACGAAGGTTTATATGATGTTGATACATTTAAATCTAATGTAGATAAAAACGACGTTCGAGTTATTAACGAAGATATCGCTCAACAAATGAGAGATAAAATAGATCAAGCTAAAAAAGATGGCGACTCAATTGGTGGCGTCGTTCAAGTTATGGCTGAAAACATGCCTGTAGGTATAGGTAGTTATGTCCATTACGATAGAAAATTAGATGGCCGTATTGCTCAAGGTGTTGTAAGTATCAATGCGTTTAAAGGTGTGAGTTTCGGTGAAGGTTTTAAAGCAGCTGAGAAACCTGGTAGTGAAATTCAAGATGAAATCATGTATAACGAAACACAAGGATACTACAGAGCATCAAATCATTTAGGTGGTTTTGAAGGTGGTATGTCTAATGGGATGCCAATTATTGTTAATGGTGTAATGAAACCAATACCAACTTTATATAAACCTTTAAACTCTGTAGATATCAATACTAAAGAAGATTTCAAAGCGACTATTGAAAGATCTGATAGTTGTGCTGTGCCAGCAGCAAGTGTTGTTTGTGAACATGTCGTTGCATTCGAACTTGCTAAAGCCCTACTAGAAGAATTTCAAGCCAATCATATCGACCAACTTAAAGCACAAATAACAGAACGCAGACAATTAAATATCGAATTCTAATTCGTATAATTCAGGTGATTAAATATGAAGTTAAACACAACATACGCTAACAATAACTATCCTATCATTGTAGAACATGGCGCGATCAATCAATTAAATGATATCAACAAATCATATGATCAATCATTTTTTATCATCGATGATACTGTTTATCATTTATTTAAGGACAAATTAGACCAATTAATCCAAACTAATCATGCTACTAAAATAATCATACCATCGGGTGAACAAACAAAGACATTTGCACATTTCCATGACATCATTGAATCCATACTCAGTTATCAAATTACACGTAACACGTCAATTGTAGCTATTGGTGGTGGTGCAACAGGAGATTTTGCTGGATTCGTTGCATCAAGTTTATTAAGAGGCGTTGCATTTATACAAGTACCGACGACCATTTTAGCTCACGATTCAAGTATCGGAGGTAAAGTAGGTATTAATTCGCAACATGGTAAAAATCTGATAGGTGCCTTTTATCGTCCTAGTGCCGTTTTATATGATTTAGACTTTTTATCAACGTTGCCTTATAGTGAAGTACTTAGTGGTTATGCGGAAGTTTATAAACATGCTTTGCTCAATGGTGAAGCAGATACTAGACAAATAGAACAGCATTTTTCAAATAAAGACGCTTTAGCCTCATTAAATGATATGGAAATATATATTTATAAAGGAATTGAAACGAAACTCAATATTGTAATTAATGATGAAAAAGAGCAAGGTGTTCGTAAATTTTTAAATTTAGGACATACCTTCGGACATGCTATTGAGTATAAATATAAAATACCACATGGGCATGCAGTAATGATTGGTATTGTATATCAGTTTATTGTAGCGAATCACTTATTAAAAACAAACTACGATATTAATCATTACTTAAATTATTTAGATGCTTTAGCATATCCAATCCATATCATTAAAGAACTTGATTTCGATGACATTTATCAATTTATGCTTTTAGATAAAAAGAACAATCATGATGGCATTCAGATGGTATTATTAAAATCTTTAGGTAATGCAGTCGTTCAACACGTTGATCAATCTACACATCTAGCTGCATTTAAAGAACTTCAATCAAAAATTAAGTAGGTGAATAAATGATGTCGACTGCAGAAACAATTCAAATTAATGGTCCTTTGCAAGGCGAAATAGAAGTCCCAGGGGATAAATCAATGACACATCGAGCGATTATGCTCGCTTCATTAGCCACAGGACAAACACAAATATACAAACCTTTACTTGGTGAAGATTGTAAACGAACAATGAATATTTTTAGACTTTTAGGTGTTTCAATTACCGAAGAAGAAGATAGATTAATTGTCGATTCACCTGGCTACCAACATTTTAAAACACCTCACCAAGTGCTCTATACAGGTAATTCAGGAACTACCACACGCTTATTAGCTGGTCTACTAAGCGGCATTGGTATTGAAAGTGTACTATCTGGTGATGTGTCTATTGGTAAAAGGCCTATGGATAGAGTGCTTAATCCTTTATTACAAATGAATGCAAATATTTGTGGTGTAGAGGGTAACTATACGCCACTCATTATTAAGCCTTCCGAAATCAAAGGAATGACTTATACAATGGAAGTAGCAAGCGCTCAAGTAAAAAGTGCTATTTTATTTGCAAGCATTTTTTCAAAGGAATCCTCGAGTATTACTGAAATTGATGTGAGTCGTAACCATACTGAAACGATGTTTAATCATTTTAATATCCCTATTACTGTAAATGGTAAAACGATTATCACAGAGCCTTTAGCAGTACAAGATATAAAACCACATGACTTCCATGTACCTGGAGATATTTCTTCAGCAGCCTTTTTCATCGTTGCAGCCTTAATAACTCCTGGAAGTGATGTTACAATTCATAATGTTGGCATTAACCCAACACGTTCCGGTATCATAGATATCGTTCAACAAATGGGTGGTCGTATTGAGTTAACTAATGTAACTGAAGAAGCTGAACCAACAGCGTCTATTAGAGTTCAATACACACCTAATTTAAAGCCAATACAAATTCATGGAGAACTAGTACCAAGAGCCATAGATGAATTACCAGTGATTGCATTATTATGTACACAAGCATCAGGTACAAGCGTTATTAAAGATGCTGAAGAGTTGAAGGTTAAAGAAACGAATCGTATCGATACAACAGCAGACATGCTAAATCAATTAGGTTTCGAATTACAACCTACAAATGATGGACTTATTATTCATCCGTCGGAATTTAAAACAAGTGTGACTGTAGATAGTCAAACTGATCATCGTATTGGTATGATGTTAGCTATTTCATCTTTATTAAGTTCTGAACCTTTAACGATTGAACAATTTGATGCAGTCAATGTTTCATTTCCAGGCTTCTTACCAAAACTAAAGCTTTTAGAAAATGAGGGAAAATAGTAATGGAAGATATCTACAAATTAATAGACGATATCAATTTACAAAAACTAACAAATTTAGATACACGTGTGAATGAAGTGCTTAGTTCTAATAACGATGACGCATTATTCATATTAGGTGAAACGCTATATAATTTTGGCTTAACACCTCAAGGTTTAGAAGTTTTCAGAACGTTATACCATAGATATCCTGATGAAAGTGAATTACTCATTTACTTTATTGAAGGATTAATGTCAGAGAATCAAACTGATGAAGCGTTAGAATATTTAAGTCAAGTTGAAGCATCTACTGAAAAACTAATGCTTGAAGCCGACTTATATCAACAAATAAACATGCTTGAAGTCGCAATCGATAAGATACAAGCAGCCATTCAGCTAGAACCAAACGATCCTATTTTACACTTTGCATTAGCAGAATTACTTTATTTTGATGGACAATATCTGCGTGCAACTACTGAATATGAGACTGTACTTGAAACAGGTGAATATGAAGTGAATGGTATCAATCTGTTCTCGAGACAAGCAGATTGTAGTTTACAAAGTGGGAACTATAGCGATGCGATTCGTTTATATGATGAAATTAATGAAACTGAGATGAATTCAGAAGATTATTTCAAAAAAGCAATTGCATATGAAAAAAATGATATAACGCAAGAAGCCATTAAGATTATGAAGTCATTATTATCTAAAGATCCTGACTTCTTACAAGGGTACTTCTATTTACAATCTTTATACGAAAACGAGAAAAATTATCCTGATGCCATTGAAATTGGTAAAGAGGGATTAAGACTTAGTCAATTTTATAAAGAACTAATGGTATCAACTGGTAGTTTAGAAATAGAACATGGCGATGCTAATGAAGGTGTTACTTTATTAAAACAAGCATTAGAAGTAGACAATGCTTATCATGAACCATTACTTATTTTAAGTGATTTATATAGAAGTGAAGAGGACTACGAAGCTATAATTGAATTATTAACTTATGTAGATGAAGAAGACCTAGATCCTGTATTTATGTGGCATTTAGCCTATGCATATGGGCAAGAAGAGAGAGACAAAGAAGCACAACATTTCTTTGAACTGGCTTATCCTACACTTAAATCACAATCTGAATTTTTAAGTGACTACTATTTCTATTTATTAGAAATTGGTCAAAAAGATCAAGCTAAATCAATACTAGACCAATTATTAGAAATGGATCCAAGTAATGAAACATGGCACGATGAAGCTATGAGATTACAGTCTTAAAAGGGTGATTAATAAATGAATAACTCCCTAACTAAAATGAAACAAAGCTTTATCGAATATCTTTTATTTCATTATGAATTTAAATCTCGAATTTCAGTTTGGGTATTAAATTATTTGAAAGCGAGTCCTAAAAAGCTACAATATATCCATTTTGTTGATGAAAGCATCAAACACCATCAAACTTTACAGATTGCAGAAGTAGATTCACATGCTTCTGCAATTCAATTTAATGATAGACATCAACAACTAGTTAATACGAATGCAATTTTCGAATTGATAGCTAATAACGAATTTTCATTTGATATTCAATTACATTTTTCACCTAAGGAACAACGTGAAAGCCGCTTAGATGATCTGATACTTGCACAATTAATTCATTCACCGAATTATTCATCTTATGTACAAGATTTATATGCCATTTCGATGAATGAACGTAAACAAGCAACATTAATCGAGCGCTTGCAAGATAATATTGATTTAAGTCTTCAAATGAAAGAACAAGAACGGTTTTATCAATTAACACAAATTCTGAACGTTCTAAAGTCTAAACAAATTAAAAACGATAACGGAGACTATAACGATGACAATTAAACAATATTGGGAAGTTTCATTGTATTATCGTCCATTTTTAATTTTTTTACTTATATGCAACGTATTAGGGACAATTTATGGTTACGATTGGTATAGTGGTCAACTCTATATCACTCCTACTTATTTTTTACCATTTGTACCTGATAGTCCAACCGCTTCATTATTTTTATCAATTGCGATTGGTTTATTATTATTTAATCGATCATCATCGATTATCGAAGCGCTTGCCTTTGTCACACTCGTAAAATATGGTGTTTGGGCAGTGATTATGAACATCATCATGTTTATGATTGATGGTGAGATAACTATAAATGGACTCATGCTCTTGTTATCTCATGGAATTATGGCACTTCAAGCCTTTTACTTTTATCCTCGTTTTAAAATTACGACAATAGGCTTTATCGTCTCTTTCATTTGGGTGTTAGTGAACGATTATATTGATTACGTAAAAATGCAATTTCCTTATTATAAGTTTATTGCTTCCCATGTTGTAGAAATTGGAGTATTATCTATTTGTCTAAGTATCATTTCACTAATTTTATATTTATATTTAGAACGTATCATTAAAGTTAAATCATTTGATTAAAGTGCATTTTGACAGTAGAATATGATTAAAGGAGAGTGAGTTTATTGTCTTTAATATCAATGATTATTTATTTTGTAATATTAATGGTCATCCCTATGTGGGCACAACATAAAGTTAAATCTAATTATGAAAAATACTCACAGGTTAGATCCACTAGTGGTAAAACTGGTCGTGAAGTAGCTGAAGAGATTTTACATGCAAACGGCATTTACGATGTCGATGTAGTTAAAGGTGATGGCTTCTTAACAGACCACTATGACCCAAACAAAAAAGTTGTTTGTTTATCTCCTGCAAACTACGATAGACCTTCTGTTGCTGGTACAGCTATTGCAGCCCACGAATGTGGACACGCAATACAACACCAACAAGGTTATGTTTTCTTAAGATTCAGATCAGCATTGGTACCTGTTGCAAACTTAGGTAGTTCACTAAGTTATATGGTTATTATGTTAGGTATCGTGTTAACTGCATTAGGCAGTGCATTCGGATCTACTGCATTATGGATTGGTGCAGGTTTAATGTCACTTGCTGTTTTATTCTCAATAGTGACATTACCAGTCGAATTCGACGCCAGTTCACGTGCAATGAAACAAATCACAGCATTGAATATCGTAAATGAGAAAGAGTACAAACACGCTAAGAAGGTATTATCAGCTGCAGCAATGACATATGTTGCATCTACTGCAGTAGCATTAGCCGAATTAGCTCGTATTATTTTAATCGCTAGATCAAGTGATTAAATCTATCAGACTTAAATTAAGACAGACCTAATGGTTGATATCGTCCAAATGATGATATCAACCATTTTTTGTTGAATACAAACACTCACTTTGATTGCACTAAGAATGCATATCACTTTATTTTGATATATACTATATTAGAAATGCATTCAAAGGAGAGACGTTAATTGAAATCAATGACTCAAATGCAAAAAGAAGTAGATGATTATATTAGTCAATTTAAAGCAGGTTATTTTTCTCCATTAGCTAATCTTGCTAGACTAACAGAGGAAGTCGGAGAATTGTCTAGAGAAATCAATCATCAATACGGCGAAAAGAAAAAGAAAGATACAGAAGAAGAGAATACAATTAAAGCAGAATTAGGCGACAATTTATTTGTATTATTATGTATTGCCAATTCTCTAGATATCGATATGACAGAAAGCTTTAATGAAACAATGGACAAATTTAATACTCGAGATCATGATCGATTCGAAAGAAAATAAATCGTTAAAATTAATAGAGAAAGGATGGGTTATTGATGAAAATAGGTATTACTTGTTACCCGTCCATGGGTGGTTCAGGCATTATTGCTACAGAATTAGGCATAAAAATGGCAGAAAGAGGACACGAAGTCCATTTTATCACTTCCAATATACCATTTAGAATCCGCAAACCATTACCAAATATGATTTTCCATCAAGTCGAAGTGAATCAATATGCCGTTTTCCAATATCCACCATATGATATTACGTTAAGTACAAAAATTTCAGAGGTCATTAAAGAATATGATTTAGACATTCTACATATGCACTATGCTGTACCACATGCAATATGTGGTATTTTAGCGAAGCAAATGTCAGGTAAAGATATTAAAATAATGACGACCTTACATGGTACAGACATTACTGTACTCGGCTATGATCACTCATTAAAAGGTGCCATTAAATTTGGTATAGAAGAAAGTGATATCGTTACAAGTGTGAGTCATTCTTTAGCAGAACAAACAAAAGAAATTATTCATACTGATAAAGAAATTGTACCAATTTATAATTTTGTACGAGAAAATGAATTTCCAACACGACATGATGAAACCTTTAAAACTGACTATGGCATCTCACCCGATGAAAAGGTGCTCATACATGTTTCTAACTTTAGATCCGTCAAACGTATCGACACTATTATTGAAACGTTTGCCAAAGTACATGACAAAATACCTAGTAAATTAGTTCTCTTAGGTGATGGGCCTGAACTTATTGATATGCGTCAAAAAACTCGAGATTTAGGCGTTGAAGAACATGTACTATTTTTAGGCAAACAAGATAATGTGAGCGCATTTTATCAATTGTCAGATTTAGTACTCTTATTAAGCGAAAAAGAAAGTTTTGGTTTAACACTATTAGAAGCAATGAAAACAGGCGTCGTACCTATAGGGTCAAACGCCGGCGGTATTAAAGAAGTTATCAAACATGGTGAAACAGGCTATATTGTTGATGTAGGGGATAGCGATCAAGCATCACATTATGCCATTAAATTGTTACAAGATCGCAAACTTTATGAACAATTTCAGTCGCAAATGCTTTTAGACATTGAGCAACGTTTTGGTTCAGAACTAATTACTGATCAATATGAATATTATTATCGTAAAATGCTAAATAAAGGTGAGGACTTGCATGAGTAATGAACTATTTGAAAGAGCTAAACCAATTTTAAACCAAATACAACAACATGGATATCAAGCTTATTATGTTGGTGGTTCTGTTAGAGATTACTTAATGCAACGTCCAATCCATGATATAGATATCACTACGAGTGCTACGCCAGATGAAATCGAGTCAATTTTTGACCATACGATTCCAGTTGGTAAAGAGCATGGCACGATTAATGTAGTATACAATCGTGAGAACTACGAAGTAACTACGTTTCGTGCAGAAGAAGAATATATTGATCATCGACGACCTAGTGACGTACATTTTGTTCGAGATTTATATGAAGATGTACAACGTCGTGATTTTACCATTAATGCCATTGCAATGGATACAGATTATCAAACATTTGATTATTTTAGTGGCGAAGATGATATTAACAATGGCATTATCAGAACGGTCGGTCAACCTACTGAACGATTTGAAGAGGATGCACTACGCATATTACGAGGATTACGGTTTCAGTCACAACTTAATTTCAAAATTGAGTATCATACGTATAATGCTATGGCAAATCAAATGGAAGATATTAAATATTTATCAATTGAACGTATCATCGTTGAACTAAAAAAATTAATTTCTGGTCAAAATGTTGCAAAGAGCTATCATCATCTCATCGAATTAAAGGCGTTTAACTTTATACCTTATTTTCAAAATTTCGAAATGCATCAATTAAACATAGATGAACCAATACATTTCGATACATGGATTGCGTTAATTAATTCAAAATTTGATGAACAACAACCTTTGTCACCGCTTAAAATCAGTAATAAAGAGAAGTCACATATTAAACAACTCACGACTATCATTAATCAATTACCAACCATTAACACTAAAAAAGATTTAATAATGATGGTATATGATTTTGATATCAATGATATATTAACCGTAATCGAGCTCAGCACACTACTCTCTAAAAACCAATTTGAGACACCCAATCCACTGATAATTAATCCACAAACCATTATGGAAAGTTATCATCAATTACCAATTAATGAAAGACAACAACTTGCTGTTAATGGTAGTGATTTAATGCAATATTTAAATCAACGAGGTGGACCTTGGGTAAAAGATGTTTTGCGACAAATAGAATGTGCAGTGGTAACGAAACAAGTTATTAACTCACACGATGAAATAATGAAATGGGTGGATAATCATGTCGAAATATAGTCAAGATGTCGTCAGAATGTTATATGAACATCAACCTGAATACATTTCAGGTCAATACATTGCAGATCAATTAAATATTTCAAGAGCAGCAGTTAAAAAAGTTATTGATCAATTAAAAATGAATGGATGTCATATTGAATCGATTAATCATAAAGGGCATTTACTGAAACAATTACCTGATCAATGGTACAGTGGCATTGTTAATCCAATTATTGAGCAACGTCACATTTTTGACTATGTTGACGTTATGAGTACAGTTGATTCAACTCAACTCAAAGCAAAGCAAGCACTAGTTGGGAACCAGGATTCATTTATTATTTTAAGCGATGAACAAACGAAAGGGCGTGGACGTTTCAATAGATATTGGCGTTCTACTAAAGGAAAAGGCCTTTGGATGTCCGTTGTTTTACGTCCTGATGTACCATACGCAATGATTCCTAAATTTAATTTGTTTATGGCATTAGGCATTAGAGATGCGATACAACAATTTTCTAAAGATGAGGTCACCATTAAATGGCCAAACGATATATACATAGATGGAAAAAAGGTATGTGGCTTTTTAACTGAAATGGTTGCCAATTATGATGCTATTGAAGCAATCATATGTGGTATAGGCATTAATATGAATCATGATCCGTCTGATTTTGATGAAGAGATTCAACATAGCGCAACCAGTATACGTATTCATGCTGAAAACGACTTTAATAGATATGAATTTCTAGATGTATTAACACAAAATATTGAACGCCGCTATCAACAATTTTTAACTGTTCCATTTGAAGAGATTAGAGAAGAGTATATTGATGCAACAAATATGTGGAATAAACAATTACGTTTTACTGAAAATGATAAACAATTTATTGGTGAAGCAATAGATATTGATCATGATGGATTTTTAATGGTAAAAGATGATGAAGGGCAACTTAGAAGGTTAATCAGTGCAGATATAGAATTATAACAAAGTTAACTAGGAGAGATAGCTATGGGAATAGCAACATATGCAGTTGTTGATTTGGAAACAACAGGTAATCAACTAGATTATGATGATATTATCCAAATCGGCATTACATTCGTTCGACAAAATAAAATAATAGGCACGTATCATTCAATGATTCGAACTGATTTGGATATACCACCGTTTATTCAAGCACTCACTTCTATAGAAGAGACAATGCTAGAACAAGCGCCGTATTTCAAAGAGATTGCCCAAGATATCTATCAACAATTGCAAGATTGTGTATTTGTTGCACATAATGTCGCATTTGATTTGAACTTCATTAAAAAAGCGTTTAAAAATTGTAATATCAAATACCGTCCAAAACGTGTGATGGATACGTTAGAGCTATTTAAAATTGCATTCCCAACAGATAAAAGCTATCAGCTTAGTGAATTAGCTGAGGCACATGATATTCCTTTAAACAATGCACATAGAGCCGATGAAGATGCGACTACAACAGCACATTTGATGATAAAAGCCTTTGAAAAGTTCGAACAATTGCCATTAGATACCTTAAAACAATTGTATTATTTAAGTAAGGACTTAAAATATGATTTATATCACATTTTATTTGAAATGGTACGCCAACATGATAACGCTACGTTAGATAGTCAATATGGCCAATTCGAACAAATCATCTATAAAAAGCAGGTTGATCTAAAAGGACCAGTTACAGAATTTAATGGAACGCTAAAAACACTATATAAAAAAGCAACAAAACAATTAGGCTTAACCTATCGACCACAACAACTTTATTTGTCAGAAATCATATTAGAACAACTCATGCATAGTGAAAAAGCGATGATTGAAGCACCGCTTGGAAGTGGAAAGTCATTAGCATATCTATTAGCGGCGTTAATGTATAATATCGAAACTGGTAGACATGTAATGATTTCAACTAATACCAAATTGTTACAAAGTCAATTATTAGAAAAAGATATTCCAGCACTTAATCAAGCACTTGATTTTAAAGTCAATGCAACATTAATTAAAAGCAAAAATGACTATATCTCTTTAGGACTAATCAGCCAAATCTTAAAAGAAGAAACAAATAATTACGAAGTTAGCATTCTTAAAATGCAATTATTAATATGGATAACAGAAACACACACAGGTGATATTCAAGAATTGAATTTAAAAGGCGGACAGAAAATGTATTTCGATCAGAAGATTGAGACTTATGTGCCAGTCCGTCATGATATCCATTACTATAATTATCTCAAACGTAATGCGCAAAATATCCAAATAGGTATTACCAATCATGCACATCTAATTCATTCGGATGCTGAAAATTCTATTTATCAAATGTTTGATGATTGTATTATTGATGAAGCACATCGATTACCAGATTATGCACTTAATCAAGTAACCAATGAGTTAAATTATGCAGATATTAAATATCAGTTAGGTTTGATAGGTAAAAACGAAAATGAAAAACTTTTAAAAGCCATCGATCATTTAGAACAACAACGTATTTTAGAGAAACTAGACATTGCACCTATCGATGTTTTTGGTTTGAAATCTAATATTAATGACATACATGAACTCAATGAGCATTTATTTGACGATATATATGACATTATTCAAAACTCAGACGTGTATGATGATGATATTCATAAATATCATTATGTTTATGAATTTGAAAATGACCCAATTCTGAAGGACTTACATCTTTTAATAAACAAACTTAATAAAACATTAGAAGTCTTTAATGGAATGAGTCATAAGACGATTAAAACCATGCGTAAACAACTACTATATCTAAAAGAATGCTTTAGACAAATTGAACAAAGTCTAAAAAATCAACATACAAGCTTTATATCAATTAAAAATTTAAGTCAGAAGTCTACAATTCGTTTATTTGTTAAAGATTATGCTGTTAAAGATATTTTGACACAACAGGTTTTAGACAAATTTAATGCTTTAACCTTTATATCAGGTACATTAACATTTAATCATTCATTCGATTCCTTTAAAAACTGGTTCAATAAGGATGTACAATTTAATACGTACGAGGTCACTACATCTGTTCAAAACACTAAAAATACAAATGTTTTTATCCCTTCAGATGTAGCACCATACAATTATAAAAATATTGATGATTATGTCGCATCTATTGTCAATTATGTTATTGAATATACCAATACTACGGAATCTAAATGTCTCATATTATTTACCAGCTATAAAATGATGCATATGGTTCAAGACATGTTAAATGAATTACCGGAATTTGAAGATTATGTGATCCTAACACAGCAACAAAACCAAAATTACAAGATTGTTCAACAATTTAATCACTTCGATAAATCTATTTTATTGGGCACATCTACGTTCTTTGAAGGGTTTGACTTCCAAGCGAATGGTATCAAATGTGTCATGATTGCTAAATTGCCATTTATGAATAAAAACAATGCAAAATATTGGCTAATGGATTCAGAGTTTGAATCTACTTTCAAAGATTATGTATTACCTGATGCTGTTACCCGATTTAGACAAGGATTAGGCCGTTTAATAAGACATGAAAATGATAAAGGCTTAATTGTGTCATTTGATGACCGCTTAGTTAATAGTAATTATAAAAGTTTTTTTGAACAAACATTAGAAAATTATCGACAGAAAAAAGGTGATTTGAATCAATTTAGTAAATTATTGAAACAAATCCAAAAGTCAGTTGATAAAGATATAAGTAAATAATAAAAGTGGTAATCACGATTCAACGTGATTATCACTTTTAAATTCATATCATATTTAAATCGTGAGTATATGCACATACTTTTAATTCAAGTTCTAGAAGTTAACTACATATTTTGTTAAAATAAACAGGTATTGAAAAAAAGATAAAAAAATAGGAGACTAGTTATGAAAACAACGATTAAACAAGCAAAACAACATCTTAACCAAGAAGTGACAATCGGTGCTTGGTTAACTAACAAACGTTCTAGTGGTAAAATTGCGTTTTTACAATTACGTGATGGAACTGGATTTATGCAAGGTGTCGTAGTTAAATCTGAAGTAGACGAAGACGTTTTTAACTTATCTAAAGAGATTACACAAGAGTCTTCTTTATATGTAACAGGTACGATCACAGAGGATAATCGTTCAGACTTAGGTTATGAAATGCAAGTTAAATCGATTGAAGTCATTCATGAAGCACATGATTATCCAATCACACCAAAGAATCATGGTACAGAGTTCTTAATGGATCATCGTCACTTATGGTTACGTTCTAAAAAGCAACATGCAGTGATGAAAATTAGAAATGAAATCATTAGAGCAACATATGAATTCTTTAATGAAAATGGTTTTACAAAAATTGATCCACCTATTTTAACAGCGAGTGCACCAGAAGGTACAAGTGAATTATTCCATACAAAATATTTTGATGAAGATGCCTTCTTATCACAAAGTGGACAATTATATATGGAAGCTGCAGCAATGGCACATGGCCGTGTATTTTCATTTGGACCGACATTCCGAGCTGAAAAATCAAAAACAAGACGTCATTTAATTGAATTCTGGATGATTGAACCAGAAATGGCGTTTACTGAACATGCAGAAAGCTTAGAAGTACAAGAACAATATGTAGCACATGTTGTTCAATCAGTTCTAAAAAATTGTCAATTAGAGCTTAAAGCATTAGATCGTGACACTTCTAAATTAGAAAAAGTAGCAGCACCATTCCCAAGAATTACGTATGATGATGCTGTTAAGTTTTTAAAAGAAGAAGGTTTCGACGACATAGAGTGGGGCGAAGATTTCGGAGCACCACATGAAACAGCCATCGCAAATCATTATGATTTACCAGTATTTATTACAAATTATCCAACTAAAATTAAGCCGTTCTATATGCAACCAAATCCAGATAATGAAGATACTGTATTATGTGCTGATTTAATCGCACCTGAAGGTTACGGTGAAATTATTGGTGGTTCAGAACGTATTAATGATTTAGAGTTATTAGAACAACGTATTAATGAACACGAATTAGATCCTGAAGCTTATAGTTATTACCTAGATTTACGTCGCTACGGTAGCGTGCCTCACAGTGGTTTTGGTCTTGGATTAGAACGAACTGTTGCTTGGATCTCTGGTGTAGAACACGTGCGAGAAACATCACCATTCCCACGTTTATTAAATCGTTTATACCCATAACATTGAATGAATTCAATTTAGATAGATACTACACTTACTAAGCCTGGGACATAGCATCATGTCACAGGCTAGATTTTTATATTAGTTATAGCTTTTTTTCTTTATTACATATAATGATGGGAGGGGTAAGATGGATAAATTTCAATTAAAAACAAGACCTGTCGTTATTCGCCGAGAATTGCTTGATCATTACAGTGAATTAGGATTAGATGAACAAGACTTAATTATATTAATCAAGCTTATCTATGCATCTGAAACGTCAAACAAGCAACCATCGATTGAATTATTACAAAAAGGGTCTAATATGCAACCACGTGAAGTAACAGCTGTTATCCAAAATTTAATTCAACGTGAGCTATTAGAATTGAATGTTAATAAAGATGAAGAAGGACGCTTCACTGAATATATGAATTTAGATCCTTTTTATGAGAAGTTAAGTCAATTACTCAAAAAAGAAACAATAGATACCAATGTACAAAGTGATAAAGAAAAGTTTAAAACTTTATTCCAAATGATTGAGCAAACGTTTGCGAGACCTTTATCACCATATGAAATTGAAACATTAAATCAATGGATCGACGTTGATCAACACGATATTGATATTATTCAAGCAGCACTAGATGAAGCTAATAGTCAGAACAAGTTGAGCTTTAAGTACATGGATCGCATATTATTAAATTGGAAGAAGAATAATGTTAAAACTATCGATGATTCAAAAGAAATTCGTAAACAATTTAATAAACCTAAGATGAAACATACAGTTAAAAAGGTGCCTAAATTCGATTGGTTAAATGGAGAGAAATCAGATGATAAGTAAGAAAAAAGCATTAGAAATGATCGATGTCATAGCAGATATGTTCCCAGATGCAGAATGCGAGCTGAGACATGACAATGCATTCGAACTCACAATTGCTGTGCTTTTATCAGCACAATGTACGGATATATTAGTCAATAAAGTAACTAAATCATTGTTTGCCAAATATAAAACACCCGAAGACTATTTGAATGTCAGTGATGAAGAATTACAAAGCGATATTAAATCGATAGGCTTATATAGAAATAAAGCTAAAAATATTAAAAAATTATGTCAATCATTATTAGACAAGTTTGATGGTGAAATTCCACAAACACATCAAGAATTAGAAAGTCTAGCAGGTGTAGGTCGTAAAACTGCGAATGTTGTAATGAGTGTTGCATTTAATGAGCCTTCACTCGCTGTAGATACGCATGTAGAACGGGTATCTAAACGATTAGGTATTAATCGTTGGAAAGATAATGTGAGACAAGTAGAAGATAGACTTTGCTCTGTTATACCTAAAGAACGATGGAACAAAAGTCACCATCAACTCATTTTCTTCGGAAGATATCATTGCTTAGCTCGTAAGCCTAAATGCGATATTTGTCCTTTATTCAATGATTGCAGAGAAGGTCAGAAACGATATAAAGCAAGTTTGAAAGAAGCGTGAAATAAATGATTGAAAAACAAGATTTTGAGGATTTAGAACAACAACTTGATACATTAGCAAGTCAAAAAAAGTTAAATTCATCAGAAGCTAAACCTTTACTTGATCATTATTTTGAATTGATTATAGATTATTTTAAACAAATTAATGAGATTAGTGATTTTGACTTAACTTTATTAGATAACTATCCAGTCGTGCCAATGAACTTTTCAGAGCGTTATCAATATATGCAAGCTCGAAAATATCATTTTATGGGATATAGACAAATGAAAACATTAAAATCAGAACTCATTAAAATGAATGCCTCATATCAAATTCGAAAAAAGAGAAAATAAATAGTTAGAAATAGTTTATAAAAACTCGCTAATCAGACATATCTGTTATTAGCGAGTTTATTTTTGTATACTGGAACATAAAAAAAGCACAAACCTTGTTGTAAGGTTTGTGCTTTTCGTCTATGCGTTATGATACTTTATTGTTAAATATCGCATTGAAACTAAATAGACGAGTTAAGGCATTGCCACTTTGTTGTTGTGAGCTAGTACCTTGTTGTTGTGAACTGCCATTTGAACTGTTTGATGAACCATTAGAACCGTTTGTGTTACTACTGTTAGATGATGACGAATCACTGTCGCCATGTGTACTCTTATTAGTAGTATCGTTGTCAGGGTGACCACTAACAGATAATGATTCTGGATCGCTACCTTCAACTGAGCTTGGTTTTTCAAAGTCTTTACCATCTCTAGAAGAAATGTCTGACATAACTTCTTCGAATAGGTATTGTGGATATTCTTGTTCTGAATGTCCAACGAATGAGTTAGTACCGTATTCTTTAACTTTGTTGAAGCCCATCCACACTGACATAGTGTATTGAGGTGAGAATCCGTTAATCCAAACGTCTTTGGCTGCATTATCAGGTAAGTTATATTGACTGTAAATTTCAGCACCATAAGTACCTGTACCTGTTTTAGCACCCATGTTAACGCCAGATACACCGTGTCCATAAGCAGAACCGTAAGCTTTGAAAGTACCTTTAAGCATTTCAGCTAACATGTATGCTGTAGAATCTTTCATTGCTTTATGGCTTGTATGATCATATTCAATCGTATCGCCATCATGAGTGACAACTTTTTGAATTGAATGTGCATTGTTATACGTACCGCCATTAGCAATTGCAGCAAACGCTGATGCTAATTGAGTAGGTGAGAATTCAGATGAAGAACCACCTAATACTTCAGAAGGTCCAATTTTACCATCGTAATCTAAACCAACTTTAGATGCGAATTTCTTAGGCGCATCATTACCGGCACTTTCTTTTGTTTGTTGCCATGCTTTTAAGGCTGGAATATTGAAACTTTGACGTAAAGCATCATAGATGTTTACTGTACCATGACTCTTAGTATCATAGTTTCGGAATGTAGATCCGTCGACTTGATATGAAGATTCATCTTGAAGTGCATGGTTTGTTGCCCAATGCATGTTTTCAATAGCTGGACCATAAGCTAAGAATGGTTTTAGTGATGAACCAGTAGGGTGAGCATCTGTAGCTTGGTTTCTGTCAACAACGTCTTTATAATTACGTCCACCAGAAATGGCTACTAAACCACCAGTTTTACTATCTAAGATAGTTGCACCAACTTGTTGGTCATCATTTTTGTAGAAGCTACCATTATTAATCTTATCTTGAAGCGTTTGTTGAACGTCTTTATCCATATTAGTATAGATTTTAATACCGCTTTGAAGAACGTTACCTAAGTTTTCATCTTTGAAGTGTTTGTTATTCATTAATTCTGATTTAACAAAGTTCACATAAGATGCTAATTCAGGATCTTTTTCTTCAGTCGTATTTTGACGTTCTTTATCAGTTCTTTGAACTAAATTAGCTTTAAGATCGATTTTCTTAGCTTTTGCATATTCTTTGTCGCTAATTCTGTGATGCATATGCATTAAGTATAGCACTGTATCTTTACGACTCTCAGCTTCTTTAGGATGATCATAAATATTATAATTATTAGGTACTTGTGGTAAACCAGCTAAGTAAGCTTCTTCAGCTAAGTTTAAGTCTTTAAGGTCTTTATTAAAGTAGTACTTAGCAGCCGCTTTAACACCAGTTACACCATCAGAGTAGTAAATCTTATTCAAGTAAACTTGGAAGATTTCATCTTTACTATACTCTTGCTCTAATCGGTAAGAAAGGTAAGCTTCTTGCGCTTTACGACCGATAGATTTTTGTTGAGACAAGAATGCATCTTTAACAACTTGTTGCGTTAAAGTTGAAGCACCTTGTGCACCAAATCCACCAGTTAAGTTTTTCCCAACTGCACCGAACAGACGTTTATAGTCTAAAGCACCGTGATCATAGAAGCGATTATCTTCAGTAGCTAATACGGCATCTTTCATACCTTGAGGTACATCTTTGAGATTGACATGTTCATGACGTTGACCATAATCTAACGTCTTGACTAAGTCACCATTTTTATCATAAATCTTAGCAGGAATTGGATCCTCTAACTTAGATTCTGTAAAAGCAGGTGCTTTCCATGCATAATATGCAAATAGTAAGATACCGAGCAACAATAGAACAATAAAGGCAATAAACATAAAGCCAATAATCTTAATAATCGTTCTCTTCACATTTCTATTCTTTTTTTCGTCGGACTTCCCATTATTGCCATTATTTTTAGGCTGAGAAGACCCTTTGTTTTCCGTCATACGCGGTCCTCACTTTCATCTAATATCAACTTATCAACTGCTTTGAGGTAATTCAATCTAGGTTGATACTGATAAGGAATATGGTAACCATTTTTTCGTATTTCATCAACTGTTATTGATTTTTTAATATCCTTTTGATATCTATTCCAAAAGAATTCAAATTTAGAATAAGGTAATAGATATACTTCATCAAGTGATTTAAATCTTATCATTAAAAAAACAATACCGTGTTGTTGGTATGTGTTTCTCATATGATCCACTTGATGATCATGAATATTATTCAAAGGGAAGGATGTTTTATTCTTCGTTTCCTTTGCTTCAAAATCAATATAATAGCCATTATAGACACCATTATAATCAGTTGTTGAAGGCGTACGAAAATAAGCTTCATTTATCACAGCTTTACTCCGTTTGGGATAATGAACATTCACTATCTGAACAGGAGTAGGTTTCTTGTGAATGACTGCGATGCCACGTTTTAAATAAAAAGCATTAGAATGCTCAATATCTTTTTCAAGTGACATACCTCGTCCGCCATACTCAATACTACTTGAATTTGACGTCGATTTGCGTCCGTCCAAAGACTTATTTTCTTTGTATGGTTGACCATTAGGATAATTCATATATTTCACCACACAAGCTTGGTAGTAAACTGCAATTATTATACACAACAATTTACGATTTACCAAACTTTTATAAAATTAATGTATATTTAACTAACCAAAAATACATCAAACCTTATTTTAACGTGCTTTCATCAAATAAACAATAAAAACAATCACATTTATCTTCACGTATATATACTATTTTTCTACCATTTTAATGATGTGACATTAATGAGTTAATGCGAAAAACATAAAAAAATATATTTTGATAGTATATTATGTCTAGTACTTATTGTATAACCCTATGTATGACGCTTTAAAAACATTATGGTAAATTAGTAATGTAGGAGGCAATTGAATGCTAGATACTATTCGACAGTTAATAGAAGAAGTCAATTATATGAATGACACTTACGAACAAGTTAGAAAACATGACGAAGATAAAGACTTCCACAAAGTAGTTGAACCTTATGTCCGTCATATAGATTCTCAATTAAAACAATTAAAAACATATGAACAATCACTGATTGATACGACTTATATGAATAAACCAAAACTAGATTTATTAATTAAAAATATTGAAGAACTTTCCGTTGAATGCCATTTTAAACGAACAAGTAGAAAACTTTTCACTGAAAAAATAAAAGCGGTACAATATGATTTGAACAATATTTTAAATAAACATGTTTAAAGAGGGAAATTATGGTTAAAACTGTTTATATCACAGGGTATAAATCTTATGAATTAAATATTTTTAAAGATGATGCACCTGAAGTTTACTATTTAAAAGAATTTATTAAACATAAAATTGAACAATTATTAGATGAAGGATTAGAATGGGTTTTAATTCAAGGTCAGATGGGAATTGAATTATGGTCAGCAGAAGTTGTGATTGAATTAAAAGAAACATATCCTGAGCTTAAACTAGGTGTTATTACACCCTTTGAAGGTCATACAACAAAATGGAACGAACAAAATCAAACGAAATACATAAATATTATTAATCATGCAGATTTCATAGAAAGTGTATTTCATTCAGAGTATCAAGGACCATTCCAATTCAAACAAGCTGACCAATTTATGTTAGACCATACTGATCAAACTTTATTAATATATGATGAGGAACAAGAGGCTAGCCCTAAATTCTTCAAATCGATGTTAGTTGATTTTATGGAAAAAACAAACTATACTTGTGATATTGTGACGTTTGATGAACTCACTGAATTCATCAACGACTTGCAGTGGTCTCAAGATCAAAGTTTCGAATGAGGTGGAAAAAATGTCAGATGTTTCATTAAAATTATCAGCGAAAGATATTTATGAAAAAGATTTTGAAAAAACTATGGCTCGTGGCTATAGAAGAGAAGAAGTAGATGCTTTTTTAGATGATATTATTACAGATTATCAAAAAATGGCAGACATGAATAACGAAGTTGTAAAACTTTCAGAAGAAAACCACAAACTGAAAAAAGAACTTGAAGAATTAAGATTACGCGTAGCGACAACTAGACCACAAGAGAATAAAAACTTTTCTTCAAATGGTTCTAACAATGCATCATCAAATAATGTTGATATTTTAAAACGTATTTCTAATTTAGAAAAAGCAGTATTTGGGAAATAATAAATGAAAAGGTTGAGACAATCCGTGTGATATATGCCAATGAGTTATATCGCAAAACTTATAAGTCTTGTGACACATATACTTTTTATTAATGAAGGTGATGTCATCTTACTTGAAAAAGCTTTGTCTCAACCTTTTTTTATGTTATACTCTCAAAGGTGATATTTTGGGTAATCGCTATAGTGATATAGAGGAAAGTCCATGCTCACACAGTCTGAGATGGCTGTAGTGTTCGTGCTTGATGAAACAATAAATCAAGGCATTAATTTGACGGCAATGAAATAACCTAAGTCTAAGGATACGGTTAGAATAGTTTGAAAGTGCCACAGTGACGTAGCTTTTATAGAAATATAAAAGGTGGAACGCGGTAAACCCCTCGAGTGAGCAATCCAAATTAGGTAGGAGCACTTGTTTAGCGGAATTCAACGTATAAACGAGACACATGCATATATTTGTTATGTGTAGACAGATGGTTACCACCAACGTACCAGTGTAACTAGTGCACGTGATGAGTACAATGGAACAGAACATGGCTTACAGAAATATCACCACTAGTTTAGCTCTCCCATTAAACGGAGAGCTTTTTTAATGTCAATAAACATTATTCATTTATATATATGATTAAATTTTAAATCTAACTCTGTTAGAATAAACATAAAGAAATCAATCCAAAAGGAGAACAACGCATGTTTCAATTATTAGCAGTATGTCCAATGGGGCTTGAATCGATCGTAGCCAAAGAAATTCAAGAACTAGGTTATGAAACACAAGTAGAAAATGGACGTATCTTTTTTGAAGGTGACGAAAATGCCATCGTCAAATGTAACTTATGGTTACGTACCGCAGACCGTGTCAAAATCGTCATGGGACAATTTAAAGCAACTACGTTCGATGAATTATTTGAAAAAACAAAAGCATTACCTTGGGAGTCAATCATCGACCAACAAGGGAACTTTCCAGTCCAAGGTCGCAGTGTTAAATCCACCTTATATAGTGTGCCAGATTGCCAAGCCATTACTAAGAAAGCAATCGTAGAACGTCTTAAACATGCTTATAATGAAAAAGGATGGCTCAACGAATCGGGAGCAAAATATCCAGTAGAAGTATCAATTTTAAAAGATAAAGTACTACTTACTATTGATACATCCGGTTCAGGGTTAAATCGACGTGGCTATCGTTTAGCACAAGGGGAAGCACCTATCAAAGAAACATTAGCTGCTAGTTTGATTAAATTAGCCAATTGGACGGGTGATACGCCACTAATCGATCCATTCTGTGGTTCAGGAACGATTGCGATTGAAGCATGTCTCATCGCACAAAATATTGCTCCAGGATTCAATAGAGATTTTGTATCTGAAGAATGGAATATCATGCCACCAAATATTTATGACGATATGCGAGACGAAGCTGATAAACACGCGAATTATGATAGAGAAATTCAAGTATATGCCTCAGATATCGACCCAGAAATGGTTGAAATCGCTAAACGAAATGCAGAAGAAGTTGGCTTAGCGGACATCATTCAATTCAGTGTAAAAGATGTAAATACATTAACTATTGATACTGAAGAACCAATAGCATTAATCGGTAATCCACCATATGGTGAACGTATTGGTGATAGAGATGAAGTAGAAGAAATGTACCGATATATTGGTACATTAATGAAACAACACGATTATTTATCAACTTATATCCTAACAAGTAATAAAGAGTACGAGCATTTAGTTAACAAAAAGGCGACAAAACGCCGTAAGTTGTTTAATGGTTATATTGAATGTACGTACTATCAATATTGGGGTAAAAAACCTCAAACCAAAAAAGAATCATAGTTCATAAAATCAAATCAATTCATTAGCACTCTCAATTCAACTGTAGTAAGGTTGGATTAAGAGTGTTTTAATTTAAATTACTTTTATAATTAATAAATATAATAATCATTATTATTGAGAGGAGTAATTAATATGAAGAATGTTTTAATTATTGGGGCAAACGGACGTGTGGCTATCGAAGCAACTAAAATTTTCTTAGAGAATTCAAACTTCAATGTGAACCTGTTCTTAAGAAATGCGCATCGTATCCCTGATTATGCATCAAACAGAGTAACAGTATTTGAAGGTGATGCTAAGAACCAACAAGATTTAGAACAAGCATTAGACAATATAGATATTGTTTTTACTGGTACCTCTGGCTCATTAAATCGTCATGCTGAAACGATAGTTAAAGCTATGGACGCAAAAGGGATTAAAAGATTAATTTTAATTGCTGCACCAGGTATTTATGATGAGTTACCTGAAGCATTCAATGAATGGAATAAACAACAATTTGGAGATAAGTTAGACTTATACCGTCAAGCAGCAGATACAATCGAGCAATCCGACTTAGATTATACAATCATTAGACCGGGTTGGTTAACAGATAAAAATGAAAATATATATGAAATTAGCACTAAAGAAGGGGACTTCGAGGGTACAGAAGTATCAAGAAAAAGTGTCGCTAATTTAGCTGTACAAATTGCGAAGCACCCAGAATTACATTCAAAAGAGAATATCGGTGTATTTAAGCCAGGAACTGAAGGTACCAAACCCTCATGGTTTGAATAATCCTGTCTAAAATTCATAGGTTTTAAACGATATATATGATAATATTTTAAGTAATATCATAATCTATGATAACTGACTTATTTAGAAGAGGTTATGACAACGTCACTTACATTAAAATTTTGTATAGAATTTTAAATCACATTGTCTTAATCTCTTCTTTTTTATTGACTGAACTAAAGGGGATTAATACGCATGACACATACAGAACAATTAGACATTTTATATAAATTAAAAAAAGAAGTTGAAAAATCAAATAACACTGCTTTACTAAATACAATTAATCAGGTAATTAAAAAGGTATATAAAAACCAATTTACAATGTCCTTTGTTGGGCACTTTTCAGCTGGTAAATCAACATTGATCAACTTGTTATTAGAGCAAGATATTTTACCAAGTTCTCCAGTACCTACAACTAGTAATACAGCAATCGTATCAGTTTCTGATACAGAAGATATCATCGCAAACTTACCAAACCAACAATATACAAAATTAAAAACATACGATGAAGTTAAACAAATGAATCGTCAAAATATAGATGTTGAATCTGTAGAGATTAACTTCCAATCCGATAAATTTGATAAAGGCTTTACATTCCAGGATACACCTGGTGTTGACTCTAATGTCGCAACACATCAAACAACAACTGAACAATTCATGTATACGAGTAACGTTTTATTTTATACCGTTGACTATAATCACGTGCAATCTGCACTTAATTTTCAATTTATGAAAAGAATTAATGAAGTAGGCATTCCAGTTGTATTCATCATTAACCAAATCGACAAACATAATGATGATGAACTATCATTTGATACATTCAAATCTAGAGTTGAGAAATCTATTAATGAATGGGACATCGATTTACAACATATATATTATGTATCAAAATTCGATCATCCTGAAAACCAAATTGATGACTTATCTGAATACCTCTTATATTTAGATAAGAATAGAGAACCAATGGAAACGTATGTTGAACGAACGGTATCTTTTATTACAGATGCTCAACTTTCATACATTCAAAATGAAATGCAAAGTATACTTGAATACCTCAACATCGAAGAAGATGAGTTTGAACAAGCTTATTTAAATTTCCAACAAACACAAGCTGTTTCAGAAGAAGCACAACTTTTAAATGATAAAGATAAATTAAAAGCATATCTTAAACAAAAACGTAAAGATATATTAGAAAATGCCTATATTATGACACATGATATGCGCGAACAACTGCGTTCTTATCTAGAAAGTAAGGCAACTGACTTTAAAGTAGGTGGTCTCTTTAATAAAGCTAAAAAGAAAGAGGAAGCACAAACGGAGCGTTTAGATAAAGCAATCAGTATGCTACAAGAAAAGATTAACACTCAAATACGTCAACCTATGCGTGAAGACATGTCATTTTTAACGCGCTTTATCAATCAAAAAAATATAAACGAACATATACTCAACCAATCCTATGATATTCCAAATGATTTAGTTTCATCACTGTATCAACCACAAACAACCATCAGCAATACTTATGTATTAACATTTTCAGATGAAGTTGTTAAAGCAATCAATCAATTTGTTGAACGTCAATCGAATCCATTATTTGAAAAAGCTATCCAACACGTACAAGCTAATGAGATTGAAAGCGAAGATAATGAAACATCAGATGAATATCAACGTTACTTACAATTAAATAACTTAAAAGAATCTATCACAACACGCAATTATCAACATTACTATATCCATTTGGAAGATTCTTTAGATAAATTAACTGGACGCACTGAAGCCAATTTCACGATTAAAGAAGAAAACGATACAACACAACATCAGCATCGTGATCAAATTCAAGCCAGTGATGACACAGTGAGTCGTTCACAAGTAGACATTGAAAAAGCATTAAATATCATCGAAGATATTCCATTATTCGAACGTACACAAACAGATATTAAACAAACACTAACGCGTTTAGATCAACAAATAACAAAAATAGGTGTATTTGGGACATTTAGTGCTGGTAAGAGTAGTTTAATTAATGCTTTATTAGGTGATAATTACTTAGTTAGCTCGCCAAATCCGACAACAGCAGCCACTACAGAACTGACATACGGGGAAAGTAGTAGCATAACATTAAAATCATCTAAACAATTACTCGATGAGATTAACCAATTGCTAGAGTTCTTTAATCAGTCATTTTCGTCTTTAGATGAATTTATGAATAGCGATATTTCTCAATTGAAATCAAAACTAGAAAAAAATCAACTTGCCTTTATTTCAGCAGTAGAAAAGCATTACGACATGTATATCAATATGTTAGAAGAAGGGGAAGTACATCATATTTCACAAGAAGATGTCAAAAAATGGTCTGCCGAAGATGAATATGCAACTTTCGTAAAAACAGTACATTTACAAGTACCTGTTGAATGGCTTAAAGGCAAAATTGTTGTCGATTCACTTGGTTTACATTCCAATAACCAGCGTCATACTAATGAAACTGAACAAATCCTCACTTCATCTGACTTAATTTTATATGTCAGTTATTTCAATCACTCTTTTACTGATAACGACAAAGCTTTCATTGAACATATGAAAGATATGAATCAGTTAAATGAAAATCAAGCATTCAAAATGATTATTAATGCTGTCGATTTAGCTGAAAGTGATGAAGATCTTAATGCCGTTAAAGATTATGTTGCCGACGCACTAAACCAAGTACAATTGCAATCTGAAGTGTTTGGTGTGTCTAGTCGAGAAGCATTAAAATCTAGTGATGAAGGTATGAATCAATTAAAAGAAAGCATTCAACATTTCGTCGATGTTGAATCTAAAACGATACTCGAACAACAAATGATTCACCAACTTCAACAAATTGATCAGTCATATCAAGAGATGATTTCAGAATTTGAAACCAATAAAGATGACATCGCGAAACGTCAACGTAAATTAGAAACATACAAAGACAAACATAGACTAGAAAACCAATTAATTGCTACTACGACTCAACATACAAATAATGAAGTTGAAGAACAAGTCTATCATTTAAATCAAAGATTAAAGCTTCAGTTAATGGATGATATTAAGTCTGTTTATAATAGTCAAATGACACAAAATAGTGATTTCAACGCTGAAAAGAAAAACTCAACTAAAATTTATTTAGATCAAATTCATCAAAGAATGTTCTTAGAGCAATCATTAATCACTGAAAGAATTAAGAAGTATTTTAATCAGCAATTAGACGAACAAGTTGCACCTGTCTTACAACAGTTAAGTCAATTGCATATTATTGTACATCCACGTTTCAATTTACAACCTGATGTTGTTGATCAACCATTACTTCATATCGATTTAAACGATATGATGGCTGAATTACCTAAACAATTAACGAAACGTAAAATTTTAAATGCGAATGCTCAAAAGGATATTCATGAAATGATTTGTCAAAGTACATTAGAACTACTTCAACCTAACTTTAGTCGCTTAAGACAACAACTTGAAACTTATGTTGAGCAAATGTCTGATGAAGCAGAACAACAATTTAATAGTATTGAAGACAATATTCAAAGTCAGATTAATGAATTATTATCATTTGAATTAGATGAATCATTAATTTCACAACTTAAAGATAAGCACCAACAACTTGAAGCAATTATATATTAAGAAAGAAGGACAATCGAAATGCCTAATAAAGTATTACTCGTTGATGGCATGGCTTTATTATTTAGACATTTTTTCGCAACGAGTCTCCATAATCAATTTATGTACAATTCAAAAGGCGTGCCAACTAACGGTATTCAGGGGTTTGTACGTCATATCTTTTCAGCTATCCATGAAATCCAACCCACACATGTAGCTGTTTGTTGGGATATGGGGCAATCAACCTTCAGAAATGACATGTTTGAAGGTTATAAACAAAATCGCTCAGCACCACCAGAAGAGCTCATTCCACAATTTGATTATGTTAAAGAGATATCTGAACAATTTGGTTTTGTTAATATTGGTGTGACTAATTATGAAGCCGATGATGTGATTGGTACATTAGCACAAACTTATTCCGTTGATAATGATGTCTATATTATTACCGGAGATAGAGATTTGTTACAATGTATCAATGAAAATGTTGAAGTATGGCTCATTAAGAAAGGCTTTAACATATATAATCGATATACCTTAAATCGATTTAATGAAGAGTATGAATTAGCACCGCAACAACTCATTGATATCAAAGCGTTTATGGGTGATACAGCCGATGGTTATGCAGGTGTTAAAGGTATAGGTGAGAAAACTGCGATAAAATTAATTCAACAATATGGCAGTGTGGAAGGGGTCATTGAACAAATTGATGCCTTAACACCAGGTCAAAGGAAGAAAATTAATGACAATATGAATGAATTACATTTATCGAAGCGATTAGCTGAGATTCATACAAATGTGCCCATCGATAGTGAACAATTGTTCCAAGATATGTCTTTTGCCACAACATTGAACCATATCTTATCTATATGTAATGAACATGAGCTATATGTTTCCGGTAAATATATATCAAGTCATTTATAAAATCATAAACATAACGACTCGTACGATTATCTAATTAAAGATAAAAATACGAGTCGTTTTTATTTTATTATCTCATTATTTTAAAATCATTATAATTTATCACATATTCAATTATACTTATATAAAATTTTATGATATTATTAAATGGAACGTAAATAAATTGTTCAACATTATGTTGTGATGTATGCCGATTTGTCTGTTTTTTATCATTTATTTGGTAAATCATAGCATTTATGATGAATCATCATTTATCAAATCCTAACTATAATTAACAGACCTGTATACTTATCACAACTACAACATCAGAGACACAACAACAAGATAAGGAGTGAACAATAGCTGTGAATAATCGTGAGAAATTACAGAAGTTTAGTATTCGTAAATATACAGTTGGTACGTTTTCAACTGTCATTGCGACATTAGTCTTTTTAGGTTTTAATGCTTCTCATGCACAAGCTGAAGAATTAAATACCACTAAAACGGCGTCACAACAATTACTACATCAACAGGATGAGGTAAATGACGATTCGAAATCTAATACCGATTCATCAATAGCTAACCAACTAGCTAATGAACAAACTAGTGATGAAACTATAACTTCAGAACAACCATCTAAAGAAACTGTGGTCTCTCAAACACATAAAGATCCTACAGACACACAAACTATAGATAACGTTTCAACAGATAATGAAAATTCCATTCAAACGACTGATCAAACAGCAAATTCTAATCATTCAAATGATTTAGAACAAAATAATCAATCTCATTCTGCAGAAGTAAATAACGTAGAAAATAAGTTAACTGCAAACGTGGATAATGTAAAACATCAAAGCATTGAACAAGAAAGTAATTTAACGCAACCGGCTCAATTGAATAAGGATTCGTTACAAGCTTTCTTTGATGCTAATTATCATGATTATCGCTTTATAGATAGAGATAAAGTAGATCAACCAACATATGATCAAGTTAAGCAGGCTTTCGATAAAGTCAATACGTTACTTGGAAACAATAATCCAATCAGTGAAAAATCATTGCAACTTGCATATCAAGATTTAGAACAAGCAGTAGCAACGATACGCACATTACCTAAGCGTCAATCTCAAACAAGACGCAACCATCATATTCAAGAACGTGCAGCCGAATCAAGATCATCTGGTAGTTATCAATCAGCTATTACATCTTACTATGTAGATAATCCAAATGATGGTTCAGGTTACCCTGAAGGTACTTATATTTATGCAGCTAACAAAGGGACACCATTTTCATTACCTAATACACCATGGAAACGTCTAAGAGCTGCCGATTCTAAAGGTATTGCCTACGTCGTTACGAAACGATTAAAAGATGGTTATGAATGGACGATTAAATTTAATCAAAGTCATCAAATGCATGAGCACATGGTATTTTGGTTTGGCTTACCGGATGGACAGACACCAGTAGGTCCAGCAAGATTATCGATTGAAGACCCAGACAACTCTAATATCGTAAGTAGCTTAGGTGTTGGCGCAGGAGAAGGTCAACCATTACCTTTCATGTGGCGTACTGCAGGTGGTATTGACAGTTCTCGTGCCTCTAATTTCGTACAAGGACCACGTACAGGCTATACATTTTATGATGAACCTACGATTCATATTAATAGCTTTAAAGAATTTGCACGTGCACCTGAATTTCAACATGAACAAGATGCATCAGATAATGCGAGAACAAACGGTGAACAAAATTTTGCATTATTAAATGGTGAATTTCCAAACCAAATTACGGGTCTTGACAGAATGTATGCATTTATTGGAAAAGGTAACGCAAGTTATACACTCCAATTTAGAACACAAGGAAACACTGCATCACGTTTCTATTATGCAGCCGGTGGTAGAGCTTTAGAATATAGACAACTATTTAGCTATAACGAGCTATATGTCGAACCATTAAATCATTTTACAGAAAGAGTTAAAGATTTTACATTAGTTACCAATCGTACATATCATTTAGGCAATTATAAAAACGTATATGATTTAACTTTGAGAAGAGATGTAACAAAATTTATTTTAGATTCAAATGATGAAAACTCTGAAGATTTTGCTACGGACCCATTAAGCTATGTTAGAACGCCGAGTCCATTAGTTATTGGTTTTTTCGATCCTAACTTACCTTCAAAATCGTTTCGTCATGGACCTCACATCCAATTAAATGACTATCAAATCTATCAATTAATCAATAATGAAACGTTAATTAACGCAAGTCGCTCAGGTAATCCAATCAAGTTAAATATTGGATTTAGCGTTCAAGATAGATATGGTAATGACGAAACTTTAATGCCAGTTTATTTATATGTGAAACCTGAACTTCAAAATAATATGGGCTTTTTCACAAATAACGATCCAAATAACCGTGCAGAATCACCCGAATCTAAATCAGCAGGACACCCAGTCTTTAATGTATTTCAAGGTAATATGGGCAATAGTTATACAAGCAGTGGTAACACATCTAACTATGTTCAACCATTACGCATTCAATTAGCAAGTAATGAAGATTTTAGTAATAATGATTGGGAAATCACTGGTATCCCAAGTACACTTCATATTGAAAATGCTGCTGGCAGAACTAATAATAATAGAGAAAGAAACCTTGAATTGGTAGGTAATATTGCACCTGGCGATTATTCAGGTATCGTACGATTACGCAAACGAGAACAACCATTTGAAATTAGAGTCAAACCATTGCCACCTCAAATCGATACAACTGTTCGAGAATTAAGAGGAAAAGGTGGAACTAAACCAACTATCACAGTGTCTAATGTACCTGCAGATCCTAATGCCCTTGTGTATTTAGTTGCAACTGGAAATTTAGCACAAGATGGTACAAATGATCCCGCTTCAGTACCAAAAAATTACGACATTATAGCTAGTGCAACGCCGACAAGTACAAGTAATAGTGTGACATTCAATCCAGAAGACTATGTACAGAACTTACCAAATACTGGCGTAATCAGAGCAATCGTTTATTACAATAAGAAGGTGGTATCTAATTTTAGTAATGCTGTTGAAATACAGGCAGACAACACACCACCAACAATTGGTAACCCTGTCGATTTAAAAAATAAATATTATAAAGGTGAACAAGTCAACTTTACGATTGATATTACAGACGGTGCAAATGGTACTGGAATTAAATCTGTAAATGTTAGCAGATTACCACAAGGATGGACTTCTCAATTTGTGCAAAACGCAAATGGTGAGGGTGGTACACTTAGAATTACGGGAAATGTATCTGATAATCAACCATTCAATAGTCAAATCAGATTCAATGTTTCTGCAACAGATAACAGCAATAATACAACCAATAGTCGTCAATCTAAACAAATTGCAATCAATATTGGCCAAATGAGTAATGATTTTTCTCCAATTGTATTACCTAATGTTCAAAAAATTAATGTAGTTAATCCTGGAGACTTAACTCGTGCTGAAGAACGAGATGTGATTAACGCTCTAAAAGCCGTTAATACTAATATCATTCCATACCTAGAAGATTCAAGTCCAATCAATATCCCATCCACAGATATGATTAGTTTTAATTATAAAGATGGATCAACAGATCGGATTTCAATCACTAATGCAATAACTTATGAACCAGTTCGAAAATCAATATATGCCGAAGGTAACAATACTAAAGAAGCAACAGTGACGATAGCTAGAGGTCAACAATTTGAATTTGGTGATTTAAAACAATACTTTGCATTAAGTAATGGCGCAGATATGCCAGAAAGTTCACTATTTACTATCACTGCAGTTAATGCATTGCCGAATTCATCACAAATATCTCAATTAGGTGTCGGTACATATACGTATCAATTAAATGCGAGTGATGCTTATAGACAAGATCAAGCACCTTTAACTTTAAAATTAAAAGTTGTAGATGTGAACCAACCAACAGGTGACCAACGTGTATATCGTATTTCAACATTTAATGTAACTGATGATGAAAAAGCGCAAATAAAACAAGCATTTATAAATGCGAATAGTAGCCAACTACAATTAACTGATAGCAATATAGAGATTACAAATACGCTAAATCGATTAAATACAAGTACGATAACTGTAAATATCACAAAAGGTAAATTACAAAAATCATTTACATCTAATGCAACGACAATGAATTTCTTAAGATGGGTGGATTTCCCCAATGACTATTCAGTAGGTTGGACAAGTCAAACGATCCCTGGACGTCAATCAGATGGAGGCTTCCAATGGTCATCAGATCATAAATCATTAATTTATCGTTATGACGCAACTTCTGGTAGAACCATTAATGCTAATGATGTTTTAAAACTGATTACAGCGAATACGACTATTCCAGGCCTAAGAACTAATATAAGAGGTACTGAAAAAGCATTGGCCGAAGCAGGTGGAACACCAAACTATAATCCAGTAGGTTATTCTTTAACAGCTCCTGATGCGGGCGGTCAACGTGAATTCACCTATAACGGTAAAATCATCCAAGCTTTAGATTTAGTTGAAACAAGTCGTGGCTATGGTGGTCAACCTATTACGTATTCAAATTTAAGCTCAAATAAAACTAATTCATCTCTAACAAATGTGAATGAATCTGCCAGAAATGGTGTGCCAGCATTTACAATAGACCATGTTATTAAAAACAATACGATTACTGGTAACAATAGTCCTGTATATAGAGCACAATTATTCTTATCACCATATGGCCCACCAGCTTATTTACAAGCGATTAATAGTAATCAAGCAAACACTACTGACGTCATTAACGTGTATTTTGTACCAAGTGATAGTGTGAATCCGACATTAACTGTTGGCAATTACAGTAATCATGTCGTGTATTCTGGTGAAACTTTCACAAACAATATTACAGCGAATGATAATTATGCTTTAGGTAGTGTACAAGTTGCACCTAATTCTCAAATAGCAGGCACAGTTAGCAATAATAATCAAACAGTATCGTTACAAGCACCAAATGTCTCTACAAGTAGTGATAAAACGATTACATTAGTTGCGACAGATACAAGTGGAAACACGACTAATCAGTCATTTAACGTCACAGTTAAACCGTTAAAAGATAAATACCGTGTGACAACCAATGCAACTGTTGGAAATCCAATTAGAATAGCAAATATTCGTGACAATGCAACAATTTCACAAGCAGATCAACAAAAGATTATCGATAGTATTACTACAACTAATATTGCAGGTACAAGACCATATGCCACAGCCGGTGCAAATGAAATTAGAAGTAAAGTTGTAACTGGTAATGTTGGAAGATTAAACCAATCACCTGTAGCAACCGTTACAGTTACGTTTGCTGATGGTTCAACATCAACAGTTACCGTTCCTGTAAAACATATCCTTTACAACGTTGTAGCTAGTCCAAGATATACCATTCAAGGACAAGATTTCCCTAATGGTAAAGGTGCATCACCAAATGATTTCTTCACCTTAGAAAACGGTGATCCAGTTCCTGATGCCACAATTACATGGCTACCAAATAATACACCAAACAAAAACAATACTCGTATTGGTGAAAGTATTACAGTTAAAGCTAATATCTTATTTGATGGTGAAACAACACCAATTATTAAAGAATCATCATATATGGTAGTACGATCAATTCCAAAACAAGTATTTGTAACCAATAGAGTTACACCAATTCCTGGTATTGATAATCCAAACAATCCAAAAGATTATCTTAAACCAATCATTCATTCATGGGATAACGATACACAACAGATGAACTTTGCATTTGTCGGTAATGGAAATACACCACCAAACCTTAATATAGTAGGTAGTCAAACTAGATTGGTCCGTGTTACTTATGCCAACGGGCAAAGTGAAAATGTTAGATTCTTAGTAAATGTACGACCTGATGCGCCACGCATTGATAGTAATACAGTTTTATTTAAAGCAGGCTTAACTAATCAAGAAATCAAAATTAATAATGTTCTAAACCAATCACCAGTTACATTATTAAAATCCGATGGCACATCATTAGCGATTTCTCATACCAATTATGGTCCTGGACATAATGCAACTGTAGTTGTAAGTGATGCATTACCAGATGGCGAAATCAAAGCTAAAACGAGCGTAACCACTAGACATATCTCATACACTACTCAAAATAACCAAGGACAAGTTCAAGATGTAACACAAGATATTACAGTAGATTCATTTGAAAGTGATCCTGTACGTGTAACACCACAATTGCATGCAATTCCAGACGGCGCTCATTTCATAAAAGATGATACGCAAAATGACTTTAGTAGTGCCGCACGTTATATCGATCAATTACCTCAAGGCGCTACAGCTGTATGGCAAGACAATGCTGATAATTGGAAGAATAATGTAGGTAACTTTACTAAAACAGCAGTTGTTACATTACCGAACGGACAAGGTACAAGAAATGTAGATATTCCAGTCAAAATTTACCCAGTGGCACGTGCTAAAGCACCAACACGCGAAGTACAAGGCGGTCAACTATCTCAAGGTACTGACGCATTACATTATGTAACATTTGATCCTAATACCAATACAAATGGCATTACTGCAGATTGGGCAAATCAAGCACAACCAAGTACGAGTCAACCTGGTGTTCAAAATTTAACAATTAATGTGACATATCCTGGAATAACAACACCTGTACAAGTTCCTGTTAGTTTAAATGTATATCAATTTGATTTCAGTCCTAATGAATATACAACAACGATAGGTACTACTTTTGCCCGTGGTATTGAGGCATCTCAATATCAACACATTGTGAATAATAATGGTTTACCAACTGAAGGATTTACATATCATTGGAATCAAGCAACCACTGGTACTAATGGTGAAAGTTGGGAAGCATTAAATAAACCAAATTCTGCTCAAGTATTAAATGCAAAATATGATGTGTTATATAACGGTCAACCTTTCGCAACGTCCCAACCTGCACGTTTTATAATTAGAAATGTACAACCTTCTGTACCTCAAATTTCTGAATCCAAGCAAGGTGTTATTACAATAGCACCAGGTGCAAACCAATCTATTAATACTCGTACAGGTAATGTCGATACGTACGCAGATCGTTTGGTTATTAAACATAACGGCCAAGTCATTACAACATTTATACGTAATAATAGTAATAGCCCATGGACAAAAGAAACCTCTGCACAAAGCGTGAACGGTGTAGTAGGTACAGAAAATGGTATCACTATCGCGGCAGGGACATTCAGTCCATCAGACAATATTCAAGTCATTGCAACACAAGGTAATGGAGAATTAATAAGCGACGAACAACCTAGTCAAATGTTTACAGTTGTAGCACCTCAACCTAATCAAGCTACATCTCACATTTGGGAAAATGGACAAGTAGAAATCGCACCAAATAATTTACCAAATAACCTTGTTAACCCAACAACAGCGGTAGAGATTACTTACATCGAACAAGTAAGTAACACTAGTGAACAGACAAAAACATTACAAGTTGTTCAAGGTCCTAATGGACAATGGTCAATTGCTGACAAACCAAGTTATGTCACAGTAGATAGTGCAACTGGTAAAGTAACTTTCAATGCAAATACAATCAAACCTAATAGTGATGTCACTACAATTGCAAAAGCAGGTTCGGGTAATGCAGAAAGTACAAACACAAATACTTATAATATACCTAATGCACATACTGTCACTATTAATCAAATTGTGAAAGATTATGGTTCTAACTTCACACCTGAGGATATTAATAATGCAGTACAAGTTATCAACAAACAAAATGCAACAATTAAACAAGGTACTCCATTACCTGTTAATCTTGCAGGTGGTAGTACAACAACCATACCAGTTGTCATAACGTATGATGATGGTAGCACAGAACAAATTACTGAAACGATTTTTACTAAGTCAGACAAACGTGATTTAATTTCAGCGGTAAATCACTTAGATGATCCAATCAGTACTGATGGTAAAACACCAGCAAGTATCACGCAGTTTAATAATGCGATGACAAATGCTCAAAGTGAAATCAATACTGCCATTACTCAAGCAGACCAAGTCATTCAAGATCAATTCGCTTCACCTGAACAAGTGACACAAGCATTAAACACTGTTCAAGCTGCTCAAGCAAAAATTGATCAAGCCAAAGCATTACTTCAAAATAAAGCTGACAATCATGAATTAGTTCAAGCTAAAAATGACTTGCAAGCATCTATAGATCAACAACCATCATTAGATGGTATGACACAACAAAGTATTGATAATTACAATGCGAAACGACAAGCTGCTCAATCTGAAATCACAAAAGCACAACAAGTCATTGATAATGGTGATGCCACAGCACAACAAATTGCAGAACAAAAACAAAATGTAGATAAAGCATTAACAGCATTAAATCAAGCCAAATCGGATTTAACTGCAGATACAAGTGCTTTACAACAAGCAGTTCAGCAACTTGATAGAACTGGTACAACAACAGGAATGAGACCAGCTAGTATCACAGCTTATAACCAAGCGATGCAAGCTCTTAATCCTGATTTAACTCAAGCACGTCAAAAAGCCGATGCAATTATTAACAAGCCAATTCGAACTGTTCAAGAAGTTCAAGATGCTTTAAGACAAGTTGACCAAGTGAATGAACGTATTACACAAGCGATTAATCAGTTGCAACCTTTAGCAAATAATAGCGAACTTAAAACGGCGAAGGCCAAACTTGATGATGAGATTAACCAAACAGTATCAACAGATGGCATGACAACCGAGTCTATTAATGCATACCAACAAGCGAAACAAGCTGCACAAGCTGAATCTGAAGCAGCACAACAAGTCATTAATAATGGCGATGCAACAGAACAAGATATCGCAAACGAAAAAGCAAAAGTAGAAGATAAATACAATGCATTGAAACAAGCGATTGCAAACTTAACACCTGATGTTTCACCATTAGAAAGAGCTAAAGCTGATCTAGAAAATGATATCAATCAAACAACAAGCACAACAGGTATGACTGATCAATCAGTAGCCAACTATAATGAAAAATTAAACGCTGCAAAACAACAATTACAAGAGATTAATCAAATCCTACAATCTCATCCTAACGTAGCTACAATCAGAGATTATGTTGCACATGCAAATGATGCTAAATCAGTTCTAGATACAGCTCGTAACGGATTAACAGTAGATAAAACACCTTTAGAAAATGCGAAAAATGCGTTACAACAAAGTATTAATCAAGTTACTGATACAACAGGTATGACACAAGATTCGATTAATACTTACCAAGCAAAATTAAATGCCGCTAAAGAAAAACTGAGCGCAATTAATCAAGTCTTAAATAGCAATCCAACCGTGGATCAAATCAATACAAATACAACAGCAGCAAATGATGCTAAAGCTGAATTAGACGACGCACGTTCAAACTTAACGCCAGACCAAGCACCATTACAACAGGCAAAAGTTGAACTTCAAGAAGCGATAAATCAAGCACAAGGTACTGATACAACAGGTATGACGCAAGATTCAATTAATGCTCTTAATGACAAATTAAATGCGGCTAAAGAAAAGATAAAAGAAATTGATCACGTCTTAAATAACCACCCAACTGTCGCTCTAATCAATGACAGTGTGAATCAAGCAACTACTACCAAAGAAGCTTTAAATGAGGCACGTCAAAACCTAGTACCTGATAAAGCACCATTAGAAGCTGCGAAAAATGCGTTACAACAAAGTATTAATCAACCTACAAATACGACAGGCATGACGCAATCATCTATTGATGCTTATAATGAAAAACTTGAACAAGCGAAAGCAAAACTTGCATCTATAACTCAAGTACTTAATGGTTCACCAAGTGTTGGAGACATCAATTCAAATAAGAATGAAGCAAACATTGCGAAAGATGCATTAAATCAAGCACGTCAACAATTAACAGTTGATAAAGCACCATTACAACAAGCCAAAATGGAACTTGAACAAAGTATCAATCAACCAACAGATACAAATGGCATGACTCAAGAATCAGTTGCGAATTATAACAGCAAAGTAAATGCAGCACGTGAAAAACTTCGTGAAATAGAACAAGTTTTAAATGGTAATCCAACCGTTGATGATATTAATAACAACACAAGTGCAACAAATAATGTAACTAATGCGTTAAACCAAGCACGTCAACAATTAACAGTAGATAAGGCGCCATTAGAAGCTGCAAAAGACGCATTACAACAAAGTATTAATACTGCAGATAACACTGATACAAATGGCATGACTCAAGATTCTATTAATACATTTAATGACAAATTAAATGCGGCTAAAGAGAAACTTGAAGCTATCAAACAAGTACTTAATGGTAATCCAACTGTTCAAGACATTAATACAAATGTAGCTCAAGCAAATACCGTTAAATCTGATTTAGATCAAGCTCAAGCTCATTTAACACCTGATAAAGCACCATTAGAAGCTGCGAAAAATAGTTTAGAAGCAAGTATTAATCAACCAACTGATACTGATGGTATGACATCCGCTTCATTAGAGGCTTATCATCAAGAGTTAGGTAAAGCGAGACAAACATTAAATGAATTAAATCAACTTATTGCTGGTCAGCCAACTGTAGCTGAAATTAAAGCTAAAGTAGCACAAGCACAAACAAATGAAGCGAATTTAAATCATGCACGTTCTAATCTAACTTTAGATCGTCAACCAACATTGACTTCATTACAAAATGCAACAAGTTTAAATGATGCTCAACGTAATCGTTTAGAAGAACAAATTAATGCTGCACCAAATCATGCGGCACTTGTAGCATTACAAAATGATATTAATCAATTAAATCATGCAATGACTAAATTAAGAGATAGCATTGCTGATAATGATCAACTTAAGACAGGTATTAACTATATAGATGCAACACCATCTATCAAATCAAGTTATGATAATGCCGTTGATGATGCAAAAGGTACTATTGATAGCCAAACACAACCAATCATGGATCCAACGACAATCAATCAACAAGCTGAAAATGTTAAATCAAGCCAAGCTGCATTAGATGGACAACAAAATTTGCAACGTGCTAAAGATGAAGCAACCGCAATAATTGTAGGAGCTAGTGATTTAAATCAAGCACAAAAAAATGCATTAATTCAACAAGTTTCAAAAGCACAAAATGTTCAACAAGCTAATGATATTAAGCAAAATGCAGACGATTTAAATAATGCGATGACAGCATTAAAACAAGGTATCGCTAATCACGATCAACTTATTCAAAGTGATAACTACGTCAATGCGAACCCTGAATTAAAAACGGCTTATAACAATAAATATGATCAAGCTAAAGCTATCGTTGAAGGTACAGGTCAAAGTCCTATACTTACACCAAATGAAGTCAATCATGCATTAAAACAAGTCACGTTTACAGAGCAAGCATTAAACGGTAATACCAACCTTAATAATGCAAAACAACAAGCGCTTACCGCTCTTGGTCAGTTAACACATTTAAATCAAGCGCAACGTCAAGCATTAGAAACACAAATCAATGACGCGCATCAAATTGATACAGTAAATAATGCTAAAGAACTTGCTAATAATATTGATGGCGCTATGGCAAATTTACAACAATCGATTGCGAATAAAGAGGATGTTAAACAAGGCGAGGATTATATAGATGCAGAGCAGCAAAAACAATTAAATTATAATGATGCTGTAACAAATGCAGAAACTATCATTAATGAAACATCACAACCAACACTTGATGTGAATACAATTAATCAAGCGACTAATAACGTTACCCAAACAAAAGATGCTTTAGATGGAGAAGAAAGACTTGACCAAGCTAAAACGACAGCAACTACAGCATTGGATGGCTTAACTCATTTAAATCAGGCTCAAAAAGCTAATTTGACTGACAATATCAATCATGCTAATCGTATTGCTGATATCGAACAGTTAACACAAACTGCTAACGATTTAAATCAAGCGATGTCTGACTTACAAAATGGTATCAATAATGAGAATACCGTACTAAATAGTCAAAATTATCAAGACGCTTCACCAGACAATAAAGCGAATTACACAACTGCAGTACAAGCGGCTAAAGACATTCTTAACCAAGCAGGTCCAAATAAAAATAAAGCGCAAGTAGAAGAAGCTTTAAGACAAGTTCAAAATGCCGAACAAGCATTAAATGGTACTCAGAATTTAGATCAAGCTAAACAAAACGCTAAACAACAATTAAATTCACTTACATCATTAACAGATGCTCAAAAAGCACAATTAACGCAAGACATTGATAATGGTCAAACAGTTAGTGACGTTCAAGGTATTCAAAACAATGCCGACACATTAAATCAAGCAATGGACACATTAAGACAAAGTATAGCTGACCAAACAACTGTTAAAGATAATGAAGATTACCATGATGCATCTCCAGATCAACAACAAGCATATAATGCAGCAGTAACAGATGCTGAAAATATCATTAATACAGCAACTAATCCTGAAATGAATCCGGATGCAATCAATAACAAGGCTCAACAAGTTATTTCAGCCAAAACTAAATTAAATGGTGATGAAAACTTAGAAGCTGCTAAGCAAGATGCAAAACAATATTTAGATACATTAGGTCAAATTACAGATCAACAAAAAGCGAATTTATTAAATCAAATCAAACAATCGCCTCATATAAGTGACGTTAATCAAGTAAAACAAGCAGCTAATGATTTAAATCAAGCAATGCAACAATTACAAGCTGAAGTGAATCAAGCGCCACAAGTTAAAACAACTGAGAATTATACTGATGCCGATCAACCTAAACAATCTGATTATGATCAAAGTGTAACAACTGCTGAAGCTATATTAGATCAAGCAAATGGTCCTAATACATCTCAAGACAAAGTAGAAGAAGCTTTACAACGAATTGTCGCAGCTAAAAAAGCATTAAATGGTGATCAAAAATTAAATGATACGAAAGCAAGTGCACAACAATATTTAGGTACGTTAACACATTTAACTGATGCGCAACGACAGGCTTTTGAAGCAAATGTAAATCAAGCAAATCATATTGCTGATGTAAATCAAATTAAACAAGAAGCTCAATCGTTAGATGATGCAATGGAACAATTAAATACATTAGTGAACAATCAACCATCAGTACAAGCAACTCAAAACTACTTAGACGCTGATCAATCAAAACAATCTGATTATGATATGTATTTAGTTACTGCACAAGGCATTGTTAACCAACAATCAGGTCCTAATACTCCGATGAATGAAGTTCAAAACCTTATTAATCAAATCAATCAGGCACAACAAGCATTAAACGGAGAACGTAACCTTGAAGATGCTAAACGTAACGCAATGAATACTATAAGTAACAGTGCTGATTTAAATGATGCTCAAAAAGACGCTTTAAAAGCGCAAGTATCTAACGGTAAGCGTGTTGCAGATGTAAAAACAATTGAACAATTAGCTACTGAAATAAACAACAATATGACTAGCTTAAAAGAAGCTATTGCTGATAAAAATGATACTTTAACAAGCGGCAATTACATCAATGCAAGTGGTGATAAACAACAAGCCTACACAAATCAAGTTGATAATGCAGAAGCCATCATTAATGGTACGCAAGGTGCAGTCTTAATTCCAAGTGAAATTTCAAATGCTACATCACAAGTTAACGCTGCTAAACAAGACTTAAATGGTGATGAAAACTTACGTGAAGCAAAACAAAACGCAACAACAGCTATCGATGGATTAACTTCTCTCAATGATGCTCAAAGAGACCAGTTAAAACAACAAATCGCACTAGCACAAACTTTACCTGATATAAATACTACTCAAAATAAAGCAACAGTACTCAATGACGCAATACATAAATTAAGAGACAGTATTGCTAATGCATCTAATATTAAAACGAGTCAAAATTATACAGACGCTAATCAAAATTTACAAGATGCATACAATAGTCAAGTTGATAATGCCAATGGAATCGTTAACCCAATAGCATCACCTACAATGGATCCTGATGCAATTACACAAGCTGCATCTCAAGTGACTACTGCTGAAAAAGCACTAAATGGTACAGAAAACTTAAGACATGCACAACAAGATGCCTTAACACATTTAGATAGCTTAAGTCATTTAACTGATGCTCAAAAAGCAGATCTCACACAACAAATTAATCAAGCAACTCATGTGAGTGATGTAACAGCTACGCAAAACAGTGCGAATGATCTTAACACTGCGATGGACCAATTGAACCAAGCTATCGCAAACCAACAAGCAATTAAGCAATCAGTGAACTATACAGATGCTAACAATAATCTCAAAGAAAATTATTCAAATGCTGTTAAGGAAGCACAACAAATATTAGACAAGACAAATGGTCCTAACACATCACAAACTGATGTAGTAGCAGCAATGCAAAAAGTTCAAACTGCAGAACAAGCTTTAAATGGTAACCAAAATGTTGAACATGCGAAGACTCAAGCACTAGCTGATTTAGAACACTTAACATCATTAAATAATGCTCAAAAAGAAGCATTAACACAACAAATTAATGATGCAACAACAGTCGCAGATGTGAATCAACAAAGCGACAATGCTACAGAACTAAACACAGCAATGAGTCAATTACAAGATGGTATTGCTAACAAACAACAAATATTAGATAGTCAAAACTATACCGATGCCGAACCATCAAAACAACAAGCTTATAATCAAGCCATTTCAAATGGGGAACAACTTTTAGATAAAGAACACGGTCAAAATCTAGACAAAGATGCTGTTGCACAAGCTTTAGCACAAGTAACATCTACAAAAGATGCTCTAGATGGTACTCAGATTTTAGAACAAGCAAAAACGAATGCTACTAATGCGATTAATGATCTACAAAACTTAACAAATATACAAAAGGATGAGTTAAAACGTCAAATTCAACAAGCTCAAAATGTAGCAAATGTTGATAACGTTAAAACACAATCTCAAACACTCGATCAAGCAATGCAAGTATTACGTCAAAGCATTCAAGATAACCCATCAATTAAAACAGGGCAAAATTATTTAGATGCATCAAATAGCAATCAAAATGACTACAATACGGCTATTGATCAAGCAAATGCGATTATCGATGCTACAAGTCAACCTAACATGAGTGCTACTGAAATTAATCAAGCTGCAACTAAAGTAAATGAAACAAAAGCAGCATTAAATGGTGAACAAAACTTAATTCAAGCTAAAGAAGCTGCGAAACATGATATTGGTCAAATGAATCATTTAAATCAAAATCAAATCAATACTTTGAATGATCAAGTACAACAAGCTAATGATATTGCAGCTGTCAACGCACTTAAAGATTCAGCTACATCATTAAATACAGTAATGGGTCAACTTAAAGACACAATTGCTAATCATAACGATGTTCAACAAAGTGTGAATTACACTGATGCTGATACTGATAAACAACAGGCATACACAGATACTGTTACTCAAGCACAAAGTATCCTTGATAAAGATCATGGAAATGATCTTACTCAATCTCAAGTTGAACAAGCTTTAGCAAAAGTAAATCAAGCACAACAAGATTTGAATGGTGAAGAAAAAGTTCAAGAGGCTAAAATAGCAGCTATTCAAGAACTAGGCACTTACTCAAACTTAAATCATGCTCAAACAAACACTGCTCAAGATCGTATCAACAATGCCCAAACATTAGCTGAAGTAGCACAAGCTAAACAAACAGCACAAGATTTAAATAATGCAATGGGACAATTACAACAAAGTATTGATAACTATCAAGATGTTGAACAAAGTGTAGATTATACTGATGCTGATACTAGTAAACAATCTGCATATACTAACGCAGTGCATCAAGCACAAAACACACTTGATAAAGACCTTGGACATGATCTTACACAGTCTGAAGTAGAACAAGCTATTGAAAATGTTAATCATGCTAAACAAGAATTAAATGGAGAAGAAAAAGTATCAGAAGCTAAAATCAATGCACTACAAACATTAGATAATGATACGCATTTAAACCAACACCAACGTGAAGCTGCGAAAAATAACATTAATGGTGCTACGACGCTATCTCAAGTTGCACAAGCAATAGATCAAGCAAATGCATTAAATACTGTGATGGGTCAATTAAAAGATAGTATCAGTGATCAAGCAACTATCAAACAACAAATCAATTACACTGATGCTGATACAGATAGAAAAACAAATTATGATGATGCAGTTACAAATGCTCAAGCTATTTTAGATCCAGTAAATGGTAATAACTTATCAAAAGAACAAGTAGAATCTGCCATAAATCAAGTTAATACAACTAAAGATCAATTAAATGGTAATACTAACCTTCAAAATGCTAAAAACGAAGCCAATACTCAATTAAATGCACTTGATCACATCAATCATGCGCAAAGTGACAATTTAAGAGATCAAATTGCTACTGCACCTTCAGTAGAAGCTGTACATCAAATTGAAGCTACTGCTCAAGCATTAGATCAAGCAATGCAACAATTACAACAAGCAATTGCTAATCGAAATGATATCTTAAATAGCCAAAATTACGCTGACGCAAGTCCTGATAAAAAACAAGCCTATGATCAAGCATTACAAAATGCAGACGATATATTAGCTAAAACAACAGGACCAAATAGTGATCAGCAAGCAGTTGAACAAGCAATGCAAGCTGTTACAAATGCTGCACACGAGTTAAATGGTGCACAAAACTTACATGATGCATAATCTCAAGCTACTCAAGCGATTGAAAATGCACCACATCTTAACGAACAACAAAAAAATGAACTTAAAGGAAAAGTAAATCAAGCACAAACGGTAGCGGCTGTAACAGATTTACAAAATAACGCTAATGCATTAAATACTGCTATGAAACAACTCAAACAAGCGATTGCAGATCACGATACAATTGTTGCAGATGGTAATTACACTAATGCTAGCCCACAAGAACAAGGCGCTTATACAGATGCTTACCAACGTGCACAAAATTTAATCAATGGTACACCGGATGTCATTATCAATCCTGCAGATATTACTACTGCAACTCAAAATGTTAATAATGCAGAGCAAGGATTAAATGGTAATTCAAACCTTGCCAATGCTAAACAAGAAGCAACCAATGCTTTACAACAAATGACAGGATTGTCAGATGCACAACGTCAAAGTATTCAAGACCAAATTGATACAGCGAAACAACTTCCTGATATAGATACGATTAAAGCTAATGCAGGCAACTTGAATAATGCCATGTCTGACTTACGACAAGAAGTTGCAAAACAACATGATGTTAAAGCAAGTCAGCCTTATGTAGATGCAAATACTAGCAATCAAGATGACTATAACCATGCCATTACAAATGCTGAAAGTATGATTAATGAAACAACTCAACCTACATTAAATCCAGAGGCTGTGACTCAAGCATTAAATCAAATCAAAACATCAACTCAAGATTTAAATGGAGTAGAAAACTTAAATAATGCAAAACAAAGTGCTACGAATGATCTACAACATTTAAGTCATTTGAATCAAGCACAACAAGCTGACTTGACACAACAGCTTAAAGACGCACCAAATGTTGCTTCTGTTGAACAAGTTAAAGCTAAAGCAACTTCACTTGATCAAGCTATGGAACAATTAATAAACGCAGTCAATGATAAAGATCAAGTACATCAAAGTGTTAATTATAGTGACGCAGATCAACCTAAACAAAGCGCTTATGATCATGCTATTAATGATGCTCAATTAATTACAGATCCAACTACTGGATCAAATTCAACACAAGCTGAGGTTGAAGCAGCATTATCTGCAATAAATACAGCGAAACAAGATTTAAACGGTAACCGTAAAGTTGAAGATGCTAAAAATAATGCAAATCAAGCACTTAACAATTTAAATCATCTAAATAACGCTCAACGTGAAAACATTGAACATCAAATTGATCAAGCACAAACACTAGCTGACATCGATCGAATAAACAACGATGCACAAGCTTTAAATAATGCTATGGGACAACTCGCAGATAGCTTAAATGACAAAGCTGAAACGCTTAATAGTCAAAATTACAACGACGCTAGTCCTGATAAGAAAACTGACTATACTGATGCAGTTTCAAATGCCGAAACAATCTTAAACCCAACACAAGGTGGTAACTTAACTAAAGATGAAGTAGAAGCAGCTATAAATGCGGTCAACAGTAAAAAAGATGCCTTAAACGGTAAAGAAAACTTAGCTAATGCTAAACAAAATGCTAACCAAGCTATTGATGGATTAACACATTTAACAAATCCACAAAAAGAAGCCTTAAAACAATTAGTTGATCAATCTACAACTGTTGCAGAAGTTAAAGATAATGAAAATAAAGCACAAGCAGTTGATACAGCAATGGAACACTTAAATCAATCAGTTGCCGATAATACAGATATCAAAAATGGACAAAATTACATTGATTCAAGTGAAAATAATAAAGATGCTTATAATAATGCAGTTAACACAGCACAAGGTATTCAAAATGAAGTAACTAATCCAGTTATTGATCCAACTGTGATAAACCAAGCTGCAGACACAGTTACTAACACTAAAGACGGTTTAAACGGTAATGAAAACCTTACACACGCTAAAGAAGAAGCAATGCAATCAGTTGGCACGTATGATCACTTAAATAATGCACAACAAAAAGACATAGAAAATAGGATTAAACAAGCAACATCAGTAGATGAAGCTAATCAAATTAAAATTGAAGCTGAAAATCTAAATCATGCTATGAATGATTTGAATCAGGCAATTAAAGATAAAGATGATATTAAATCTAATGTTAACTACACAGATGCTGATCCAGCGAAACAAGAAGCTTATAATAATGCTATTAGCAATGCTGAACACATTTTATCTAAGACAAACGGTAATAATGCGACACAAACAGAAGTGGCAGAAGCAATTCAAGCAGTTAAAAGAGCTAAAGACACCTTAAACGGCAATGACAATGTTCAAAATGCTAAAATTCAAGCGACTGATACAATCAACAATTCAAATGATTTAAATCATGCTCAAAAAGATGCGTTAAAACAACAAGTTGCTGATGCAACAACTGTCGCTGACGTTAATGCAATTAAACAAAACGCTCTAGATTTAAATCAAGCAATGACAGCTTTAAAACAAGGTATCGCTAATAAAGATCAAATATTAGCAGACGGTAACTACACAAATGCAAGTCCTGATAAACAACATGCATACAATGATGCAGTTAACCACGCACAACAATTAATAGATGGTGTGCCAAACGTTATTGTGTCACCAAGTGACATACAAAATGCATTAAATCACGTGAACCAAGCTAACAATGACTTGAATGGTAATGCTAACCTTATTAATGCTAAACAACAGGTAACACAAGCGCTTGATCAATTACCAAATTTAAATCAAGCACAACGTGATGAATTTAATAAGCAAATCAATCAAGCATTACAAGTACCTGATGTTAACGCGATTCAACAAGCTGCAGAAAAACTTAACGATGCAATGACAGCCTTGAAACAAGGCATCGCAAATAAAGACGATATCAAAGGTAGCGAAAATTATCATGATGCAGATCCGGATAGACAAACAGCATTTGATGATGCTATCAATCATGCAGATACATTATTAAATGAGCAAAACAATCCAACTATGGATCCAGACACAATCAAACAAGCATTAGCTAATGTTAATGAAGCTAATCATAATTTAAACGGCGACCAAAAACTTGCCACTGCTCAACAAGATGCTAAAACAACACTAGGTACATTAGATCATTTAAACCAAGCACAAATTGATGCATTAACTCAACAAATTGATCAAGCGCCAGATATTGCCGCAACGAACAAAATTAAACAAAATGCTGAAAGTTTAAATAATGCCATGAATCAATTAGATCAAGCATTACAAACTAAAGCAGATACGTTAGGTAGTATCAATTATTCAGATGCAGATCAACCTAAGAAAGATGCTTATAACGATGCAGTAACACTTGCAGAAAGTATCGTAGATCATAATAGTCAAAACAATGCATCTCAAGATGATATCGCACAAGCGTTAAAACAACTTAACGATGCTAAAGATGCATTAAATGGTAATTCAAACGTTGAAAATGCGAAACAGGAAGCGATTGAGCAAATTAATAACGCACAAGATTTAAATCCTGCACAAAAAGAAGCATTAAAACAACAAGTGAATTTAGCAAATACTGTAAATGATGTAAATCAAGTTAAAGCTACAACAAGTAATTTAGATCAAGCAATGTCCGCATTGAAACAAGGTATTGCAGACAAAGATCAAACAATAGCAGACGGTAATTACACAAATGCTAACCCAGATAAACAACAAGCATATAGTGAAGCAATCAATCATGCCGAACAAATTATCAATGGTACTCCGAATGCAATCGTAGATCCACAAGCTATTACTAACGCTTTACATCAAGTGGATCAAACGAAAGGCGATTTGAATGGTAATGATAATCTACACGATGCACAACAAAACGCATCTACTCTGATTGATGGTTTACCAAACTTAAATCCTGCACAAAAAGCAGCTTTAAAAGAACAAGTGAATCAAACAAGTCTTGTTCCAAGTGTTGATCAAATCAAACAATCTGCAAATGATTTAAACACTGCAATGGGTAACTTGAATCAGACATTACAAGCCAATGCTCAAGTACCTCAAACCATCGATTACACACAAGCAAACAATGATAAACAAACAGCATATGATAATGCTGTAGCTCAAGCACAACAAGTTGTTAATGGCAATCAAGTGGTACAATTATCACCAGACGCTGTGAAACAAATGACTGATGCTATTAATCATGCGAAAGATGATTTAAATGGTGATGAAAACCTAGCTCAAGCTAAACAAGATGCTAAAGCAAATCTCAATACATTACCTGATTTAAATCAACCGCAACATGATGCACTTACAAACCAAATTGAGCAAGCACAGACAATTGAAGCGGTAAATCAAGTAAAACAACAGGCACAAAATGTCAATGATGCAATGCACAACTTAAAACAGGGCATTGCAAATAAAGACGATATTTTATGTAGTGAAAATTATCACGACGCTGATACTGATAAACAAACTGCATATCAAGATGCAATCAGACAAGCTGAATCCATCATAAATCAAACTGTTGATCCAACTTTAAATCCAGATGATATTACACAAGCACTAACTCAAGTAAATCTGGCTAAAGATGACCTCAATGGTGATACCAAATTGACAACAGAAAAGCAAAATGCTACTAACGATGTCAATGGCATGACACATCTAAATGACGCACAAAAGCAAGCACTCACATCTCAAATCGAACACGCGCCAAATATAGATGCTGTTAACACAGCTAAACAAACTGCTGAAAGTTTGAATAATGCAATGGATCAATTAGAACAAGCGATTCATAATAAAAATCAAATATTAGCTGATGGTAATTATTTAAATGCTGATCAAGCTATCCAAGATGCATACAATCAAGCAGTAGGAAATGCAGAAAATGTATTAAATCCTCAACTTGGTACTAATGAAGATCAAAGTACAATTGAAGCAATGACTAATAAGGTAAATCAAGCGATCCAAAATTTAAATGGTAATTCAAACTTAGCCCAAGCTAAACAAGATGCTAATCAAGCATTAACGCAATTACCTCACTTAAATGACGCGCAACGACATGATTTGGAAACACAAATTGCAAATGCACCATTAGTTGCTGATGTCGATTCAATAAAACAAAATGCACAAACATTAGATCAAGCAATGGAACATTTAAGAGATAGTGTTAAAGATAATCAACAAACACTTAATTCTGAAGATTATCATGATGCAACTGCTGATCGTCAAAATGACTATAACAATGCAGTGAATGATGCTAATCAAATCATAAATGCAACAACACCAGTTATGAATCCAACTGACATTAATGCAGCTGCTAACCTTGTTAATGCTAATAAAGTAGCTTTAGATGGCGATGAAAACCTAACTCACGCTAAACAACAAGCTACACAAACCATCGATCACTTAGATCACCTAAATCAAGCACAAATACAACAAGCACAAGAGGGTATTGCTCAAGCTACTGATATTGATGCCGTAACTCAACATGTTCGAGATGCTCAAGCGCTAGATAATGCAATGAATCAATTACAAAATGCTATTGCTAATCAAAATGACGTAAAACAACAAAGTCAGTTTGTTAACGCTGACCCAGATAAGCAATCTGCATATACTGATGCTGTTGCCCATGCTCAATCTATCATTGATCATCAACATGGACCAAATGCAAGTCAACCAGAAGTTGAACAAGCATTAACTCAAGTTCAACAAGCATTACAAAACTTAAATGGCGAACAAAGATTACAAGATTCTAAATTACATGCTCAACAAGCCATTGATGGACTAGCAGATTTAAATGATCCACAAAAATCTGCTTTAAAAGAACAAGTTAATCACGCACCACTCATTACGGATGTGCAACAAATTGAACAACAAGCAGATTCGCTTAACCAAGCTATGCATGGATTACGTCAAAGTATTGATGATAATGCAGAAGTTAAAGCAAGTAGTGCATATATTAATGAGGATCCTACAGAACAACAAAATTATGATCAAGCAGTCCAAAATGCGCAAGATTTGATTAATGAACAACAAGCCACATTAGATACAAATGTAATTAATCAAACAACTGAAAGTGTAAATAATAGTAAACAAGCACTTCAAGGTGTAACTAAATTACAAAATGAAAAAGATCTAGCTAAGGAACGCATTAATCAATTACCTCATCTTAATGATGCTCAAAAACATATGGAAGATGCTTTAATTGATAATGAAACAACACGTACAGCTGTTAAAAATGATGTAACTGAGGCACAACAACTTGATCAATATATGGATGCGTTACAACAAAGTATTGCCGATAAACAAACAACATTAGATAGCAGTCAATACATCAACGCAGATCCTAATAAAAAGCAAGATTATGACAACGCAATTCAAAATGCTGAAAGTATCATTGCTGGAATAACTAATCCAACAATCAATAAAGATAATGTAAATCAAGCTACTGAATCAGTGAATGCTACTAAACAAGCGTTAAATGGTGTTGAAAAACTAGCTGAAGATAAACAACATGCCGGTGAAACAATGAATCAATTTAATCAATTAACACCAGCACAACAACAAGCGCTTAATGATGCAATTACTGATGCTCAAACTAGAGATGAAGTTGCTCAAAAAGTAGCGCAAGCAGAAGCACTTAACAATGCAATGCAAGCATTAAAAGATAGCATTAAGGATCACCAACAAGTTGAAAATAGTAGTCAATTCACAAACGAAGATCCAAAACAAAAAGATGATTATTCTCAAGCGGTTCAACATGCATTAGATATTATCAATCAAGCTACAAATCCAACATTAGATCAAACACAAATTGAACAAGCAACACAAGCTGTTATCAATGCCAAAGATCAATTACATGGAGATCAAAAATTAGCTCAAGATAAACAACTAGCAAACGAAACGATCAATCATCTACAAAATCTAAATGCTGCACAACGTCAAGCACTACAAGAACAAATCAACCAAGTACCTACTCGTGACGAAGTTGCTCAAAAAGTAGCGCAAGCAGAAGCTTTAGATCAGTCAATGAAAGCATTGAGAGACGCGATTCAAGATCATCAACAAGTTGAAAATAGTAGTCCATTTATTAATGAAGATTCACCTGAACAAAATGCTTATACAAATGCAGTACAACAAGCGGAAGCATTAATTAATCAAGTAGATCATCCAACATTGGATAGAACACAAGTTCAACAACTTACAGAAGCTGTTACAAATGCGAAAGATCACTTACACGGTGCTGAAAAACTTCAAAATGATAAACAACACGCGATTACAGATTTAAATCAACTTAATGGCTTAAATGACGCTCAACGTAACACATTCGAAACTCAAATTAATCAAGCACCAACTCGTAATGAGGTCGCTGAAATTGTCGCTCGAGCAAATGCATTAAATCAAGCGATGAATACATTGAGAAATGTCATTCAAGACCAGCCACAAATTGAATCAAGTAGTCCATTTATTAATGAAGATTCACCTGAGCAAGAAGCATATAAACAAGCCGTTTCAAATGCCAAATCAATTGTCGATAAAACTACAGATCCTATCATGGATAAAGATCATGTAGACCAAGCAATACAAGAAGTAAATGACGCTATCGCAAATCTACACGGAAATCAAAAACTTGCTCAAGCACAACAACAAGCATTGACTGATTTAGATGGACTTAGCAATTTAAATCATGATCAGCTTGAATTTGCGAAAGATGCAGTTAACCAAGCAACAACAAGAAATGAAGTTGCTCAAATCGTCCAATCCGCAAATCAACTTGATCAAACAATGGGTAGACTTAAAGATGTAATGAATCAAGCAAATAGAGACAAATCAGATCCTAATTACACAGAGGCATCTACTGAAAAACAAGATGCATTCAATCAATCTTTAACAAATGCAACACATATTACAGATATACAAACAGGACCTAATGCAACTCAAATAGATGTTGAAAATGCAATCACATCTTTACAACAAGCAATAAATAATCTAGATGGAAATGCACGTGTAACTAATGCAAAGGTACAAACTATTCAAGATATTGAACAACAACCACATCTTAATGATGAGCAAAAATCAGCGATGAAAGATCAAGTTAAACAAGCAACTACATTAAAATCAATCGCTCAAATTGAAGATCAATCACATCAATTAGATCATTCGACTGATCAATTACAACAAGCGATTGATGAACACAATCATGTAACAAATACAGTTGATTTCACGCAAGCTGATCCTGACAAACAAGCTGCATATAATCAAGCAATAGCACAAGCACAACAACTTCTAACTCAAAATGCGACACAACAAGAAGTTGAACAAGCTATTACAGCGATTGAAAATGCTAAACATGATTTGAATGGTGATGAAAAAGTTGCAGAAGCGAAAGCAAATGCAACTCAGAATATTGATCAATTAACTGCTTTAAATGAAGCGCAACATCAAGCGATAAACAATCGCATTAACAATGCCAACGATTTAAATGATATTCAAAGCATCGTTAATGAGGCTAATAAGTTAAATCATGCAATGACTGAACTTCAACAAGCAGTTAACGATAATAATGAACCAACGAAACAAACAGGTAATTATTTAAATGCCGATACTCAACTTAAACATGATTTTGATGAAGCTATCACACAAGCACAACAAGCATTAGATCATCCAACTGGTTCTAATTTAACAACTGATCAAATTAATCAACTTAAAGATGCAATCACACATACAAAAGATGCATTAAATGGTAACCAAAGATTAAATGATTCCAAATCTGATGCATTAAACAAATTAGATCAATTAACACATCTGAATAATGCTCAAAAACAAATGGCAGAACAACAAATTAATTCTGCTAATACCTTAGGCGATGTGGCTAAAGCAGCTCAAAAAGCAACAACATTAGATAAATCTATGGATGCTTTAAATCAATATGTTCAACGAACAGAAGCGCCAGTCAAAGCAAGTTCGAATTATATCGATGCAGATGATGAGTTAAAAGCGAATTATAACGCTACTTTAGATCGTGCACATAATGTGTTGAACAAAGCTCAAGGTAATGCATTAACAAATGATGAAGTAGAATCTTTACAACAAGAGATAATCAATGCTGAAAATGCCCTTAATGGTGATCAAAACGTTTCTAAAGCTAAAGGTAAAGCTGATCAATTTATCGATAGTTTAGAAAACTTAAATCCAAATCAAAGAAACTTAGCACATCAATTAGTTGCTCAAGCTGATGATTTAGATACTCTTAATGACATCATCAATAATCAAATTGATTTAAATGATGCAATGAAAGTATTAAAAGATATTGTAAATAATGATGTGCCAAGTAGCGAAAATAGTATTAAATATCAAAATGCAGATGATAATGCTAAAGCGAACTTTACTCAAGCTAAAGATGATGCCATTAAATTATTAAAAGGTACTGATAATGAAGTTGGCGATACAAACGATATCCAAGGTGCAATCCAAACACTTAAAGAAGTAATCAACCATTTAAATGGCGATTCTAGATTACAAGATGCTAAAAACAAAGCAATCCAAATGATTAATAAAGCATTAGCAGATAAAATCAATGATATTGAAGCTACAAATGCGACTGATCAAGATAAGATAGATGCTAAAAATAAAGCCGAAGCGCTTGCGAATCAAACAATCAATAATATTAATAAAGCAACAACTAATCAAGCAGTCGATAATGTTGAAAATAACGGCAGTCAAGCAATTGCTCAAATTCATGCTAACGAAATACCAAAAGCTCAAAACGATGCTAAACAAGATATTAATCAACATAGTCAAGCATTAATAGATGCAATTGATCATAATTCAAATCTATCTGATGCAGAAAAAGACGCTTTAAAAGCGCAAATTCGTCAATTACAACAACAAGCAAACACTGATATTTCGAATGCTACAACTAAAGAGCAAATTCAAAATGCCAAAGATCAATTCAACAATGCTTTAGACAAACTAAAAGATTTAATTCAGTCTAAAGTTGATGCAAAACAAGCGATTAAAGATATTGCTAATGCAAAACGTGATGACATTAACAACAACCCAAATCTTACAGATGCGCAAAAAGCAAAAGCATTAAAAGAAATCGATGATTTTGAAAATCAAGCATTGAACAATATCGAAAATGCTAAAACAAAAGACGAAATTTCAAATGCATTAACTAATGGAATTAATCAAATTCAAAATGCGCCTATTTGGGAAGTAGACCAACAACCAGTCACAAACGAATTACCTAAAGCCTCAGCTCAACAGGTACTCGTTAATGGAGAAATTGTTGTCCAACGTGACGAAGTCATAACTGACGAAGACGTGCTTCAACATATCAACTTAAGTGAACAAATAAAAGCAAAAGTATTAGAAATACCAAATACATCAAGCGTATCTAATAATTTAGAAGCACGTGTTGAAATAACTTTAACTGATGGATCAAAAGTGATTGTTCACGTACCAGTTAAAGTGATTGAACAAGCATTAACAGTAGCCAAACAACAAGCAATAAAAGATATTGAAGATGCAACCCGAAATAAAATTGACGATATTAATAACAACACTACTTTAACGCAAGAACAAAAAGATGCTGCGATTACTGAGGTAGATAAATTAAAACAACAAGCAATTGACAATATCAATAAATCTACTAAACAAGATGACGTTGATCAGGCTAAACAAAAGGGACAAGATCAAATTAATCAATTTGACCCTAATGCATTTACTATTGATCAAGCAAAAGATAATGCACAAAAAGCGATAGAAGACGCAATCAATCAAAAAATAGATGAAATTAACGCTAGAAAAGATCTATCAGATAAAGAAAAACAAGTTGCAGTCGAACAACTTAATAAGTTAAAAGACAATGCGATCAAGGCGATAAACGACGCAACAACTTTAACTGAAATTAATAAGCAAAAAGCTCAATATCAAGCAACAATTAATCAATTCAAACCTGTTGCTAACGACTTAGCGAAGCATAAAAACAATGCCATTTCATCTATTAAACAAATTGCTAACCAAAAATCTAAAAGTATCCTAAATAGTCCGTTTGGAACACGTAGTCAAAAACAAGATGCATTAAATAGAATCTATGGCATTTTAAACGATACAATTAGAAATATTTACAATGCTCAATCACAACAAGTTGTTAATCAAGTATTAAATGATGGCATCGCACGTATTCTTTCTGTAGAAATAACAGGATGGAATTCAAACATTCCGCCTCAATCAACATTGACTCATCCATCCGTGTACGATTTATCTAGAGCGCTTAATACTAACCAATTTAAAACATTTAATAGTTCTAGCGAAAATGCAATGGAAAGTCTAAAAGATCTTATAACTAATGAACATGCGAAGAAAGATAGCGAAAAACCAAATGACAACTTTAAACACCATAAAAATTCAAATGGTTTTGTAGATTTATTAAAAAATACACTTGGATTTGTAGGTATTTCAGGTTTATTAGCAGGATTCTGGTTCATTTTAGCGAAACGTCGTAAAAAAGATGAGGAAGATGAAACAGAAGATTATTCTTCACATCAACATAAGAAGAACAAACACTTAATCGATGATGTCGACCACACACCATTGTTAGTTGCTAAAAAGAAAAAGAACAATGACGAAGAAAACAATAAGAAAGCAACTGAATTATCTCAAAAGAAACAATCATTAAAAGATGATGATTCACACGTTGCACCACTGATTGCTAAAAAGAAAAAAGAAAGCAAAGATACAACACCAAAACCAAAAGGAACAGCGACAACCAAAAATAAAAAAGTCGTCGCTTCTAAAAGAAAGAAAAAGAAATCTAAAAAGTCTTCTAAACGTAAAAAGTAATCGTTCCTCAAAATAAAGGAGCACCGATTGAAATCACTTCAATCGGTGCTCCTTTTATATTACTCGGCTTTTAATATTTTATATAATGCTTGTTGTGCATGTTGATTAGCTTCTTTATTTTGTTCTCTAGGTACCCATTTTACAAACAACAAATCAAAGTCTTGCTCTAAAATTTCTAGTTGTTCAAAGTAAGGTTTGAATTTAGCATTTTTTACATATCCTGCTTCTACACTATCTGCAATTAACTTTGAATCCGTGTATAGAAGGGCATTATTTACTTTTAATTCTCTTGCATGTTCTAACGCATGAATACAAGCTGCCCATTCAGCACTATGGTTATCCATTTCTCCTAAATCGTGGGTAAACACATGATGTTGATCTTCTTCTTTAATTACAACAGCACATGTACTCCTACCTGGATTCCCTTTAGTTGCAGCATCAAAATTAATCTTCGCCATGTTTACACCTACTTCATTTATATGTTTTGAACTAATCTAATCATTATTAATTTAATCATAATCATAGGTACAAATTCATCAAATTTTAATTATCATTAATAAAAAATCGCTTTACCTAATTAGTACATTAAGCAAAGCGAAGCGTATTTAATAATTGATTTAAAAGCCTTCATCTAATTTAGTAATTTTACCTTTACGGTAGAACGATTTGGCAATGTATCCAAATGGCACATTGAAAATCGTAGACACAAGTTTTAAAACATATGTCGTGATAAAGATTTCAAAAACTGCCATGCCAGGTAAACTACCTATAAATGCAATAGATACAAATAATGCTGTATCAATGATAGAGCTAATAATGGTACTTCCATAAGCTCTAATGATAAATGTTTTATCTGAACTAAATAGCTTTTTAATTAATGAAAATATAAATACATCCACGTGTTGGCCTATGATATAAGCAACTATTGAACCTAATGCAATTCTAGGCACAACATCAAAAATGGCATGAAAAGCATTTTGCGCAGTATCTTCAGGGGCCGGAATAAAATGTAATGACATTTGCATTATAATAATCATAACTAAAGTTGAAGAGAAACCTAACCAAACTGCACGTTTCGCTACTTTTCTTCCATAAATATCATTTAAAATATCCGTAGCTAAATAAATAGAAGCAAACATCACATTACCTAAAGTAGCTGAAATACCGAATATTTCTACCGTTTTGATCACTTGAATATTTGCGATAATCGTTCCAATCGCTACCCATGCTAGTAATCCTTGTTTACCAAACATACGATACATCGCTACCATTAATATAAACGTCACTAAAAAGGTAGCAACGCCAAACAATTCATTATACATATCATTTTCCTCCTAAATTTTGTTAATGCGGGTGTTTAGAAACCGCTAAAATAACTTAACCATTTTACTCTAAAATAGTATTTTATGCAATGCGATATCCATTTCCACGAAATGTTATATTCATTAAAAAGTGAAATATAAGAAAGACAAATTGATTGTTGTTCAATCATGGTTAATAAATGCTATAATATCGACATGTGAATTAATGAGTCAAAGACAGTAGATTAGATGAACTTGACATATAAGACATGTCATATACGCTACGTTAATGTCCCGAACTCTTTATTTGCGACATAAAAAATTCTATAGCTAAAGGGAGTGGAGAGTATCCTTACTTATTCCGAACAACAAGCTATAAATCAAATTGATCAATTATTGACTACGTATTGTCATCAATGTCCATTAAAGTCGCATATAAGAAAGACTGAGAACAAGACACAGACACATCATTTTTGTATCAATGAATGTTCAATTGGTAAACAAATTAAGCAAATAGGAAATGAACTTCAATAGGAGGTAATTGTTATGGAAATTGTTTCAATCTCAGAAACACCAAATCACAATACTATGAAAATCACTTTAAGTGAATCACGAGAAGATATGAAATCTAATACTTATACATCAGCAGAAGAAGGGCAACCTGAATTCATTAACGCATTATTTGATATCGAAGGTGTAAAATCAATATTTTATGTTATGGATTTCATCTCAGTTGATAAAGAGGATCAGGCAGATTGGCAAACGCTAATCCCTCAAATCGAAGATAAGTTCAATCAATAAGTAAATCTGATTGCATGGAGGACAGAGACTATGGAAATTTTACGTGTAGAACCTACACCGAGTCCTAATACGATGAAAATCGTCTTAACAGAAAAAAGACAAGATAATCAATCGAATACTTATACAACAATTAATGATCAGCAACCACAATTTATTAATGATTTATTAGAACTTGATGGCGTGAAGTCCATTTTCTATGTTATGGATTTCTTAGCAATCGATAAACAACCTAAAGCCGATTGGGAAGAAGTCTTACCTTTAATTACATCTACCTTAAATAAGGAAGATCAAACACAACAAGAATCACAACCAGATGAACACTTTGGAGAAGTTAAAGCTGAGGTATTAATGTTTAAGGGGATACCTTATCAAATCAAACTATCCACCGGACATGATGAAAAACGTAAACAATTACCAGAATTTTATGTAGATAGTATGCTTAAAGCTCAAAAAGATAGCGATAACATAGTATTTTTAAGAAAATGGGAAGACTTTGGCATTCGATATGGGGATATTGAAGACGTTATGAATGACGTATATGAAGAAACATTAGCACTATATCCCGAAGAACGAATTCAACAACTAATTAAAGAAGCATTAGAAACAGATATTGTTATTCCAGAAAGTCACTACCAACATGTATCGCTTGAAACTTATCAGCAAGCTTCAGACTGGAAAGAAAAATTAAGAATGTTGAAATCATTCCCAACACCGACATTTGATGATATTCCTTTATTAGACGCTGCATTAAATGAAGAAAAAGTGCCACTACGTCGTGAAGCAATTGTGTTATTAGGCATGATTGAAGATCGTCAAATCCTACCCTATATTTATAAGGGATTACATGATAAAAGTCCTGCAGTACGACGTACAGCAGGCGATTGTCTAAGCGATTTAGGATTTAAAGAGGCACTACCCGAAATGGAAAAAGCACTTGATGATCCACAGAAAATCGTTCGCTGGAGAGCAGCAATGTTTATATTTGATGAAGGAAACGAACAACAATTAGATAGTCTAAAAGCGCATGCCGATGATTCAGCATATGAAGTTAAATTACAAATTGAAATGGCTATTTCTAGAATAGAGAAGGGCGATGAAGCCCTCGGCTCTGTTTGGAAACAAATTGCGAATAGAAATAAATCCTAATCAATGAATAAAGGAGTATATCAATATGAATGCATATGAACAATATATGAAAGAACTCGCTCAACAAATGCGTTCTGAACTTACAGATCACCAATTTGAAAGTTTAGAAACAAGTGAAGCAGTAGAATCCTACATGAAACAAGTCAGTGACAATGACACAACTTTCGTCGTTATCAATTCTACTTGTGGTTGTGCTGCCGGATTAGCAAGACCAGCTGCTGTTGCTGTTGCAGAACAAAACGAAGCGAAACCAACAAATAAAGTTACAGTATTTGCTGGCCAAGATAAAGAAGCAACTGCAACAATGCGTGAATATATTCAACAAGTACCATCTAGTCCATCATTCGCTTTATTTAAAGGGCAAAATCTAGTCCATTTTATGCCAAGAGAGCATATCGAAGGTAGAGACATCAATGACATTGCGATGGACTTAAAAGACGCTTTTGATGATCATTGTGAAGTCAAATAATCAATGAGTATCACATATTATTGAAAACATTAGGGTAGTAAGAGTAGTACAGTTTTCTCAAGACACTTAGAGATGCGAGACTGTGCTACTCTTTTTGTATGTTTTTTTGACTAAATAAATTAAATTTTACACATATCTGGCTTACTACTTTTTTCAACGATTAATTCTCAGTATAATAAAATTAATGTTAATTGTTGGTAAATATGCCAAAGATACATCAATACAGACTATTAAGAAAGGATGTCATCAATTATGCTCAATTCATTTGATGCAGCTTACCACGGCCTCTGTGAAGAAATTCTAAATATAGGAAACCAAAGAGATGATCGCACTCATACAGGAACCATTTCTAAATTCGGACATCAACTTAGATTTGATTTATCTAAGGGATTTCCATTATTAACTACTAAAAAAGTATCTTTTAAACTCGTAGCAACAGAATTACTTTGGTTTATTAAAGGGGATACAAATATTAAATATCTTCTTCAATATAATAATAATATTTGGAATGAATGGGCTTTTGAAAATTATATCAACTCAGAAGACTATCATGGACCAGATATGACCAATTTCGGTCATCGTTCACTTCAAGATAGTGAATTTAATGAATTATATAAAGCTGAAATGAAAAAATTCAAAGAAAATATTTTAAATGATGATGCATTTGCGCAAAAATACGGTGATTTAGGAAATGTATATGGTAAACAATGGAGAGATTGGGAAGATAAAGACGGCAATCATTTTGACCAACTTAAAACTGTCATTGAGCAAATCAAGCAACATCCTAATTCTAGACGTCATATTGTATCGGCTTGGAATCCTACTGAGATAGATACTATGGCATTGCCACCATGTCATACGATGTTCCAGTTCTACGTACAAGATGGTAAATTAAGTTGCCAATTATATCAACGTAGTGCTGATATCTTTTTAGGCGTACCATTTAATATTGCCAGTTATGCATTACTTACTCATCTCATTGCTAAAGAATGCGGACTTGAAGTTGGTGAGTTTGTTCATACTTTTGGAGATGCACATATTTACTCTAATCACATGGATGCAGTTGAAACACAATTATCCCGAGATAGTTTCAATCCACCACAAATTAAGATTAACACTGACAAATCCATATTCGATATTGAATACGAAGATATTGAACTCATTAATTACGAATCACATCCAGCTATTAAAGCACCTATCGCTGTATAGTATATAAGAAATTTTTTGTAGCTTAGTATAATTATGAGAAATTTTTCAATTTTTATCATAAAATTTTCAATATGAACTAGGTTATTGTAACGAATTGTATTCAATTTATGTTACATTAAATTTATGAAACTGATATATTAACGCCCACATACCAAGGAGGAGAACGAAATGACATTATCTATTTTAGTCGCACATGATCAACAAAGAGTTATAGGTTACCAAAATCAATTACCATGGCATTTACCTAACGACCTTAAACATGTTAAAGAATTAACAACAGGTCATACGTTAGTAATGGGACGAAAAACTTACGAATCCATTGGTAAACCATTACCAAATAGACGAAATGTGGTTTTGACTAAAAATATGTCTTTTCATCCTGATGGTGTGGATGTCATTCATTCTTTCGAAGAGATTCAACAATTAGAAGGCCACGTATTTATTTTTGGTGGTCAAACATTATTTGAAGAAATGATAGATAAAGTAGACGATATGTTTATTACTGTGGTAGATGGAAAATTTCAAGGTGATACATTCTTTCCTCCTTACACTTTTGAAGAATGGGAAGTTGAGTCATCAGTTGAAGGCAAACTAGATGAAAAAAGTACAATTCCACATACATTTTTACATTTAAAAAGGAAAAAGTCATAGGAGGAGTTATTTATGGTTAAGCAAGTTATCGTTACGGATTCTACATCAGATTTACCTCAAAGCTATTTAAAGGAAAATTCAATCAATGTTATACCTTTGAACGTTACAATTGACGGTAAATCATATATTGACCAAATTGAGATTACTTCTGAAGAATATATTGAATATATGGAACAAGATGCTGATGTTAAGACAAGTCAACCTGCTATCGGTGAATTTATTAACCTATACGAAGAACTTGCAGGTGATGATGTGGAAATTATCAGTATTCATATGTCATCTGGCTTAAGTGGTACATATAACACGGCATATCAAGCAAGTGAAATGGTAGATGCGAATGTGACAGTCATAGATTCTAAATCAATTTCCAACGGTTTGGCATATCAAATTAAACATATCGTTGAATTGATAGAACAAGGTACATCTACAACTGACATCGTAAAAAGCGTTAAAGAATTGCAAGAAAACACGAAACTATTTGTTGTCATTGGACAATTAAACCAACTTATTAAAGGTGGCCGTGTAAGTAAGACTAAAGGACTTATTGGTAATATCATGAAAATCAAACCAATAGGTACATTAAATGATGGCAAATTAGAGTTAGTACATAACGCTAGAACTCAAAATACTAGTATCAATTATCTAAAAAAAGAAATTTCAGAATTCATAGAAAATCATAAAATTAAATCAGTAGGTATTACTCATGCAAGTGCATTAGATTTTGTTGATAAAATTAAAAATACCTTTACTGAGGCATTCAATTGTCAAGATTATGATATTAACATCACAACACCTGTTGTCACTACGCATACTGGAAAAGGTGCAATTGGATTGGTTGTCGTTCGAGAAAAATAATAATCGCTTTCAATGTCTTCTAGCCTTTGAGCGTTTATCTTTATTTCTATCTAATAATATCGTAAATTATTAACAAGAATAGGAAGGAGGCAATCAAATGGCTTATGCAACATTAGCTGGCGGTTGTTTTTGGTGTATGGTTAAACCATTCACATCATATCCTGGCATTGAATCAGTAGTCTCTGGATATAGTGGTGGTCATGTAGAAAACCCTACTTACGAACAAGTATGTACTAATCAAACTGGACATGTAGAAGCTGTCCAAATTACTTATAATCCAGAAATAACTTCATTTGAAAATATATTAGATGTTTATTTCAAGACATTTGATCCAACAGATGATGGCGGTCAATTTTTCGATCGAGGTGAAAGTTATCAACCTGTCATCTTTTACCATGACGAAGAACAGCGTAAAGCTGCCATCTTAAAGAAACAACAAATTGATGAACAAGGTATTTTTAAGAAACCGGTTATTACACCAATCAAACCATATAAAAATTTCTATCCTGCAGAAGATTATCATCAAGATTACTATAAAAAGAATCCTATGCATTATGAACAATACCAACGTGGTTCAGGCAGAAAAGCATTTATAGAAACACATTGGGGGACTCAACATGATTAAAAAGAATAAAGACGAACTTAATGATATGGAATATCTAGTTACCCAAGAAAATGGTACCGAGCCACCATTTCAAAATGAATATTGGAATCATTTTGAAAAAGGTATTTATGTAGACAAACTTTCAGGTAAACCATTATTTACGTCTGAAGCAAAATTTGAATCTGATTGTGGATGGCCAAGTTTTTCAAAAGCTATTGATAATGACGAAATCATTGAATTAGTAGATAAAACGTTTGGTATGATTAGAACAGAAGTACGTTCTGAAGATGCCAACAGTCATTTAGGCCATGTGTTTAATGATGGTCCGAAAGATAAGGGTGGATTAAGATATTGCATCAACTCAGCAGCAATTCAATTTATTCCTTATGATAAATTAGAAGAATTAGGTTACGGTGACTTAATACAACACTTTGAGAAATAGGAGTGAAACACTATGTTTAAAAAATTATTTGGTAAAGGTAAAGAAGTAGATAAGAATATTCAAATTTATGCGCCACTATCTGGAGAATATGTAAAAATCGAGGATATCCCAGATCCAGTTTTCGCTCAAAAAATGATGGGAGAAGGTTTTGGTATTAATCCAACTGAAGGTACTGTAGTATCTCCAATTGAAGGTAATGTAGATAATGTATTCCCTACAAAACATGCAATTGGATTAAAAGCAGAGAATGGTCTTGAATTATTAGTGCATATCGGTTTAGATACTGTTCAACTTGATGGAGAAGGCTTTGAAGTACTTGTAGACAGTGGAGACACAGTTAAAGTTGGAGACCCAATCATCAAATTTGATGTTGAATATATTAGAAACAATGCAAAATCAGTTATTTCTCCAGTTATTATTACAAACTCTGATCAAACAGCATCTATTCACTTTGAAGACGTTAACGCAGTTGTTAAAGGTGAAACAAAAGTTATTGATGTGACAATGAGCTAATGAAGAATTATTCATTTTATCAATTTGCTATGACAGTTAGAGGTAGAAAAGATGATAAAGGGCGCTTAGCTGAACAAATTTTTGAAGATTTAGCCTTTCCGCGTCATGAGAATGATTTTAATACTCTTTCTGACTATATTGAAACACATGGAGATTTCACATTATCTATGTCCGTTTTTGATGATTTATACGAAGAATATACTGAATGGTTAAAATTTTAGCATTTACATTTAAAGAGGTCGGGACGTAAGCGTTTAAGATTTGAATTGCTTAAAACGATAAAATAATGATAGTACAATACTTATTAAATCGTGAGCGCAATTCTTTCAATACTGCTTTTTAGATACCGTTACATTGGTATCAAAAGCATTAAACCTTAATGTCTCAACCTCTTTTCTTTTATTCTGCTATATTGCAGCTAATATACAAATATAGCCTGTGCTATAACCGTTGATATTTCAGTTGATTTTCCAAATTAATCCATACATACTATAAGTATCTTTTTGTAAATCAAATCGCTAGTTAAATAAAAAGCAACATACTAAAATAATAATGTATTATCAATGTTTCAATTGAATACATCAATTTGAATGGTCACCAAAGATTAAGGGAGTGATTATGTGACGAATGATAAAGACGAACAAATCGAACAAGATCAACAAGATGTAAAACAGCAGAAAAAGAAAGATAAAGCTAAAAAGAAAATTCATCTTAAATTATGGCATTTGATTACACTCATTATTGCTATTATTTTAATTACTGCCGCTATTACTGTAGCAGCTACATTGTTAATTAGTCACCAAATGAGTGGATTGAATAAAGAACAACGTGCTAATTTACATAAAATTGAATATGTATATAAAACATTAAATAAAGATTACTATAAAAGTGAAAAATCCGATAAACTTTCTCAAGCAGCAATAGATGGGATGGTCAAAGAATTAAAAGATCCTTATTCAGAGTACATGACAAAAGAACAAACCCAATCATTCAATGAAGGTGTGTCTGGTGATTTTGTAGGTATCGGAGCAGAAATGCAAAAGAAAAATGATCAAATCAGTATTACAAGTCCAATGAAAGGTTCTCCTGCAGAAAAAGCAGGCATCAAACCAAAAGACGTGGTTACTGAAGTTAATCATAAATCAATCAAAAATAAACCACTTGATGAAGTTGTAAAAATGGTACGTGGTAAAAAAGGTACCAAAGTGACATTAACGATTAAACGTGGCTCAGTTGAAAAAGATATTGCCATTAAACGTGATACAATCCATGTTAAAAGCGTTGAATACGAGAAGAAAGACAATGTTGGTGTCATTACAATCAACAAATTCCAAAACAACACATCAGGTGAATTGAAAAATGCGATTAAGAAAGCTCATAAACAAGGTATTCGTAACGTCGTATTAGATTTACGAAATAACCCTGGAGGATTATTAGACGAAGCAGTTAAAATGGCTAATATATTCATTGATAAAGACAAAACAGTTGTCCAACTTCAAAAAGGTGACGACAAACAACAGCTTAAAACTGAAAACGATCCTCTAAAAGAAGCAAAAGATATGAAAGTGTCGATCTTAATCAATGAAGGTTCAGCAAGTGCATCAGAAGTATTTACTGGCGCCCTCAAAGATTATCATAAAGCAAAAGTATACGGTTCTAAGTCATTTGGTAAAGGAATTGTACAAACAACTCGTGAATTCAATGACGGTTCATTATTAAAATATACTGAAATGAAATGGTTAACGCCTGATGGTCATTATATTCACGGTAAAGGTATTAAACCTGATGTTGAAATTGCTACACCTAAGTATCAATCATTAAGCGTTATTCCTAATGATAAAACGTATAAGTTAGGAGATAACAATAAACATGTCAAAACAATGAAAATTGGTTTAACAGCGCTTGGTTTCAAAGTAGATAATGAATCTAAATCATTTGATACAAGTTTAGAGTCAGCAATTAAAGCATTCCAAAAAGACAATGATTTAACTATTAATGGTGAATTTGATAAGGAAACAAATGATAAGTTTACTCAAAAATTAGTAGAAAAATCTAATAAAAATGATACCGTTTTAGATCAACTACTTAAGAAGTTAAAATAAGTTTAAAATGATTTAAAAGCGTGAATTTAAAGATAAGAGCATTTAACTAACAAACATAAATACAAAGAGGTGTTTTAGATTATGATTAGATTAGCAACGAAAAAAGATCTTTCTAATATTGAAAAATTAGTAGAAGAAGCAAAAGAAATAATGGAGAAATTCAACAATAATCAGTGGGATGATAAATACCCTGTAACTGAACATTTTGAAGAAGATATCGAATCTGAAACACTTTATGTATTAGATGTAGATAATGAAATTTATGGCTTTATTGTCATCGACCAAAATCAGTCAGAATGGTATGATGAACTAGAATGGCCAATCGATCGTAAAGGTGCATACGTAATCCACCGCTTAGCTGGTTCACAATCTTATAAAGGTGCAGCAACCGAGTTATTCCAATTTGCTGTTGATTTGACAGAAGATCATGGTGTACATGTTATTTTGACAGACACGTTTGCGCTTAATAAACCAGCACAAGGATTATTTGAAAAGTTTGGATTTACAAAAGTAGGCGAAGCTGAAATTGATTACCATCCATTCGATCGTGGTGCACCATTTTACGCATATTATAAAAACATATAAGAATAGAGGTTATATTTATGACTAAAATTGCATTTACCGGAGGCGGAACGGTTGGACACGTTTCAGTCAATTTAAGTCTAATCCCTACTGCAATAGACAAAGGGCATGAAGCGTTTTATATTGGTTCTAAAAATGGTATCGAAAGAGAAATGATAGAATCACAATTACCTAATATTGCATACTATCCTATTTCAAGCGGTAAATTACGTCGCTATCTATCATTAGAAAATGCGAAAGATGTATTTAAAGTTTTAAAAGGTGTGCTAGATGCACGTAAAATCTTGAAAAAACAAAAGCCAGATTTACTATTCTCAAAGGGTGGGTTTGTATCTGTACCTGTTGTTATTGCTGCACGTTCTTTAAAAATTCCTACCATCATTCACGAATCTGATTTAACACCTGGCTTAGCAAATAAAATTGCATTAAAATTCGCTAAGAAAATCTATACAACATTTGAAGACACATTAAACTATTTACCAAAAGATAAAGCAGACTTTGTAGGTGCGACAGTACGTGAAGATTTAAAACAGGGAGACCAACAACGTGGCTATCAATTAACTGAATTTAAACCAGATAAAAAGGTCTTACTTGTTATGGGTGGTAGCTTAGGCAGTAAAAAATTAAATGATGCTATTCGTGAAAACCTAGAAGCATTATTACACCAATACCAAGTCATACATTTAACAGGTAAAGGTTTAGTAGATGATTCAATTAAAAAAGAGGGTTACGTTCAGTTTGAATTTGTTAAAGATGATTTAACAGATTTACTTGCGATTACTGATACAGTTGTGAGTCGTGCAGGTTCAAATGCTATTTATGAATTCCTGACGTTACGAATTCCAATGCTATTAATTCCACTTGGACTTGATCAATCTCGTGGAGATCAAATTGATAACGCAAAAAACTTTGAGTCTAAAGGTTATGGTAAAGCCATTCCTGAAGAAGAATTAACGCAAGTAAGATTATTAGAAGAGTTGAATCACATTGAAACAAACCGTGATGATATCGTTAAACAAATGCAAACATATAAAGAAAGTTATACTAAAGAAGATTTATTCGATAAAATAATCAAAGATGCTTTAGATAATTAGGGGGACAATGTAATGAGTCGATTAAAACGAATTTCATTACTTATCATTTTTACTTTGATATTTGGAATCATAGCATTCTTCCATGAATCACGCTTAGGTAAATGGATAGATAATGAAGTTTACGAGTTCATTTATGCATCAGAAAGTTTTATTACAACTTCAATCATGCTTGGCGCTACCAAACTAGGTGAAGTATGGGCTATGGTTTGTTTATCATTAATGCTTATTGCATATTTAATGTTAAAACGACTTAGAATTGAAACATTATTTTTTGTTATTGTGATGAGCTTATCAAGCATATTAAACCCCGTTTTAAAAAATATCTTTGATAGAGAACGACCAACATTATTACGTTTAATTGATATTACTGGTTTCAGTTTCCCTAGCGGTCATGCAATGGGATCAACTTCTTATTTTGGTAGTATCATTTATATCTTGAACAGAACTGATTCTGGTCTATCTAAAGGCATTTTAATTGGGTTAGCAGCGTCACTCATTTTGATGGTATCAATATCCCGTGTATATTTAGGGGTACATTATCCAACTGATATTATTGCAGGTATCATTGGTGGTTCATTTAGTATTGTATTATCAACACTAATTTTAAATAATAAATTGGCAGAATAATATTAGATTATAAAGCACCACATTTCCATAATTTGAAATGTGGTGCTTTCATTTATCATCAATTGATTTTACTAATTTATAAAACTAGAGCCCTCTAATTCTTTTAAATTGTTTACTGAACTAAAAAAGCAGTAAACCTCAAGTGTCTAAAGGTCTACTGCTTTATTAAAACGTTTTTCAACGTTAGTCTTTTACGGGCATATAAAAGGGGATTATATGAAAATGACCAATCCTTAAGAACGAAATATATGTGGGGGGGAAAGTTCTTTTTGGTATTGATAATCATTTTCAACTATTATTATACATGAATGAGAATCATTGTCAATTAGAAATAACGAAAAATGATGAACTATTTATAAATTATTAACCATCATCAATTTTTGACATTACGAATACTTGAAATAATAATAAAATACTTCTCAATACCTACCATTTAACGATTGAAAATATGATAAAATTTAGTTAAGAAGACAATTAATGGGTTATACACAAAGAGACAAACACATATGAAAAAAGTCATCTAATTAATCATTGAGATTTAGATTCATAATTTTATGAAAGCAATGACTTGCTTTCAAAATCAGATGTCTACATTTACATCAATGAACATAAAAAGATATATAAATCATTCATATGTTAAATGTATTTATTTAACATTGTGTATAACCATATTAAGAGGTGCAAAGATGACAAACATTTTAATTGTAGAAGATGAAAAGAACTTAGCTCGATTTATTGAACTTGAACTAACTCACGAGAATTATCAAGTCGATATTGAAAATGATGGTGCTACTGGTCTAGATAAAGCACTGAATAAAACTTATGATCTCATTATTTTAGATCTAATGTTACCCAATATAAATGGATTAGAAATATGTCGTCAAATTCGTCAACAACAAACAACACCGATTATCATCATTACCGCTAAAAGTGATACTTATGATAAAGTTGCAGGTTTAGATTATGGTGCTGATGATTACATTGTTAAACCATTTGATATTGAAGAATTACTTGCTCGTATTAGAGCTATACTTCGTCGTCAACCTAAAAAAGATACGATTAATATTAATGGCATTATTATAGATAAAGAAGCTTTTGAGGTTACAGTAGATGGCACTCAATTAGATTTAACTAAAACTGAATATGACTTATTCTATGTGTTAGCAGAGAACAAAAATCATGTATTACAACGTGAACAAATATTGAACCATGTATGGGGATATAATACTGAGGTTGAAACGAATGTCGTAGATGTCTATATCCGATATTTAAGAAATAAACTCAAACCGTTTGGTAAGGATAAAGTAATTGAAACAGTACGTGGCGTAGGGTACGTGATTCGATGATGAAACAACGAAAACTCAAATATAAATGGATGTTAATCACAACATTTATAACTTTTATCACAATCGTTTTATTCTGTTTGGTTATCATCTTCTTTTTAAAAGATGCTTTGCATGATAGTGAGCTAGACGAAGCTGAACGTAGTTCTGACGATATTATCAATTTATTCCACGCCAAACCATTAGATGAAATATCGGCCTTGGATTTAAATGCTTCTTTAGAAAACTTTCAAGAAGTAACTATTTTTAATACTAAAGGAAAAAAATTACTACAAACAACAAATGAAAATTTACCTTCTGTACCTTCTAATATCGGCCTTTCACATCCTGAAAGAGTCAAAATTATCAAATACAAAGGCGTTGATTATCTAGCAATCACAGAACGTATCCATACTAAAAATTTTAATGGATATAGCGTATTAATACATTCATTAGAAAATTATGAACATCTTGTACAATCTTTATATATTGTAGCCATTGCATTCGGTTTAATCGCTACAATCATCACAGCTATAGTAAGTTATATTGTCTCGTCACAAATCACTAAACCCATCGTAACTATGTCTAACAAAATGAATCAAATTCGGCGAGATGGTTTCCAAAATAAGTTAGAGTTAACGACTAACTATGAAGAAACTGATAATCTCATCGCTACATTCAATGAGATGATGTTCCATATCGAAGAAACATTTAATCAACAACGGCAATTTGTCGAAGATGCATCCCATGAATTAAGAACACCATTACAAATTATTCAAGGTCATTTGAATTTAATTCAACGATGGGGTAAAAAAGATCCAGCCGTGTTAGAAGAATCACTTAATATTTCTTTAGAAGAAATGAATAGAATTACTAAATTAGTTGAAGAATTATTATTATTAACTAAAGACAATGTTAAAAGTGGCCAACTAGAAAAAGAACTCGTAGATATCAATTCTGAAATATTATCTAGAGTCAAATCACTCAAACAATTGCATCCGGATTATACGTTTGATGTTGAACTAGATGAAAAACCTTTAAAACTTAAAATGAACCGTCATCAGTTTGAACAACTCATTTTAATATTTATAGATAATGCAATGAAATATGATACTGAAAATAAATTAATTCAGATCAAGACTCAACTTAAAAACAAACAAATTAGTATAGAAATTACTGACCATGGTTTAGGTATTCCAAAGCAAGACTTGGAATTTATATTTGACCGTTTTTATCGTGTAGATAAATCTCGCGCTCGTAGCCAAGGTGGTAATGGTTTAGGTCTATCAATTGCTGATAAAATCGTTCAATTAAACGGGGGATTTATTCATGTAGAAAGTGAAGTTGATCAATATACAACATTTAAAATCATATTTTAATAACCCCAACCAGAATTAAATTTCTATCTCAATCACGCTATTTTGTATACCTAATTAAGCTTTTAGTTTACATCTTTAAAGTCAACATTTTAATATAATTAAATTAATGCAGAACCAAATTTTTCTTGGTTCTGTTTTTTTACAATAATAGGTAAATCCACTTTAACAAAATTTGAAATAATGCTATTATTGTCTTGTAAGCGTTTCAACATTTTTGTGGAGGGTGTAATATGACAAAGGACAAGAGAGAAGTTACAGAGGCACCTGTAAACTTCGGCGCAAATCTAGGGTTAATGCTAGATTTATACGATGATTACCTACAAGATCCATCATCTGTACCCGAAGATTTACAAGTCCTATTTAGTACAATTCAAACAGGGGAAGCTCATATCGAAGCTAAACCAGCCGCTAATGAGGGTGGTTCACAATCTGGTGACAGTACAATTAAACGTGTCATGAGATTAATCGATAACATTAGACAATACGGACATTTAAAAGCAAATATATATCCAGTCAATCCTCCAGAGCGTAAAAATATACCTAAATTAGAAATAGAAGATTTCGATTTAGATCAAGCTACTTTGGAAAATATCTCAGCTGGAATCGTATCAGAACATTTTACTGATATTTACGATAATGCATATGAAGCTATTGTTCGTATGGAAAAAAGATATAAAGGTCCTATTGCGTTCGAATATACGCATATTAATAACAATAAAGAACGTGTATGGTTAAAACGTCGTATCGAAACACCATATAAAGCAACATTAAATAATAAACAAAAAACTGAATTATTTAATAAATTGGCTCATGTCGAAGGTTTCGAGAAATATTTACACAAAAACTTCGTTGGTGCAAAACGATTCTCTATTGAGGGCGTCGATGCTTTAGTACCAATGCTACAACACACGATTACACTAGCTGGTGAAGCTGGTATTAAAAATATTCAAATTGGTATGGCACACCGTGGTCGTTTAAATGTACTGACTCACGTATTAGAGAAACCATATGAAATGATGATTTCAGAGTTCATGCATACTGATCCTATGAAGTTCTTGCCAGAAGATGGTAGCTTAGAATTAACTGCTGGTTGGACTGGTGATGTGAAGTATCACTTAGGTGGCGTGAAAACTACAGATTCATACGGTATTGAACAACGAATCGCTTTAGCAAACAACCCAAGTCACTTGGAAATTGTAGCGCCCGTTGTTGAAGGTCGTACTCGTGCTGCTCAAGATAATACGCAACAAGCAGGCGCACCACAAACTGACTTCCATAAAGCTATGCCAATCATTATTCATGGTGATGCTGCTTATCCTGGTCAAGGTATTAACTTTGAAACAATGAACTTAGGTGATTTAAAAGGCTACTCAACAGGTGGTTCTTTACACATCATCACAAACAACCGAATTGGTTTCACAACTGAACCAACAGATGGCCGTTCTACAACATACTCAACAGATGTGGCTAAAGGTTATGATGTTCCAATTTTACATGTTAATGCTGACGACGTTGAAGCAACAATTGAAGCTATTGATATCGCAATGGAATTCCGTAAAGAGTTCCATAAAGATGTTGTCATCGACTTAGTAGGTTATAGACGTTATGGTCATAACGAAATGGATGAACCGTCAATTACAAATCCATTACCATACCACAATATCCGTAAGCATGATTCAGTAGAACTTGTTTATGGTAAAAAATTAGTGGACGAAGGCATTATTAGTGAAGATGAAATGAATCAAGTCATTGATAGTGTTCAAAAAGAAATGCGTGCAGCACATGATAAAATTGACAAATCAGATAAAATGGACAATCCAGATATGGAAAAACCAGAATCCTTACAACAACCACTTAAGAGTGATGATAAAGAGTTCACATTTGATCACTTAAAAGAAATCAATGACGCGATGTTAACATATCCTGAAGGATTCAATGTGTTGAAAAAATTAAATAAAGTACTTGAAAAACGTAAAGAACCATTTGAAAAAGAAGATGGTTTAGTAGATTGGGCACAAGCGGAACAACTTGCTTTTGCAACGATTTTACAAGATGGTACTTCTATTCGTTTAACTGGTCAAGACAGTGAACGTGGTACATTCAGTCATCGTCATGCAGTACTACACGATGAAGAAAATGGTGATACATTCACACCATTACATCATGTACCTGATCAAAAAGCATCATTCGATATTCATAATTCACCATTATCAGAAGCAGCTGTTGTTGGTTTTGAATATGGTTACAATGTCGAAAATAAAGGTAGCTTCAACATTTGGGAAGCACAATATGGGGACTTCTCAAATATGGCTCAAATGATGTTTGATAACTTCTTATCAAGTGCGCGAGCAAAATGGGGCGAACGTTCAGGTTTAACATTATTCTTACCTCATTCATTTGAAGGTCAAGGTCCAGAACATTCATCAGCACGCCTTGAAAGATTCTTACAACTTGCAGCAGAAAACAATAGCACTGTAGTTAACTTATCAAGTGCAAGTAACTACTTCCACTTACTACGTGCGCAAGCAGCAAGCTTAGATTCTCAAGAAATGAGACCTTTAATTGTTATGTCACCGAAAAGTTTATTACGTAACAAAACAGTTGCTAAACCAATTAATGAGTTTACGACTGGTGGTTTCAAACCGATCATTGCTGAAGATTATGAAGCTAATAAAGTTAAAAAAGTAATATTAGCTTCAGGTAAAGTATTTATCGACTTAAAAGAATATTTAGCTAAAAATCCTGACGAATCTGTATTACTTGTAGCAGTTGAAAGATTATATCCATTCCCTGAAGAGGAAATCCAAGAAATTTTCGATCAACTACCAAATCTTGAATCAGTATCATGGGTACAAGAAGAACCTAAAAACCAAGGTGCATGGTTATTCGTTTATCCTTACCTAAGATCATTAGTTGGTGATAAATACGATTTAAGTTACCATGGAAGAATCCAAAGGGCAGCACCAGCTGAAGGTGATGGAGAAATCCATAAACTTGTTCAAAATAATATTATTGAAAGTAGCATTACTAAATAAATAGGGGGAAATTCAAAATGCCAGAGGTTAAAGTTCCAGAATTAGCAGAATCAATTACAGAAGGTACCATTGCAGAGTGGTTAAAAAATGTTGGGGATAGCGTAGATAAAGGTGAAGCTATTCTTGAATTAGAAACAGATAAAGTAAACGTAGAAGTTGTGTCAGAAGAAGCAGGTGTCTTATCAGAACAACTTGCTAACGAAGGCGATACAGTTGAAGTAGGTCAAGCTATCGCAGTTGTTGGTGAAGGTAGTGGTAATGCATCAAGTGGTTCATCAGATAATCAAACTCCACAAAGTAATGATGAAACTAATAAAGACGATCAACAATCTAAAGAGACTTCTCAACCATCAAACGATAATCAATCATCTGATCAATCACAAGATGATTCAGCTAATAACCAACGTGTGAAAGCAACACCTTCAGCACGCCGTCATGCTCGCGCTAACGGTGTTGACTTAAGTGAAGTTGCTGGAAAATCTAATGACGTTGTTAGAAAAGAAGATGTAAACAACAGTCAAAACCAAGCTCAACAATCATCTCAAAATGATAACAAACCTTCTGGTAATGAAGCTAAAAAATCTAGTGACAAACCATCTAAACCAGTTATTCGTGAAAAAATGTCACGCAGAAAGAAAACTGCTGCTAAAAAATTATTAGAAGTATCTAATAACACAGCAATGTTAACAACTTTCAATGAAGTTGATATGACAAATGTTATGGATTTACGTAAACGTAAAAAAGAACAATTCATCAAAGACCATGATGGTACTAAATTAGGTTTCATGTCATTCTTCACAAAAGCTGCAGTAGCTGCACTTAAAAAATATCCAGAAGTTAACGCTGAAATTGATGGCGAAGACATGATTACTAAACAATACTATGATATCGGTATCGCTGTATCTACTGATGACGGTTTATTAGTACCATTCGTAAGAGATTGCGATAAGAAAAACTTTGCTGAAATCGAACAAGAAATCGCTAATCTAGCTGTCAAAGCTCGCGACAAAAAATTAGGCTTAGATGACATGGTTAACGGTTCATTCACAATTACAAATGGTGGTATCTTCGGTTCAATGATGAGTACACCAATTATCAATGGTAGTCAAGCTGCTATCTTAGGTATGCACTCAATCATTACTCGTCCAATTGCAATTGACAAAGATACTATCGAAAACCGTCCAATGATGTACATCGCATTAAGCTATGATCACAGAATTATTGATGGTAAAGAAGCAGTAGGATTCTTAAAAACAATCAAAGACTTAATTGAAAATCCTGAAGATTTATTATTAGAATCTTAATTCAAAAGACTAAATTTGAATATAACTAAAGAACCAACGGTGAAATGAATCACCGTTGGTTCTTTATGTATTAATTAATACTTAGGTAGTATATGATTTTACGAAAATGAATGATACGCTTACTTTAAAGATTAAGCTAACAATCATTTTAAATGGGGGTGCATTGATGACAACTGAGGCAATTGTTGCAAATCACATATCAAAATCAATCAATCATAAAGAAATTATAAATGATCTATCGATAACCATTCCAAAGCATAGTATGACTCATATACAAGGGCATAATGGTTCAGGCAAAACAATCACATTACAATTACTTGCACAGCTTATCAGTCCTAGCAAAGGCAATATTAAAGTTAACGGCCGTATCAGTTATGCACCTGATTATCTTCCAAATGATTTAAATTTAACTGTAAGAGAATATCTATCATTTATTCGACATCTCAATCATTTACATATCAATGATCAATATTTAAATAATATGATTTCAAATATGCATCTTGAACCATTTCTCTCACATAGATTAAAAAATTGTTCAAAAGGAACACAACAAAAGGTAAATCTTATTCAATGTCTAGCATCAAAAGCAGATATATACTTATTAGATGAACCATTTAATGGACTTGATGAGTCATCTTTAGCTTATTTACTGTCACAACTTAAGTTATTAAAAAATAAAGCAACGATCATATTAACTGCTCATGATTCGCTTATTTATCATCACATCATCACTCATACATTTGATCTCGAAAGCCAAGAATTAAAAGAAATAACAACTACGATGTCAAAATACAAAATAATTAGTTTTAACATAGATAATATAGAAAATAAAGAAGATTTAATCTACCACTTCAAAATGAAACATGACACTACTATTTTAAAAAATACTAATAATACTAATTACATTAAATTAAAAGTACCTGCAAAAGAGACCAATGTCGTTTTAAAAAAGTTAATTCATAAGAACGTAACTATTGATTCCGTTATTAACGAGGAGGGTGATTAATGCGTTTTACAGCTTATCAATTCAAAAAATTAATAAGATCATACACATTTATACCTCCCTATATCGTTTATATGATTTGGATAGCTATGCTTTATGTTTATAGTGGGCAATCTATTTTATCAAGCTATGCATCATCAACTATTGTGTTATTAGCTGTATCAGCATGGTTAACGATTAATATATATCAATTAGAAAATAATAAAGAACGACAGTTATTATTTATACAATTTAACTCTAAACTCAAATATCTGACACATAAGTTATATTTTAGCATTATGACATTACTACCTTTAATCATTTTTTCAATACTTTATCCAATTCTATTCAATCGATTTTCAGAAAAAATGTCTATCATACATTTGACTCTGGCATTATATTTACATGTTATTGTTGTCATTTTTGGTGTGTTAATCGGTACCTTTATTTGTATTCAAAATGTCATGTCGAGAAAGTACAGTTGGCTATTATTGATTCTAATCATTCTATTATCTATAATGCGACACACCATCATTCTAAGCGTACCAGCTACAAAATATATATTATGGCTCATACCACCAGTAGGTGACTTCATTCAAATATACCAGTATTCTCTAAACCAACTGATCACATTCCATTTTTTATTCATTAGTTTATGGATTGCTATTTATATCTTCATTTTCACTTTAGGATTGTATTATTTATTTTCTAAAACAGAATATTTGTAAAATCTAGCATGAATAATCAGAAAAAAGCCAGTAAACGGGTCTTTAAAAACTCATTTACTGGCTTTATCCATGTTAAATATCTAAAACTATAAAATAATATTTTAGTATAAGACGATAATCTCTATAATTGCTAAAATAATACATACAATAAATGCAATTAAGAAATATTTAAAACTTGGCTTTTGCTTATTTTGCAAATTCGTAAAAACTTGTATGCCTGAATAGACAGCTATTAAAACAGTAATTGCAAATATAATCCACATCGTAGACATGTGTATGCCTCCTTATCTAATCTCTATACTTATATTTTAATACACTTTTGCAACAATACCAAAATGTATTTTAGCTTAATTTTGAAAAATGAATTACATTCAAACTAAAAACAATTTATAATTCTACTATTTTAAACAGCAAATCATCACAATAGTTCATCATATAAATCATCGTGAAAATACGTTATAATAATATTGTAACGATAAATGATTAGGGGTGTCAGTATATGAGCGGACTTAGAAGTGTCACGTTAGGTACAAGTGACCTATCTAAAACTAAAGATTTATTTGAAAATATATTAGGTTTTAATTCATCTGAAAAAGGTGAACATGCTTTAAGATTTGGTGATGCTAATTTAAGCCCAGGTACGCGCATACATTTTGTGGAAGTACCTAATAACAATTATCAAAACTTACATATCGATAGCGTTGGTTTAAGAACACCATCCGATTCTGGTCTAGATGAATATCAATCTATTTTCACAAATCATCAAATATCTTATAGCTCAATTACTGAACTCAATGGTAATAAGCATTTTAACTTCAAGGATCATAATCAACAATTATTTGATATCTATTCAAACGAACATAATACAGGCGTTCCATTAGGCATGCCATCATTTGAAAGTACTGTCAATCCGCTACATCAAATTCAAGGTTTAGGCCCTGTGATTCTTAAGGTAAATGAATTGCCAATCACAGCATCTATCCTTACAAATGTATTTGGATTAAATATATTTGCAGAATATCATCCCTCTGAAGAATCAACACAAGCTATCCAAGTATTTAAAATTGGAGAAGGTGGCCTTGGTGGTGAACTGCATCTATATGAAGCAGAGACAGAAATCAATAATGAAGATGTAGGTATGGTTGAACAAATAGAATTTTCCACTCAAAATAAGTCGGAATTTGAAAACGCTAAGCAAACATTAGATGATATAGGTATACCATATCAAACATTAGAACAAGATGATTCTGATTCACTGCGAATAACTGAAAACAGTGGTATTTCATTCATTTATACACTAGAAAAATAAAATTATTAAAATAATCATAGAGGTAGGGAAATAAAATGTTACACGAAACATGGAAAGAACGTACACCAATTAAAAAAGTAGAAGTGACAAATACAGATGCGAAGAAGTTCACTGTATCTGATATGCTTACTGTTGGTGAACAATATGATGTCATTAATGAAACTGAAGAATATTATCAAATCATCGATAATTCAGGTTTAGTTGGTGGCTATTACAAAACATACTTTAAAGAAGTTTAAAATCGTTTCAATCAGTTTAGACTGTCAAACAAGTATATAAAGACAATAGTCAACAAGACTAAGACAATTGGAAATCCAAACCCACATGTCTTAGTCTTTTTCATATAGATAAAAAAGGAGCATATGATTTATGGTACAAGCACAATATAAAAATGCTGACGTTTCAGTTTTTAATGATGCGAAAGCATTATTTGATTTAAATAAGAATATTTTATTAAAAGGACCAACAGGTTCTGGGAAAACTAAACTCGCAGAAACATTAAGTGAAGTTGTAAATACACCAATGTATCAAGTTAACTGTTCAGTTGATTTAGATGCAGAAAGTCTATTAGGATTTAAAACAATCAAAACGAATGAACAAGGGCATCAAGAAATCGTTTTTATTGATGGACCTGTTATTAAAGCCATGAAAGAAGGACATATCTTATATATTGATGAAATCAATATGGCTAAGCCGGAAACATTACCTATCTTAAATGGTGTGTTAGATTACCGTCGACGTATAACTAATCCCTTTACAGGTGAAGTTATTCAAGCAAAGCCTGGCTTTAACGTGATTGCCGCTATCAATGAAGGCTATGTAGGTACGCTACCTATGAACGAGGCACTTAAAAACCGATTTGTTGTGATACAAGTGGATTATATCGATGGAGATATTTTAAGTCACGTTATTAAAGAACAAAGTCGTTTACAAGATGATGCAACTATCCAAAAAATCATTAAATTCAACGAAGATTTACGTACAATGACCAAACAAGGTCAAATTTCTGAAGAAGCAGCAAGTATACGTGCACTGATTGATTTAAGTGACTTAGCAACTGTAATGCCTATCGAACGTGCGATTAAACGTACAATTATAGATAAACTTGAGGATGAACGAGAACAACAAGCCATCATAAATGCAATTGAACTTAACTTTTAGAGAGGGATAAATCATGAGCGACCGTTTCATTAAATTTAACGACGAACAGTTAGATGCTAAACAAGTGATGATGTTACAAGACTTAGCTCGTTTACTTTTAAAAAACGAGCAAACACAAGTTAAAATTCAAAAATTCCCTTTTTACAATCCATTTAGTAATACTCTTATTACAAGTTGGTTTTGGTCCCACCGTCCAAAAGAAGTTGAAGCTGCTGGCCTCAAAACAGATGTTATGTTAGCGGCCTATGGTTATCGAATGATGGATGTAGGTATCGTTAATGAGGTGTTACACAATAACGAGTTTAAACATCCTAAATTTTTCCAACAACTATTTAAATTATTAGAAGATATACGTATATTTAATGAAATTAAAATACAACGTCCAAGCACTACAAAGTATATAGATTTACGTTTAAATACCAGACTTACATTTACTGAATCACAAATTAATGTTTATAAAACGAAAACACTATACACAGATTTATTATTTTTATATTTAGAACATGCTTTTATTAATCAAAACTTCTATGATGTTCCATCCATACATCCAAAATTTGATGACGTCTTAGTCAATATGTATCAATATTTGCCTAACTTCTTTCAAAATCAAAATTCTGAAGACAATATGTTTTTAGCTGAACGTATATTATATCAAGTAGATGATTTATTAAAAGAAGATATGTTAAATGAATATTATTATATCCCCAAAAATCTATATAAAGACATTCAACAAGACCTGTTTGAAGACTTAAAGCGAACAGATGCTGCTAATACAGATGGTAAAGATCAGTCACAAGAGGAAAATGATGCTGTGACAGCCGAAGCAGAAACCAAAGCTGCTGATAGTTCTTCTGAAGGTGGCGCTTATCTCGAAATGGAACTACATGAGGGTGAAAACAGTGAAGTAATGGCTGACAATGATACAGCTAGAGAAGGGGACTCATCTGATGACATGACCGATATGATGACTAAAAAAGGTAAGGGGTCTCAAAACACGCTTGATCGCGAAGAAGGAGGCTTTATTGGTCAAAATAGTGCTTTCGCATTAGATGGCATTAATCAAAATGTTGATATTAAATGGAAAGTCCCTGACATTTTACCTGAATACATCCAGGCTTATGAAGATGTTAAAAATGATGTGCAATTTGAAATTAAAGATTTAATCCAAATTATTAAAAAGACAATCGAACGTGAACATCAAGATGAAAGACATAATCTAACTAAAGGCAGATTACAGAAAAATTTAATTAATTGGTTTATAGATGATCAATATAAATTGTTCTATAAAAAACAAGATTTAAGCCAATCATTTGATGCAACATTCACATTATTAATCGATGCTTCAGCTAGTATGCATGATAAAATGGACGAAACGATTAAAGGTGTCGTACTCTTCCACGAGACGTTAAAAGAATTAAACGTAAAACATGAAATATTGGCCTTTAACGAAGATGCCTTTGATTCAGATGATACGAAGCAACCTAATATTATAGATGAAATCATTCATTACGACTATTCAACATTGAAGAAAGATGGCCCTCGAATAATGGCCCTCGAACCACAAGACGATAACCGTGATGGGGTTGCCATTCGAATCGCGAGCGATAGATTAATTCGTCGCAGTCATCATCAACGATTTCTCATTGTCTTTTCTGATGGAGAGCCTTCTGCATATAATTATAGTCAAGATGGCATCATAGATACGTACGAAGCTGTTGAAAATGCGCGTAAATTTGGTATTGAAGTCTTCAATGTATTCTTGAGTCAGGATCCAATTACTGAAGATATAGAGCAGACGATTCATAATATTTATGGTCAATATTCAATATTTGTTGAAGGTGTTGAACATTTACCAAGTTTACTATCACCATTATTGAAAAAACTATTGCTTAAATCTTTTTAAAAATATGTCTATTTGATAAATTTAAATTAACTAAGTTTTTAAATTTTCTGAAATTATATAGACTTATGAATTATATCTATGCTAGAATGTTTAATGTTGCATATTTAAGGACAAAGGAGCAGCATTATGAACAAGAATACATGGATTGTAGGGTTCACACTTTTTGCTATGTTCTTTGGTGCAGGTAATTTAATCTTCCCAACGAACTTAGGTTTAGATAGTGGACACTTTTTCTGGCCTGCGATTCTCGCATTTGCACTAACTGGTATTGGACTGCCATTACTTGGTGTTGTCGTTGGTGCACTTGATAAACAAGGTTATATTGGTGCATTTAATAAAATATCACCAGTTTTTTCGATAATATTTTTAATAGTGATTTATTTAACTATTGGACCTTTATTTGCTATACCTCGTACAGCATCAACATCATTTGAAATGACTGTCACACCGATAGCGCATACCAATGGCAATCTGGCTTTATTTATATTTACACTTATATACTTTATTATCGTATTATATTTATGCATTAACCCAAATAAAATGGTCGATCGTATCGGCTCCTTACTTACGCCACTATTACTGATCACTATTTTAGCAATGATTGTTAAAGGGTTTATTGATTTTAGTGACCATTCATCAAGTCATGGTAATACAGAACTTTTCAACAGTAATATAGGTAGTTTTTCTCAAGGATTTACACAAGGTTACTTAACAATGGATGCGATTGCTGCGATTGCATTTTCAATGATTGTAGTGAATGCGATTAAAGCAACAGGTGTCAATCATGCTGATAAGATATTTAAGCAAACCTTAATGGCAGGTTTAATCGCAGCTGTCGCATTAATCTTTATCTATATTTCGTTAGGATTTATCGGAAATCATATTGATATTTCTGATGCAAAGTTAAAATCACTTGCTGCTAAAGACCAAAACGTAGGTACATTTTTATTAACGACAATGGCATCTACTGGTTTCGGAACTTTCGGTAAGTATTTATTAGGTATTATAGTAGCTTTAGCTTGTCTAACAACAGCATGTGGTTTAATAGTTGCTGTAAGTGAGTATTTCCATAGAATCATACCTAAAATTTCATATAAAGCATTTGTAATTTTCTTTACTATTATTAGTTTTATCATTGCAAATCAAGGTCTGAATGCTGTCATTACAATGTCGCAACCTGTGCTTAGCGTCATCTATCCTGTGGCAATCACAGTAGTGTTACTCATCTTGATAGCTAGATTCATTCCAACAAAACCTATTACACAGCAAATCACTGTTATTGTAGTTGCAATTGTATCTATCTTGAGTGTGATTCATACACAAGGATGGTTAAAATTGAGCTTTATGGACCATCTATGGCTTAAAGATTATTCATTAGAATGGTTCCCAATTGCTGTAATGACTACTATTATTGCATATATTATTAGTATTTTTATCAAACAACAACCTATCGTTTATCAAAAAGAATAGATATTAAAAAAGCTTCCCTAAAATTAAATAGGGAAGCTTTTTAAGGTTCTTTTCGCATTGATAATAAATGTTGTTTCAAATCATTTTCAAGACCTGACAATTCTTTTTCTGCAGCTTGTCGTTTTTGACGACCTTCATGTTGAATTTGTAATGTTTGTTCAATAGTATCAATAATATCACTTTGTGTTTGTTTCAATGTTTCAATATCGACAACACCGCGTTCGTTCTCAGTTGCCGTTTCAATCGCATTTTGTTTCAACATCGATGCGTTTTGAGTTAATAAATCATTCGTTGTATCAGTGACTGCACGTTGCGCTGAAACTGCATTCCGTTGACGCATCAATGTCAGTGCAATAGCCATTTGATTTTTCCATAATGGAATACTTGTTAGTATTGAGCTCTGAATTTTTTCAGCTAATGCCTGATTTACATTTTGAATCATTCGTATTTGTGGTGCAGTTTGAATGGCAATTTGTCTTGAAAGTTGTAAATCATAGATTCTTTTTTCTAAGCGATCCACAAATTGCTCCATATCTGCGACTGCTTGAATATCCATCTGATTGCCTGATGTTTCAGCTTTCTTTTGTAACTCTGGAATAGTATGTTGTTGAATATCTAGCTTTTTTCGTTGTGCTGCTGCAATATAAAGCGTCACATCATCAAAATATCGCTTATTTTGATCATACAAGCCATCTAATAAATCTATATCCTTCGTTAAGTTACCTTTATGCTTTTCCAATTGAATGGTGATTCGATCAATCTGTGAACTCACTGATTGCATTCTAGAGAAAATCTCATTAATTGAAGATTTCGTTCTTCTAAAAAGACGTTTTAGTCTAGATTGTTTACTAGGGTCTAAGTCATTAGGGTTCACAGATTTTAATTTACTCATCAATTGGTTTAATGAATCACCAACAGGACCCATATCTTTTGACTGTACATCGTCCAACATTTGATGTGAAAACTGCGACATATTTTGTTGTAAGTTTGTACCAAAAGATAATAGACCATCGTGATCAAGTGGCTTAATTTGTTCACTAATCTCATTAATCCTTTTTTGATCAGCTTCAGTAAATTGATGTTCAAAATCTTCTACAATCGTATTAGGTTGCTCAGATTGATGATTGATATATTGATCAAGAGGGTGTGATGGGGTACGTTCTTGTTCATTTGCCATGTCCATTTACGCTCCTTATCTTTATAATTTTTTTCGACGCTGTTGTTCTATTTTATTTAATTCCATTTCAACATCTAATCGTTCATAATCGTCTTCATTCAGTTGTTTTAAATCCGCTACTAATGTTCGTTTTACTTCATCTAATGTAATTCTTGTTTGTTCTAATTTCTGCTTTTCTTCGGGAGACTTTCTAGGCATTTTAGTTAATCTCGTATATGAATCTACTAAATTCAAGGCATTATCAATATGCGAATAAAAGAATCCTTCTACTTTAAAAAACATACCTGGACGTTGTCTCACACTCATATAAATCGAGCGAGAGATTCTATAGATATCGTTGACCTGTCTGAAATCTTTAATAGAACGAATATTGATAAATGATTTTAAAATCAAACGTATTTTGGATTGTGCTTGGTTTAATTGACTTCTAACATATCTATATTCTCTTCTAGTTAAACCTATTTCATTTAGATATTTACGCGAAGTCAAACGTTGAGTAGGGAAGTACGATAAGACAAATCCACCCAAACCAATGACCCCGTCAACGATAAATGACAGATCAAATCCAAAGATACTAACCATCCAAGCAATTATCGCTACCGGTATACCTACCATCGCCCCCAAAACTCTTGAAATATTATATCTCAACTGCCATCTTCCTTTTTTTGTATTTATTTAAATTGTTTTGAATTCAGTTAATGTTTCGTCTATATCTAAATCTTCTACTTGATAGTTAGTTACATGTGAGGCAGGAGAAGCACCTGCAATAACGCTATTGATAAATGCTTCTAAATTTTCTTTTTCTCCTTGAGCATATATATCAACATAGTCTTCAACATTTTGCACTGTACCTACAACGTGATGTTGATTGCCTAATCTTTGAGTGTAAAATCTAAAACCGACACCTTGTACTGTGCCAAATACTTGTATATGTTTACGTTCCATTATTATCACCTCATATCACTATTATAAGGATAAAGACGTAAAAAAACTAATAATTGCTATATCGTCTATCAGTCAAAAGTATGAGTCTTCTAACTTGATTTTGATATACAACCAGTTAAAATTATCAGTATAGAATTTTAAGAAGAAGGGAATACATATGTGGACGGTTGCAAAAATTAGAGCTGACTATGAAGGTTGGTGGTTGTTTGAAGATTGGCCAGAAAAGATTGTGAAACAATCTGAGTTTTCTACATATGAAGACATGTTAGATGCTTACTGTAAATTAATCAAAGATTGCAACGATTATTACGATAACTGTGTGATGGGAAAATATAACATGTACGCATTTTACAATAATTGTGATTTGAATTTTTGTGAAGATTGTGATGAGGATTTGCAAATATTTTATAGTTTTATTGTTTTAAAAAATAATGAAGTTTATTATAATCTTCCAAAAATAGTTTAAATGATAATTTCCTATAATTGTATTGCAATTTTGCATTATATAAATTATAATATCAAGTAAGCAATAGTTTTATTCCATATTGCAAAAAATATTTGCTATTATCGTTATGAGTAATTAGGTCATGTATTTTTTGTAATATGCGAATAACGCATATTGAATGAATTTTAGTCTTGGAGGTTTCAGATTATGAAACAAGGTACAGTTAAATGGTTTAACGCTGAAAAAGGATTCGGCTTCATCGAAGTTGAAGGAGAAAACGACGTATTCGTACATTTCTCAGCAATTAACCAAGATGGTTACAAATCATTAGAAGAAGGTCAATCAGTTGAATTTGAAGTAGTTGAAGGCGACCGCGGACCACAAGCTGCGAACGTTGTAAAACTATAATAAATAGATTGTAATTAATTGACTTTATTAACTAACACCTTACCAAGATGTAAGGTGTTTTTTTGTTGTTCATTCAATATGCTTTGTGAATATAAGGGATACTTATTTGATCGTCATAAAAAACGTTACTTTCACTTTCTGGTGTTAAGTAACGTTTTTTATGTTTAACTTCTCGAAAATCATTTAGCCATCATATCTCTCAATATCTAGAAAAAGGCTATAGCAACTAGTTTCAACAAACTAATTGTTATAGCCTTATGAAATGCCGATTAAAGTTAACTATAATTATTTAGTATCATTAATAATGAGTTGTCTTAATGATTGACGTTTAATCACTTCACGTGCTTTTCCATCTTTAATAAAGAATACTGATGGTTTTTGCATTTGATTATAATTAGATGCCATAGAATAATGATATGCACCTGTTGATAATATCGCTAAATAGTCGCCACGTTGTACAGAACTTGGTAATTTTGCATTCTTAATGATAATATCACCAGATTCACATAATTTACCCGCAATAGTTACTGTATCATCCGCTTCTTCGTGTCGATTTACTAATAAAGCTTGATACTTAGCATCATATAGTGCTGTTCTAATATGATCACTCATACCACCATCGATAGATACGTATTTATTAATTTCCGGTATCTCTTTAATCGTACCTACTTCGTACAATGTGATTCCAGCTTCGCCAACAATAGAACGACCTGGTTCAATACCTATTTCAGGTGTTTCCATATTTAACTGATTCGCTTCATTTTTGATTGCATCAGTGATTTCAGCAATGCCGCTTTCAATAGGGAAGCTAACATCTCCCTCAACATATTTAATGCCAAAGCCACCACCAAGATTAAGTAAATCAACTTGAATTTGTTGATCATTTAACCAATTCATAACTATTTTTGCAGTTTCAATAAATGCTTCTGTACCTTCAATTTGAGATCCAATATGAATATGTACACCTTTTAAGTTAAGATGTTTAGCTTGTTTGATTTTATCAACTGCTTCATTGGCTAAGCCATAACGTATCGACAATCCAAATTTACTATCCTCTTGTCCAGTTTGGATAAATTCATGTGTATGTGCTTCTACACCTGGATTAACTCTTAATACTACTTGTACCGTTTCACTAGCATATCGATCGATTAAATCGATTTCTTCTAAAGAATCTATGACAAAATATCCGATATGATTGTCTAAGGCATATCTAATTTCATGCTTCGTTTTATTGTTACCATGGAAGTGTATACGACTTGGGTCAAAGCCAGCTTCTAATGCAGTATACAATTCTCCTTCAGATACAACATCGAGTTGTAAGTCTTCTTCTTGGACTAATTTAACCATTTGTATACATGTAAATGCTTTAGAGGCATATGAAATATTATATTTTAATCCACTTTGTTGAAATGCTTTATGATAACGACGCATTTGATTTCGAATTTGTTCTTCATCATAAACAATGGTTGGGGTACCAAAGCTTTGTGCAACTGTTTTAAGACTTGTACCTCCCATTGTTAATTCGCCGTATTCGTTATATTCTACTGTCATCTTTATCTATACTCCTTTATAAGAGAATCGTGATTCATAGCGCTCAGTTGTTCTGAATTTGCTCCCACACCCTTAAAGGTATATTCATCAATGCGCATACTTTCATTATATAATACAACTTGATCTTGTGCATGTACGTGTTCATCAACTTCTACAAACATATGGCTCATCATTAATGCTCGAATAGGGTAGCGCTTGCCATTAATTAGTGCTTCATGTTGCGCTCTTGTTCTTAATATACCGTCACCATAACCAACATCTACTACAGCAAGCTTAGTATTATCGTGTTGTGTTTCAAAAGCCCAACTATAGCCACAATAGTCACCATTTTGAACTTCTCTAATTTGAATGACGTTAGCCTTTACAGTCAATGCTTGTTGGATGGTTGATTCATCCAAATCACTATAGGGTCGTGAACCATATAAAGCGATACCCACTCTAGCATGTGTATGGTGGGGAAGAACGACTTGTCCTTCTCGATAATAACTTGCACTATTTTGAGAATGTATATAGTCGAATTGATACCCTTCATTTAATAATGTATGTAAAACATTCAACCATGCTGAACGTTCTTCATCATATTCAGGCACACCAAATTCATCAGCATAACCAAAATGTGTCCATAAGCCAGAAATAATCATGCGTTCAGAATTTTTATTCTGTTGATGATCTTGTAACACCTGTTGAATCTCTTCCAATGTTTTAAAACCAGAACGATGTAGTAAATTTTCAAACTCTAAGTGTACATGAATATCTCGTAAATCTGCTTTATGCTCATAATAATAATTTAAAGAAGGTAAGGTCATATGAATATGATAATCACGAACCGTATCAAAATCATATACCGCATTCATTAGAAATACAGTTGCGTCTGGTGCTAATTCACGCACTCGAACTGCTTCTTTAAGTGACGTCGTACTAAATGTATTGATACCTGCACGTAAAAATTGTTTAACCGCAAATTCTAAACCATAGTGGTAGGCGTTATTTTTAACAACAGCCATAATGGGTTGTTGATTTTTCACTTTCTTAGCATTGCTATAAAATGCTTCTGTATCGACTGACCAAATTGCTGTCAATGCTTACACCTCTTTATAATTTAATAATAATTGTTCATAATAATTAGCTACATCTATTAATACCTTTTCATCAAAATTCAGATGAGACGTATGTAATCCTGTCACATAACCTTTTTCTTTATTTCGAGTGCCAACGAATACAAAATAAGCAGGTGCTAATAATTGACCATAAAAACTAAAGTCTTCGCCGAATAAGAAAGGTGTAGGTTTGTCGATGACTTCTAGATTAGCATTGTTAAGTGCTTGTTCAACAGGTTCACGTAATTTCGGACTATTCATTGTAGGTGGATAGCCTTCCTCAAATTTCACTTCACATGTCACATTAAATAACAAAGAGACACTTTCAGCAATTTTTTGCATTTGATTTTTTACAATAGTTAAATCATCGACGTCATATGTACGGATTGTTCCTTCTAAATAGCCATTACTTGGTACTGTATTGATAGCTTCACCAGCTTCAAAATGACCCATATGTACAATATTTCGTTTTAATCCATTCAAATGAAATTGTTGTATTTGTCCCACTTGTGTTAAGACATGTTGTAATGCTTCTCCACATGAATGACCTTGTTCTTTATCAGCAACATGACTAGATAGTCCTGTTAAATAGAATCGGTACTCTGTCGCACTTGCAGTAATTTCTTCGTCTCTAATGACAACTGTGCCTTCGTCAGAAAAAGGATTAACGTGAATTCCAAATACAGCTTCAATAGGGTAATTTTCAAAAGCTTTGGCTTTTATAAGACGATGCGCGCCACCACCTGTTTCTTCTGCAGGTTGAAATATAAATACAATATTGTGAGGAAGCGTACCTTTATCTGCCATTGCTTTACATCGTTTTACAAATAGCATCAATGCCGTCGTATGACCATCATGACCACATGCATGCATCACGTTATCATTTTGACTACGAAAATCTACATCATTTTCTTCAAAAATAGGTAATGCATCTATATCTGCTCTATAAGCGATAGTATGCTGACTATTACCTTCAAGATATGCAATTGCACCTGTTTCCAATGGACGTTCAAATGGAACATCTAATTCTGTTAAGAAATCCGTGATGTACTGTGTAGTTTCATATTCATGTAAACTTAATTCAGGATGTTGATGTAAATGTCGACGGTGTGTTGTTACAAATTCTAATTCATTCATCATTATCATTCCTTTCATTGTAATAATCCCAAAATATACTTTTAAGTATCATGATAATAAAAAGTCGAAACAATGAGGAGGGGCGATGTAATCATTTGAACGTTAGAGCGTTAAGCATACTCACGTTCAAGTTCAAAACATAGGCCACTCCTTTGTTTCAACTGACTTGTAATTATTATAAATTAATCATTTAATTTGCGTAATGCTGATACAATTTCACGTTTAGAATCTTCTACTTCATATGTTTGTTTGATCACTTTAGCAGGTGTTCCAGCAACAACTGCGCCTGCAGGTACATCTTGTGTCACAATAGCGCCAGCTGCCACAATTGCACCTTCGCCAACTCGAACACCTTCTAAAATAACTGCATTGGCGCCAATTAACACATTATCTTCAATGACAACAGGTGACGCACTAGGTGGCTCGATGACACCAGCTAATACTGATCCAGCACCAACATGTACATTTTTACCAGTCGTAGCACGACCGCCTAAAGTCGCATTCATATCTACCATCGTTCCTTCGCCAACAACTGCGCCAATATTAATTGTTGCACCCATCATTACAACTGCGCCATCTTCGATGATAGCTTGTTCACGAATGAAAGCACCTGGTTCGATACGTGCATTCGTATTTGTTAAATCTTTTAAAGGAATTGCTGAGTTGCGTCGGTCCATTTCAATTTCTACATCTTCAAATTTATTTTGATATGTCTCATAAAATGGTTTCCAGTCATCTGCTTCACAAAAGATAACTTTAGAATGTTCTGATCCAAACACTTTGAATGATTCAGGGAAGTTGACCCCATCAAATGTACCATTGACATAAACTTTTAAAGGTGTTGATTTTTTTGCATCACTAATATATTGAATAATTTCTTGTGCTGATAAATGTTGTACCATAATTTTGCTCCTTTAGTTATATTTTATAAATTATCAAACGTATAAAAACCGTTTTCCTTGTTGATTAACTTTTCAGCTGCACCAATTGCACCATTCGCGAAGATATCTTTAGATTGTGCTTTATGTGAAATCGTAATTGTTTCATCTGTGCCAGCAAATAATACATCATGTTCACCAACAATCGTACCACCACGAACGGTATGAATACCAATTTCATCAGGTGAACGCTTCTCAGTTTTATCATGACGATCATAAACTGGCGTTGTTTTATCACGTAAACCTTCTATAACATCATATAACTTCACTAATGTACCACTAGGTGCATCCACTTTCTTATTATGATGTGCTTCTGTCAGTTCAATATCAAAATCTTGTAGTAGGGGAACTGCCGCTTCTAAAATCTTAGTAAGCGCATGTACACCATAACTCATATTCGCACTGAAAAATACTGGCATCTTTTTACCTAATGATTCTAATTTTTGAGTGATTTTCTCTTTTTCACCAGTAGTCGCAACGACTAATGGCAATTCAAATGATTCATCTAATAGGGGTAATAATAAATTAGGATTAGAAAAATCAATTGCTACATCTGCTTCTTTAGCATCGGCTATATGATGATATTGTTGGTAGGGTGTTGACTCACTATGAGTCGGTTCAATAACACCGACAATTTCATGGCCTTTTTCTTCAGCTAATCTTGCAACACGCTGGTTCATAGCGCCATAGCCAATTAATAAGATTTTCATTATTTTTCACCTGCTTTAAATGTTTCGTAAGCTTGCTCTAATGTTTGACGATCATTTTCCTCAAGTGGTACAAGAGGTAAACGTAATTCATAGCTTCCAAATCCTTCATAAGCAGTTAATGTTTTAATTGGAATAGGATTAACATCAACTGATAACGCGTCTAATAAACGGCCAATCGGTTCAAATGCTTTTGCCATTGTGTCCCCATCTTGTTTAGCATCATATAAGTGTTGAAATTCTTTTGGAATGACGTTAGCAATTACTGAAATCACGCCATTGCCACCACGTTTATAAAAATCAACAACATTATCGTCATTACCACTATAAATGGCAAATTCATCTTGATTTACACGTTTTTTAACCTCTTCAAAATAATCAAAATCATTTGTCGCATCTTTAAGCGCTACAATGTATTTATTTTGACTTAACGTTTCAACTGTTTCTGGTTCAATCGTCATATTCGTACGTGAAGGTACATTATATAAGACCACAGGTAATTCAACTGCATTCGCAATTGTTTCGAAGTGTTGAACTAAACCACGTTGATTTGTTTTATTGTAATAAGGTGTGATAAGCATCACTGCATCTGCACCAAGTTGACGTGCGCGTACAGACGCTTGAATAGATTTTTCAGTATTGTTTGTACCTGTACCTGCAATCACAGGTACCTGTTTGTTAACTAAATTAACAACTGTTTCTAAAACATGTTCTTTCTCTTCATCGTTTAGCGTAGGGCTTTCAGCTGTAGTTCCATTTACAATAATCGCTTGTGCATTATTTTCTAATAAGAATGTAACGTGTCGTCTTAATGCATCATAATCTACTTCATTATTTACAAATGGCGTTGTTAATGCTACGCCTACACCTTCAAACATGTGTGTCATATTAAAGAACTCCTTTCAATTTTAAAACTTGTTCTAAAACTTGAACGGCATTCAATGCTGCACCTTTAAGTAGGTTATCTGATGTACACCATACGTGGAATGTATTATCTAAAGTGTCATCACGGCGAATACGACCAACAAACACATCGTCTTTACCTGTTGAGTGAATTGCTAAAGGATATTCATTTTTAGCTGGATTATCAACAAGAACAACACGATCATCCTTATCAAATAATTCTTGAATTGCCTCAACAGTCGTATCTTGATTTAAAGTAACATCCATTTCAACACTATGACTATCTTGAACTGGTACACGTACACAAGTTGCAGTCACTTTTAAATCTTTATCATTTAAAATTTTACGCGTTTCATCTATCATTTTTTGTTCTTCTTTTGTATAACCATTTTCAAGGAATACATCAATATGTGGTAATACGTTATTATAAATTGGATGAGGGTAGGCTTCAGGTGCTTTACCATTTGCACCTTCAGATAAATCTCTCTTACCCTTAACACCAGATCCTGAAACCGCTTGATATGTCGTATAAGCTACTCTTGATAAACCAAAAGCATCTTGTAATACTTTTAATGGTACGACAGACTGAATTGTAGAACAATTTGGATTAGCAATGATTCCTCTTGTAAAGTGTGGTTCGTTTACTTCAGGTACAACTAAATCAACATCTTCAGTCATACGCCATTGACTAGAATTATCAATGACAATAGCGCCCGCTTGTTCAAATAGTGGGGCGAAATGTTCACTTGTACCGCCACCAGCACTCATAAGTACATAATCAAAGTGTTCACTTGCTGCTTCATCTGTTAGTTCTTGTACTGTATATGTTTTCCCTTTAAATTCGATCTTTTGACCAGCTGAACGAGCTGAAGAAAATAGAACCAATTCATTGAAAGGGATTTCTTTACGGTCTAAAGTTTCTAACATTTTTGTTCCAACTAATCCTGTTGCACCAACTACTGCTAATTTTGTCATGTCTAAGTCACTCCGTTTTAAATATTATTAATATTGTGAAAAATTAAGTTAAAATCAATTATATATCAAATGCACCGTACAATTCTTCGACGGCTTTTTCACCATTTTCAGCATCAATGACATAAGAAATACTGATTTCAGAAGTGGTTGTTTGGTAAAAAGGTATCTTCGCATTGATTAAAGTAATAAATGCCTTAGATGCTACGCCTGACATATCTCTCATACCGGATCCGATTAATGAAATTTTGACATATGCTTCATTAATTTTATAATCCAAAGCTTCAAAATCAACGGCTAATTGTTCTAAAATAGCTGAGATTTGATGTGCATCTGTATCTTTAATACTGAAGGATAGTTGTAGTCCTTCGTGGTTGACAATTTGTGAAATCATATCCACATTAACTGAACCCATTTCTAGCTCTGTGAATAGTTGTGTTAATAATTGATTATCTGGTAGGGGATAGGTGATCGTTACATGCATCATGTGTTGATCTAATGCAACCCCAGTAACTGCTTTTTTCTCTAATAAATCACTTCTAGACATAATCCATGTTCCTTTCACATTTGATAACGTTCTTCCTAAATATAATGGTATATCATAATTTTTAGCCAACTCTACGCTACGTGTCTCAAGTACGCCAGCACCTAATGCGCTCATTTCCATCATTTCCTCATATGATACATACTCTAAACGTTTGGCATAACTCAGTACTCTTGGGTCTGTAGCATATACACCATCAACATCTGTGTAGATTTCACAAGGAATCTGATTACTCGTCGCTAAAGCTACTGCTGTTGTATCTGAACCACCACGTCCTAGTGTGGTTAATTCATGATCCTCATTGATGCCTTGGAATCCAGCTATAACAAGTACATCGTGGGTATCAAAAGCTGTTTCAAAGGTTGATGGGTCAATTTCAGCAATTTTACTTTTTAAATGATGACCAATGGTTTTGATACCTGCTTGATATCCTGTCATTGCTTTAGCGCTAATACCAATATCATTAAGTACCATTGATAAATATGAAACGGTTTGTTGCTCACCTGTAGTTAACAGTAGGGCGAGTTCTTGCTCTTTTGGTGTTGATGTTAAAGTGGACACATTCTCCATTAATTGATCCGTGGTTTTGCCCATTGCACTAACTACCACAATGAGTTGTTCACCTTGTTCAACACGATTTTTTAGCATACCTGCTATATTTTTAATTTTAGTAAAATCACTGACGGAAGAACCGCCAAATTTCAAAACACTTCTATTCAATATTTGTCCTCCTCAGTTAGTAGGGAGACACATCCATTCAATAAAAAAGAACAAGTCTGGAATGCGACTTGTTCTACATTTATGTACAAGTGATGCACTCCATTATTATGAAATAATGACAAACTCTTAGCTCTTAACCAAAAAGTCCAACAAATGATACCTGCTATTATCATTCGTTTCGGCATTGCCCCCTTTCAATATTAGCTGTTAGCAGACAGTTGCCTAATATTTACTCATGTTTAATGCGCCTCATCAAAATCTTATTCAATTGATATGTTTTTATTATACATATACCACATGTGACTGTAAACCGATAATTGCGATTTTTTGAAATAAACAGAAAATTTCAAAGTGATACTTAGCATTTTAATGGTTAGTATCTCTCGTGCACTCGGATGGTAAGACGAGTGTAGTCATTAATATAAATAACTAATGTAGTAGGGGAACGTTCATTATATCTGTATATAAAAAGCGTATAAATACATCATCAAAATGTATTCATACGCTCAATCGAAGTCATCTATTTTAATACTCCTGTTTCTTTTAAGTATTCTTCATATGGAATTTCTTTAGAAACAGCACCAGATTGATTTAAATCAATCACACGGTTAGCAATTGTATTGATAAATTCAAAGTCATATGATGTAAAGATCAATGAACCTTTAAATGATTTCAAACCATCATTGACTGCGGTGATACTTTCTAAGTCTAAGTGGTTGGTTGGCTCATCTAGTAGTAACACGTTAGCACTTGATAGCATCATTTTACTTAACATACAGCGAACTTTTTCGCCACCTGATAACACGCTTGCTTTTTTCTTAACTTCTTCGCCACTAAACAACATACGTCCTAAGAAGCCGCGTAAGAATGTTTCAGTTTGCTCATCTTCTGGCGCACATTGACGTAACCAGTCCACAAGATTCATATCCACACCATCAAAGAATTCAGAATTATCTTTAGGGAAGTAACTTAATGAAGTTGTTACACCCCATTTATAAGATCCTTCATCTGGTTCCATTTCACCAGCTAAGATTTTAAGTAATGTTGTTTTTGCAATCTCACTATCACCAATTAAAATGGCTTTATCATTAGGATTCATTGTAAATGAAATGTTATCTAATACTTTTTCGCCATCAATAGTTTTAGAAAGGTTTTGTACAGTTAATAAATCATTACCAATTTCTCTTTCAGGTGTGAATTTTACATATGGATAACGTCTGGATGAAGGTTGGATATCATCTAATTCAATTTTTTCTAATTGTTTCTTACGACTTGTTGCCTGTTTAGATTTAGAAGCATTCGCTGAGAAACGAGCAACGAAATCTTGTAATTCTTTAATTTTTTCTTCTTTTTTCTTGTTTTGTTCTTGAGCCATTTTTTGAGCTAATTGACTTGATTGATACCAGAAATCATAGTTACCAACGTAAACTTTAATTTTACCGAAGTCTAAGTCAGCAATATGCGTACACACATTATTTAAGAAGTGACGGTCATGGGATACTACAATAACTGTATTTTCAAAGTTAATTAAAAAGTCTTCTAACCAACTAATAGCTGGAATATCCAAACCATTGGTAGGCTCATCTAGTAATAGTACGTCTGGATCGCCAAATAAACTTTGTGCTAACAATACTTTTACTTTTTGGTTATTTTCAAGTTCAGACATTTTCTTGTCTTGTAATGATGCATCGATACCTAATCCTGAAAGTAGGTTAGCTGCATCTGCTTCAGCATTCCATCCATTCATTTCAGCAAATTCGCCTTCAAGTTCAGCAGCACGAATACCATCTTCATCACTAAAGTCTGGTTTCATGTAGATTTCATCTTTTTCTTTCATTACTTCATATAAACGTTCATGACCTTTGATCACGACATCTAGAACACGTTCATCTTCATATGCGAAGTGATCCTGTTTTAAAATCGCTAATCTTTCATCTTTACCTAATGACACATGACCCGTTTGTGAATCCAACTCACCAGATAAAATTTTTAAGAAAGTAGATTTACCTGCACCATTTGCACCAATTAATCCATAGCAATTACCCTCAGTAAATTTAATATTTACATCTTCAAATAGCTTACGATCACCAAAACGTAAACTTACATCAGTTACTTGTAACATGCATTTGCTCCTTTTTTATATCGTTATTCTAACGGAAGAATTATATCATATTATAACGATAGTTTCGACCACCTATAACTTGTAATGATAGATTACAAGACTCATGTTATACTATAAAAGAATAAAAGACTCGAAGGAGAATATAATGGCACTAGAAAAAGATATCGTAGGTTCTATAGAATTTCTTGAAGTAACTGGCTTACAAGGATCAACATACATGTTAAAAGGACCCAATGGAGAACAAGTTAAACTCAATCAATCCGAAGTAAATGAAGAAGATGAATTACAAAAAGGTGAAGAATACAGTTTCTTCATTTATCCAAATCGATCAGGCGAATTATTTGCGACACAAAATATGCCTGATATTACAAAAGACAAATATGACTTTGCAAAGGTACTTAAAGTCGATCGAGATGGTGCACGTGTCGATGTTGGTCTTCCAAGAGAAGTATTAATACCATGGGAAGATCTACCAAAGGTTAAAACACTATGGCCAGAAGCAGGAGATCAATTACTTGTTACATTAAGAATTGATAGTCAGAACCAAATGTTCGCACGATTAGCAAGTGAAGGTATCGTTGATAACATGTACACACCAATTAACGATGATAGTAAACAAAATGAAATGTTAGAAGCTAGACCATATCGTGTATTAAGAGTGGGTAGTTTCTTATTAAGTACAGAAGGTTATAAAATTTTTGTTCATGAATCTGAACGTAAAGCAGAGCCAAGATTAGGTGAATTAGTAACCGTTCGTATCATTGGTCATAATGAGCGCGGTGAACTTAATGGTTCATTTTTACCTTTAGCTCATGAAAGGTTAGACGATGATGGTCAAGTCATATTTGATTTACTTGTGGAATATGATGGCGAATTACCTTTTTGGGATAAATCAAGTCCCGAAGCTATTAAAGAAGTATTTAATATGAGTAAAGGTTCATTTAAACGTGCCATTGGTCATCTATATAAACAAAAGATAATTAATATCGAAACGGGTAAAATTAGCTTAACGAAAAAAGGTTGGTCTCGTATGGAAGAACAACAAAATTCTTAATACAAAACGCATTTCTTCTATTAGTATAGTCGAATCATATCACCATAGCGCTTATTGAATGAAATATTTCAATAAGCGCTATTTTTGTAATACTTTATGTCCCCAAAACCATAATTCTTATATGTATTCATTTTAACAACTGAAAATTTACATTAATCTCCAAAATTCCATACTTTAAAAACCTTGCTATATCAATGTTCGAAGCACATTTACAATTCAATTATCATTCTTAACAAAACATTTACATTAGCTCTATTATTAATTAACAATAAACCTTTAGTATTAGAACTGTAAGAAATACATATAACATTTGGGTTATTTATATTAGGAGGATGTTTCAATGAAAAAGTGGCAATTAGTCGGTACGACTGTATTAGGAGCTTCAGTACTTTTAGGCGCTTGTGGTGGCGGTAACAACGGCGGTTCAGGCGAAGGTAAAGATGTAAGTGGAAAAGTAAAAGGTGACGGGTCATCAACAGTCGGTCCAATCATTGAAAAATTAAACGAAAAATTCGCTAAAGATTATCCTAACGCTACAGTATCATCTGGTACTTCAGGAACTGGTGGCGGATTCGAGAAATTCATTTCTGGTGAAACAGATTTCTCAAATGCTTCAAGACCAATTAAAGATGAAGAAAAGAAAAAATTAGAAGATAAAGGCATTAAATACAAAGAATACAAAATTGCACAAGATGGTGTAACAGTTACAGTAAACAAAGATAACGACTTTGTTAAATCATTATCTAAAGACCAACTTAAAGAAATTTACTCTGGCAAAGCTAAAACTTGGAAAGATGTTAACTCTAAATGGCCAGATAAGAAAATCAAAGCTTTCTCACCTGACCAATCACATGGTACATTCGACTTCTTTACTGAAGAAGTAATGGACAAAGGTGATATCAAAGCTGAGAAAAATGCTGATACAAACGTAATCGTTCAATCAGTTGAAAAGAATAAAGAAGGTATCGGTTACTTCGGTTATAACTTCTATCAACAAAATAAAGATAAGTTAAAAGAAGTTAAAATCAAAGACGATAAAGGTAAAGACACAGAACCAACTAAGAAAACAATTCAAGATAACTCTTATGCATTAAGTAGACCATTATTCATCTACGCTAAAGAGAAATCATTAAAAGAAAATAAAGCATTCCAAGAATTCATGAAATTTACACTTGAAGATAAAGGTAAATCAGCAGAGGATGCTGGGTATGTAGCACTTCCTAAGAAAGACTATAAAGAAGAACTTAAAGATTTGAAAAAATACATTAAGAAAAACAGCAAAGACTCTGATAAAAAATCTGATAAAAAAGAAGATAAATAATTAATAATAGAGTTTGGGAATACTAACGAAAATCAATGCAAAGTGGTTAATTCAATAACCACTTTGTCTGATTTTCTTTTCAGGTTATAAGTCATATTACAAATCATGAGTCTAGCTCATCTATAGCCTGAAATATTCCCACTCTTTTTTTATAATTGGGAGATTTAAGAAGAGAGAGGTTTTTAAATGGCTTCAAAAACAAATATTAGAGAAATGATTGCTAAGAACAATGCCAAAAAGGGTGGTACAAGCGATAAAATCGTACCTATTATTTTGGCTATCATTGCAGCGATTTCAATTTTAGTTACATTAGGGATTTTATTTACTTTACTTACAGAAACAATTACGTTCTTCACACGTGTACCAATTACAGAATTTTTATTCTCTACAGATTGGAACCCATTCTCTGCTAAACCATCTTATGGTATTTGGGCATTAATCATAGGGACTTTAAAAATCACAATCATTGCTGCATTATTCGCCGTGCCAATCGGTTTAGGTGCTGCTATTTACTTAAGTGAATATGCTACTGACAAAGTTAGACGTATTATCAAACCAATTTTAGAAATTTTAGCAGGTATTCCTACTATCGTATTTGGTTTCTTTGCCTTAACTTTTGTCACACCAATTTTAAGATCAGTATTTCCACAATTAGGTAGTTTCAACTCAATCAGTCCTGGATTAGTCGTAGGTGTTATGATTATTCCACTTATTACAAGTATGAGTGAAGACGCAATGGCATCCGTACCGAATAAGATTCGTGAAGGTGCATTAGGATTAGGTGCTACTAAATTAGAAGTTGCAATTAAAGTTGTGTTACCAGCAGCGGCTTCAGGTATTTTAGCTTCAATCGTATTAGCTGTTTCGAGAGCTATCGGTGAAACAATGATTGTATCTCTTGCAGCAGGTAGTACACCTACAGCTTCACTTAACTTAACTGGTTCTATTCAAACAATGACTGGTTATATCGTTCAGGTTGCTACGGGCGATGCTACTTTCGGATCAGACGTTTATTACAGTATCTATGCAGTAGGTTTCACGCTATTCATTTTCACATTAGCTATGAACTTACTATCACAATGGATTTCTAAACGTTTCAGAGAGGAGTATTAAAATGGCGACAACTACTAATACAGCAAATGGTAATAACAAAACATTAATCGATCAAAAGCAAGTCGATAAAAATATTTCAACTCGTATGACTAAAAATAAAGTGTTCAAAGGTATATTTTTAGCCTGTACATTAATCGGTTTAATCGTATTAGCAGCACTATTAATTGATACATTGATCAAAGGTGCTGGACATTTAACACCATCATTCTTCACTAACTTTTCATCTTCTACACCATCAATGGCAGGGGTTAAAGGTGCATTAGTCGGTACATTATGGTTAATGATTACTATTATTCCAATTTCAATCGTATTAGGTGTGGGCACAGCGATTTATCTTGAAGAGTATGCACGTAAAAATCCATTCACGAACTTTGTTAAGGTTTGTATTTCAAACTTAGCAGGTGTACCTTCAGTCGTATTCGGTTTATTAGGACTTACATTGTTCGTTCGTGGTATGGGCGTTGAATCTTTATCACTTGGTAAATCTATCCTTGCCGGCGCATTAACGATGTCTTTATTAATCTTACCGGTAATTATCGTGGCGGCACAAGAAGCGATTCGTGCTGTACCTAAATCTGTAAGAGAAGCATCTTATGGCTTAGGTGCTAACAAATGGCAAACGATTTATAAAGTCGTTTTACCTGCAGCTTTACCAGGTATTTTAACAGGATTCATCTTAGCGCTATCTCGTGCATTAGGTGAAACAGCACCATTAATCTTAATTGGTATTCCTACGATTCTATTACGTTTACCAAGCGGAATTATGGATCAATTCCAAGCATTACCAATTCAAATATATAACTGGGCAAAAATGCCTCAAGAAGAATTCCAAAATGTCGCATCAGCAGGCATTATCGTATTATTAGTAATCTTATTATTAATGAATGGACTAGCTATATTCTTCCGTAACAAATTCAGTAAGAAATTTTAAGCTGACGTCTTAAAAACAGGGAAACGTTATTTACGATTAAGTAGACATTAAATCAACTTAGTTAATTAGAAGGAGTTTTATATTATGGCTAATACAAAAGTCGAAGAAAACAAAAAATTAGATCAATTGAAAGACAACTCAAATCAAGGCGTATCTACAATAGTCACTACACAAGATAAACACGATCCGATTTCTGATAGTGAACGTAAGGTCGTTTACTCTACTCAAAATTTAGACTTGTGGTACGGTGATAATCATGCACTTCAAAATATCAATTTAGATATTCTTGAAAACAATGTAACTGCTATTATCGGACCATCAGGTTGCGGTAAGTCAACTTACATTAAAGCGTTAAATCGTATGGTTGAACTTGTACCTTCAGTAAAAACTGCAGGTAAGATTTTATATCGTGATCAAAATATCTATGATGCAAAATATTCTAAAGAAAAATTAAGAACGAATGTAGGTATGGTCTTCCAACAACCAAACCCATTCCCTAAATCTATATATGATAATATTACGTATGGACCAAAAACACACGGTATAAAAAATAAAAAGATTTTAGATGAAATTGTAGAAAAATCTTTACGTGGCGCAGCTATTTGGGATGAATTAAAAGATAGATTGCATATGAATGCGTATGGATTATCTGGTGGACAACAACAACGTGTATGTATCGCTAGATGTTTAGCAATTGAACCTGATGTAATTTTAATGGACGAACCAACATCAGCATTAGACCCTATTTCTACATTGAAAATCGAAGAACTTGTTCAAGAATTAAAAGAAAACTATTCTATCATCATGGTTACACATAATATGCAACAAGCTGCTCGTGTTTCTGATAAAACAGCTTTCTTCTTGAACGGCTATGTAAATGAATATGACGACACTGATAAAATTTTCTCAAATCCAGCTGATAAGCAAACTGAAGATTACATTTCAGGACGATTTGGTTGATATATGGCAGTGATTAGACAAAAATACGAAGGCCAACTAGAAGACTTAATTAAAGATTTACGTCGACTAGGTCTTCGTGTTTATTTTAATATTGAAAATGCATTAGTGTCGTTAAGTGATGATAAGAGAACTTTCGCTAGAGAGACGATTGAAAAAGATAAAGAAATCAATCGTTTAGACTATGAAATTAATGAAAAAGTCATCATGCTTATTACAAAGCAACAACCGATTGCAACAGACTTACGCATGATGATGGCAGCTTTAAAGATTTCTACTGACTTTGAACGTATGGGTGATAACGCCGCAAACATCGCTCATATTCGACTCAGAGTAAAAATTACGGATCATTATGTCTTAACAAGATTAAAGACTATGGGCAAATTAGCTATGTTAATGCTTGAAGATTTAAATACAGCTGTTAAAAATGAAGATATTACTTTAATTAAAGAAATTATTGAACGAGATCAAGATATCGATGATTTATATATCAACATTGTCAATACGACTTATTTAATTGATAACGATCCTTTTGTAGCAGGGCAAGCACACCTAGCTGCTAGGAATCTAGAACGTGTTGGAGATCATATTAGTAATATTGCGGAAAGTGTATATTACTTTCTCACAGGTGAACATTACGAAGCCGGTCGCTAAATTTCCTATTTAACCCAAATTTAAATGTAACGGACTCATATTCGTATTTGTTAGACCAAAAAGATATAAAAATCCCCTAAATGATAGCTCTTAGCTACATTTAGGGGATTTGTTTTACTTATGAATTAGCTTCAATTTCATCAGTGAGGGCAATGGCTTCATCGACCAATTCAGATATATATCGAATTGTGTCTTTCAATGGTGCTTCTGTTGTTATATCAACACCTGCTTGTTTTGCTAAAGCAACTGGTGATAAACTACCGCCTGATTTTAACGTATTTAACCAAGCATTAACAGCTGGTTGTCCTTCTTTTTTTATTTTTTGTGACATGACCGTTCCAATTGTTAAGCCCGCGGAATAAGTATAAGAATAGAGTCCCATATAATAATGTGGTTGTCTCATCCAAGTTAACTCCGTACCATCTGTCATTTCAACTGCATTACCAAAGAATTGTTGATAAACATTAAGCATAATATCATTTAACACTGGTGCTGTTAATGATTCTCCATTATCTACTTTCTGATATACTTCGCGTTGGTAAGCCGCTTCTAGCAAATGCGTCACCATATTATGATAATACGTACGAGAAAGTATAGAACCAATGACCCAACGTTTAAATCGTGGATCTTCGCTATGATTAAATAAATAATTTGCCATTAACATCTCGTTCATTGTTGATGGTGCTTCCACAAAATACATCGAAGCTTCAGATTCTAAGAAATTCTGATTTTGTTGTGCTAAAGTAAAATGCCCTGCATGTCCTAATTCATGTGCCAGGACAAATGTTTCGGCCATTTTCCCTGTCCATGAAATAAAGACATAAGAATGTGTGAAATAGGGACTAGCACAGAACGCACCAGTATCTTTCCCTTTATTTTGAGCGAAATCTATCCAACGATTTTGGTATGCTGACTCAATCATAGAATGATAATCTTCGCCAAGTACATCAAGTGCACCATAAATATAAGATTTAGATTCATCAATAGAGATATCCGGTTCATAACTAGGATCAATTGAAACCTTTAAATCTTCAAAACGCATTTTGTCCAATCCATGTACACGTTGAAGTAATTTAGCATATTTTTGCATGACAGGTGCTAAATCACTCATGATGACATCAATTTGTCTGTCAAACATATCACGAGTCACTTCTTGTTCTTGTAATAAATAATCAATAACTGAATCATATCCTCTTAAATCCGCTTCAATTTTTTCTTGTTGTACTTGCATATTATAAGTTGCAGCTGTTGTATGTTGATAACGTCTAATTGCATCACTAAACGCTTTAAAACTTTTCTGTCTAAATTCAGGGTCAGCATGATCCTCATATTCATTTTCAAATGTCGCATAATCCATTGGATACTCTGTATTGTTATGTTTAAATGATTCAAATGCAATATCTAACATTTTAGTTGTACCATATAAATCATAAGGTTGATTTAAAGTAGGGGACAGACTAGCTAATGTTTGTTCAACTTTAGGATCTAATTGATACGGTTTGCGTACAATTAATTGTTGAATGTAATGTGGATATTGTGTTTGAGATTTCAGTTGTTGTAACGTGTCATTATTCAAATTTAATATTTCTGATTCTACAAATGATAATCGACTTGCGATTTTGCCATAAGATGTATTTAATTTAGCATTTAATGTCTGTGCAGCTTCATCTGTTGTGTCCACGCTTAAACGTAATTCTGCATAATTGCCTAATCGATCAATCTGTATTAGAAGTGCTTCATAATCTTTAAGTGCACGTTCAATCGTATCAATTTCAGTTAATTGACCATTGTAACGCTCATGAAAAGATAATGAAGATGTTATCATCTCATCTAATGTTTGGTAAAAATCTTTATCATTTTGGAATAAATCCTTTAAATCCCATGTTTCAGTGCTAGATATATCTTGTCTATTTGGTAAACCTTGTGTCAATATGATTCACTCCCTGTTTGTAATCAATAATTTTATTATACATGAGTTAAATTCGAAACGCAGTTGATACATATCAATCATAAATCTGTACTTAATCAGTAATTAATCGTTCAGAAATACTACTATAGTAGGTTTAGTTAAAGTAAATTAAATAGTATAATAATGTTAGTATTATTTAAAATTAAGGAGAATCCATTTATGACTATTTTTGATATGCCGAATTTTCTATGGATTTCTATATTAGCAGTTATCATTTTAACTGTTTTCTGTACTTTAGTCTTACATAGATGGTTTATTGCAGCAGTTATTTCTTTTGTAGTATTAGGTGTATTAGCATTCTTTATTCCTAATTTCCAAGATATTACATTTCAACCTTTATTAGGGTATGCTGCTTTTATGGCGATTATGAGCTTAATTATCAGTTTCTTATTATGGTACTTCACACGTAATTGGAGACGTGAAAGAAAGAAAAGACAACTCGAAAAAGATATGCGTCGATATGAACAATTTGAACATGAAAAAGATATGAATCATTTTCGTCGTCGTTAACATATAACGGTCAAATGCCCAATTCTGAAACTATTAAACAGAGTTGGGTTTTACAATTTAGGTCATGCATTTAATTTTAACTATCATATTATAGGACAACTAATGGAGAGATACATATGAATTTAATTAAAATAATCATTTCAAAGTGTCTACAAACGATTGTAGTATTATTTATCTTATCTACAATTACGTTTATTCTAATGAAATTATCTCCTGGTAATCCAGTAGACAAAATATTACATTTAGACACTGCGCAAGTATCAAACGCTCAAATAAAAGCGACCGAAAATAAATTAGGACTAAATGAATCGCTATTGGCGCAATGGTGGCATTGGATAATCCAAATATTACATTTAGATTTAGGTGTTAGTTATCAAACTAACGAGCCAGTTAGCCAAGAGATTACAACATATGCACCTCCTACACTAATCATTACTGTAGGAACATTAATCATGTCAGTCATCATTTCAGTGCCATTAGGTATACTTGCAGCAATTAATTATCATCGTCCAATTGATCGCATAATTAGAATTTTTACCTCTTTATCTGTTAGTTTACCTGCATTTTTCATAGGTATACTACTATTATATATATTTGATTTAAAATTAAACTTACTTCCTCCAGCTAGTGATGGTCAATGGGTTTCATACATTCTACCTATACTAACTATGAGTATTGGTATGTGTGCTTATCTCATTAGATTAATTAGATCTAATCTACTAGATTTATATCAAAGTCCAATTGTCCAAGCTTCAAGGTTAAGAGGGATGTCAGAGGAGTATATTTTGTTACACGATCTACTCAAGCCAGCATTATTGCCAACTATACCACTCATTGGTCTTTCTGTTGGTAGTTTAGTAGGTGGCACAGTGGTTATTGAAAATTTATTTGAAATACCTGGTTTAGGCGCGTTTTTAGTCGATAGTATTCGTGCTAGAGATTATCCTGTGATACAAGGCATCGTATTATTTATTGGTACATTAGTGATTATTATTAATACATGTGCGGATTTATTAAGTATTTGCTTAGATCCTAAACAAGGATTAACGCAGCAAGCATGGCCTAAATCGTCTCAATCATTTAATGATAAGGAGGCGACACACCATGAAAATTAAAATCAATCGTTCAAATTGGATATTTTATGTATTTTTCATATATATTTTATTCATTGTTATCATGCAACTATTTGTGAATGACGATGCTGCTACAAAAGTACATTTGTCTCAAACATTTGAACCAATGAGTGCACAACATTTATTAGGTACAGATGATTATGGTAGAGATTTATTCACTCGTCTCGTAGTAGGAGCACTTTCTACGTTATTTATCACTGTGCTCACTTTAATATTTACAGTCATTATTGGCGTACCTCTAGGCCTACTGTCTGGTTATAAAAAAGGCTGGATAGACACAATCATCATGCGTATGATTGATATCGGTTTAAGTATCCCAGAATTTGTCATTATGATTGCACTTGCAAGTTTCTTCCATCCAAGTATATGGAACTTAGTTATAGCCATTACAGTAATTAAGTGGATGAATTACGCACGGGTGACAAGAGGAATTGTGAATACAGAAATGCATCAATCATATATTCGTATGGCACAACTTTTCAAAGTACCTACATTAACGATTTTATTTAAGCATTTATTACCTAAAGTACTGCCATCCATTCTCGTATTAATCATTGTGGATTTCGGCAAGATTGTATTATACATTAGTTCTTTATCATTTTTAGGTTTAGGTGCACAACCACCATCACCAGAATGGGGGGCAATGTTGCAAGCAGGACGTGACTTTATAACCTCTCATCCGATTATGATCATTGCACCTGCGTCTGTTATTGCTATGACGATATTAATCTTTAACTTAACAGGTGATGCACTCCGTGATCGATTACTAATAGGAAGAGGTGACTAAATTGAATATCATAGAAGTTAAAGGGCTCACCATTAATGATTCAAAAGGTCAATCACTTTTAAACCATGTAGATTTATCTATCAAGACACAACAAATCAATGCAATTATTGGAGAAAGTGGGGCAGGTAAAACTTTAGCTATACGTTTTATATTGAATCAATTACCTCATGATTTTCATATCGAATATGATGATTTCTTATATTATGGTCATCCTGTGACACAATTAGATGATCATTTAGGAAAAGACATTGGCTATATTTCTCAAAACTATACCCAAAGTTTTAATGACCATACCAAGTTAGGTAAGCAACTCATAGCCATTTATCGTACACATTTTGATGTATCAAAACAAGTTGCTAAAACTAAAGTAAAAGAAGCACTCACATGGGTGAATTTATCAAGCGAAGAGATTTTAACACTCTATAGTTTTCAATTATCTGGTGGTCAACTTGAACGTGTTTACATTGCAAGCGTACTTATGCTTGATCCTAAACTTATCATTGCAGATGAACCAGTGGCATCATTAGATATGGTAAATGGTCTACAAATAATGGATTTACTTGAACATATTGTTAAGGACCATCATCAAACTTTATTAATCGTTACTCACAATATGAGCCATGTTCTTAAATATGCAGATCAAATAGATGTAATTCAAAATGGACAAATTGTTGATAGTGGTAATCGTTCTTATTTTGAAAGTAAACAATCGACAACATACGCTCAACGATTATTTCATTTTAGAAGTCATATAAAGAGGGAATATCATGATTAAATTAGACAATATCTCATTCAATTATCATAAACAACAAACTGTATTAAGCCATATCAATTTAACAATAGAAGATAATGAAATAGTTGGTATTTTAGGTGAAAGTGGGTCAGGTAAGAGTACACTTAGTTCACTTTTATTACACGAACTTAAGCCAACAACTGGTTACATAGATGTTGATACACATGATATTTTACCCGTATTCCAACATGCTTCTGACAGTTTCAATCCTAAATTAACTATTCAGCAATCATTAGCTGAGCCACTCTTGTATTATAAAAAGCATACGACTCAGCATATTGATCAAATGATTCAAAACACTACATCATCATTTGACTTGTCGTTATCTTTACTTAGCAAATATCCAAATGAATTAAGTGGCGGTCAATTACAAAGATTTAACTTGCTACGAACATTGTTAGTTAAACCCAAAGTATTAATTTGTGATGAAATTACTTCAAACTTAGACGTTATCGCAGAACAGCATATGTTAGATATTTTAACTGCAAACTACCGTAAACACCCATATACTTTAATCATGATTTCACATGATTTATCTGTAATCCAACGTATTTGTCACCGGATTATTGTAATAAAAGATGGGGCGCTCGTTGATGATTTTGCTACCAATCAACTATTCAGCCATCATAGGCATCCCTATACCAAACAACTTGTAGCTTTATACGAATCAAATTAAATTATGTGATAAACCTATACCAAAGAAGCCCAAAGATGACTTTTATTTCAAAGTGACTTTGGGCTTCTTTATATAGAATTTGTTAACCAATTATTTCTTATCTTCAAAGGCGTCTTGAATATGTTCAAGTTGATCTATTGTAAGTTGATTACCACCTTCACCAAAATACCAAGCATTAGATTCAAATTGATATACATTATGATTTTTAATTGCTTTTATATTTTTAATAACCTTATTATTTAGTTCTTTAGGTAAATGCTGATCATTGCCATCTTTTGTTCGATTAATCACAAATAGTTTATCTGGATTAATTTTATTTAAATATTCATAACTGATTTGATTTCCTGCAGAATTGGCTTTCATGTTATTGTCCGCATGTTGTATACCTAAATCCTTATTCAAGAAACCACCAAATCGACCAGTTTGTCCAAATGCTTTCATACCTTTATCATCAACAACTAGTAGCAATACTTTGTCCTTATTAATCGCACGTTTTGTCTCATTTACTTTTTCTTTTAATTCTCGATTAAGTGTGTTGGCCTTATCTTTTTTATTAAATATTTTCCCTAATTGATTGGTTGTTGTTTCTATTGATGAAATATAATTTTCACTATCTGGACTAACAAATAAAATTTTAGCATCGGGCGCAGCTTTTTTCATTTCATCGATTGTTTTTGTATGTGCTTGTCTGAAAGAGGCTAAGATTAAATCTGGTTTTGCTTTGGCTAAATTATCGTATTTAGGTCGCCCAGGGTTACCCAAATTGATATATTGATCACTTTTAAATTCATTTAAAGCGTGGGGGAGAAATGCATTCCCTTGTCCTTTAGCAACTGCTTTTACATGACTTTTTAAATCCATTTGTTGCATAATGTCTAATGCACCATAATCTAAGACAGCAACTCGTTCAGGATTTTTAGGAACTTTGACTGTCTCAGTTTTCTTTACACCTTGTGAGTGGGTGTTATTTTTATCTTTAAACTCATAAGTATTTTTGATACTTACAGTGTCCTTTGAATTTTTACTAGATTGATCTGACGTTTGACTACAAGCAGTTAGTACAATACCAATGATTAAAATAATAAGTAGTTTATATGTATTTTTCATAATCATCCTCCTTATCATTATTTTAAATGAAATTGAGAATCATTATCAATTAATATTATTACTTTTCATTTAACCATTTATCCAATTCGTTACATATTGCTTCATTAGTGTCGTCGACTAAAGTAATTTGCGGATTATTAATAAACGTCGTATGATCCATATGTAAATTCGTTACAAAATAGCCATGAGATGCATGTTCTAGCATTTGAATGTCATTATGATCATTTCCAAATGCGATATATTCAGTTGTAGCTCCAATGATTTTTTGAATGGTAGTATGTTTATCAATACCTTGAGCTGTTATATCAATATAGTTTTCATTTAAATGTTGTATTAGCTCCAGGGAATGCGATTTTTCAGCTAAGATAGTAGCAATTTCTTCAAAATCATCATGACGAATATCTAATATGATAGCTTTAATGGGTTCAACAATGTCATCCATATCCAAAATCTTTGCTGTATGGTTAGGATCAATGCGTTGAAATAATTCATACGTTGCATCTAAGTTAGTTGAATAATTATATTTATCATCTAATATATACTTTAATTGATATGCATGAATAATATCTTTAATTAGTTGCAAATCATCCTGTGTAATAGATTTAATCACTTCAATCTGTCCATTTTGAGAAATGATTGAGCCATTACCACCAATAAGTGTAAAGTCTTTGAATTCAGGTATAACTGGTAGCAAATCTCTAATTGGACGTGCGGATGCAAATATCACTTGATGGCCAAGTTGATGTAATTTAAAAATACGTTCTTCAATAAGTAGATCAACATGATAACCATCAAATGAAATGGTACCGTCAATATCAAAAACAAAATTCATAAACAAAACTCCTAAATGTTAATAAAGAATATATAGATAAATTATAACATAGCAAATATATTAAGATAATGAAGAATAGGGTCCCCTATATCCAATATCCATAACTTCCTATAATATATATTATGTAAACTAAAATTAAAAAAACAATATAGGGCTAATATTCATATCTTATGAACAGGTATAACTAATTAATACGAATCCATTTATATTTTGATTGATAAAATCATTTGTTGCTAAGGCTTGTATTATTAAATGTTCATTTCCTTACATTCATATCTTAGCTTAATGAAACGTTAAATGATCATCGTATTTAAACTTAAATCTATAATCATTTTTAGGATAACTTTTAGCTTTGTCTTTATAAACTTCAATATATTATCAGTAATGCATTTACATCTAACGACCAGTTATCCATCAAAGTCATTCTCGATGCAACTGAGATGCTCTCACAGCACGGACATATTTAGTGACATGTTATAAATTTTGATTATTTTAAATTTAAGACGTTCATTTTAATTAAATACAGGCTTTATTTAAAATATCTAATCATCAATAATTTTATTGGTATATATTTGCAATTTAATGTAATGTAAATAGTTTTTATTATATCGATTCATTCAACTACTCAAAATATGTACTGTAAGCCTTATATAATTTATTTATTAGAAAATTCTCTATAACTATCATTGTTAAGGTCTTTGGTAATAGCTATGATAATTTTAGTAGGGTGCAATATGATTTTATATTAGCTTTTTATATTAATTATTTGTAGAATTTCACTAGATAAAAAAAGCTGAGACAAGAGTCTCAGCCTAGATATACCAATAGATTTGCTATGTCTTCTATTTTACTTCTTAACTTTTCTACGAATACGGTCTAATGTAGTGAATAACCAATATTTCACTTTGTTAATTGGCTTATAAAAATCTCCTATTAACTCTTCAATTTGAACATTAAATCCACGTTTAAAGCGATAAACGCCATAGTCCTCACTATTTTCAGTAAAGTCACCAGACAATCCATAGAAATTGTAACGATCATAACCATTATCGAAGCAATAATTAATCATGAACCAATGCATCATATATGGTCCCATGTATTGATTGAATTTTTCTGATGAACCACCTGAGAAGTAGTTGACTTCATAAGCATTAGCAAAGTAAACACCAGAAGCAAGATTCAATACTGAACCATCAGTTTGACGAATTTCACTAGCTTGTAGCATTTCTTTTTTATCATGCTCAATTTGCTTGTCTAATTCACTGATTTTCTTCAATTGTTTATCACTTTTGTTTTCTTTTGCCATCATTTGATCACGACGGTTTTCTTTATCATTTAGCGAATGCTGTAATGACTCAATATATTCATCTAAATCAATATATGCTAATGGCACTAATACTTTATCGCCGAAATGATCAATGAAATTATAGAAATATTGATCTGTTTTTGAAGCAAATCCAGTTCTTTCTTCAGTTTCACGATAAAGCTCTAAGAAAAGATCAAATTCATCCCTACTTAAAAATCTTACTTTTACTCCGTAGTTTATCGCTTTATTAATATTTCTTTTACGTTGACTATCGAATTCTTTCTTCAATGAAGCAGGTGTTTTGCCCTCTAAGTCTAAAACACCCATCCATCTTACTTGGCTGAAGCTATCGTAAGATGTTGTAAAACCATGGTGTTCATAACCGTGAGATTTAAATAAATTGACAAGTGCATCGTTTTTCTCATGGTTATCAAGTGGTTTAATATCTTTATCATAAATTTGATAAATCCAGTATGGATCCATTTTGACATATAAACATTGATGTTGATGTAAGTATTTATCTAATTCTCTCAAATAAAAATCAACTAAACCTAAGTCAGAGTAGTCCATGACTGGACCACGATTTGAATAATACACATAACTACCCATCGTTGGGATTTTTGAAAATAGACTTGCTGCAATGACCTTGTTGTTTTCATCTTTAATACCTAATAATACAACCTGAAAACCATCCGTTTCACGAGTAGCAATATTTTCTTTCACCTGAAAATAATGACTTTCTAATGATGGATTTTGTACAAAGTTCTCAAATTCTTTAACTGTCAACTCTGTAAATTTCATAATTAGATAATTCCCTTCCTAATAAAAATTTATTATTTATGCTTATTTTTTAAGTAATTTCTTTAATGTCGTATAAACAGTGTACATAGGTTTATTAATTGGTTTTATGAAATCTCCTACATATTCTATAACATCAGCATTATACCCTTTTTTGAATTTAATAACGCCTGCATCTTCTGCATCTTCTGAGAAATCTCCGCTAATACCATAGAAATTATAGCGATCAATACCGTGGTCTAATGCATAATTGATCATCGTCCATTGCACTGCATAACTACCTGCAAAGTGGCGATATTTATTTGAAGTACCACCTGCATAGTAAACAACTTCAAATGGATTGATGAAGAAGTAACCAGCCGAAATAGGTAATTCATTGCCATGTTCAGCTTGAAGTTGTTTCGCTTCATCTATTTTCTGTTGATTAGCTGCTAATTGTTGTTCTAGATTTGCTTTCTTATTATGTGATTTTTTATTATCAGGACGCTTTTCAATATCTTTAAGAGCTTTGTTTAAGTCTTTAGTTAAGGTTTCTTTTTCATTATTGAGTTCTTCAAGATATTCGTCAAAATTAATATATGCTAATGGCACTAGGACGCGATCCTTGAAGTGCTTATATCGATCATAATAATAACTATCATCTCTATCTAAAAACGCTTTTGACTCTGAAGTATCTTCCATGAATGATCGGAAAATCGGTAATTCATCTTCTGATAAGAATTTAACTTTCACACCATTTTTTTGTACTTTTTTAGTATTACGTTTACGTAAATTATCCATATCGTTTAAAACATCTTTTGCAGTTTTACCTTTTAAATTCAATACTGAATGGTGTCTTACTTGTAGTATTGGATCGAAACCATTGTGGAAACCTTCATGTTTAAAACCTAATGATGCCAGTTTATCAAATATCCAATCATTTCCTGCATTACCAGTAATATCCCCATCATGATTACGATATTGGTATGGAAGGTATGGATCGACTCTTAAATATAAACAATGATGTTTTTTAACATATTTACTTAATTCATTAAAGAAGAAATGAACTAATTCTTTGTTATCGTAGTCGATGACTGGTCCTCTATTAGTATAGAAATATTTGAAAAATTTCATCACTGGCACTGCAGTTAATAAGCAAGCTGCAATCACTTCATTGTCGTTATTTTTAATTCCAACAAGATGTGATTCAGTCCCTTCAGCAAGCTTTAATTCATAGTTACCTACCATTTGCGTAAAATGAGTATATGGCATTTGGTCTGTAAAATCGCCAAATTCTTTAGCGGTTAAGTTTGTAAACTTCATTATCATAACTCCTATTGTGTTTATCTCTATTTTTTCTCTCTATTTAAGAATTCGAATTGAGTTCATATCATGCTTAATTCAAGCGTTGTTACTATCTATCATTCATTATTTACAATATGTGTAACAACATTGATATTATCAAACTAATTGTACCAATCTAAGTTGTTTTTATTTTATTTTTCATAACTCTGACTCTAATTAGTTAAATGCAATGACTCATCAAATACTTAGTCATACAACTTAAATTGAATATACGTAATAATAGTATGAGTCGAACTTTTATCAACTCATACTATTATCGTATTATCACCTATTATTTTAATGCATTTGCAAATCTAATGCCAATGACTTCCCTTATAACAACACAATTTTATACTAATCAAGTAAAATCAATGTCAAATCGTGTAATAATTTACATATATCCTTTCCATTTACATTCTATTTAAATATTAAATTAATTTTTCTAATTTAATGCGTGCCTTATAGATTTAAGATAGTTGATATTTTCTTCTGTAGTATCATTAGCAAATCGTTTAACGATTTCACTACCAATGACCACGCCATCTGCTATTTGTGAAATATCTTTCACATGTTGCGCATTTCTAATACCAAACCCAGCTACGACTGGTACTTTTGCAAATGTCTTAATTGTGTCTAATTTAGACTTTAATTCTGGGTGGAATGTGCCATCCTTACCTGTAGTCGCATTCATCGTTACGGTATAAATAAAACCTTCTGCATTTTTGGCAATCAATTTCATTCGCTCTTCAGATGTTGTCATTGCAATGAGCGATATTAATTTTACATTGTATTGATGCGCTTGTTCTTTTATTTGCTGTCCAAGTTCAAAAGGTAAATCAGGAATAATAAGTCCGTACACACCTGCACGTTCACAAGCTTTAAAAAAGGATGTTTCACCATAATGGCAAACAATATTGTAATATGTCATTAATACATACGGACAGTCGATGTCATTTTGATGCAATTCAAGTTCCTTAAATATATAATCAATGTTAATACCTTCTTCAATCGCTTTTCCCCCTGCTTCCATGATTGTAGGACCATCTGCAACTGGGTCTGAAAATGGCACACCTACTTCAATCATATCTGCACCATTTTGACAAAGTAATGTCATATTCTCTATCAATTGATGGTTTGCCATTATATAAGGTATAAATAATTTATTCATTGATCTCACCTCTTTGTTGTGTATATTGACGAATCGTTTCCATATCTTTATCACCACGTCCAGATACAGTAACAACTATAATCTGGTCCTTATTCATTGTCGGCGCTAATCGTTCTACGTAACTTAATGCATGTGCACTTTCAATAGCAGGAATAATACCTTCAGCTTTAGTAAATCGAATTAATGCTTCCATCGCCTGTTCATCACTTGCATCTGTATAAGTGACGCGTCCAATATCATGATAATAAGAATGTTCTGGACCTATTCCAGGATAATCTAACCCTGCTGAAATAGAATGTGCCAATTGAACTTGACCATGTTGATCTTGAATTAAATACATTTTGGCACCATGTAGTACACCTGGACTTCCTTTACCTATAGCTAATGCATGCTTATCAGTGAGTTTACCTTTACCTGCTGCTTCAACACCATATAGTTTTACATCGTCTTGAATAAATGGATAAAAGGTTCCGATTGCATTTGAACCACCACCAATACAAGCAACAACTGCATCAGGTAAACATTGCTCTTTATTCAAAATTTGTGTTTTAATCTCTTTGCCAATCACACTTTGAAAATCTCTAACAATAGTCGGGAACGGATCTGGTCCAAGAGCTGAACCTAGAAGATAGTGTGTATCTTCGACATGACTAACCCAGTATTGAAGTGCTTTATTTACAGCATCTGACAATGTACCTTGACCTTCCTCAACAGAAACTACTTTAGCTCCGAGTAATTCCATTCTAAATACATTTAATTGTTGTCGTTGGATGTCCTCTTTCCCCATAAAAACAATTAAATCCATATCAAATAACGCCGCAACCGTTGCACTGGCCACACCATGTTGTCCTGCACCAGTTTCTGCTACTAATTTACGTTTCCCCATACGTTTAGCTAATAGCGCTTGCCCTAGAGCATTGTTAATTTTATGTGCACCTGTATGGTTTAAATCTTCTCTTTTTAAATATATTTTTGCTCCACCTAAAGATTCTGAATATGCTTTAGCATATGTTAATGGTGTTTCTCTACCTACGTATTCTTTTAAATAATATTGTAATTCATCTTGAAAAGTTTGATCATTTTTCGCTTCTTTATATGCTTGTTTTAATTCTATTATTGCTGGCATTAACGTTTCAGGGACATATTGGCCACCGTAAGATCCAAAAAATCCTAAGTCATCTGCGTCTGTTTGAATATGTTTATTCATGGTTCATTCTCCTTTCACAATGTTAACGATTGTTTTCATTTTATCTCCATCTTTTTGATGATTGATTTCAATTCCAGAGGCTATATCATAGCCAATGTGCTGCAATGATAAATGTTGAATTTGTTTGATATGCTGATCAGTCAAACCACCTGCAATTAGAAATGGTACATCTTGAATATGATCTAACAGATGCCAATCATAAATTTGACCTGTACCTCCAAATTGTTCTGAGGGTGTATCGATGATAAATAAATCAACTAATTGTTTGTAATAGTCTATGTGATCTAGCAAATCTTGATGTGCGGGTAATGCTTTAAAAATTTTAATATTAGGATACTGTGTTCTAGTCCATTTAATGATTTCTATCGGTTCGTTGCCATGAAATTGTATTGTGTTGATTTGAGTATGTGACACAACACTTTGGATTTGTGTTCGATCTGGATTGACTAATACCACTACACGGTCAATATAACTAGGTACGAGTTTGGTTAATTGCTGAATTTGACTCATATCACGGTGACGGTGACTATTGGGAAAATGAATAAATCTTATCGCATCTATAGGTAACTCAATCGCTTTAAGTACATCTTCTTTACGTTTAAACCCACAAAATTTTAAATACATGGTTTCACCTTATTTAACTTTAATTGTGGTAAAAATTCACTTAAATCGTCGCATTTCATTAACGCTTCACCAATAAGTAATCCATCGATACCAGAATGAATTATTTTTGCTACATCTTTTTGAGAGTGAATACCACTTTCGGAAATATAGTAAAAACCATCTTTTTTATGACCTAATATCTGATTGGTGTGTTCTACATCTGTCACAAATCGTTTTAAGTCTCTATTATTAACACCTATAATTTCTGGATTAAGCTCGTAAGCTCTTTGCAATTCTTGACTATCATGGACTTCTACTAATACTTCTAAATCTAATTGACAGGCATATTGATATAAACGATGGAGCTGTTCATCAGTTAAAATATTTACTATGAGTAAAATAATTGATGCACCTGCTGTTTTAGCTACATCAACTTGGATTTCATCTATCATAAAGTCTTTGCATAATACGGGTAGCGACGTTTGTTTAGATAATTGTTGTAAGCGTTCAAAACTACCACCGAAATAACGTTCATCCGTTAAGATAGATATGGCATTTGCTCCATAAGCTTCATAATCTTTAATTTGTTGCGACAAATTACGTTCAGGTAGTTGCTTTACAGATGGACTTTTCGATTTAATTTCTGCAATGATAGATAATTCTTTGTCATTTGCTAAGCTTGATTTCAAAGTTTTCTTTTTAGATGGTTGATTATATTGATTATTATTTTTTAAAGTTTTAAGTTTTTCATGATAATAATGACTAGATAATAATTCTTTTTTATATAGTACAATTTCGTCTAATATTGTCATTTAATTCCCCACCATTCTTAAATATTGTTTCATTGCTGTTCCGTCATCGATGAGTTGTTGCGCAAGTTGAATACCTGTAGCAATATCATTTACTTTTTCCGAAACGTATAAAGCTATGCCTGCATTGAGCACTACTACATCTCTCTTACTTGAATGATCTTGACCGTTTAAAATATTTACCGCAATAGCTTTATTTTCTTCTGGGGTGCCACCTTTCAATGTGTCATTTGCAGCATTTTTTAAGCCAAAATCTTTAGCATTAATCGTATAATGTTGAATTTCCTTACCTGCATTCACTTCATATATTAAATTGTCACCTGACAAACTTGCTTCATCCATGCCACCAGCACCATGTAATATGACTGCTTTTTTCCGTCCTAAATCTTTTACTGTTTGTGCTACATTTGCTAATTGAGATTGATCATAAATCCCCATGGTTTGATATGTTAATTTGAATGGGTTAATTAAAGGTCCCACAAGATTAAATATCGTTGGTTTAGATATCATTTTTCTAATGGGTTGAATATACTTCATAATTGGATACGATTCTGTCGCACTGACAAAAGCTAAATGACATTGATTTAATTGTTGAACAACCTCTTTAACAGGTGTGGTTTTAATTTTTAACTGATCTAACAAATCTGTACTTCCTGAATTTGAAGTGATACTTTTATTTCCATGTTTGATGATTGACGCTCCGGCACTTGCAACTACGAATGAAGCGGTCGTTGATATATTAAAACTTCCTGATTGATCACCACCAGTTCCACAAATACACATCGAACCTTCATAAACTGGTTGTTGTTCATACATCGTTTTGATTAAACTTTTGGCTAAAAATGTTAATTCTGACTGTTGCATTTCCTTATCAGTATATGACTTCAAAGCTTTATATTTGATTTGATTTTCAATTTGAGGATTGATCATCAAATCAATAAATGCTTTCATATCTTGTTGATTTAAATGTTGTTGCTGTTCTAATTGTTTTAAAATTCCCATCTAATCACCTTCTACTACTAAATTAATAAAATTCTTAATTATTTCTTCTCCATACTCCGTCGCGAATGATTCTGGATGATATTGAATACCAAAATGTAAATGATTGATATGTTCAAATGATTGTATGCAATCAGATGTCTCTCCTGTCACGACTAAAGTTTCTGGAAATTGTTCTATATCGCTAACGAGCGAATGATATCTCATAATATTAAAAGTGCTTGGTAAACCGGTATACAATTTAGAATGTGTTTGAAGATTCAATTGATCTACCTTTCCATGCATGACGGTTTTACCTTGTATCACTCGACCACCGTAATAACATGTAAGTGCTTGTGCACCTAAACAAACACCTAAAATAGGTTTATCTTTATAATGATGAATAATATTTAGTAATAAATCATTATCTAAAGGATGCCCAGGACCAGGTGAAATAATAATACCTTTTACATTTTGACGCATAACACGGTCATCATCTGGATATAATACTTTCACTTCATTCTCATTGGTTATATTTTGGGCTACTATATCTACTAAGTTATAGGTGAACGAATCATAGTTATCTATGATTAATATCATGGCGACACCTCCAATAAACTTTTAGCTTTTAATTTTGTTTCTTCTAATTCTTTGTCTGGTTCAGAATCATACACAACACCACATCCGGCTTCTATATTGACATAAGTATCATCTATCATCATCGTTCTAATAGCTAATGCCAAATCTAAGTTATGATTACAGTTAATATAACCAATACCACCGCTATAAACGCCTCTCTTATGTGGCATCACTTCATAAATTCTTTGAATAGCTCTTAATTTGGGTGCACCAGATACAGTACCTGTAGGCAATAGACTTGCTATAACAGACATAGGTGAAATATTTTCTTTAATTTCGCCTGTCACTTCACTTACAATGTGCATCACATGTTCATATTTCTCGATTTCCATTAGTTTTTGAATATGTGATGTGCCCGTTTTACATATTCGATGAATATCATTTCTACCTAAATCGACGAGCATACTATGTTCACTTTTTTCTTTTTCATCATTAATCAGTTGATGCGCATTGCTTTGATCTTCCTCTGGTGTTTGACCTCTTTGTATTGTTCCGGCAATAGGATTTGTGACGACTCTGCCATTGTGAACTTTAACAAAACTTTCAGGCGAACTACCGATAATAATCGGTTGATTCATATTAATGTAATACATATATGGACTAGGATTTTGTCTCTTTAGATTTTGATATAACTGAAACGACAATGTTTGTAATTGATTGTTAAAGTGATGTTTGTATTTATAAATACGTGATGGGACAACTTGAAACATATCCCCTTCAGTTATTTTCTTTTTAAAATCACTCACTATATTCATAAAATGTTGTTCACTCACATTTGCTTCTATTTCTTTATCTTGAACTTGAAATGTGACTTTTGGCTGATATACTTGGATTGTTTTAAGCTGTTCAATGCGTTCTTTGACCCGTTGTATTAAAACGTCTCGTTTAACTTGAGAAAATAAATTCGTACTAATGATGTAAAGTTCGTCTTTGTAATGGTCAAATACATACACATCTTCAATCATGTAAAAGTTCACATCATGTTGTGGATGATCTTCTAACTCCATTTGTTTTAAAACCGGAAATTCATGTCTTACTAAATCAAAGCTACAAGAACCAATAAATCCAGAAATAAATGGTAATTCTTGTAACGTTTGATCTTCAATATCATCATAATAACGATTCACAAATTCCTTTAAGTATTGATAAGGCTGTTCCGTTATCGTTTCTTTCTTTTGTTGGGTAATAATTTGAAGGCATTTATTATCTAATGTGACCGTGCCATAACTATCAAAAACGACAATAGAATATCGCCCTTTTAGTTTTTCTTGGCTTGTGCTTTCTAGTATGATTTTGTTGTGTTTGAGTTGAGCTAAAGTTTCTGGTGTAATATTGGCCTGTAACTTTTCGTAATAGAGTTCCAATTAATTTCACTCCTTTATGTTTGAGTTCGTTTAATTATTATTGAAGATGATTTTTATTTTTTAGTTATTCTTAATTTTGAAAGTTTAAAGTAATGATTCGATTGTTAAACATAAAAAATCAGCCTCCTATAAAAAGGACGCTGACGCGTGGTACCACCTTAATTAACGCAATATTCTTAATATTCGGAATATTATACGTTCACTCATTGTTTATATTTAATTGTTAGAATACAAAACCCAATTTCATTTATAGTGGTGTTAGTTCACATCATCCACTAACTTTCTGACACTACCTTACTATAAACTACTACATTTTGTACGAAATAAAAGCACCACGATACGCGTAAAATCAATAAGGACGCGTTACCGTGGTGCCACCTTAGTTAACAAATGTTTATTGTTCACTTTAATGCTATTTAATTTTATATTCGAAAGCCCAATTCACTAAATATGTTGTGCTAATTTTCATTACCCATTAGCTTTCTATTTGCTACAATTCATATTTGCTACTTTATCTTCCGAATTGTTTAACAATTCTAATTATTTAGTATAATACATCTCTCAAATATTTTTGTCAACGCCAAATCCTAATTTATTTTAAAATTGGGGACATACAGTAGGCATATAATAAATTTTGTGTTGCTTCTATGGATTCAATATGTGTTCTTTCTAAGGCATGTGAAGATTCAATACCAGCACCAAATAATCCATGTCTGATATCAGCTCCAGCTTTTAATGCCGAAGTAGCATCGGAAGCATAATAAGGATATATATCTACTTTATATGGAATATCGTTCATTTTACATAGTTGCACAAGTTGTGAACGAAGTCCCTTATGATAAGGTCCAGAACTATCTTTTGCACAGATAGATACAGTATATTCATCTGAAGATTGACCATCACCTAATGCACCCATATCTAATGCAATAAAATCTACGATATTGTCTGGTAATGAAGCATTTGCACCATAACCTATCTCTTCATTATTTGAAATATAAAATTGAGTTGTATGTGGTAATCTAACATTCTCTTCTTTAATTTTTTTCAATAATTCTATAATCATTGCTACGCTTGCTTTATCATCTAAATGACGTGACTTAATAAAACCAGATTGAGTAATTTCAGTTCTAGGATCAAAGCTAACAAAGTCTCCTACTTCTATGCCTAAATCTTTCGTATCTTGAATTGAATTTGTTTTTTCATCAATTCTAATTTCCATATGCTCTATATCTCTAGGCACTTCATGATTATTTTTATATACATGCACACTAGTTTCATGTAAACATATTGTTCCCGTATATATGTCGCCTGCCTCTGTTTGAATCTCACAGTATTCTCCTTCAATGGCATTAAAGTGAAATCCCCCTATTAAATCAATTGCCAAACGCCCATCTTCTTTAATTTCCTTTACCATTGCACCTAACGTATCAACATGAGCTGTAATACATCGTTGCTGTTCTTGATTGTCTCCAGTAACATTAATAATCAAAGCACCTTTATTCGTCAATTCTGTAGAAAACCCTATGTCTTCTACTGTTTCCTTCACATACTGTATTGCTTTTTCAGCATTTCCAGATGGACTATTAATCTCTGTTAAAGTTTTAATCGTTTGTAGAATATCACTCATTTTTATCCCCTTTCACATTTCTATCTTATTTAACTTTAGTTTAGACTATTTATTTAATATATACTAATCATATTCTTATTGATTCCATAAACATCCTCATTTACAATGTTAGTATTCTGAAAATTTCGAAACAGGTGATTACTTATGCAAAATATTTTATTTGTAGGTCTTGGTTTAATTGGTGGAAGTTTAGCAAGTAATTTAAAATACTATCATCAAGACATTCATATTACAGCTTTTGATGCTGATGAATCTCAATTAGATAAAGCTTTATCTATCGGTATCATAGATGATAAATCAACGCATTATGATCAAGCTATCGAAAAAGCTGATATGGTTATATATGCTACACCTGTCGAACAAACTGTTCATTACCTAGAACATTTACCAAAGCTCAATACTAAAACAAATTTAATTGTTACAGATACAGGAAGCACTAAATCAACTATTCAAACATTTGAAAATATGTTGTTAAAACACAATATTCATCTCGTTGGTGGGCACCCAATGGCTGGTAGTCATAAATCTGGTGTGCTCAATGCTAAAAAACATCTCTTTGAAAATGCTTACTATATTCTTGTATTTAATCAAGAAGCTAATAAGCAAGCAGCAGAAAAGATTAAAAATTTACTAAAACCTACATTAGCAAAATTTATTTTCACTGATGCCAATGAACATGATTTTGTTACAGGTATCGTTAGTCATGTTCCTCATATAGTTGCATCAAGTTTAGTTCATCTCAGTGCTAATCAAGTAGAAAAACACCATTTAGTACAACAATTAGCTGCAGGTGGATTCCGTGACATCACTCGCATTGCTAGTAGTAATGCTGAAATGTGGAAAGATATTACATTAAATAATAAAACTTTCATCCTAGAAATATTACAAGATTTACAAGAACAAATCTCCTCAATTTCAGCTATGATATCTTCTTCTAGTTCAGAAGATATTTATAACTTTTTCGATCATGCAAAAAATTATCGCGACCGATTACCCGCTAAACAACAAGGTGCACTTACTACTGCGTATGATCTATATGTCGATATTCCGGATAAACCGGGTATGATTAGCAAAGTTACAAATATATTGAGTTTACATAATATTTCTATAAGCAACTTAAAAATATTAGAAGTACGTGAAGATATTTATGGTGCACTGCAAATCAGTTTTAAAAACCCTGAAGATCGGGAACGTGGTATTCAAGCTTTAAATCAATTTGATACTTATATAGAATAGCAACTTCATTCATCAACCTGAGACATCTCAATGTAATGTCTTAGGTTATTTTTTATTTTAGTGTTTGAGAAACCTTCATCATTATCGTGTAATACATTACTACATTTTATGTCCTGCCATGAGTCCTAAACGTCCATGTTTTGTACCAGCTTCAGTATAAGATGTTGCCTTAGACACAATGCCCTTACCATATTTCACATGTAAATGATCAATTGTTTTTGCTAGTTTTTCATCTCTCTTACGCTCGTATTCATCGATGAATAAGTTCATTTGTCTTTCGTTTTCATCTATAAATTGTGTAAGCGACACACTTAATGTACGATATAATGCTTGTTTGTCACATAATTGATTAGCAAAATAATTCACTACTTTAAAAATATCTTTTTCTAAGTTAGTACCTTCTTCTAATGTATACTGCTTATGTACACCACCTTCATCACTATAGCCAAATGAAAAATGTATGGTGCGCGCCAATTGTTTTCTTGCTCTAACTCTACTTGCTACATCTTCAATTAACTCTTGCATCACCACTTTCGCTTCTTCAAATTCGTAGTCTCTCATCAAAATTTGACTTTTACATATTGATGGATTATTCACTTTATATTTTTCTCTCATCTTGCTTTGATCAATACCATTAGCGTGAAGATGCATATCCACACCTAGTATTCCAAAATCTCTTTTCAAATATTGATATGGATATTGAGCTAAATCACCTACTGTAAAAATCCCTCTTTTGTTTAATTTAGCTTCTGTTTTTCTATTAATTCCCCAAAAATCTCTTAACGGTTGAATAGGCCATAACTTTTCAGGTACATGTTGATAGCGCCATTCAGCTATACCATTTGTTGTGTGTTTGGCTTCAATATCCATAGCTACTTTACTTAATAACATGTTTGAGCCTATACCAATCGTACATCTAATACCTGTTTCTTCATGAATTTCTTTCTGCAATCTTTCGCAAAATGCTTGCACGGTTGAATTGAATCTATGATAACTATCTGTCACATCCATAAAAAATTCATCGATGCTATATTGATGCAAATCTTCAGGTGGCACATATCGTAAAGCAATCTTAGATATAGCAACTGATACATTAAGATATTTTCTCATACTTGGATTAATGATAAATATGTCATTACGATGTGGTATTTCAAATAATCTTGATCCAGTCTTGACGCCTAATTCTTTAAGTTTAGGTGTCGCTGCTAACACAACCGACCCCTGTCTTTTAGTATCTGCGACAACTACTAATTTCGTCGTTAATGGATCTAACCCTTTTTCTATACAAGATACACTCGCAAAAAAACTCTTTTGATCAATACAAAGTACATCTCTATCCTCTAATAAATGATAGTCATACATGATTACCCCTCCCTAATACATTTTCATTATATACGAACAAACGTTCTTATTCAAGTACAAAAAGAACACTTGTTCTCGTCTAGTAAAAAATGTATTTTTATTGATTATTCATGCTATACTAAAGTTGTAATAAGAATATTGGAGGAATGACATATGCCAATCGTAAACGTTAAATTATTAGAAGGTCGTTCAGATGAACAACTTAAAGATTTAGTTACAGAAGTGACAGCAGCTGTAGAAAAAACAACAGGTGCAAATAAAGAAGCAATCCATGTTGTTATTGAAGAAATGAAGAAAAGTCATTATGGTGTTGCTGGTGTTAGAAAATCAGATCAATAATTAAGTAAAGAGCCTCACGTTGACATCGTCAATGTGAGGCTCTTTGAGTATTACTTTTTATTATTTTTATCATCGAAAAAATCTTGAATTGCTTTTTTATTTTTCTCTTTATCAATTTGCAAGGCACTACCATCATTATTAGTGGTAATATCTTGATATGAGTTCTTAATAGGGACTGTTAATGAATCTACATTTTTATCGCCTCGAACACCGAAACTTATTCCAGTTTGGAACATCGCAGAATCAGGCATATCTGTATTAACATATCCTCTAAGAATACCTGCTACTTTAGGTAACTTAGCAACTGTACCAAAATTCACTAATTCAGATTTAAGTGTTTGCATCACCTGTTGTTGACGACGTACACGCCCGAAATCGCCTTCTGCATCATGACGAAATCTAGCATAACCTAATAATTCTTTACCATTTAAACGATGATGACCTTTTTTCAATGATACACCAATATTTTCAGACATATCTTTTTCAACATCCATTGGAACACCATTAGGTTCTAACTCATCTATCATCTTTTCGAAACCAGTAAAGTCAACAACTGCATAATATTCAGGATTAATACCTAAGTTTTTATTTAATGTTTTTCTTAATAATTCTGGGCCACCTAATGAATATGCAGCATTAATTTTATACTTATCGTAGCCAGGAATATCAGCATAAATATCACGCATTACTGACATCATTTTCATTTTTTTATGAATATAGTCATATTGAACAACCATAATTGAGTCTGTACGTGATTTACCGCCCTGTGCTTTATCTGCACCTAATACTAATACAGAAATTTTACCGTCATTTTTTACTGGTCCGTTAAATTCATGTACTTTAATATCTTTCGCATGCTTTTCCGCATACTTTACACCACTATTATATCCATGAACAATGTATGCAATTATAACGATGAGAATAATTAAAATAAATAAAATAATAAAAGGTAATTTGCGCACTCTCTTTTTCTTTCGTCGCCTAGAAGGTGGAGTTGATGTACCTGCTTGTCGTTTATACTCAGTTTCTTCTCTGTTATCCTTCTGTTCTCTCATATTTACCTACCTTATACCTTTAAAATTACAATTCTATCATCTATAATTAATATGTATTAACGTTATAGAAAAAGTATACAAAAAGCAAGGATTTTTTTAATAAATGGTACTAAGGTCCAATGAAAGGGTGTCATAAATGAATATAAATACTGCATATTTTGCGGGTGGGTGCTTTTGGTGTATGACAAAACCTTTTGATACATTTGATGGTATAGAACAAGTAACATCAGGATATATGGGTGGAGACATAGCCAACCCTACATATGAGCAGGTTAAAAGTGGCACTACTGGACACTATGAAACTGTCAAAGTTGAATACGATGTTGCGTTATTCTCATACAATAAATTATTAGAAATCTTTTTTTCTGTCATTGATCCACTAGACGATGAAGGTCAATTTCAAGATAGAGGATCTCAGTATCAAACAGCTATTTTCTATTCCAATGAACATCAGAAAAAATTAGCTGAAGCGTATATCGCAGCGATGCAAGATACAATCAATGCAGATAAAGCAATTGCTACTAAAATTTTGCCTGCAACAACATTTTATAAAGCTGAAGAATATCATCAAGATTTTTATAAAAAGCAACCAGAAAGATATGCCAAAGAACAACAAGATCGTGAAAATTATAAGAAAAATTAAATCTAGATATAATTAAATTAAAGATTAAAACAAAAGCGATTGATGAAACCACTCAGTTTCATCAATCGCTTTTCATTATATATATTTATTTATGACGAATAACTCTCATCACTTTAATCATTGATTGCCATAAAGATGCATCTTTTCTATAAACTAAGAATCTCGGCTCCCAATTAGGTCCATATTTTTCTTTATAACGTCTTAAACCTTGGAAACGATATAAACCATTAAAATGTTCAAAGATTCTACCAGCTAATCGTTCTCTAAGATACGAGTAATGCAATTGACCTACATTAGAAAGTGTTGCCATCCCCATATTAAATGAACGATAACCCTTTTCTTTTCCCCATGAAAGCATGTGTAAATATAGACCATCCATTAACGGTAAATCTAATTCAGGTAACCAACGAATTAAATCGACTGAAATTGCATCATTAAAGTATGTTGGCATAAGTGTACAAAACGCAATAATTTTTCCTTCTTCATTACGCATAATACCAATTGGTGCTTTAGACAAATACGCTTCACTAAATTGACCTACTGAAAAATGCATTTCATTTCTGCCATCTAACCATTGATCACTTACATGCTGTAATGTTTCAATCATTTCTTTAGAAAATGGTGGTTCAATAACTTCAAAGTTAATATTTAAATCATCAAACTTATTTAAAGTAGCTCTAAAACCTCGACGCTTTTTACCTGAAGTCGTAAACGTTGTTAAATCAATAATCGCCTCTTCTCCTAATTTAAAGAATTGATTCCCAAAATTATGATAAAGTGGCATGAAACGATCACTAACTTGATAAAAGATAATGTCATAACCATAGTATTCTGCATATTCATAAAATGCTTCTAAAAGAGATTCGAAAGATGAAGCATCTCCAACTGGATCCCCTAAAACAACTAATGCATTAGATTTATATCGATACATTAAAAAGGCAGATTCATTATCATGAACAAAATAATCTTTATCTCCACTATAGATAAGATGTGTTAAATAATTACCACCATGTTCGTGAATAATTTGTTCACAAATAGTTAAATCTTTATTTTGATTTGATTTGGAATAACGATAATCAAATAACCATGCAATTGACGCCACAATCAGAGTAATTAAAGCTATTGTAATCCAGAAATAATATCTTAAAACTGTTGTATCAACTTCAAGATTGTACACATCTAATGCATATAACGTACTAGAGATAATAATATGATTGATATATAGTACAATCAAACTGATGATTACTATTAAAAATACGTTTTTTAATCTCAATGGTCGTTTTAAAACTTTGGCACGACGATAAGCAATAATAAGTAATACAAAAATAACAACTAACCATGTTAAAAGTAAGAAAGAAGCATAAGTATATATCGTTGCGGTAAAAATTAATACAACTGATATAATAGCAAAAATAATAGCACGTCGACTTTGTTTAAATATACCTTTAACATTTAACATTAATAATAAACAGGCACTAGTATGCACAGACAATGTTATATAATAAACAAAATGGTTATCATCATATAGTCCGTCATAAATAATAGTTAAATTATTGATGAAGAATATCACACTCGTTAAAAACACTAAAATCGCTAATGAAAATGATGGGATTTTAGATAAGATATCTTTTTGATATGACATTAAGAATGATGTGACATCTTTTGCAGGCACAAAATATTTAGATCCTTCGATATACTTTTTAGCAGTGTTACCAAATTCAAATGAAGATAATACTAACGCGATAGCTACAGGTACAAAGTAATATGCAAAGCGATAAAGCAATAATGCTAATAAAATATTCTCCTCATTTACACCTAGAGACTTAAAACCGAGTAGCACGACTAAATCAAATGCTCCAAATCCCCCAGGAATGAAACTTACTAATCCTGACAAAGCTGCAATAATAAAGATACCGATAAAATTCATAAATGAAATATCAATACCTACGATTAACGCAGAGAAATAGAGAACTACAGCAGCCGCCATCCACTCAACACATGAAACTACAGTACAATAAACACCCATAAATCGATTATTTTTATCTGCGGGTTTCATAATAGTATAAATAATAAAAATAGGTAAAAATAAAGCAACAATATATAAAATCCAACGAACCCATGAAATTCGATCTAACATGTCTGATGCATTAAAGACATGAAAAACAACTAAAATCGATAAAAGGCTAAGGCCTGTTAACATGGAAATGAGAATAATAGATATGTAATGCACGAGTTTCTTATTATCTACAGTATAATTTTTATAAACAAATGCTCTTAATCCGGCACCAATAAACCCGCCGAATCCGACAATAGCATTTAAAGCATTAATAATATAACTAACTCTAAAAACTTTCGTTAAAGGGATATCTAATTTTAAAGATTTAACAAGAATAATATCGTATAAAGATAAGATTAATAATGATGCTCCACCACCGGCAAATAATAATACTAACCATATACGATTAATTTTGCCAAATTGCATTAAGGTATCTTTAAAATTAATGGTTGATAATTCTCGATATAATGTGAACACTACAAAAATAAATAGTGCTGCAGCAAACACAAATTTTAAAATAGATAATAATTTACTTTTATTTTCTTGAGTCATTTTTTCACTTCAATTCTAATTAATTCTTCTATATAGCAAAAATATATCATAAGAATATGATAATTAGAATATAAATAGTCCTAATTATACATAACATTATTGTCATATCCTATGTTAGCTATAGTCATCCTAATAATACGCTACGCTTTAAGCATAAAAAGAAAAGGATATCTTAGAAATTAAGTAAGATAAGGACATTGTCAAATGCCCTTCTTATTCTCACATCCGTTTCTAAAGATATCCTTGTATCACAACTACTCAGATTAATCTTGTTCTTTATTCAATTGGTATTCTCCTGCATCTTCTCCATAATAACGATTATATCTACGTTTAAATAATAAGAAAACATGAGAAACTAAAACTTTTAATACTGCATAACCAGGTATACCTAAAATAACACCTACAATACCTAACAAATTACCTGCACATAATAAAATAAAGATAATTGTTAGAGGGTGTATTTTTAAAGTTTTACCCATAATATTTGGCGAAATGAAGTGTCCTTCAAAGAATTGGACTAATGTCCATACAATTGCTAATTTAAGTACCATTAATGGAGATGTAATAATAGCAATAACAATCGCTGGTGATATCGCAATAGTAGGACCTAAATAAGGTACTACGCTCGTTACAGCAGCGATACATGCAAGTATTAAACTATATTTTAATCCAATAATTGAATACCCGATAAATAATAAAACACCAATACAGAATGAGACAATAATTTGTCCTTGAATATATGAACCTACTTGAACACTCATTTTTTCAAGCAAATCGTGAAAATCTTTTCTGAATTTTGGTGGCATAATATTTGTCGTAAAATCTTTAAACTTATGACCATCTTTTAACATAAAGAATAATACAAATGGTGTTGTTACAATCACTACACCAACATTAGCAACAGCTTCTGCAAAAGTTGCTAATTTTGAACCAAAACCATCAAAATAATCTGATAACATTGTTGGTATTTTCTTCGTTAATGAATTAAGTTGATCATTAATTTGACTATAATAGCCAGCAAAAATTGAATTACTAGTTAATTTATTGATTGTATTCGTAAATTTTTTGAAATATTGAGGCGAATTATTAATAAAACTTCCTAATTGTGAGCCAATAACCGGAATTAATAAATTAACAATTAATGCTATAATTCCCACAATCGCAATATAAATAATCATAATACCCACTAATCGTGGTATACGATAACGTTCCATCAAATTCACAAGTGGATTAAACAAATAAAATATAATCAATGAAACAATAATAGGTGCAGCAATCGTATTAAATATAATAATAAATGGCTCAAACACATATGAAACTTTATCAAATATAAATATGACAATACCTAAAAGTACAAGTGCTAATAAACCATAAATTAAATCATTGCCGCCTAAAAATCGCATAAATCTTGTTTCGGACATACTGAAATTAGTTTTAAACTTTCCAGATGCCTTATTTTCTGTAGTCTTATTTTCATTCGACATTTGACATCACCATACCTTCAAGTTACCTCTCTTTATTCAATTCATAAAACGCTTAATATGATTAAAATAACTAACACTTATCATAACATAATTCGTACAACTAAGGCGTATAAAAAATTTAATAAAATAAATATAACTGGTTTCAATCATTGCATAGATAATACTATATCAATTTAATGAATAGAACTATTAAAATACAACCAGACATGATTAGTCACGAATGACTTGCGCTTCAAAATGGTGAATGTGTAATGTTAAATAAATCACTTCAGCTTCATTAATTGTAATATCGAATTCCATTTGAATCATTTTTAAAATTTTAAAAGCTGTGGAATAGCACTGTGGATAATGCTTTTTAATCATTTCAATGAAATCATTTTGTGCATGAATCGCTTCATTCTGTCTCAAACGTCGAATGAGGAACTGAACATGTCTTATAAAACGCTGATATTGCACTGAGGATTGATCAACTTGATGATTTAAATCAGATTCAATAATTGTAATACTCTTATTAATTAATTGATTGATTAACGACATTTCTCGCATAGATAATTCTTCAGAATTAGAAGCAATATGTAATGCGATAAAACCAATTTCATCTTCTGGAAATTGAACATCTAATTGTTGATTTAGTCTTTCAATCACTTTGGCAGCTAATTGATATGCGTCGCTATATAAATACTTAGTCTCCATAGCAAACGGATTACTTATTAATTGATTTTGTTTTAAACGTTTATACGCAAAAATAATATGATCAGTTAGGGCAACGACTAAATTTTTATCATCAATATCTAAAGTCGTATTAGTGATTAAATTGACTGATTCTATGACAGCTTGCAGTACATGATCATCCGCCATTTCAACCAATGTCTTATAATGCTCTTTATGTTTATCTTGATCAAGCTTATACACTTTTTCAATGGAAGCTGATTCATCTAAGATTAAACCTTGCCTTTTATTAAAACCAATACCTTTTCCAATGAGTACAACTTCCTGATCTTTATTTGTGCATATGATAACGTTATTATTGAGAATTTTACTTATTTTGTATTTTCCCATCATTATCACCTTTCCTAATCCATTATTAAAATTATAAAGCTAAATGATATAAATGAAAAGAAAATACATTTTTAAATCTTTTTATTTATAAATCCAAATTTTACTATTATTATCAAAGTACTCTACTTTCTATCCATAAAAAAGATTCTGTACAATACTAAAAAGAATACAATCAATAACTCACTATTCAATAAAAAATCCTGAGACATTTAAATATGTCTCAGGATTTTTCGTTACTTATTATTTTTATTAGCTTTATTTGTTGAATTGATACCCCAAGATTCAATTCCAAATAAGTTAATCTCAAGATTTTCTGGTTTGAACAGAGGATTTTTACCTGCTTTACGTTGTAGTTGGTAATCTTTCATTACTGCAAAAGCAATATTAGAAAGTCCAATAATAGAAACAATATTAACAATTGCCATTAGTCCCATAAATAAGTCTGCTGTACTCCATACTGTTTCAGTTTTAGCAACTGCACCAATAAATACAAGTACGACTACAAGACATCTAAAAATGAAAATAATTGTCTTATTATTTGAAAGGTATTCTATATTAGATTGTCCATAATAATAGTTACCTACAACAGAAGAAAAGGCAAATAGTGTAATTGCAATTGTTAAGAATATACCACCTGCTGAACCTAAATGTTCATTTAAAGCAGATTGTGTAACTGCCACACCTTGAGGTGCATTTTCTCCAAATTTTAATCCAGAGTATAATAAAATCATGATTGCTGTAGCTGTACATACAAGCATAGTATCAAAGAATACACCTAATGATTGAATTAAACCTTGTTTAACTGGATGAGGTACGGCAGCTGTTGCTGCTGCATTTGGCGCAGAACCCATACCTGCTTCATTGGAGAATAAACCACGTTTAATACCTTGTAAAATAGCTGCACCTACTGCACCACCAGTTACTTGTTCAAAACCGAAAGCACTTTTAATGATAGTACCAATCATTGGAACGATTTGATCTAAGTTTAATAGTAAAATAACTAAAACCATACCAATGTATATAATAGCCATAATAGGAACTATTAATGATGATAATGTTGCAATACTTCGAACACCACCAAAGATGATGATAGCTGTAATGACTGCTAAAACAATTCCTGTAATAACTGGGCTAACATGATACTGAGTATTTAATGATTCAGCAATCGTATTTGATTGAACTGTGTTAAATACAAATGCGAAAGTAACTGTGATTAGAATCGCAAATACAATACCTAACCATTTTTGATTTAATCCTTTAGTTATGTAATATGCTGGTCCGCCTCGGAATCCACCATCTTTATCATGTACTTTGTAAACCTGAGCTAATGTGGCTTCCATAAATGCACTTGCTGCACCTATAAATGCAATAATCCACATCCAAAATACCGCACCAGGACCACCTAGTACAATTGCTGTTGCTACACCAGCAATATTTCCTGTACCAACCCTTGAGCCTGCACTAATTGCAAAAGCTTGGAAAGGTGAAATACCTTTTTCGCCACTTTCTAATGTTTCAGGTTTCTCAACTAACGCTCTAAACATTTCAGGCAACATGCGAAGTTGCACAAATTTAGAACTGATAGTGAAGAAGAAACCAGCTGTAAGTAACAATCCAATTAGATATTGAGACCAAATTAAATCATTCCCTACTTGGACAAAATCTTTGAACCAACCAGGAATTAAATTATCAAAATCTTTCAAATAAATCCCTCTCATCTTTAAATAAAATTCATATCTTAAAAATTCAAGAGATTCATATTGTCATATTGCAATCTAATTAAATAATGATTCAACATATCAATACTTATCATTAGATTGTTCAATTTAATATAAACCTCTTGAACGCTTTAATTGTGATTATTATATTTTATTTTATCATCTTATTCATGTATTGCATATACTTTTATTGTAAGTACATACCTTTGACTTCACCAAAATCATCAATATCTACAATAAACGAACCGTTCGTATATTGTTCAGATTTGTGAATCGACGCAATTTCGCCACTCTCTTGATTATTATCTGAATATAATGTATAGGTTGTATAATTATGACGGACAACATCAGCTGCTACAATTCGATGTGGTGCTTTTTTCAATTCTTTAAGTAAAGTTATACCTCTTTGTGCACGTTTAGCTTCTTGTAATACTTTGAATCCAATATGCTTAATTGCACCACGTTGAGTAGCCATCATCACTGATTCCGAATGGTTAATCATTTGAGTCATGACTACGAAATCCTCATCTTTTAAATTAATAGATTTAACGCCCGCAGCACGAAGACCAGTATCAGATAGTTCATTTGTAGAATAAGTAAGTGACATACCTTTGTGCGTTATCACTGTAATGAGTTGATCTGATTCTACCCTCATAATGTTAATCACTTCGTCTTGGTCTTTCACCTTCATAGCAATTAATGGTTTGTTATAGCGTGTCGTTTTAAACTGAGGAACACTACTTTTCTTAATCATGCCGTTGCGCGTAGCCATAATATAAAATGCTTCGTGTTGGCTAAAGTCTTTTTCATTAAACACATCAATCACTTGTTCATCTTCATCAATAGAAACAATTTGCGACACGTGTTGTCCTAACTCTTTCCATCTGATTTCAGCTAATTTATGAACAGGGATGAATAAATATCTACCTTTATTTGTAAACACGAGCGCAGTATCCTGAGTATTTACATCAAGGTACTTTAATAAACTATCTCCGTCTTTTAAGCCTACTTCGGAAACACCACTTGCATTAAAGCTTCGTGTAGTTGTCCGTTTAATATAGCCGTGTCTCGTCAAGCTCAATACTACTTCTTCACTTGGTACCATAACTTCTTTATCAATTTTAATTTCAGAAATTTCCGCTTCAATCGTAGACAGACGATCTGTTTTGAATTTCTTTCTTATTTCTGTCAATTCATTTTTTATCACATTTAATAATGCATCATGATCATCTAATATATGACGTAAATCTTTGATTAAATTAGATAATTCATCATGTTCTTGTTCTAAAGCAACAATATCGGTATTTGTTAAGCGATAAAGTTGTAACATCACAATCGCTTCAGCCTGAGCTTCAGTAAAGTCAAACTCAGCAACTAAGTTATCTTTAGCGTCTTTTTTATTTTTAGAATTACGGATAAGTGCAATGACTTCATCTAATATTGACAAGGCTTTCATTAAACCTTCAACGATATGCATTCGTTTTTCAGCATGCTCTAAATCAAACTTAGTTCTATTCGCGACGACTTCAATTTGGTGATTGATATAACTATCAATAATTTGTTTAATACCCATTAATTTAGGTCGCCCGTCACTAATTGCTACCATATTAAAATTGTAAGATATTTGTAAGTCTGAATTTTTATATAAGAAGTTCTTGATTGCTTCACTATTAACATCTTTTTTAAGTTCTATAGCAATACGTAAGCCCGTTCTATCCGTTTCATCTCGAACTTCAACAATACCGTCAACTTTCTTATCCGCACGTAATTCATCAATACGTTTAACTAAACTACTTTTATTCACTTCGTACGGAATTTCAGTCACAATCAATTCTTTACGTCCATTGCGTAATTCTTCTTCATCTACTTTTGAACGTACAACAATCTTACCTTTACCTGATTCATATGCCTTTTTAATACCATCTAGACCTTGAATGATACCTCCAGTTGGAAAATCAGGTCCTTTAATGTATTTCATTAATTGGCTCACAGTAATATCAGGATTATCAATATATTTTAAAGTCGCTTGAATAACCTCACCAAGATTATGTGGTGGAATATCAGTTGCATAACCTGCTGAAATACCAGTAGAACCATTAATTAATAAGTTAGGGAATCTAGCAGGTAATACCATAGGTTCTAGCGTCGTATCATCATAGTTTGGAATAAATGACACGGTTTCTTTATTAATATCTCTTAATAGTTCTTCAGATAGTTGACTTAACTTAGCTTCCGTATAACGCATCGCAGCAGGTGGATCATTATCAATACTACCATTGTTACCATGCATTTCGATTAAGACATGTCGCAACTTCCAATCTTGACTTAAACGCACCATAGCATCATACACTGAAGAGTCACCATGAGGATGATACTGACCGATGACATCCCCGACAGTTTTAGCACTTTTACGGAAATTTTTATCGAATGTATTACCACTTGAGTACATCGCGTATAGGATACGACGTTGTACTGGTTTAAGCCCGTCACGAACATCTGGTAATGCTCGCTCTTGGATAATATATTTACTATATCGTCCAAAACGGTCACCGATTACATCTTCAAGTGATAAATCTTGAATTATCTCACTCAATTCGTTTCATCCTCCTCATAGGTTTCATTTTCCAAAATTTGAACTTCAGTATTATCTAAAATACTTAAATCTTCTTGCATACCAAATTCAACATGATTTTCAATCCATTCTCTACGTGGAGCTACTTTATCTCCCATTAAAGTGGTAACACGTTTTGAAGAGCGTACTTCATCTTCAACTTGAACTCGTATCAATGTACGTGTTTCAGGATTCATTGTTGTTTCCCATAATTGTTCAGGATTCATTTCACCTAAACCTTTGTAACGTTGTAATGAGAACCCTTTACCAAGTTGCTTTTGTAATTTATCTAATTCATCATCAGTCCAAGCATATTCTACTTTCTTAGATTTACCTTTACCTTTTTCTAATTTATAAAGTGGAGGTAATGCTATAAAGACACGACCAGCTTGTACTAAAGGTTTCATATATTTAAAGAAGAACGTTAATAATAAAACTTGAATATGTGCACCATCTGTATCGGCATCGGTCATAATTATAATTCGACTATAATTACTATCTTCAATTTTAAATTCGTTACCAACACCTGCACCAATTGTATGAATAATCGTGTTAATCTCTTCATTTTTGAAGATATCTTCTAATCTAGCTTTTTCAGTATTAATGACTTTACCTCTTAGTGGTAGTATTGCTTGGAATTTACGATCACGACCAAGTTTAGCAGAACCACCTGCAGAGTCACCCTCTACTAAATAAAGTTCATTTTTCTCAGTATTTTTACTTTGAGCAGGTGTTAATTTACCTGACAATAACGTATCTTTTCGTTTGTTCTTTTTACCAGAACGTGCATCTTCACGTGCTTTACGTGCCGCTTCTCTAGCTTGTTGTGCTTTAATCGCTTTCTTCACAAGTGATTTAGACAATTGTCCTTTTTCTTCAAGATAAAATGGCAATTTTTCAGAAACAACTGAGTCTACAGCACTTCTAGCTTCTGATGTACCTAATTTAGATTTAGTTTGTCCTTCGAATTGTAATAACTCTTCAGGAATTCTTACAGAAACGATAGCCGTTAATCCTTCACGTATATCATTTCCATCTAAATTTTTATCTTTTTCTTTTAATTCATTGATACGTCTAGCATAATCGTTAAATACACGAGTCATAGCTGTTTTAAATCCGACTTCATGTGTACCACCATCTTTAGTACGCACGTTATTAACGAAGCTTAAAATGCTTTCAGAATATTGATCGTTATATTGGAAAGCTACATCAACTTCAATGCCATTAGATGTACCTGTAAAAGTTGTGACATCATGAAGAACTTCTTTACCTTCATTGACATAACTTACAAATTCTTTAATACCTTCTTCGTAATGGTAATATTCTTCTCTTTCTTTACCACGACGTAAATCAATTAATTTAATTTTTAGGTTTTTTAATAAGAATGCAGATTCTTGTAAACGCTCACTTAGAACATCAAAATTAAATGATGTCGTGGCTTTGAAAATTTCAGGATCTGGTTTAAACGTTACTTTTGTACCCGTTTTCTTTGTTTTACCTTCTTTTAGTAACCCTGTCGCAGGCACACCACCATCTTTAAAACTCTGTTTATATATATTACCGTCTCTATGAATTTCAACTTCTAACCATTCACTTAGTGCGTTAACCACCGATGCACCAACACCGTGTAGTCCACCAGATGTTTTATAACCACCTTGGCCAAACTTGCCTCCAGCATGTAATATGGTAAAGATAACTTGAACAGTTGGTTTACCTGAAGCGTGAATACCTGTTGGCATCCCACGACCATTATCTTCTATTGAAATACTATCATCTTGGTTTAGGATAACTGTAATCTCATCCCCGTAACCATTTAATACTTCATCGACGGAGTTATCGACAACTTCATATACTAGATGATGCAATCCACGTTTATCAGTTGATCCTATATACATCCCCGGTCTTTTTCTAACAGCTTCAAGACCTTCTAAAACCTGTATAGAATCATCTGAATAATGATTTTGTTTATTCATTGCCAATGATTTCGCCCTCCTACAAACGTACGTTCGTTTTTAAAACTATACAATAGTTATTCTTATATAAATCTGTATAAATTGCAAGTGTCATCTTGATAATTCAGTTTATTTTAATGATTATTCATTTTTAAATTATCAATTTTTATTGTTCTAAAATAAGGGGGATATGGTAAAATAGTGCTAAGTTACTAAAGGATGTGTATTTTATGATGATTGTCGTCATGTTAATACTAAGTTATCTTATTGGCGCTTTTCCAAGTGGTTTAGTTATAGGAAAGCTATTCTTTAAGAAAGATATAAGACAATTTGGTAGTGGCAACACTGGAGCAACAAACAGTTTTAGGGTATTAGGTAGACCAGCAGGATTTGTGGTAACCTTCTTAGATATTTTCAAAGGTTTTATCACTGTATTCTTCCCTATTTGGTTACCAGTACATGTTGATGGACCTATAAGTACATTCTTTACCAACGGACTGATTGTAGGTTTATTTGCAATACTTGGCCATGTATATCCTATATATTTAAAATTTAAAGGTGGTAAAGCTGTTGCTACGAGTGCTGGGGTAGTTTTAGGAGTAAATCCCATTTTATTATTAATTTTAGCTGCAATTTTCTTTTTAGTGCTAAAAACATTTAAATACGTGTCCTTATCAAGTATCGTAGCAGCTATTTGTTGTGTGATAGGTTCACTCATTATACAGGACTACATCTTACTTGCAGTTAGCGGCATTGTTTCTATAATTTTAATTATACGCCACAAAACAAATATTGTCCGAATCTTTAAAGGTGAAGAACCTAAGATAACATGGATGTAAATCAAATAAACAAAATTATTAGCGCTTAATTAGATATTTACCTAATAGATATCTTATTAAGTGCTTTTCTTTATAGTCATAAATGACACATGTTGATATAAGCACATTTTTTATTTTGTCAGTATGTATAATGTTTAAAAATATATTAGAATGATAGGCTATGCTATAATTCTAATATCACTAAAATTGACAATCCATCGAGTAAAATATAGAGATTTATTATGGAGGAGATTAAATGAAAATTGAACTTACAGACCAAGCCGTTCAATGGTTTAAAGATGAATTTGATTTACCGGAAGATAATCAAGTATTACATTTCTTCGTAAGATATGGTGGCGAATTTCAATTAAAACAAGGATTTAGCCCAGCGTTTAATGTTGAAAACAAATCTGATGTTGAGGTTGCTTATGAAGAAGAATATAACGGATTAACGATTGTTATATCCGAGAAAGATTTATGGTACTTTGAAGATGATCATATTGTGGTAGATACAGTTGATCATGAAGATGAAATTTCATATACAAAGAAATAGAAATATTATATAGCCCTAAAATGCATTAATAAAGCATTCTAGGGCTATATTTGTTATGTCTTATTAATTTAAATTATAAATGATCAATACCATGAGTTACTTCTTCATTGATGCCTTCTTTATTTAAAGATTCAACTTTACTATAGGTTTCATGCCAATCTGCAAAATAACGATCTAATCTAATTGGTCTAAACGTATCAGCTTTCATACAAATTAACTCAGTATAACCTGTAGTTGCAAGTTCGCCCTGTTCATTAAAAATTTCATATCTATACACAGAACGTAATCTTGAATATTTTTCCACCCATGTTTTAATGGTTACTTTTTCAGGATAAAAAATTGATTTTTTATATTTGATATTTAAGTCTGTAACTGGAGAAATGATCCCTTGCTTTTCCATATCAGCATAACTAAATCCTAGTTTTCTAATGTAATCTGTACGCGCTACTTCAAACCATGTTGCATAATTACCATGATAAATCACGCCCATTTTATCTGTCTCTTGATATCTTGGTTCAATTTCAGTCAAACTATAAATCATTTAAGTCCAATCCTTCCTTAACTATTAACATTACATATATAGTTTAGCATAAAAAAACAGTGCTAACCTAAACGTTAGCACTGTCAAAAGTCACATCTTTTGTGATTATTGAGCTAATTTATTTCTTAATACCATTTGTAAGATACCGCCATGACGATAATAATCTAATTCTACTAATGAATCGAAACGAACCATTGCTTCAAAATCAACAACTTCTCCATTTTCTTTCTTAGCATGAACAGTTACTAAGTCATGAGGTTTAACTGTTTCATCGATATCTACAGAAATTTCTTCTTTACCTTCTAAACCTAGAGAATCAGCTGATTCACCTTGTTTAAATTGTAATGGTAATACACCCATCATTACTAAGTTTGAACGGTGGATACGTTCATAACTTTGTGCAATAACAGTTTTAACGCCTAATAAGTTTGTACCTTTAGCAGCCCAGTCACGAGATGAACCCATACCGTAATCATTACCTGCTAAAACAGCTAAACCAGTACCATTTTCTTTGTATTTCATAGCTGCATCATAGATAGGCATGATTTCTCCTGTAGGCCAGTATGTTGTAAATCCACCTTCAGTACCTGGCGCTAATTGGTTTTTAATACGGATATTAGCGAAAGTACCACGTACCATTACTTCATGGTTACCACGTCTTGAACCATAAGAGTTAAATTCTCTAATTGGAACATCATGGTCTAATAAATATTTACCTGCTGGTGTATCTTTACCAATCGCACCTGCTGGAGAAATGTGGTCAGTTGTAACTGAGTCACCAAATTTACCCATAATACGTAAATCTTTTAATGGTTCAATAGTTCCTGGTTCTTTAGATAAACCTTGGAAGAATGATGGATTTTGAATATAAGTTGAATTTGGATCGAAATCATATAATGGTGCGTCAGTAACGTCGATTTCATTCCACATTTCATTATTTTCGTATACATTTGCATATTCTTCTAAGAATAATTCTGGTGTTACGACACTATCAACAGTGTCTGCAACTTCTTTGATACTTGGCCAGATATCTTTAAGATATACATCTTCGCCATCTTTACCTTTACCGATAGGTTCATTGTGTAAATCGATATCAACTGTTCCAGCTAATGCATAAGCTACAACTAATTGTGGTGAAGCTAAGTAGTTAGCTTTAACTAATGGATGGATACGACCTTCAAAGTTACGGTTACCAGAAAGTACAGAAGTTACTAATAAATCTTCGTCAGCTACTGCTTTTTCAATTTCAGGTAATAGTGGACCTGAGTTACCGATACAAGTTGTACAACCATAACCAACTAAGTTGAAACCTAAATCATCAAGATATTCTTGTAAACCTGAATCTCTTAAATATCCAGTAACAACTTTTGAACCTGGTGCTAATGAAGTTTTAACATAATCAGGTACTTTTAAGCCTTTTTCAATTGCTTTTTTAGCAACTAAACCTGCACCTAACATAACGTAAGGGTTAGATGTATTTGTACATGATGTAATCGCTGCAATTGCAACATCACCAGTCTTCATAGTTGAAGTTCTGCCATCATTAAATTTGATTTCTGCTTTCTTATCAAATTCACTTTCATCTAAACCATGACCTTGGTTTCCAGCTGGTGCTGTAACTGATTTTTCGAATTCAGTTTTCATGTCACTTAAGAAGATTAAATCTTGTGGACGTTTTGGCCCTGATAAAGAAGCTTGAACTGTAGATAAATCTAAATCAATCACTTCAGTATATTCAGGATCTTCATTTTCAACTTGGAAGAACATATTATTTTGTTGTAAATATTCTTTGACAAGTGCAATATGATCATCTTTACGACCAGTTAATTTCATGTATTTAAGTGATTCTTCATCAACTGGGAAGAAACCACAAGTTGCACCATATTCAGGCGCCATGTTAGCAATTGTCGCACGGTCAGCTAATGGTAAGTTTGTTACACCAGGACCAAAGAACTCAACGAATTTACCTACTACACCACGTTTACGTAACTCTTCAGTTACACGTAATGCTAAGTCAGTTGCTGTTGAACCTTGTGGTAATTCATTACTTAATCTTACACCGATAACTTCTGGAATTGGGAAGTATGATGGTTGTCCTAACATACCTGCTTCGGCTTCGATACCGCCGACACCCCAACCTAATACACCAATACCGTTAATCATTGTAGTATGAGAGTCAGTACCAACTAATGTATCTGGGAACGCAGTTTGTTCTCCGTCAACGTCACGAACATGAACAACATTCGCTAAGTACTCTAAGTTTACTTGGTGGACAATACCTGTAGCAGGTGGTACAGCATTATAGTTATCAAATGCTTTTGTTGCCCAGTTTAAGAATTGATAACGTTCATAGTTACGTTCGAATTCTAATTTCATATTACGTTGTAGTGCATCTGGATTAGCATAACTATCGACTTGTACTGAGTGGTCAATAACTAAGTCAACTGGTACTTCAGGGTTAATTTTGTTAATATCCCCACCAACATCATTCATTGCTTTACGTAAAGACGCTAAGTCAACAACTGCTGGTACACCAGTGAAGTCTTGTAAAATAACTCGAGATGGTTTGAAAGGTACTTCACCTTCGTTACCTTTTTTGCCAAATTCTGCTAATTGTTTAATGTGATCATCAGTAATTACAAAATCATCTTCCTGACGTAACACAGATTCTAGTAATACACGGATTGAATAAGGTAACTTTGAAATTTTAGTTAAACCTTGTTCTTCTAATGATTTTAAATCATAGTACGTGTATGATTGGCCATTTAAATCAAATTGTTTCTTTGCTGTTTCTTTAAAATTAGAAGCCATTTGATATCCCCCTTGAATTTCTATATATTTATATGCCTTAGTTAAATTGTATTATTATATGTTTTCGAACACAACTGTATAGGTATATAAAGGAGTCATTTTTCATTTCGCATTTTTAATCAGGTAGTATAAGTAAAACTTATTATGACTCATTTGTACCATAAGTTATTTTTATTAATTGAGAATGGTTATCAATCGCAAGTAATTATTATTTTATATGCTTGAAACATAAAAAATAGCTATCAACAAAATTGTTGATAGCTTTAAATCCACCATTATAGTAGATATTTCATTCAATTATTCTTCTCTTTCACGATTACGTCTAGATTCACGTTTTTCTAAAATATCAGATTCGTAATCCTCTTGTTGATATTTAACATATTCTTCTAATCTGTGTTTATTAGGCGTTAATGTTAATCCTAAGAATTTACGTTCCTTATTAGCATCTTTGTAGAAACTGATCATCATTAATATGACGACAAAGGAGAATGGAAACGCACTAATAATGGCGGCACTCTGAATCGCGTTGAGCGCTTTTGTTCCATCTCCGCCACCAGCTAATAATAATACAAAGGCGATAAGTGCTTGAGCAATACCCCAAGTTACTTTAACCATACTACTTGGATTTAACGAACCAAATGTTGTTTGCATACCTAATACGAATGTTGCTGAGTCAGCTGAAGTAATAAAGAATGAAGCAATTAAAATAAGTGCAATAAATGATAATACGATACCTAATGGTACGTGGTTGAATACACCGAATAATTGTGTTTCTGGAGTCATTTTAAATAACTCTGGATGTTTCTTACCAGTTTCGATACCAAGAACACCAAATACACTGAACCAGATGAAACTAACAATTGCTGGTACTAATAGTACACCAGAAATAAATTCTCTGATTGAGCGTCCTTTTGAAACTCTGGCAATAAATACACCAACGAATGGACTCCAACTTAACCACCAACCCCAGTAGTAAAGTGTCCATGTAGACATCCATTCACGTTTTTGTCCATTTAATGCTGCAGTATCAAAACTATTAAATAAGAATGTATTTAATAAGCTACCAGTTGAACTAGTCATCATGTTTAATATTAAAACAGTTGGTCCAATAATTAATGTAATAATCATTAATAAAGCACCTAATCCGATGTTTAGATTACTTAAATATTGGATACCTTTACTTAGACCAGACCAAGCACTTGCAATAAATAGGATTGTAACTATGACAATAATAATAGCTTGGACCCAAGTTGTATTCGGTACGCCAAATAAATAATTTAAACCACCGTTGATTTGTAATGCACCCATACCAAGTGATACAGCTACACCAACTAAAGTAGCAAATACTGAAAGAACGTCGATGAATGTTCCAATTGGACCTTCAACTTTATCACCTAAAATTGGGCGTAATGTTCTAGATAATAAGCCAGGCTCTCCTTTACGGAATTGTGCATAAGCAAGTGCTAATGCTACAACACCATATACAGCCCATGCATGGAAGCCCCAATGGAAGAATGTTGAACGTAATGCTTCTGTGTAAGCTTCAGTCGTTTTCGGATCGGCATCAGGTGGTGAAGCGAAATGAGACATTGGCTCAGCTGCACCGTAGAATACTAAACCGATACCCATACCGGCACTAAATAACATCGCAAACCAAGAAATAGTATTAAATTCCGGTTTGTCATTTGGTTTACCTAATTTAAGTTTCCCAATTGGACTAAAGATAAGGAAAATACAGAAGAAAACTATAATCGTAGTTAGAATTAAGTAATACCAACCTAGTTTATCTGTTATCCACATTTTGACCTCATTCGTTACTGAGTCAAATTGTGTTGGGAAAATAGCACCAATTAATACAACAATTGCTGCGATAATTGCACTATAGATAAACACCGGAGAAATCTTCTTACCGTTCTTTTCATTAGAAGAAGAAGAATTCATAATTAATTACTCCCTTCATATCTATTATTAAATTTTCAATCTAGTAAAACTAAAATATTCTTTTTTTATCTTAAAACATTTAATTTTACTAAAGCACTACTATAGGATAACAAACGTCCTATTTAGAATCAAATTTGATTAAATTTCCTATTTGCTAAATTAATTATATGTTGTATAATGGCTTTTAAATATTGTTTAGAAAGGACTATTTAAATGCTTAAAGAATTTAAAGACTTTGCGTTAAAAGGCAACGTATTAGATTTAGCTGTAGCCGTTGTTATGGGGGCAGCTTTCAATAAAATCATTTCTGCATTAGTCGAATACATCATCATGCCATTGATTGGTAAAATTTTCGGTTCAGTCAATTTTGCAGAAGATTGGGCTTTCTGGGGAATTAAATATGGTTTATTCATACAATCAATAATTGATTTCATAATCATTGCTTTTGCATTATTTATCTTTGTAAAAATTGCAAATACTTTAATGAAGAAAGAAGAACCAGAAGAAGAATTAGAACAAAATACGGTTCTTTTAACTGAAATTAGAGACTTATTAAGAGAAAAACATTAATAATAATATTAAATCGATTTATCAACTTACAATCAAAAGTTGATAAATCGATTTTTTTATAGAGACATTTCACTTTAATTCCATTTGAATTTTGTCATACTTTGATACTGATTTGATGTTACCTCTAAAATAAGTGGTATTCTTTGTTTTAATTCACTAACATGAGAGATAATACCTACCATTCTTCCCTTCGATTTAAGGTTTACTAGTGTATCAAGTGCAGTTTCAAGTGTTTCTTGATCTAATGTACCAAATCCTTCATCAATAAACATTGATTGAAGAGAGATTCCGCCCGATTCTTGTTGAACAATCTCACTTAATCCTAAAGCTAGCGCAAGCGATGCTTGGAATGTTTCTCCACCCGATAGTGAACTAATATGTCTTGCTTTATTAGAATAAAAATCAAAAACATCTATTTCTAAACCACTAAACCCTTGAGATAAAGCTTCTCTTCTTTGCAATTGATATCTTTGACCACTCATAGTAGCAAGTCGAATATTAGCTTGTGCTATAATTTTTTCTAAATAGTAAATTAGTACATAGTTTTCTAATGTTAATTTTTGACTGTTTTTACCAGATAGAATTTCTGCAAGATTAAATATATCTTGTTGCTCTTTCAACTCCTTGTTTAAATACTCGATATGAGATACAATTTCATCTACTTTTTGTTGGTTTAATTTCAGTTGATATTCTAATGTGGCAATTTCATTAGTTACATTTTCAAGTTTAGCTTTAAGTTCTGATAGAGTTTTTTGAATTTCTCCTATATCATCTAATTTTCTTCCTGCAACTAACTTTTTAAGTCTGCTTATTTCCAATTCATTCTTATGGATTTGTTTATCATATTCTTTAATTTCATTCTCTATGTCTTCTTTTTCATAAACAATTTTAATTATATCCTGAACTTGTTCAATAGAATCTATATTTAAACGGTTCATTTCAGCATCTAATGCTTGTTGTGTTTGTTTAATTTCCTCTTGAATATCATTTTTAGTTTGCTTATGATGATGCAAGTTATTTTCTTCTATGCTTAGTTTTTGAATAATTTCATTTCTATTTTGTTTATGATTTTCAAGTAATTTTAAATAATGATCAACATTACTTTTTAACTTTTTAAAATATGTTTCAAACTCATCTATTTCATTATACTGAGTAGTTGATTCAAAATCATTGATACGTATCTCACATTGTTCAATTTTAGATTTTGCATTTTTAATTTCATTTTCAATTTCAAACGATTCTTGACGTTTTTGTTCTACCTTTTTATTTGTTTTTAAGATAAATTCATTTTCCTTCTGTTGTTTTTCTTTTTCTTCTTTCTTTCTATTGATTTTAGAATAAAGGGTTTTTATATCCGGCATGGTATTTTCATCTACATGAATATTGTTTATTTGCTCCGTTAAGTGATTTAAAGTACTTTCCAATTTAGCTTTATCGATATTCATTTCATTAAGCTCTTTTTGTAATGATTGAATTAAATTTTGCTTTTTATTAATACTATCAAAATCAATATGTTGTCCTAATGAAGTAATTTCATTCCCGCAAATCGGACATGTATCTCCAAGTGACATGACTTGTTGAAGTTGTTCAACTAAAGTTTCTTTGTTATTCAAATTAATTTCTGTCTTATCTATTTCGGACAACTTATTAGATAAGTCTTCTATTTCAATACATTTTTGATTATAGGATGTCTTAGTGTCATTCAACTTAGAGGTTAATTCTGCTTTAATTTTCATATCATTTTTAAGCTTTTCTGCTAGTTCTAGTTCTTTTTCAATATTGAAAATATCCTGACTCAATTGTTCAACATAACTATAGTTAATTTCTTTTGATTTAATAGCTTCATTTAGTTTTAATAATTCATTTTCTATTATTTCTCTATTTTCATTTAAATCTACGAGTTGCGATATCAATCGTTCTTTGTCTTTATAACTATTTAAATAGAGAGTCATATTGGTATAAAAAGTATTAGTTTTTTCCAAATAGGCTTTTTCTTTATTGATAGATTCTTCTTGTTCAGATAATTGATTTAATTCTAATTGATTTTCTTCTTTTTCTTTTATTAACTTGTTAATTTCTTGACCAACGATTTCTATCAATTTTTCTGCTTGATTTAACTTTTTATTGGCCGCTTCATTTCTATCTAGTAATTGTGATAATGGTTTAATTTCATTAATCTTATTTAATCTCTCACGTTGTTGATTTATATTATTTTCCTTTTGCTTAAGTTGCTTTAATGTACTTTCACTTTTATTTAACTCATTTAAATTTAATTCTAACTCTTTATTATCACTGAGCTTTTGTTCTACTTTTTCAATTTCATTTTCATTATTTTTCTTTTGTTCATACTTTTTTCTCCCTATTTTTTTACCAAATTCATTAAACCTATGTAATACCTCAATGATTTTGTCTGTTTGATGTACATTGATACTTTTTAATTCTTCTAACTCATCGTTTTCAAAAGTATGGAGATCATTCCATAATCGTTCAATGTTTTTATATCTTTCTTCAATTTGGATTTTTTCATTTTTAACATTTTCGTTTAATTGTTTTTCAATTTCTTCAAATCGTTCACTATTAAAGAGTGTTCTTAAAATCCCTTGCTTTTCTTTACTATTAGATAATAAGAATTTTTTAAATTCACCTTGTGGCAAAATAAATAACTGTCTAAACTGTTCAGCATTAACACCAATTAAGTCGATAATAAATTGATTACCTGCATTTACCATACTTTCCCTTAAATCAAATTCGTTTTCTATATACTCGAAAACATTTAACTTTGCGGGCGTTTTGGTTGTATTACCTTCTTTAATATAAGGACCAGTACGAACTATTTTAAATAGTTTATGATTAAGTTCAAATTCGAACGTCACTTGCATTGCTGAATTACCATCTGCAAAATGACTTCTTAAATCATTCTCTTTTCTATTTTTAGTTGAAGCTTCTCCATATAATGCATATACGATGGCATCAAATATCATTGTTTTACCGGAACCAGTCTTACCACTAATTAAGAACAATTGATTTTGATCTATATTTCTAAAATCTATTGTTTCATTTAAGAAAGGACCAAAATTGTTCAACTTTAACATCATTGGTTTCAAGGTAATTAATCTTCCTTTCTCATCAAATCATTAATAATTTGGTTAATTTTCTTTTCTTGTATATCACTTAATTGCTCATTGGTTATCGTTTTATAAAAATGATTAATAATTGAAAGATCATCTTCTTTTTTGATTTCTATATGTTGAATTGCTTCATGGTACTCAAACGTTTCGTTTGTTAATGCTAATGTATTAGGATAGATTTGTTTCAAATTAATAATCGGATCTGAAATATGAGCCATGTTTCTTAATTTGAAATGGATATAATTATTCTTATTTGATACGTTTGCCTTTTCCTGTATGACGTCTTCATAATCCCCTGTGACAATTTCTAATTTTCTCATTGGTTCTATTGGAACAAAATAATCTTGAATATCATTTTTATGATTAAACTTAACTACTCGATAACCTTTAGGTTGTCCAACTTCTGAAAAAGAATATTGAAGTAATGAGCCACTGTATTTAATAATGTCCTCATTAATACTAAATGGATGATGTAAGTGACCTAACATTACAAAATCAAAAATATTAAATGATTTTCTTTCTACTGTTTCGACAGTACCTATCGTTAATGGCCTTTCTGAATCTGAAGTCTTACCACCTTGTACAGTTAAATGGCCAATCAAAATATTAATTTCATGAGGTTGTAGCGTTTCTGACATAGAACTTATACACTTATCTAATGCTTGTTGATGCGTTTGAATTGAATCATCTTTAAAATAATGTTGCACTTCAGCAACTGTTGCAAAAGGTAATGTGTAAAAATTGATGCCATTTATATGAATTGGTTGTGTCATACTTTCAAGTTGAGTTCTTATATATAAATCGCTATGTTCGAACCAACTCGCACCATAATTCAAACGTTCTTTTCCATCATGATTCCCACTAATTAAAATAATTGGAATTTTCATATCAATATTTAACGTGGCAATCGTCTCTTCAAATAATTTAATCGTTTCTTTACCAGGATATGTAGTATCGTATAAATCTCCTGCAATAACGATCATATCTGGTTTTTCTTCTTTCATTCGATCTATAAATTGTTCTAATACATATCTTTGATCTTCGAGTAGTTGTTTACCATTTAAAATTCGACCTAGATGCCAATCTGCTGTATGGATTACCTTCATCTTTATACCTCCGAATAGAACGTTTGTTCGTATTAATCATATTACTTTTCAATATATATTTCAAGCAAAAAGCCACTCATCTAGGTAGATAAGTGGCTTTTATATATTTAATGAACAATAGATTTTTTTACTTTTTTGTACTTGTAATACATCGCTAATCTCCATGGTACTATCATACAAAATGCTAATAAGAAAAACATACCAGCAATTTCTCCTGGATCAATTTCATTACTAATGAATATTTTTATAACAGTACGTATAACTAATAGTGATATCAAAATAATTGGAAACGCCTTTGATCGTTTCATATAAATCTCACTACCTTTTACTTCAAAACGAGATGTCCAAATTAAAACTGTAGAAAATAATACACCTAAGACTAATGATTCTAGTATCTCAGTTCCCGTCAATCTGAAATATGGTATTACATACATTAAAGCACCTGTTGCCATGAAAAATGGTGGTAAAATAATTTTCTTTTCATTGACTGGAAAATTTTGTGCTTTCATACGAATCACAATAACAACTGCACCCATCAAGAATGCAAATACAATTGAAAATATTAAATATGCCACTGTTACACCTTCTCATATATTCTAAACTACAATACTCTTTTTTAATCACGTGTTAGTATATCATTAAACGTATATATTTTCATAGCTTTTAATTTAATAAATAGGTATCCCAATATCAATCAATTTAACACCTTATTTTATTTATGATTTCTTATCAATAATTGAACCGTTATAACCTTATAAAAATGAAGACACTACGCATTTGTTAACTTATATTTTTAGTTCTATTTTTACTGTTATTCATAAAGATAGTTTCAAAATAATGATTAAACTTTACTGATACAAACTACATTTCAAATGACTATTCATTTTCACTCAAAACACATCATTTATAGTAAATTAAATATCCTAGCCTCCAGAAAAAGAATAATAATAGAACCATTATGATAACTGTTAATAATAATTGTAACACTACATGCACTTTTAGCCGATTACCAATAATTGAAACAATTATTACTGATAAAAATGACGCGATACCTAATTTGATACTATCTGGTTCTAAATTCAAAATAAACACCTCACATTAAACTTAACGATTAATGTTGGATGCCTTAACGATAGACTTAATAATTCTTCTAATCCTTTCAATATTATAAATACATTTCAATTTTAACTGAACATTTGGTTATTTTATTTAATAGAACAATCATAACTAAAAATAAAAAGGATTAAGACAGAAATTTATAACTGCCTTAATCCCTTTTTATATTATTTCTTTTGACCTTTCATACCTTGGTCCATGTTTTTGTTCATCATAGTCATCATTTGATTGATTTTCTTTTGAGAAGGTTTTTGACCCATTTGCATCATCATCATACGTAGCATTTCTTCATTAATAGGTGGGTTTTTTTTCAAATAGTCCATCATATATTTTCTAGCTAAGAAGAAACCACCAACTAAACCTGCGATTAATGCTATTACAATTAAGATAATTGCTAACCATGTTGCCATTGTTTCACCCACTTTCTTTATCCTAATGAATTTTACTAGATTCAAATATTTATTTCAAGACAAATTTAAGACTTAAAATAATGCACATCAAAAATCATAACAAATTTTCTAATTTTATTAAACGTACTTTATAAATTATTTTATTATTTAAAAACGAAGCCTGGGACATAAATTAAATGTCTCAGGCTACAGCAATATATTTAAATCAACAATGAATTAAAATTCACGAATTTGATTTAAAACATTTTCTTTTGTAAATCCATATTTTTCAACAACTAAGTCGCCAGGAGCACTTGCACCAAATCCATCGATACCAATCACTTTACCTTGAGTACCAACATATTTATGCCAACCTAATGTTGATGCCATTTCAATAGCAACACGTTTAGTTATGTTTGAAGGAATCACAGATTCTTTGTAGTCTTCTGATTGTTGTTCGAATGCGAACCAGTTTGGCATAGAAACAACTCTAACGCCTTTACCTTGTGCGTCTAAATCTTTAGCTGCTTCAACCGCTAAACTTACTTCAGAACCAGTTGCTAATAATAAATATTCAGGAGATTCTTTAGATTCATAAACTACATAAGCACCTTTACGCACGCCTTCTTCTACTGTTTCTTCTGGAACATCTAAAGTTGGTAAGTTTTGACGTGTAAGTACTAATGATGTAGGTGTACTTTCAGATTCTAGAGCAACTTCCCAAGCAACTCTTGTTTCGTTACCATCTGCAGGACGAATCACATTCATGTTAGGAATTGCACGTAATCCAGCTAATTGTTCAATTGGTTCATGCGTAGGACCATCTTCACCTACTGCAATTGAATCATGAGTAAATACAAATGTTGAATTTAAGCCCATAATTGCTGATAAACGTAATGCAGGTTTTAAGTAATCACTGAAAACAAAGAAAGTTGCTCCATATGGATGTAAACCACCGTGAGCTGCCATACCATTAACGGCTGCTCCCATACCAAATTCACGAACACCAAACCAAATATTTTTACCGTCACGATTATCTTTATCGTAATCTTTAGCATCTTTAACATTTGATTTGTTTGAACCAGCTAAGTCTGCAGATCCACCAAAGAATGATGGCACGTGCTTACTTAACGCTTGAATAACTTCACCTGAGTCAGCACGTGATGCTGCATTATGATCTGCATCAAATTTAGGTAGTTCTTTTTCATAGTTTTGTGGTAATTTACCACTTATTGCTAATTTGAACTCTTCAGCTAATTCTGGATAAGCTTTACTATATTCTTCAACTTTATTTTTCCAATTTTCTTCATGCTCATTAGCACGTTTCAACATTGTAGAGTTGAAAATATCGTACACTTCTTGCGGTACATTAAAACGTTTTTCAGGATCTAAACCGTATGCTTCTAATGTTAATTTACGTTCATCTTCACCTAATGGCGCACCATGTACACCGTTAGTACCTGATTTGTTTGGAGATCCAAATCCAATGACTGTTTTAACTTCAATAATAGTTGGTCCTTGTTGAGATTTAGCTTTATTAATTGCGTTATCTATTTCTTCTAAGTCATTGCCATCTTTAACTAAGATGTAATTCCATCCATATGATTCAAAACGTGATTGTGTTTTTTCAGAAAATGCTTTGTCTAAATCACCATCTAATGAAATATCATTTGAATCATATAAAACGATTAATTTGTCTAATTGGTTATGGCCGGCAAATGAAGCTGCCTCATGTGAAATACCTTCCATTAAGTCGCCATCTGACGCAAGTACATACGTATAATGATCAACTACATTGTAATTTTCTTTATTAAATTTACCTGCTAAATAACTTTCTGCTAATGCCATACCTACAGACATTGCAAAACCTTGACCTAGTGGACCCGTTGTTACTTCTACACCATCAGTATGTCTGAATTCTGGATGACCTGGTGTTTTAGAATCCCATTGTCTAAATTGTTTTAGTTCATCCATTTCTAAGCTACCAGATACATGTAATAAGCTATATAATAACGCCGAACCATGTCCAGCAGATAATACAAATCTATCTCTGTTAAAATAATCTTTAGATTGGGGATTAAAATTTAGGTGTCTTGTCCATAGTGTGTATGCCATTGGTGCTGCACCCATTGGTAAACCAGGGTGACCTGAATTGGCTTTTTCTATTGTATCGATACTTAAAGCACGAATCGTATCGATTGCTAATTGATCTTCTTTATTAAACATTATATTTTCTTCCCTTCTTCAAATAATACCTCAAATTAATTATAACTTATTTTAATATAAATTCATAAAGAAAAATCTGAAAAATCCCTCAGTTTTTCTATTAAAATAAATCTAAAATGATAAAATTTCACGCTTATTTTTCTTTCTTATTCTGTTGAATTTTCTTTAATTTTTCAGGAGTAACATCAGTACCCTCTGGATCTATCACTTTAGTGTTTTCTAATTGCTTTTTGAACCCTTCTATAAATGAATCAAGATATTGTTTTCTCAACTTAGATTGCTCTTTGGCTTCTTCGTTGGTTAAACCTTGTTCTTTCTTCTTTTTAGCTAATTCATTAATTCTATCAATATTTAAATCATTTTTAGACATTCAAATTCCTACTTTCATATCAATTATTGTTCAATTATATCCATAGTTAATTTCTAACCTTATATCATATATTTTTATATTCTTATAATAATATAGCGTTTATAAACCTTCCATAGAATATAACAAAAAAATGAGCATAACCAAATCGTTACGCTCACTTTTACTTTTTTATTCTATTTTAGTGTTTAGTGGGCTAATGCGAACATAGACCCAGATTTATGTTCGCTGTTCCCGTTATTATTAGGTGTTTGATGTTCATTTTGGTTAGCATTCTGATGAATTTCATGATCTGTCATTTCGTACGTTTGTTCTGAATGTGCGCTTTGATTAACACTTAAGAAGAATACTAAAAAGATAAGGCAAGATACTAAAAATACTGCTATATATGTTAAAAATGTCTTTGTTTGTTTTGTTAACATGAATCTCACTCCTAGAACGTTTGTTTGTATTTATAATTTAACAGAACAGATGTTCCATGTCAACACTTTAACGAACAAACGTTTGTTATTTACTATTAGAGATGCTATAATAAACTTAAATAAAACTAGGGAGTGCCTATATATGAGAGAATTAACGAAAAGACAAAGTGAAATATATGATTACATTAAGCAGATTGTTCAATCAAAAGGGTATCCACCAAGTGTTCGAGAAATTGGTGAAGCAGTAGGATTGGCTTCAAGTTCAACTGTTCATGGTCACTTATCAAGATTAGAAGAAAAAGGCTATATTAAACGTGACCCTACTAAACCTAGAGCAATTGAAATTGTTAGCGAACAATTAAATGATAATATTAGTATGGAAGAAACAATTCATGTTCCTGTAATCGGTAAAGTAACTGCAGGTATTCCAATTACTGCTGTTGAAAATATTGAAGAATATTTTCCATTGCCTGAACATTTAACTTCCACACATAATAGCGATATTTTTATTTTAAATGTTGTTGGAGACAGTATGATTGAAGCGGGTATTCTTGATGGCGATAAAGTTATCGTTCGTAGTCAAACAATCGCAGAAAATGGCGATATTATTGTTGCGATGACAGAAGACGATGAAGCGACAGTTAAAAGATTTTATAAAGAAAAGAACCGTTATAGATTGCAACCCGAAAATAGTACGATGGATCCAATTTATTTAGAAAATGTTATTGTAGTTGGAAAAGTAATCGGTTTATATAGAGAAATGTAATCATATTTTATCCTCATAACCCCCTATATATATAAAAAGGATTAGGCATCATGCCTAATCCTTTTTATTTTGATTCTTGTTCAAAACTTCTTTTACTTTTTCTAAGATATCAGGTTGTTGTTTTGATTTAGTTGACATTCTATCTACTTCCTTACAACTAATTAGTACCCCAACATATATTGTTTTAAACGATTAACCAGTATAATTTTCGGTCCAATATGGTTGTCGTTGATCATTAAAATCAACGCCGACGCCTAAAGTTGAGAAGCTATCATTTAGTATATTTTTTCTGTGCCCTAATGAATTCATTAGTCCTTCGTGAGCGTATATACTATTTTGTTGTCCATAGGCTAGATTCTCACCTGCGGCATTAAAGTCATGGTGATCTGCTTTCAATCGATCAAATGGTGATTTCCTCTTTAAATCTGTATGATCAAAATAATTATTTTCCACCATATCTTTGCTATGCTTTCTAGCAGTATTAGAAATGGATTTAGAATAACTTAACGTTGATAATTGTCTTTGTTTTCTCTCTGCATTAACAATATCAAAATCTTGTAATTCAAAGCTTTTTTCCAAGGATTTAGAAGGTGCACCATATTGCTCTTGAAGTCTATTTTCCATTTCATCACTTACTTGATATAACGCTGTGACACCATTCTGTTCATGTTTATCATAGAAGACAGTAGTATATATATGCTTTTTGTGAAAGACGTCATATTCATCGTTTTGTATTTCAAACCGCTTATTCCCTTTTTTCATTTCATCAATAGGTTTACCTAAACGATCTCTCACCTTATTTTTAGGGGTCGCATATTTTATTTTAGATTGCGAAGAGATTAAGTTTTGATTAGTGTACATACCGTTTACTCTATCTTTAATATAACTAATCATAACGAATTGGTTATAATCATCATCGTAATACGTATACCAATGTGTGCCATATTCATTAGAAGTGATGCGTCGTGCTTTACCTAATTTATCTTCCACTTCTTTTTTTGACATATTCATTTGAATATTATTTATGGCAAATTCTTGTTTATTCGGAACATCCAAACTTATATCTTCTTCATTAGAATCTCCAAATGCCCAATGATCTATCTGTTGTCTAACTTCTAATTGAACTTTTTCTAGTGGTTTCCATTCATTCAATGGCAGAAAAATGACTAAACATAAACATGCGACAAAAAATACGAGAAACTTTTTAATTGTAGTCACCTACCATAAGATACTAGTCTCTATCTCCGTTAAAAATTGAATTTCTAACAATGACATAATCTACAGTGCGTAGTGATTTTAAATCTTTTCCACCCGCATAAGAAATAGAGCTTTGTAAATCTTGTTGCATTTCTCTTAAAGTATCTTTCAATGACCCTTTATGTTCTACAAACATCTTTTTGCCTTCAACGTTTTTATGTTCGCCCTTTTGGAATTCAGAAGCACTACCAAAATATTCTTTATAGCGTTTACCTTCTAGCTCAACTGTTTCTCCTGGTGATTCTTCGTGAGCTGCAAAAAGTGACCCAATCATAACCATTGATGCACCGAAACGAATTGATTTAGCAATGTCACCGTGTGTTCGTAAACCACCATCGGCAATAATAGGTTTTCTAGCTGCTTTACTACATAAATTAAGTGCAGCTAATTGCCAACCACCTGTACCAAATCCTGTTTTAATTTTAGTTATACAAACACGACCTGGTCCAATACCTACCTTCGTTGCATCTGCACCGGCATTTTCTAATTCTCTAACGCCTTCAGGTGTACCTACGTTACCAGCTATAACAAATGAATTAGGTAAATATGTTTTAATGTGTTTAATCATATTAATCACAGAATCAGAATGTCCATGTGCAATATCAATTGTTATATATTCTGGTGTTAATTGTTCATTTGCGAGTTGTTCAATAAATTCAAATTCTGATTTTTTTACACCAACTGAAATAGATGCAAATAAGTGATTGCTTTGCATTTTTTTGATAAACGGAATTCTAGCTGCTTCATTGAATCGATGCATGATATAAAAATAATCGTTTTCTGCAAACCATTGCGCTAATTCTTCATTCATAACTGTTTGCATGTTAGCTGGTACAACTGGAAGTTTAAATGAACGTGGTCCAAATTGAATTGAAGTATCACATTCAGATCTACTTTCAACAATACATTTGTTCGGTATTAGTTGTATGTCTTCATAATCAAATATTTTCATATTAATCTAAAAGCCCCTTTATAAAACAATATATTTTGGGATAAATAGCTAAAATCCGAATAATCAATTTAAAATCAGTTACTTTATTCAGAAAATATTATCCTTACTTACTTTACATTGTTTTATTGTTCTTGTAAATGGACTTTAGTACGAGTTTTACCAACTTGATTTTTTCACGCCAGGTATTTGACCTTTATGAGCATGTTCTCTAAATGCAATACGTGACATTTCGAACTTTCTTAATACACCTCTTGGTCGTCCAGTCACTTTACATCTACGTGTTAAGCGTGTAGGTGATGAATCACGTGGTAATTTTCTTAAAGCTTCATAATCACCTTTTGCTTTAAGTTCTTTTCGTAATTCAAAATATTTATCTACTAATTCTTGTCTCTTTTGTTCTTTTGCAATTTTTGATTTTTTAGCCATTTCTTTTACCTCTCTTTTTTATAAATCGTAATTATTACGTTTTATATAATAACACGTATTATGATTTTTGCAAACGTGAAATTTCCCTAGCTAAATAAAATGTTAATTTTCATGATTAAGCACAAAAAAGACCTTTTTCGATTAAGAAAAAGATCTTTTCGCATTTCAAATTGTCGTATTTGAAAGATAAGTGATTATTTAGTTTCACGATGTAACGTATATTTGTTTAATCTTGGGCAATATTTTTTCATTTCAATACGCTCAGGATTATTTCTTTTATTTTTAGTAGTGATATAGTTACGATCGCCACATTCTGTGCATGCTAATGTGATATTTACGCGCACGTTCAACACCCTTTCTAGTTAGGAATACTTACGATTTAAAATTCTATCATATAAATCTTCAGTGCGCAATCTTAACTTTTAATTTTTAAAATTCTCATAAGTTTCGTCTTGCTCACCTTCTAAATCGATTGAATTAATATCAATACCTAATGCTTTAGCAACACCTTTACCATAATCTGGATCTGCTTTATAGCAATGGCGAATATGTCGTCTTTTAACATCCTCTGTTACACCATCCATCGCATTGGCTGTATTAGTAAAGATTCTCTCTTTCGCTTCATCAGATTGTAATCTAAATAACTTACCTGGTTGTTCAAAGTAATTATCATCATCTTGACGTTGATTATATTCATAACCATCACCATCAGCTGGGAATGGCGGCTTTTTAAATTCAGGTTGGGAATCATAAACACCTTGATTATTTGGATAATAATGAGGTCCGCCACCTTGGTTATCATCTAAAATACGCATTTGGCCATCACGACTAAATGGACATAAATTTTCAATACCTACACCTTTAGGTTGGTTAACTGGTATTTGCCAATGGTTAACTCCTAATCTATAACGTTGCGCATCACCATAAGAGAATAAACGACCTTGTAACATTTTATCTGGTGAATAGTCTAAACCAGGAACGATGTTTGTAGGTGCAAAAGCAGCTTGTTCAACATCTTGGAAATAGTTATTAGGATTGCGGTTTAATTCAAATTCTCCAACTTCAATTAATGGATAATCACCATGATACCAAACTTTTGTTAAATCAAATGGGTTATCTTTATGATTTCTAGCTTGTTCTTCTGTCATTACTTGAATATACATTTTCCATTTAGGATAATCACCATTTTCAATCGCATTAAATAAATCTCTTTGTGAAGAATCACGATCCGTAGCAATCACGTTAGCCGCTTCTTCATCTGTTAAATTTTCAATGCCTTGTTGTGTTCTGAAATGATATTTAACCCATACGCGTTCACCTTTATCATTGTACATAGAATATGTGTGTGAACCGAATCCATGCATATGTCGTAAATCTTTTGGAATACCTCTATCTGACATTAAAATTGTCACTTGGTGTAATGCTTCTGGTAATCCTGTCCAGAAGTCCCAGTTATTTTGTGCACTTCTCATATTCGTTCTTGGATCTCTTTTAACAGCTCTATTTAAGCTTACGAATAATTTAGGGTCTCTAAAGAAGAATACGGGCGTATTATTACCAACTAAATCCCAGTTTCCATCTTCAGTATAAAATTTTAATGCAAATCCACGAATATCTCTCTCAGCATCTGCTGCACCTCTTTCACCAGATACAGTAGAAAATCTCGCGAACATTTCAGTTTGTTTACCGACTTCCGAGAACATTTTAGCACTTGTATACTGAGTAATATCATTAGTTACGGTAAATGTTCCAAATGCACCGGAACCTTTAGCATGCATACGTCTTTCAGGAATCACTTCACGATCAAAATGTGACATTTGCTCTAAGAAGTAAATATCCTGCATTAAAAGTGGACCTCTTGGACCAGCAGTCATACTATTTTCTCTATCTGACACGGGTGCGCCGAATAAACCTGTTAACTTACCGTCTTGTTTAGACATCAAATTTCCCTCCACACAAATTAGAATTATTATAATATAGTATCCATTATAAAGTATCCCCTCTTTTAATGAAACTTAAACCCCTTATCTCAACCGAATTATCAGAAAATTTTTAAATTTTACTTTAAAGTGCTAAATTACTATTGAATAGTAGGTCTAAAAGAATTAAAATGATGGATATATTTAAAATAGATGGGAGACAGTATATGGAAGATAATAATATGAAAAGAGGTTTAACCTCCAGACACATAACCATGATTGCTATAGGTGGCGCAATTGGAACTGGTTTATTTGTGGCTACAGGAAGTGTCATTTCTGAAGCTGGTCCTGGTGGCGCTATCCTTGCTTACCTCTTAATAGGTATCATGCTTTATTTCTTAATGGCGTCTATTGGTGAATTAGCTACTTTCTATCCAGTATCTGGTTCATTTAGTTCTTACTCTACTCGATTTGTTGATCCATCACTTGGTTTTACCATGGGATGGTTATATTGGGGAATGTGGACACTTGTAACAAGTGTAGACGTCATCGTTGCCGCAAATGTATTAAAGTTTTGGCATGCTTTTAATTTCTTTAGTCCCTTAGCTTGGAGTTTGATATTTATTACGCTACTTTTACTACTAAATATCTTCTCTGTAAAAGCTTTTGGTGAAACAGAATTTTGGTTATCACTCATTAAAGTAGTCACAATTATTGTATTTATAGTTTTTGGTATTTTGATGATTTTTGGTATTTTAGGCGGACATTCTTATGGATTTGAAAATTATACTAAGGGACAAGCACCTTTTGTAGGTGGTATCTCAGGTATTTTAAGTGTTTTATTAGTTGCTGGCTTTTCTGTTGGTGGTACAGAAGTAGTTGCAGTCACAGCTGGAGAATCAAGTGATCCAAGCAAATCAATGCCTAGAGCGATCAAACAAGTATTTTGGAGAATTTTATTATTCTATGTATTATCTATAGCTGTCATCGCTGCAATCATCCCATATACTGATCCATTACTATTAAATGAAAGTCAATCTGTTACTCAAAGTCCATTTACAATCGTATTTGACCGTATAGGTATTGCTTTTGCTGCCTCAGTCATTAATGCAGTTATTTTAACTTCACTATTATCAGCAGCGAACTCAGGTATTTATACAACAAGCAGAATGCTTTATTCATTAAGCGTTGATAAACAAGCACCACAATTTTTCAACAAATTAAATAAAACTACTAAATTACCGATTAGATCAATTCTAACAACTTATTTATTAGTAGTAGCTGTAGTAATATATGCTAATTTTAATTCTAATGCTGTATTTAATTTATTAAATATTATTGGTTCGATGGTTATCATCATTTGGGGTTCTAGTATATGGGCACAAATTAGAGTGCGTCGTGCTATTAAAAAACAAGGTAAAGATGCTAACGAATTATTACCTTATAAAGCACCATTTTATCCATTCGGACCTATAGTCGTAATTGCTACATTATTATTCTTATTATTTGGTAGTTCATTCGGAAGTATTGCTTCAGGTGATTGGATTAGTGTTATTAGAAACTTTACGCCTATTCTAATCCTAGCAATTATCTTCTTTGTGCATAAAATGATTAAGAAAACGAAGTTTGTCAAACTTGAAGAAATGGATTTAAGTTCTCATATTTTCAAAAATAATTAACCGTTATAAATAGAATTACACCTTTCGATTGATTTGTTTAACTAATTTTAATTGAAAGGTGTATTTTATTTTGTCAAAATGAACGCGCAACAATTAATAAATTACTATTGTTTTATAATTAAAGTTTATTTTCTGCAAACAAATTATCATGTATAATAAAGTTAAGAAAAATGGCTTAGAGGTGGTTTCAATGATTGGTCAAACAAATTTGTTCGATGATGTGATTAAAAGTGACGAACGTTTTGTTATCGTCGTGCAATCTTTAGAAGAAAAAAATGGTCAACTCGTTAAAAATACTTTAAGAGAATATCCAAGTTTAAATCACGACCAAATGAATAACTTATTTACACATCTGAAAGAAGTATTTTTAGAAGAAAAGTTTCAAGCAAACCAATCAGCATTTACTATAACTGTTTATACGAATCTGGATTATGCAGCGGATCAAGTTTATGCACATGTTAAACGCTATAAAGGGAAAAACGATTGGACACACACAGCAAAATAATCTAAAAAAAGACTTAGGTAACTTGTCCTTGGTATACATCGATAACATGTTAGTAAATATGTTATCGCGTTACCATCAAGATACCTAAGTCTATTTAATTATAAAAGACGTTTTAAAGCATGTGGAATGCCATTAGAATTATTATCTAAAGTTACTTCATCCGCAATATTTTTTAATTCGTCACTTGCATTGCCCATAGCGACAGCATGACCAACAACCTCTAACATGGATTGATCATTTAAACTATCACCAAATGCAATCACTTCTTCAAGTGAAATATCTAGTTTTTTACATAATGCTGTAATTGCATTACCCTTTGAAACATCTCTCGCCATAAATTCTAAAAAGAATGGTTTACTTGTAGTTACATCAATTTCCTCATTAAAGAAACCATTCAAGTCGATACGCGCTTCAGTAATATTACCTACATAATCGACGCCCATAACTTTTGGCACACTATGTGTAATATAAGATTTAATATCTTCCACACGTTTCATCGGTAGACCAGTTAATTCTGATTCAATATTCATGTATTCATGATCGCCATCATAAATAATGTAACCTTCGTCATAAGTTAAGACTAAAAAGCCTTTTTCACGGCAATAATCTACAATCGCGTCAAAATTTTCTTTAGATACGCTTTGACTTACTTCTACTTCTTCTGTAGTCATATTAATTGTTTTACCACCGTTATAACTAATAATAAAACTTTCATGTTCATTTAATTTTAATGTTCTTGCTACAGGTAACATCCCTTCAGTTGGTCTTCCTGAAGCTAAAACAACTTTATATCCTTTGTCTTGAATATCAATAAGATAAGATTGTGTTTCTGGAGATACTTGATTCTCACTATTCATTAGTGTGTCATCCATATCCATTACGATTACTTTATATTTACTCATGTTATTTCGAATCTCCTTTCAATGACTTATCTATATTTTACATCAAAACAAGCTCACTGGTACACTACTTCTTCAATGACACCAACTTCATTGATAGTCACTAATTCTGAGATACAATGTGACATATCTTTCTTTAAAGTTCTTACTATTTCACCACTATGTTCACGGGGGCTCATTGTTAATACTGTAGGGCCAGCACCACTAATGACAGTCGCATAAGCATGGTGTGCTTTAGAAATTTGTCTAATGGATGCAAATTCTGGAATTAAATGTTGACGATAAGGTTCATGAAAGCCATCTTGTTCCATCATTTTTCCAGCTAATTCATATTTGTGTTGTATTAACGCACATATCATAGTATTACTAATTGCACTATTACGTACTGCATTAGAATGTGAAAAAGTATCTGGTAATGCTTGACGAGAATCTTCAGTTTTAAGTTCATATGGTGGAATAGTTAGTATAATATCTACTTTAGGCACATCAATGCGTGCTACATCTGTCACTTTAGTATCTGGATTATAATAACCAGAAATTAACCCGCCATAAATTGTAGGTGCTACATTATCTGGATGACCTTCAAACTCAGTTGCTAGTTGAAGTAATTCATACTGGGATAATTGAATATTTCCGAAATAGTTAGCGATATAAAGTGCACCAACTAACGCTGAAGCTGAAGAACCTAAACCTCTTGCTAAAGGTATATCACTTCTCATATCAATACTTAACGCTGGTAACTCAACATTATATTTATAAGCAACTTTTTGAGCGACCTGATAAATATAATTAGATTTATCCTTTGGTAAGCTCTCTAATTCTTCATTAAAGTAGTTAAATTCCCAATTATCACCCTGAATTGGTTTGATGTTCATATGAAGATATTTATTTAATGCCATACCAATCGAATCAAATCCAACACCTAAATTTGCAGTAGAAGCGGGAATTTTCAACTTTAACATAGCTTCCATATTATAAAGCTCCTTTAATATACTTAATAATGCTTTCTTTGTCATTAGGAAGTGTTTGTATTGGATTATCTAATAAAGAAATAGCTGTGTCTGGGTCTTTCAAACCGTTTCCTGTTAAAACAGCTACTACTTTTTTTCCTTGTGGTAAGCGACCAGCACGTTTTAATTTAATTAAACCTGCAATAGATGCATTACTAGCGGGCTCACTGAAAACCCCTTCCTTAGATGTCATCATTTGATAAGCTTCTAAAATTTCTTCATCAGTTACACTATCAATTAATCCATTTGATTCTTTAAGTGCATTAGTCGCTTTCTCCCAACTCGCAGGATTTCCAATACGAATAGCAGTAGCAACAGTTTCTGGATTTTTAATGACTTTATTTTGAACGATTGGTGATGCACCTTCTGCTTGGAAACCAAATAATTGTGGTAATTGACTACCTTTTTTCTCATGATATTCTTTGAAACCTTTCCAATATGCAGTTATGTTACCTGCATTACCAACTGGAATCGCCAAAATATCTGGAGCTTCACCATCTAGTTGTTCTACTAACTCAAAAGCGCCTGTTTTCTGCCCTTCAATTCTAAATGGATTAACCGAATTCACCAATTCAATGTCGCCATTCTTTGCAATCTCTTTCACAATTTCTAAAGCTTCATCAAAGTTTCCTTCAATGGATACGATTTCAGCACCATACATTACTGCTTGCGATAATTTACCTAAAGCTATTTTCCCTTCAGGAATGACTACTATTGCTTTCAACCCTGCTCTAGCTGCATATGCCGCTGCTGATGCTGATGTATTTCCTGTTGACGCACAAATAACAACTTTTTTACCCTGCTCTTTTGCTTTAGTTACGGCCATAACCATGCCTCTATCTTTAAAAGAACCTGTTGGATTCGCACCTTCATATTTTACGTATAGTTCGATTCCAAGCATTTCTGACATATTTTCACAATAAATTAACGGTGTATTCCCTTCATTCAACGTTAATTTAGGTGTTTGGTCATTTACAGGTAAATATGATTCAAATTCTTTAACTAAACCTTGCCATCTTTTCATAAGTATTAAACCCCTTCTACTGGATAAACTTTATTAACATCAAATCCTGCGTTATTTAATAATTGTTCAGGTGAATGATCTAATCCTAAAATTACTAATGCGTATGTATCTGCATGACGCTTAGTCACTTTTAATGATTTATGGAATGGTAAATGTGATTTAAGTTCTTTTTCTAACTTTTCTTCAGATTGCTCTTGAGACTTAAGCACAACATAAAAGTTCAACTTTTCTTGAACGAGAACGGCTTCTTCATTATCCATCATTTCTCTAGTTTCTTCAGTTTTCAATTCAAAATGAGGTGGTAGCGTATGTAAATTTGATTCAAAGAATAAAGCCACATTCAATAAATCACTCACAACAGCACTTCCTGTAGCTAAACTACCGGCACCTTTACCATAAAACATTGTATCGCCTACAGCATCACCAATGACATAAATGGCATTATACTCATTTTCTACTGCTGCAAGTTGATGCTTTTCATCGATTAACGTAGGTTCTACTGATGCATTGACCTTTCCATTATTATAAGTTCCCTTACCAATCAATTTAATTTTATATCCTAATGCTTTTGCAGCATTGATATCACTTAGTGTCGTATTTCTAATGCCTGTTAATTGAACGTCATTAAGTTTAATCACTTGGTTAAATGATAGGTATGATGTTATAACTACTTTTCTAGCGGCGTCTATACCATCTACATCATCTGTTGGATCAGCTTCTGCAAAACCTAGACGCTTAGCTTCCTCAAGTGCATCTTCGAAAGTTGTTTGATCTTGAGTCATTTTAGAAAGAATGAAGTTTGATGTTCCATTTAAAATCCCCATAAATTTAGATATATTATTGGCATTTAAACCATTATTAATTGCATTTACAATTGGTATACCACCTGCAACACTTGCTTCAAATTTTAAAGCAACACCGTTAGCTTCTGCCAAATCTTCAAGTAATTTTAAATGTACTGCTAATAAATCTTTATTCGCAGTAATGACATGCTTTTTATTCTTTAAAGCACTACGTAACCAATCAACTGTAGGTTCAATGCCTCCCATAACTTCCACAACAATATCAATAGTGTCATCATTTAAAATTTCATTCACATCTTCAGTTAGGTGATATTGACTAATATTTAATGGACGTTTCTTTGATTTGTCACGAACAAGTATATGCTTGATAACAATATCTTTATTAAGTGTATCTTTAATTTGTTGTCTATTCTCTTCAATTATTTTGACAACACCTGATCCTACAGTACCTAAACCAAGTAATGCTATATTTAATTCCTTCATGTCGCTGTACCTCCTTGTTCACTTGAGAAAAACAAATGTATCGTTGAAAAATACCATATGATGGTATAGTATAGAATTATTCTTAATTTTTGTAAAGTTCACAATAATGAAAATATAACTTTATAGTACCATGCTCTACCGAAAAACTAAATAAAATTTTCTGATTTTTTAGAAAGGTTGTTTTATTATGAAAGTAGCTAAATTTGGAGGCAGTTCAGTCTCTAACGCCAAGCAAATTAAAAAAGTTTTAAAAATTGTTAATGATGATCCAGAACGTAAGATTATTATCGTTTCTGCTCCGGGAAAACGTTTCAGTGATGATATTAAAACAACAGACTTGCTCATTCGTTTATACGAAAAAGTCATCAATAACATTGACTATCAGCATAAAAAACAAGAAATTGTTCAAAGATATGCAGATATTGTTGAAGAATTAGATATGGAACGTGATATTCTTACTACGATTGATGAAACTTTGGAAAAATATATATATGAACTTAAAGATAAACCTGCACGTCTTTATGATGCTATTGTGTCATGCGGTGAAGACTTTAATGCACAACTCATCGCAGCTTATAACAATAGCCAAGGTATTCCTACTAAATATATTTCACCGAAAGATGCAGGTATTTTAGTCACTGATTTACCTAAACAAGCTCAAATTTTAGATTCTGCCTATGAACAAATATATAAATTAAATAATTATAAAGAAAAATTAATTATTCCGGGATTCTTTGGCGTTTCCAAACATCATTTTATAGTTACTTTCCCTAGAGGTGGCTCAGATATTACGGGTGCTATCATTGCTAGAGGTGTTAGAGCATCGCTATATGAAAACTTTACAGATGTATCTGGTATATTCAAAGCTAACCCCAACATTATTAAAAATCCTGAAATCATCGAAGAAATTACTTATAGAGAAATGCGAGAACTTTCATACGCCGGTTTTAGTGTATTTCATGATGAGGCGCTACAACCTTTACATAAAGACCGCATCCCTGTAGTTATTAAAAATACAAATCGTCCTCAAGATAAAGGCACTTTTATCGTACATGATCGAGAAATTAATTCTAAAAATGTAATTAGTGGTATTAGTTGTGATAAAGATTTTACTGTTATAAATATCAAAAAATACTTGATGAATAGACAAGTTGGTTTCACAAGAAAGATTTTAGGTGTTCTTGAAGATTATAATATTTCATTTGACCATATGCCTTCTGGTATAGATAATATCAGTCTCGTCATGCGCTCTGATCAAATCAGAGATGTAGAAAGTCGAGTGTTAAATGATATACAAAAATATTGTGACGTAGATGAGTTAAGTATTGATCACGATCTAGCAATTTTAATGATTGTTGGTGAAGGGATGAATAGAGTTATTGGTACTGCTAGTAAAATTACCCATGCACTTGCTGAATCTAATATTAATTTAAAAATGATTAACCAAGGGGCATCTGAAATTTCAATGATGTTTGGTATCAAACTAGAAGATGCAGAAAAAGCCGTAAAAGCAACTTATGAATTCTGTTATCACGGTATCTGTATAAAAGATTAATTTAAAAAAAGCAACTTTCTAAGTAGAACAAAATCTAGTTCTTTAGAAAGTTGCTTTTAAGCTTCTAATATCTTTTTATTATTTAAAATAGCTTCTTTAATTCTTTTTTCACCCACAACAAGTTTAAGAATGAAAAATTGATAGTAACTCAATGAATCAATTACTTTTTTATAATTAGAGAATTGATGATAGTTTTGGTTATCTAATAAATCATACATCAATACGATTTCAGGTTTAATATAATCCACATCATAATTTAATGAATGGAAATAAATATTATTCTTAGGTAAACGAATTTGAGAATTCAACCTAAATATCCACTCATCATTCACAACATCATATACAAATATCTCCATAATTTGTTGCTCTTCATCATACACATTTGCATGTGTAATTTCTTTTAATGACATGTTATGACTTTCTGAACATTCACCAGCTTTATTAAAAAAACGAACATCAAAATGTTTTGGTATAGCTTTGACAATATCTATTAATTTTTTACGTTCTACACAAATATCTACTTTTGAAGGTAGTTCAAGGTCATCACTTAAAAATAACTGCATTGCTACAACGCCATGAAACTTGAAAGACTGTGATGATGATTGAATTAATGCTTCAACTAAAGTTTGAGTATTTGAATGCTCTTCCATATACATGTACACCACCTTCTTAGTAAACGCTTTCATAACCTATATTATACCCTCTAGCTACATCTTTTTCAATTGATTATTTGTGAACAATTAGTAAAAATTATATTTAATATACTGATAATTTTTTATTATTTCATCTTAATTGGTGGATACTCCAATGGTTATTTATTAAAAGTGTCTATAACGTTAAATTTTCAAATAATATTCTTAATTTCACTTACAATAGATTGAACATCATTAAATGTAAGTTTATAATCAATATTGAGTTATCAATTGTGTGATTTTGATTATATATATTATTTTCTTTTTCATAAAAATTAATATTTCATATCATTGTCATACATATGTATTACTGTTTAAATCTAAATGGATTCGGGTGAAAATTATGTCAACTTTATCGATAATTCTAATAATTATCATCATTGTTTTGATTATCGCATTTTTCTTGAATCAACAGTATTTAAAAAGTAGAGTTGAAACTGAAGAATATGCAAAAAATCAAATCGTAGCGAAAAATTCAGCTTTAAGTGAGGAAAATCTTTCTTTAAAAAATCAAATGTTAAGTACCAACAAAGGCATTAGCCCACATGCATTCAAAAATGCAAAACGTGATTTACGAGGTATCTTAGATAAATTTGTGGAAAGTGGTCAGTTAAAGGTATATAACATCATAGCAACGAGTAACCTTGCCACAAAACATCCATTATTTGATTATGTAAGATCATTTGATTTTATTATTGTTACTGATGTAGGTTTAATCAATGTTGATGTTAAACATTGGAATCAAAAAACTTTCTACCACTTTGATGTGCCTGATAAGCACATTAATTTAGACCAACAACCTCTAAATAGAGATAAAATTGTTGGACATTATATTAGTGAACAATATCATAAACAATTCAATACTACTCGTGAAGGTGTCTATACATTCATTGAAATGCTTCAAGATAATCGAGTAATATATGAATTTTATGATTATGATCCTTACCAACAAGCTGCTAATAACGCTAAAGCATTAAAAGACCAAATCGAGTCACAGTTCAATTTCAAAATTCAAAGTATCGGTGTGGTTTATTTTAATGATGGAACTGTCAATATTATCGAAGGTTCTGAAGAAAGCGACAAATATGTAGACACAGTTTCAACTAAATCATCACTTGAAAAAGTGATTAATGACGCAGTAAGTTTATCTAAACATCCATTAACTAAAGATCAAGTTGAACAAATTACACAACAATTTAATTAAAAATTATATGATAAAAGGCCGATACAATTATGAAAAGATATCCATAATTGTATCGGCCTTCTTATTACATATTAACTCCAAATATTGACTTTATTTTTCTTAGCTTCATTTTGAGCCTTTTTAAATACATCTCTATATTTACCGTTTGGCGCAAAGTACTTCTCTCTTGCTAAACCTTTTTCAACGAGTTCTTTATTATACATATGATCTTTATCTAACCATACATAGGCTAAAGTTCTACCATATCTATCATTTTTTTCTTTATCATATTCAAGATACACGTCTTTATTAGTTAAAGTTTTCTTACTATAGTTCGAAGCCTCTTTACCATAAGGTTGAACAGGTGTGTTCGGTTTAACTGTTTCAGGCGTATCAACACCAATTAAACGCACTTTAATATTTTTGTTGCCCTGTTTTGCTACAAACGTATCCCCGTCAACTACTCTATCAATATGAACTTTTTCCTTTCCTTTTAATTCTGTATTAGTATTTTCAGATTTAGATCCACTAAATGGTCCAGTATGATTAATAAATTGAAACAATAATACACAAACAACTATAATGACCAACACAAGTGTTGATAAAGACTTTTTCGATTTCATTGATGTCACCCATTCTTACTTATTTATCCTGACTAATGATAATGAATAATAATCATAGCGTCAATACTAAATAAAAATTTTTAAACAAGCATGACCATGATATAATAATCAATGATAGGAGTGAATTAACAATATGTCTAGTGAGAATAGAGTCACACTTATAGCAGTCATTGTGGCAATTATAATAGGTATTGTAATGCAAGTTGTATTTAAATTCCCAACTATAGTTTCTGCCGTAGTTGCATTATTTTTAGGAATTTTAGTAGGTTTTATCGTTTATTTAATCACCAATTTCATGGATAAAAGAAAGCGATAGACAATATTTTTTTAAATATCAATATTAAACAAAGCGTGCCATTGAAATCAAATTCAATGGCCTTTTTTAATTTCAAAAAAATATTTATTTTGTAACATTTATGTGAATATTAGAGGAATAATTTGTAAAATTTGTGGTATATAAAAATTAATAAAACAATTAATTCAATAAAATTTTTAGGAGGGGGAAATTATGGAAATTATAGATTGCATCATTGATAGCTATGAAATTACTTATAAAGTTAAAACACCCCAAAATCATACATTTGATCATACATTAAGCATTGAAACACCAACTTATAAAGCAATTGAAATTTTAAAATTACTTTCAGAACATGTTGATAAACAACCAAGCTAATTATATCCAACCATTATTTGTGGCAATTTTCCAAGCGTCAAAACGATTTTCAGCTTCAAGTTTATCAATAATAGATGATGTATAATTACGTATTGTTCCATTAGATAAATATAATTTATCTGCAATATCCTTACTACTTAATCCATTACCGATTTCTCGTAAGACAACTTGTTCTTTGTGCGTTAATGGATTGGTGTACGTAATTAATGATGTCATCAAGCTATCACTATATTCTTTCTTCCCTTTAACTACCTTCTGAATAGTATTTACTAATTCATCTATGGATCGCTCTTTTAAAACATATGCATCTACATCATTTGCTACAGCTTTTTCAAAATATCCTGGTCTTTTAAAAGTTGTAACAACGATAATTTTGGTCTGTAATTTTAACGCTTTAGATTCTGCTAAGATTTCAATACCAGTCATACCTGGCATTTCTATATCTAGAATTGCAATATCAGGTTCATATGTTTTTATTAACTCTAATGCCTCATTACCATTTCCTACATCTGCTATTACCTTCAAATCATCATTTAATTCGATAAGTTGTACCATAGCTTTTCTAAGCATATGTTGATCTTCAGCTATAATCATTGTAATCACATCATTTCACCTCTAGGTACACAGATTGTTAGTTTAGTTCCATTGTGATTTTCAATATTTAGTTCTCCATTTAAATAATTCACTCTATTCCGAATACTACTCAACTTTTCTTTATCTTTATTATTCATTCCTATACCGTTATCTTGGATAGTTAACATAATATATTTTTGATAATCACTCACATTAATTTTAACTGTAGTTGCATTAGCATGTTTAATAATATTGTTTATCGCCTCTTTTAAAATCATGGATACCAAAGCCTGCTTTGCTGGATTTAAAGATGCTACTATTTGTGTGTTAGAAAAAGCAAAATCAATTTGAGCATCTTTTAAAATTGTCGATACTGCTTTAACTTCTTCTTGAAATGAAGGCGTTTGAAGATTTTCTATTATATTTCTCACTTTTTTTAACGTGTCTTTTGATAGTTCATTGATAGATTCTATTTCATCTCTAGCTTTAGCTGGTTGTTGATCAATCAGTTTCATAGCTAGCTCTGATTTTAAGGTTAAACTTGCAAAAACGTGACCTAACGTATCATGCAAATCTTGTCCTATACGTGATCGTTCTTGTTCCGCTATTAGAATATTAATGTATTTATTCTGTTCTGTAAGTTTTTCTTTCATTTTACGCTCTTCTAAAGCATAAATATTCCCTACACACATTAAAAATATGACCACAAAATAAATTGATAAAGGTAATGTTGCATCATTTATAATAATAAACGTGATTCCTAGTGTTACTATAATCGCAATAACAAATGTAATAAAATATTTAGACTTAAATCCTTTTTTCAACATGAAAGGAATAGCAAATGCACTAAAGAAATAAAATAATGCATTCATTGGTTGTTTACATATAACAAAATAATCTAATAATATATAGTGAATCAGAAACATTATATACAGTGTTTTATCACTCACGTGATTATAGTAAAAACAATTGTGATATAATCAATTGCAAAAATGATTACAATTAGAAAATATTCCCATTTGGGTCTCTCAATACTATAATCGATTAGGTTTAATATCGGAAAAATCAAATAAATTAAAGGTGTTATTCTGGTTCCAATTTTTGTCCAAATGGATACATTTGTCATATTAATCCACTGCTTTCTGTTTATTAATCAATAATGCGATCATTAAAAATATCACGCTATAAAAAAATATTATTCCAAAAGAAGTAAAATCTATACCATCACCTTTACTTAAACGATAAGCCAATTGTTTAAGATGATAAGTAGGTGTTAATTTAGAAATAGTTTGCAACCAATCAGGGAATGTGTTAGTTGGGAACCATAAACCTCCTAAAATCGCTAATCCTATACCTATTAAGTTAGCAATACTGCTTGCTTTTTGAGTATCGTTAAATTGAGCAATAATTAAACCTAATGTTAACAACAAACTAGCACCTATCCATAATATAACTGCAGATTTTATCCACTGTATCATTTCCATATTTACGTTATTATAAAAGTGTGCTACTACAAATATTAATACAATAGCTAATAAAAACTGAAAAGTAGTCTTACTAACTTTTACCAAATAATATGACGTTATATTAAGAGGTGTGGTCATAAGATGCTTAAACCACCCATTTGTTCTTTCTTCAATCATATCAACAGGAAATGAAATCAAACAAAAGTTCATACAACTAAATACTACCATACTATACATATATTCCTTATAAAATATTATTCTTTCAGACTTAGGCAAATCTAATATAGAAGTGAATAAAAGATAAAAAAATAGTGGTAAACATATGGACATGATTAAATATAATCTTTTTCTAAGTAGGACTTTAAATTCGATTGTAAAATAAGACATTAGCATTATATTTCCTCCTCACTGATATTCGACTTATTAAATAGCACTTCTAATAGAGATGATTTATATATTTCAATTTCATTTAAATCAATATTCTGATTCATCATTTCTATTAATATGTCCTTGACTTGTTTTGTTTTAATTTCGAACTTTTGTTCTAATTTTTTGAATATAAAATTAACAGCCAGTTTTTGAACTTCATCTTTATATTTAAGCGGAATATATATGTAGGATGTTTTTTCTAATGACTTTATTTTATTTATATCTCCCTTAATTTTAATATGACCATTTTCTAATAAAGCAATTTGATCTGCCATTCTTTCTACTTCCTCTATATAATGTGTGGTATATAAGATGGTCATACCTTCACTTTTAAATCGATTGATTATTTTCCAAAAATGTTCTCTCGTTTCAATATCCATTGCGGTAGTTGGCTCATCTAATACAAGCAACTTTGGTTTACCAGTAACTGTTAAGGCAAAATCTAAAATTCTTTGTTGACCACCAGAAAGCTTTGAAGCCCATTGATTAAACAATTGTTCGTCAAAGTTAGTGATATTCATAAAATCCTCTTTAGAAATATGCTCTTGATATAAACTACAATATAAATTAAATAACTCTTTTACTTTTACTAATTTTGGAAAATGTGTTTTTTGATATAAAACAGCCATATGTTTTCTATTAATTAAACTATTTTCATCAATGATTTCACCAAAATCTATTGCTTTATTACCAATAATAATATCGATTAATGTTGATTTTCCTGCCCCATTTTTGCCAATGAGTGCTGTGCAAATACCATCTTCTATATTTAAGTTAATATTTTCAAGTACATTGACATTGTTAAATTGTTTACTTAAATGATTTATTTTTATCATTTGTACCACCTCTTTTTTGAGTTGAATACAGAATATCAATTTTGTATAACTCAAAATAGTAGCGTTTGTCATTATTTAGATATGACATTTGTCATATAGTTGACATAATATTATTATAATAAATAAAAAATCTGCCACATTTAGTGACAGAATTTTTATATTATAATATTGGCGAGATTAACTTAGCTAAATCTTCTTTAATTTTAATTGTTAATGAACGATTTCTATAACTTTCTACTGTTAACTCTTTTGATTTTTCTATATCTTCTTTATAAGCTTGTTTGATTTTTTTAGCTATCTCTTTATCATATACAAATGCATTAACCTCAAAGTTTAATTCAAAACTTCTATAGTCCATGTTTGCTGAACCGACTGACACGACCTCATCATCAATTAAACATACTTTAGAATGTAGGAATCCATTTTCATATGTATAAATATGGACACCACTTTCTAATAATTGTGCCGCATTCGCAAATGTTGCCCAATAAACAAATGGATGGTCTGGCTTACAAGGAATCATTAAATGTACCTCAATACCAGTCGCTGCTGCCATTTTCAAAGCATTGATATATGAATTATCTGGAATAAAATAAGGCGTTTGTATATAAATCGACTTTTTCGCTTTCATAATCATTTTAGTATAACCAAATTCAATTTGATGCCAATCTTCTGCTGGACTACTTGCCACAATTTGCATAGGTACATGTCCATCTTGCACATGTTTTTTCGGAAAATACTTATCGTTATATTCAAATTGAGGTCTATGTGCTTGAGAGTTCCAATCCATCATAAATCGAGTTTGTAAACCATCAACTGCGTCTCCAGCAATTCTAAAATGTGTATCTCTCCAATAACCTAATTTACCTAAACCAAGATAATCATCACCGACGTTGAAGCCACCTATATAGCCAACTTGTCCATCAATGACTACAATTTTACGGTGGTTACGGTTGTTCATTCTAAAATTGATAATTGGTAATTTAGAAGCAAAAAATGCCTCAACTTCTCCGCCTAATTCATTAAAGTGTTTAAAATTAGCCCTACCAACTTTTTTAGAACCAACATCGTCATATAATAGTTTGACTTCTAAACCTTCTTTCAGTTTTTCCTCTAATGCTTTGATGATACGTTTACCTAAGCCATCCAATTCGAAGCCAAAGTATTCTAAATGAATATAATCTTTAGCATTTCGAATATCTTCTAACATTTGATCATACAATTCATGACCATCTGTAAAAACATCAAGTTGGTTATTTTCAGTAATAAAACCATCTTGGTTCATAAGTAACATTCGTACTAGGTCATGGTGTTTCGCTACTAATTGATTATCCGTACCATATTGGTGTTCATCAAATTCCTTAATTTGTCTATCTATAAGTTCATTAAATGCATCTAATTCTTTACCATTATTTTTATCTAGTTTACGTTTAGACACTGTACGACCAAAGAATAAATAAAGGATAAAACCAATTAAAGGTAATACAAATAGTACAAATAACCATGCCCATGTTGAGCTTGCACTACGTCGATTTCTCTCCAAAAATATAATAATAAATGCTAAAACAACATTAATTACAAAACCTATTGCAAGTAATATTGTAAAAAGCATACCCAAATCATGAGAAAACTTTAATTCCATAAACATATACTCCTAACGACATATTATCTTTTAATTTGACTCATTTTTGACTAAAGTCACAAAAGCAGTGAAATCTTCCTCAATATTTGGAAACTTTTGTTCTTCAGTCTGTTTAATTGTAACATTTAACAAACGATAATTTGCCCCTTCTTCTGATTTTAAAAATTCATTTAAAGTACTTTCTAATTTTTCTAAACTACTTTCTGTAAAAGTCTTAAATGTAATTTGTTCCATGTTCTAATCCCCTTTTCTTTTTATTGATTAAATGATACGGCTTTTCTAAAAATAATTCAATAAATAGCGAAAGCGACAAAAGGAATTAAATATATTTCGACATTATATTGCTCGGAATATATTTGAAATATATTTAAAGTAAGATATAATATATTCATCCATCTTAGTTATCAGAATAATCTAACTAATTAAGGAAAGTAATTCATTGTAATATTGGAGGGAAAGTAAATGTTATCTTTTGAAAATGACTATTTAGAAGGTGCACATGAAAAAGTTTTACAACGTTTAATTGAAACAAATCGAATTCAAGCTCCAGGATATGGATTTGATCAATTTACTGATCAAGCTATCCAACAAATTAAACATAAAATCAAATGTCCTGATGCAACGATTCGTTTTTTAGTAGGAGGTACGCAAACAAATCAAGTCGTGATTAACTCCATGTTAGAAAGCTATGAAGGTGTTATCTCAGCCGAAACTGGTCATGTTGCAGTACATGAAGGCGGCGCAATTGAATATAGTGGACATAAAGTACTGACAATCCCTTCATCAGAAGGAAAAATCACTGCCAACGGTGTTGAAGATTATATTGAAACCTTTAATAGTGATTTTAAACGTGATCATATGGTCTTTCCTGGTATGGTATACATTTCCCATCCTACTGAATACGGTACATTATATTCAAAAAGTGAATTAGAAGAACTATCTAACGTTTGCCGAAAACATAATCTACCCCTTTTTATGGACGGTGCGCGCTTAGGTTATGGTTTAATGAGTGATCATTCAGATATGACTATCGAAGACGTTGCGAATTATTGTGATATTTTTTATATTGGTGGAACTAAAATCGGTGCTTTGTGCGGAGAAGCAGTTGTATTTACGAAGCAGAACGAACCCAAACATTTTACGACACGTATTAAACATCATGGCGCCCTTTTAGCTAAAGGACGATTAACCGGCATACAATTTCTTGAATTATTTACAGATGATTTATATTTCAAAATTAGCCGCCATGCGATTGAAATGGCCAATAAAATGAAAGAAGGTTTCCTTAAAAAAGGATACCGACTATATTTTGATTCACCTACTAACCAACAATTCTTCATTTTAAGTAACGATAAAATTAATGAATTAAAACAAAAAGTAAAATTTGCCGTTTGGGAAAAATATGATGATCAACATCGAGTAGTTAGATTTGCGACAAGTTGGGCTACACCTGAAGAAAATATTAATCAATTATTAGAATTGATATAGATAAGCATTTTGAAAGCATCATTCTTTAAGAGAGTGGTGCTTTTATTATATATTCACGGAAGACATTTTTTAGACTACTTGGTCATCAACATTGTCCACACTAGCTTCTTTAAGCATTGATCGTGTTTCATCTTTCATTTGATTCAAAGCTTTTTCTGCTTTGAGTTCTTGATTTTCTTTCAGAACTTTTTCAAGTTCATATTGATTCTTCTGATCACGATTCATCTTGGCTAATTTCTCAGCTTCTTGAACGGCATCTTTAATACGTTCATCTGACTTTTTACGTTCTCTAGCTATACGCTCTTTAATCAATTGCGATACTTCTTCTTGAGAAAATGTTTTCTCAGTTTGTTGTGATTGTTCATCACTGTTGTTTAATTCCTCATTGTTCTTAGGTTCTTCAGTAATATTACTTTGATTATTCTCCATGAGATATACCTCCGTTTATAGTCTGTCGACTGTTATTCCATACTTGCTTTTAAATGTCATCAGCACGTTTTGGACAATAAAAAATAACCTTCACAATGGAAGGTTAAAAAAGTGTATAAAAATAGCACCACTTTCTATTTATTTGTGTAGAAAGGATGCTTTAATCAGATGATTTTATTTTAGCTTCACTGGATTCTTTTTTAACGTTTTCTTTTAAATCATCAATCATTTCATTGATTGAACAGCTACCATCAAGTTGATAAGTGTACATTTAAATCACCTCACATTGTAATTAATCATCTTTATTTGATGTAAATCCTTAAGATAATTTTCGATTTCCTTTTCTTTTATTAATCTTTCATTTTTATTATAAAAATGTTTAGTCAATAAATCAACGGCAACGCTACTAATATATTTATTTGTTTTTGTAATATATTTAACTTGACTTTTATTAGTTACAATAGTGATAGTTTGCACAGAATTTTGCTTTATGTATAAACCTAAATTATTTAATGAAAATCCTGATTGTCCAGGATGGTTATGTAACATAATAATTGAATTAGGTTTACTGTTAAATAACAATTCTGTTGCTTTTTCCCCTGGTACAAAGGATACACTATCTTGATCACCATATACTTTTGTAACTTTACCATCTTTTAATAAATAAGCTACTTCATTGCTATCATTGTTTTCTTTGGCCTCTTTAAGTAAGGCTTTATGTTGTTCTTGTATAAATTGATTTTCTTCTTTGGTATGTGTTGGTATATCAACATATCTGACCTTATCAATTGCTTGATCAGTAATATATATTTTCTTTCCTAATACTTTAGCTTGTTGTAATTCATCTTTGGTTGTATCATCTTCTACTTGATATTTACCTTTACGCTCTTTAAAGAATTTCTCTCGCCAATTACCTACATGTGGCACTGTGGTACTTCTACACCATGGATGCATAGGTGGCGCATTTACACCTGGAATCATATCTTTAACTTTAAATACTTTACCATTTAATGAGTGACATAGTTTAGATGTTTTCTTATCTATTTTGGCCACATATTTATATTCGCCATCTTCACCAAGTTCTTTAAGATAAGTTAACTTTTGTGATTCTGCTTGAACACGTGCTGATTCAGTGACTAACAATCGACTGGCGTTATAAGTAGTTGAGTTGAATTGTTTTTTTAATTCAGATACGAATTCATTTGGATGACGTCTACGAATAACGACATGACTCGTCACACGTTCTAATTTAGTCATTACATGAGGAAAGGTTTCGTTTTGTATGATGTCTTTAAGACCTTATCGCTTTTTACATTTGAAAAGACGCATCTAGTTAGATACGTCTTGGGATAAATACAGTATTCACTTATGGCAAAATTTAAATTAAACCATTTCCAAATAGTTCAATGATCATATAGCTTATTCAAACTAAATTAAATATTTTATTAAAAGTATAATTCCAATTAAGAGAAGTGCCCCTTTTAAAAAATCTAATTTCTCTTGTTTTGTCGTTTTCCGTACTGTAATCGTTACTTTCATAATTATTTACCATGACATCGGTTTATATATAATTAATGTCTACCTTTCTTTTATTTTATATTAATTACTTGATATCTATTATCAATCTATTTTTGTGTTCTTATTTTTAAATTATTATTTCGTTCACTAAGACAATAATTGAGTCATACTAACTTTTTATTTCTTGCCTCATTGATATTTATAGTAAAAGTTAATTGTCTTAAGTTCATTAAAAATTCTTTGATTTCATTTTTAACGAGAGAGGTGGACAATAAGTGGACAACAATCTAAACACAATTCTACATAACTTGTATTGTCCACCCCATCAAACAAAAAAGAGCTAAAGCAAAATTACTCTAGCCCTTGATATAACGACATTCCCCAATGTTGTTTAGCGTTTTAGTATTGTTTCATATATTGCTCGCGTTCCCATTCAGAAACTTGAGTTCTGTAATAATCCCATTCAATTGATTTTGAATTGATGAATTGGTTATAGATATGATTACCTAACGCTTTTTTGATTGTTGGATTTTCACGCATTGATTTTAACGCAGTGTATAAAGTTGATGGTAAATCTTGGATACCAACAGCTTCACGTTCTTCACGATTCATTTCATAAATGTTTTGGTTTACTGGTTTAGGAACTTTTAATTTGTTTTTGATACCGTCTAATCCAGCTTCTAAGATTGCTGCTAGTGCCATGTATGGGTTAGCTGCTGGGTCAACTGAACGTACTTCAACACGAGTAGATAAACCTCTTGATGATGGTACACGTACTAATGGTGAACGGTTTTTACCACTCCATGCAATATAACATGGTGCTTCGTAACCTGGTACTAAACGTTTATAAGAGTTTACTAATGGGTTACATACTGCTGTGAATCCACGTGCATTTTTAAGAATACCTGCAGTGAATTGGTATGCTGTATCAGTTAATTCCATTTCGCCATTTGGATCATAGAATGCATTTTCTTTACCTTTAAATAATGATACGTTGAAGTGCATTCCGCTTCCGTTTACACCAAATAATGGTTTTGGCATAAATGTTGCATGCAAGTTATGTTTACGAGCGATTGTTTTAACTACCAATTTGAATGTTTGGATGTTATCACACGCTGTTACTGCATCTGCATATTTAAAGTCGATTTCGTGTTGACCTGGCGCAACCTCATGGTGACTTGCTTCAATATCAAAGCCCATGTCCTCTAATTCAAGAACGATGTCACGACGGCAGTTTTCACCTAAATCCGTAGGTGCTAAGTCGAAGTATCCACCATCATCATTTAATTCTAATGTAGGTTCACCTTTGTCATCTAATTTGAATAAGAAGAATTCTGGTTCAGGCCCTAAGTTGAAGTCTGTGAAACCTAAATCTTCCATTTCTCTTAAGATGCGTTTTAAGTTTGCACGAGGGTCACCTTCGAATGGTGTACCATCTGTTTTGAATACGTCACAGATTAGACGTGCAACTTTACCTTGACCAGCTGTCCATGGGAAGATAACCCAAGTATCTAAGTCAGGGTGTAAGTACATATCTGATTCTTCAATACGTACGAAACCTTCGATTGATGATCCGTCAAACATCATTTCGTTATCTAAAACTTTTTCTAATTGACTTACTGGTACTTCAACATTTTTAATTGTTCCTAAAATATCAGTGAATTGTAATCTTAAATATCTCACGTTTTCTTCTTCAGCAAACTTACGAATATCGTCTTTTGTAAAACTACGTTTTGGCATACTTGAAATCCTCCAAATTTTATTTTATAAATCGGGATAAATCTCCTCGATTTATCGGCAATGTTTCACCGTATGGTTTTTGAGTTGCATCTACAATCATTTTCTTTCTAGTTTCATGTTCGTCTGATGATAAGTGATTCTCTTGATTATGAATAATTTGTTTAATACCTTTAATATTAAAGCCTTTTTCAATTAAAGATTTAATTTCTAATAATCTTTCCAAATCATTCAGTGAAAATAATCTCTTATTTCCCTCAGTTCTTTCCGGCTTAACAAGTTCATGTGTCTCATAATAACGAATTTGTCTTGGACTTAATTCTGTTAATTTACTGACTACACTCATGGAGAATACAGCCATGTTTCTTCTAATAGAATCATTAGACATCGCTAACATCTCCTCCACTTTTGAACTTGTACTTAATTTAGCATAGTTTAGCTCAGATTACAAAAATATGTTAGGTTTTCTGACATGATAAGTGAAACCATTGATATGACAGCATTTTAGAAGCATTGAAATACCACCACGTAACAACATTCACAAAAATTTCTGAATAAATTTTAAAATTTTCTGATAAAAAAACTGAAACATGGTGGGACAACAATAAAGAAATACTTTTTCTTTAGAAATTAGTATTTCTTATGCATGTGTTTCACTCATGTATTTCTATTTTAATGTACACATTAGCTGTGGCTAATGCGTAAGAACCACTACATATAAGATTAGTGGTTCTTTATGATTTCTGTCCCTCTCCTAATATCAAATTAAACAAGTCCTTGTTCTTTTAATTGAGTGACTGCACGTGTAACAGCTAATTTAACATGTTCATATGTTAAACCACCTTGAACATATGCTTCATATGGTTCACGTATAGGACCATCAGCAGACAATTCAATTGATGAACCTTGAATGAAAGTACCCGCAGCCATAATAACGTCATCTTCATAGCCTGGCATATAACTCGGCTCTGGGCTAAAATGTGCATTGATTGGTGATGCATGTTGGATACTTTGACAAAATGATATCATTTGTTCTTTTGTTTCAAATGTCACAGTTTGGATTAGGTCTGTACGTTTAACGTTATACTTAGGTGTTGTAGTCATATTTAATTTTTCAAGTAACAGACTCGTAAATAAAGCCCCCTTTAAACTTTGGCTGACGACGTGAGGTGCTAGGAAAAATCCTTGATACATTTCTTGTAGTGAATTTAAAGATGCGCCTGCTTCTTTACCAATACCTGGTGCAGTTAATCTATAACCACAACGCTCAATTAAATCCTTATTACCAGCGATATAGCCGCCTATTTTAGCTAATCCACCACCAGGATTTTTAATGAGTGAACCTGCAATTATATCAGCGCCAACTTCTGTAGGTTCTTGTTCTTCAACAAATTCTCCATAACAATTATCGACAAAGATAATGACATTCGGATATTGTGCTTTAATTGCCGAAATCGCTTCTTTAATTTCATCAACAGGTATTGAAGGTCGTTGATCATAACCTTTGGAACGTTGGATAGCAACGACTTTAGTTCGATCATTAATTGCATTTAGAACGCTAGGTATATCAATTTTACCCTCTGCTAATGCTACTTCATTATATGAAACACCATGTTCCTTTAAACTCTCAATGCCATTGCCGTTTACTCCGATAACTTCTAATAATGTATCGTATGGACTACCCGTGATATATAATAATTCATCACCGTATTTCAAATTACTTTGTAAAGCCAAGGTAATGGCATGTGTTCCAGAAATAATTTGTGGTCTTACAATGGCATCTTCTGCTTTAAATGTTCTTGCATAAATTTCTTCTAAATGATCACGTCCAAAATCATCATATCCATAGCCAGTTGTTCCTAATAAATCACTTTCTGTAGCTTTAACTGCATGAAACGCATCTAATACCTTTTCTTGATTAATCAAAGCAATGCGTTCAATATCTTTAAAGTACGGTGTCAATGTAGATTCTACATCTTCAATAAGACTTCTCATATCTGTCATCTTGCTAACTTCCTTTTTATATTTTTTTATATCCTTTAATTTCATAAGACTCGTCTTTTTCATTGAAATTGAGTTCACTGACGAGTGTATGTTGTTTTAAGAAATAAAGTCGATCTGCATCCGAACTTGGTACTGTCTCCTCGTAATACGTTAAACTATGCTTAATTTGATTGATTAATAAATTTTTCACTTTATCTTTATCTGATTCATCTCTACTTGAAACAAATACATAAGGTTGTTCAGAAACTGGTAAGTCCATATTACTTGGACATTGATCCTTTTTATTAAAAATCACTGATTGTGGAATTTGATTCATATCTAGCTGCTTAATAAGTTGATTGACAGTATCATATTGAGAGCGATACTCCGGATGACTTGCATCTACCACATGTAAAAGTAAATCTGCACCTTTAGCTTCTTCTAAAGTTGATTTAAATGCAGCTACTAGCGTTGTAGGTAATTTTTGAATAAATCCAACTGTATCCGAAATAATTAAATTAAATCCTTCATTGATTTGTATCTGCCGAGTTTTAGGATCTAATGTTGCAAACAATTGATTTTGTTCATATGTTGTTTCATTGGCTAACACATTAAACCATGATGATTTACCAGCATTAGTGTATCCTACTAATGCAATTTGAAAGACTTGATTCTGTTCACGTTTACTACGGTATCTGTCTCTGTGCTCAACAACAGTTTGTAATTGATGCTTGATTTCATTCATTCTTGTACGGATATGTCGACGATCCATTTCTAGCTTCGTCTCACCTGGACCACGTGTACCAATGCCACCACCAAGTCTTGATAAACTACGACCATGTCCCTGTAATCGTGGTAATAAATAGTCTAATTGTGCTAATTCTACTTGTAGCTTACCTTCTCTACTTTTTGCTCTTAAAGCAAAAATTTCAAGGATTAGCTGTGTTCTATCGATAATTTTTATGCCCAAATTGCCATTTAATGTTTTAGATTGAGCTGTCGTTAATTCATCATTAGTCACAACGACATCTATATCATGGAATTCTATAAAAGCTTGAATTTCTTCAATTTTACCTTTACCAACATAGTATTTGTGATCAACTTGTTCACGGTTTTGAGTGATTTGACCTTTAACATTTAATTGGCATGTCTCTGAGAGCGCTTCTAATTCTTCCATAGTAGATTCAAAATTAAATTCATTATCGTTTTGAGCATGTACACCGATTAGTACAGCCGTTTCTAATTTTTTCTTTGTATCATGTGTTGATAGCTGTGCCATGATATACATCTCCTTTTATTTTAGTTCTTAAATATTTTATCATAGTGCCAATATAAAGACTATTCGTCAATATTATGTTAAATTGTAATTAATTCGAAAGGGTGATCTTATGGAAAATATATATGACTTCGTTGTTGAAAAGAATACAGGAGAAACATATAAGTTAGAAGATTATAAAGATTATGTGATGTTAATCGTAAATACTGCAAGTGAATGTGGTTTCACACCACAATTTGAAGGGTTACAAAAGCTTTATGAAAAATATAAAGATCAAAAATTTATTATTTTAGGCTTTCCTTGTAATCAATTTGGTGGTCAAGAACCTGGATCGGGTGAAGAAGCTGCTCAAAACTGTAAATTAAATTACGGTGTAACATTCCCTATCCATCAAAAAATTGATGTTAAAGGAGAACATCAACATCCGTTATTCCGCTTCCTTACTGATGCACAACAAGGAATGTTTAATGAAAAAATTAAGTGGAACTTCACTAAGTTTTTAATAGATCGTGACGGTAATGTAGTTAAACGTTTTTCTCCGCAGAAGAAACCTGCACAATTAGAAAATGAAATCGAAAAACTTCTATAAAATATCAAACTTGAACTAATAAATTTAACATGAAAAAGCTTCATTTAAAGTGATGAGCAAAGGCGACAAGATAAACGCGAATGCTTACTTTAAATGAAGCTTTTTTGAATTACAATCTTTAATACGATAAAGCACTAATTAGAACCAATAAATCTTTTTCTCTTCTATGTAACTATTGCGACGTTCATTTTGATTTGTGCTTTACTGCACTTCAATTATGTCTTATTCTTCAGATGTTTCTGATGCTGATTCGTTTTCATCATCAATAATGAAAGTGCTGATCGCATGTTTGTAAATCAGATGTTGTTTTCCTTGTGAAACTAAACGAATCACTTGGCTGTCGAAATCTTCAATTGTTCCTTTCATTTGGAAACCATTTAGAAAGAACACAGTGACTTCTGTTTTTTCTGATTTAAAGTTCTCTAGTGCTTGATCTTGGATGTTTTCGTTTGCAATCATGTTCAGTACTCCTTTTATTTATTTGGGGTGTAATCTCATCTAACATCATTTGAAGTGACATATTTTCTCTATCTAACCAGTGAACGTTCATTTTATTCTTAAACCAAGTCAATTGACGTTTCGCGTACTTTCGCGAATTCTGTTTTAACTTATCAATAGCTGACTGTAAATCCATATTCCCTTTTACAACAGGTATTAATTCTTTATACCCAATTGCTTGCATACTTTGACTTGACTCATAGCCTTGTTCAACTAAGTGTTGCACTTCATTAAATAATCCGTGGCTCAACATAATATCAACACGTTTATTTATTTTTTCATATAATGTTTCACGCGACATTTCAATCCCTACTAATAATGTATCATAATTTTCAGTGAATTGTTGAACTTTCTTGCGATAACTTAAAAGTTTTTTTGTTTTTAAATAATATTCTATCGCTCTCAATACTCTTTTTCTGTTATTAGGGTGTATATTGTCAGCTGATTCAGGATCAAATGAATTAAGATATTCATGTAATTCATTATTATTTAAATTCGCCAATTCATTTAATTTAGATTTAACCTCTTTCATTTTCTCTTCTGAAACGGTTTCATCTTCAAATTGATAATTATAAAGTAAAGATTGAATATATAATCCAGTTCCACCAGCAACAATCGGTGTCTTACCTCTTTGAATAATATCATTGATACACTTTTCTGCTCGTTGTTTGAAATCATAAGCAGAAAATGTGTCATCAGGATTCAATATATCAATCATATGATGGGGAATACCGTCCATTTCTTCTTTTATAACTTTAGCAGTACCAATATCCATTTGTTTATATACTTGCATAGAGTCGCCACTAATAATTTCTCCATTACATCGTTTTGCTAATTCTATGCTTAATTCTGTTTTTCCAGACGCCGTTGGTCCTACAATTACAACTAGAAATGGCTTATCTGTATTACTCATCTTATTCACTCACTTTATTTTTCTTTAATATTTGCTTTTTAATCCATTCAAACATATGTTGCCAAGTTGTTAAATAATCATCTTCAAATAATATTTCATGGCGTTTATTTTTATATAATTGCACAGTTATGTGTTTGATTCCTGCTTTTTTATAAATCTTACCTAGTTTTTTAACACCTTTACCATATTCTCCAAAGGGATCATCTTTGCCTGAAATTAATAGTATAGGTAGATTGTGATTCATCTGCTTTAATGATTTAACATTGGCAGTGTCCATCATATATTTAACTGTTTGATAAATCAGTTGGTTAGATACTCTGAATCCACAATATTCATCATCGATAAATTTGTTCACTTCTTCTCTTTTGGTAGATAGCCAGTCACTTTCTGTTTGAGGTTGATCAATCTTTTTAGTAAATGATTTATTCATTAATTGGTTAACCCATTTAACTCGACGTCTTTTACCTAAAATAATAGTGATTAATTTCAATAAAACCATAGTGGGTATGCCTTTCCATTTAGGAAACATACCTGTGCCTGTTAATATGAGACCATTTGCAAATTGAGGGTATTGTTTTACAAATAGTCTTGCAATGATTGACCCCATTGAATGACCTAACACAATATAAGGTAGTTCAAAATGGCTATCATAAATGGTTTCTACTATTTCGTATGCATCGTCAACAACCTGTGTCATATCATTGAAGTGGCCTCTTTCATTTTCATCTATATTTTTACCGTGACCTCTATGATTATGTCTGAGCACATCATATCCTTGTAAATTTAATGCTTTAACTAACTCATTATATCGATCCATATGTTCAGCCATACCATGAAAAAGATGGACAATACCAATCGTTTCATTATTAGCTTTATCTATTTTCACTTCAATCATTGTTCCATCTTTGACTGTAATGTTGAATTGACTTTGACTCACGCATATACCCCCAAAACTTCTTATCTTCATTAATCATGTTTATTAATATAAACATACATATTATATTCAATATACCTTTTGATAACATCGGAATCAAATTGTATGCATATTGAGTTAACAATTCACATTCAGATATATTTTTTGGCTCATAAGCATGTATGACAAATATAACATTTCATATAAAAAAAACTACTAACATTGAGATAAAAAACTCAATGTTAGTAGTTTAAAATTAATTTTAATTATTCTTTAACTGCTGGTTGGTTGTTACCAGATTGTGCTTCATCAATCGCTTTATTCACTTCATCAGTATAAGCTTGTTTTTGACCTTCACTATATTGAAGCATATCTGCTAATACATCGATAACTGCATCTTTATATTGTAATACATCATCAATATTGAAGTATAATTTACCTGATCTACGTACAAGGAAGTCAGTTGGTTTAAATACCATTTCTTGTTGGATACCATAAATTAATTCTACATAGATTTCTAATGGTAATTTACTAGTATGGTATTGCGCAGTTTGAGCAATGTTGAATAAATCATCAACATTTGAACCGTATTTACTTGCTAAACGGTATGCTACATCTTCATCAATACCAAAACCTTTAGCAGCGTCTACTTTTTGTTTAACAAAGTGGTCAAAGTTTTTACTACCACCAACGTCACCACCAGAAATTTTCAATTCTTTAGTCGCACATGGTTTGAATGTTAAACCATATTCTTTTTTTAGACGTTTAGCTAATAAATCAACAATTTCTAACGCCATATGACGGTATCCTGTTAATTTACCACCCGCGATTGTTAATAAGCCAGACTCGCCTTCCCATACTTCGTCTTTACGAGAGATTTCTGAAGGGTCTTTACCTTCTTCTAAAATTAATGGACGTACACCAGCCCATGTTGATTCGATGTCTTCATCTTTTACATCAACTGTTGGGAACATGTAATTAATCGCATCTATTAAATAATCTCTATCTTCTTGCGTTGTTAATGGTGTTGCTTTTTCATTATCATAGAAAGTATCTGTAGTACCTACATATGCTTTCCCTTCTCTAGGAATCGCAAAAATCATTCGACCATCTTTTTCTGTATCAAAGTAAACTGCTTGTTGTAATGGGAATTTAGATTGATCGATAACCACGTGAACACCTTTTGTCAAACGTAATTGTTTGTTATTACGTGCATAGTCACCGCTTCTTACTTCATCTACCCAAGGTCCTGATGCATTGATTACTTTTTTAGCTTTGATAGGATATGTTTCATTATCAATCATATCTACTACTTCAATACCATTTACTTTTTTATTTGAATCGTAAGTAAAGTGTTCTGATTTTGTATAGTTAATGATTTCAGCACCTTTTTCAGCTGCTTTTTTCATCACTTCAATAGTTAATCTTGCATCATCTGTACGGTATTCAACGTAATAACCGCCACCTTTTAATCCATCTTGCTTCACTAAAGGCTCTTTATTAATTGTATCTTGTTTAGAAAGCATTTTTTTACGTTCAGATTTTTTAACACCTGCTAAACGATCATACATTGTTAAACCAATGGCAGTTGTAAATTTACCAAATGTACCACCTTTATGCATAGGTAATAACATCCATTCTGGTGTTGTTACATGTGGACCATTTTCATAAACAATTGCACGTTCTTTACCAGTTTCAGCTACAACGCCTACTTGTAGTTGTTTTAAATAACGTAACCCACCATGTACTAATTTTGTAGAACGTGAACTAGTCCCTTGAGCGAAGTCTTGCATTTCTACTAAAGCAACTTTCATGCCACGATTACTAGCATCTAATGCAATACCTGCACCTGTAATTCCGCCACCAATAATAACAACGTCATATTCTTCATTCTTTAAATTTCTCTTAATGTGATCCCTTTTTAGTGTTGATAAACCCATAATTCAACGCCTCCTATTTAGTATAAAAAAAGAGAGACTTATCCCACAATTACCATTTAATTGTACGAATAAATCTCTCATTTCTCGATTTCCTTATTAACTTGTTTCAAGTATAACATAAATAAGAAAATCTAGTCTATCTCATGCTTACAATTTATTAATTTGCCAAAGACTAATCTTCTAATTTAAATACTTGTGTAGCTTCTACAGCCTTTTTCCAACCTTTATAAAGCTTAGTACGTTGTTCTTCTTCCATTTTTGGTTCAAATTCTTCTTCAAGTTTCCATCTGTTAGCAATGTCATCTTTACTTTCCCAGAATCCAACTGCTAAACCTGCTAAGTATGCAGCACCAAGTGCCGTTGTTTCTTGAATTTCAGGTCTTTCTACAGGTGTATTAACAATATCTGCTTGGAATTGCATGATAAAGTTATTTTTAACTGCGCCACCATCAACTCGTAAGTTTTGAACTTCGATACCTGAATCTTTAGACATTGCTTCCATTACATCGCGAGTTTGATAACATAGTGATTCTAATGTTGCACGAATGAAGTGTTCTTTTTCAGTACCACGAGTTAATCCAAAGATAGCGCCTCTAGCTTCAGAATCCCAGTAAGGTGTTCCTAATCCAACAAATGCTGGTACAACGTATACACCTTCAGTTGAGTCTACTCTAGTCGCATAGTTTTCAGTTTGTGGTGCTGAATTAATCATTCTTAATCCATCACGTAACCACTGAATAGCTGAACCTGAAACAAAGATAGAACCTTCTAAAGCGTAGTTTACTTTACCATCAATACCATATGCGATAGTAGTTAATAATCCGCTGTCAGATTTAACTGCTTCTTCACCAGTGTTCATTAACATGAATCCACCAGTACCATAAGTATTTTTCACGTCACCTTTGTCGAAACATGCTTGACCAAATAAGGCAGCTTGTTGGTCACCAGCGATACCTGCAATTGGTACGTTTTGACCAAAGAAATGATAATCAACTGTATGTGCATAAACTTCACTTGAAGGTTTAACTTCAGGTAGCATACTTTCAGGTACTTCTAAAATATCTAATAATTCTTTATCCCATTTTAAGTCATGGATATTGAACATTAATGTACGACTTGCGTTTGTATAGTCTGTGATATGTGCTTCTTTACCAGATAATTTCCATACTAACCAAGAATCAATTGTTCCAAATAGTAAATCGCCATTATCAGCTTTTTCACGTGCACCATCAACATTATCTAAAATCCATTTGACTTTTGTTCCTGCAAAATATGGGTCTAATAATAAACCGGTTTTGTCACGGAATAATGCTTCATGACCTTGATCTTTCAATTCTTGGCAAATACTTTGAGTTTGACGAGATTGCCAAACAATTGCATGGTAAATTGGTCGACCAGTATTTTTATCCCAAACAACTGTTGTCTCACGTTGGTTTGTAATACCAATACCTTCGATTTGTTCTGCTCTAATGTTATGTTCGTTCATTACTTCTGCCATAACAGATAACACTGAAGTCCAAATTTCATTCGCATCATGCTCTACCCAACCTGATTGTGGGAAGTGTTGTTTAAATTCTCTTTGTGCTACACCTTTAATTTCGCCATCTTTATTGAATAAAATAGCTCTTGAACTAGTTGTTCCTTGGTCTATTGATAAAATGTATTTTTCCATAGGTATTTGACTCCTTTTGATGTCTTCAATATTATTTAAAGTATTTTAATGATAATTACTTATATCATATATCAACACATCATGTTAATTTATATGCAATTTTTTAATATCACATGCTAAAAATAAGATATTTCTTATCTTGATTAATAGATTGATTCAATATCGTTACTTTTAGAAGTTCTATTTAAAACCACACCTAATACTAATGTAATGATAACTAAAATAATACCAACTACACAACTTACATTAAATGTTTGTTTATAAAATACTTCATAAATGACTGCACCTAACATACCACCAGAGATTGGACCTAAAACAGGTACAATAGCATATGACCAGTTTGAACCACCTTTACCAGCAATCGGTAAAATGGCATGTGCGATACGTGGACCTAAGTCACGAGCAGGGTTGATTGCATAACCTGTTGTACCACCTAAACTTAACCCGATTGCAATAATTAAAGCACCAACAATTAATGGATTTAAACCATCGGCGATTTTATTTACACCGATGAATAAAATACCTAATGTTAAAGCTGTTGTACCAATAATCTCACTTAAAAAGTTTGCGAAATAATTTTTAATTGCAGGGGCTGTTGAGAACACGCCTAATTTTGTTGCTTGATCTTCTGTTGCTTTCCAATGTGGTAAATACATTAACCATACTAGAGCACCACCTACGATACCTCCAAGCATTTGGCAAACGATGTATCCTGGAACTTGTGCCCAACTAAATCCACCATCCATTGCTAACGCGATAGTAACTGCTGGATTTAAATGTGCACCTGAAAATTTACCAACTGCAAATGCACCCATTGCAACGGCTAAACCCCATCCTGTAGCGATAACAATCCAGTCAGCGTTATTACCAGCACTACGTTTTAAATTAACGTTAGCACAAACGCCGCCACCAAAAAGTATAAGGATGGCCGTACCTAAAAACTCTGCTAAATAAGCATTCATATAACTATTCCTCCCAAAATAGATAGGGAGACCCCTACAACGTTATAAAGCTGCAGAAATCTCCCCTTCTCTGTTCTAATATTAACTTTTAATAACTTGGTTATATATTACAGTTATGTTGTAAGCGTTGTCAATATTTTTGTTATAAATTTGTCAAAATTATTTCATTTCAATCCTCATTACTCAACTCATTTTTGATATATAAAAAGGAATCAGCGACTCATAAGTTCGACTGATTCCTTTACATAATAAAAGTTGCTATTTCATTGTTACCATAATTTTTGATTACTTGTTGTAATATATTCTGCACCATTATTAATGGCCTCTTCTACTTCAGATACTTCACTAATCAATCCACCTGCAATTACAGATGTATTTGTCTCTTCTTGAATACATCTTACTGCCTTATGTGCGATGCCTGGTAGAACTTCAACGAAATCTGGTTGTACCTTTTGTATTAATTCAATACTTCGGCTCAAAGCTTGACTATCAATAATAAACACTCTAAAGATAGTTAAAGTATTTAGTGACTTTGCTTTTTTAATCACTTTAGTCTTAGTTGAAACAATGCCTTTAGGTTTATACTGTTGAATAATATATTCACAAGAATATTCGTCATGACTTAAACCTTTGATCAAATCAATATGGATATAACATTCAATACCTTTATTTTTTAACAGATCTAATATACTTTTAAGATGACCGATATGCATATCCAACAGTACACATGATTTATATTCGGTTTTAATTAGCTTATCTAAGTCTTTCATATTTCTAATTGCTGGGAGTATATTTTCTTTCAAATGATTGCTCCTCTCTACATTACACGTTTAAATAATTTTTCTAATTCGTAATTCGAAAAGTTAATGATAATGGGTCTTCCGTGCGGGCATGTAAATGGATCTTCCATTTCACGCAATTGATCAATTAAATCTGCCATCTCATTATTTTTAAGATAATGATTAGCTTTAATCGACTTTTTACAAGACATCATTATTGCTGCATCTTCACGCATTTTTTTCACATCAATTTTTTTATTTTCTAATACGAGTTCTATCATATCTTTGATGATTTCTTCCGCTTCTGCTTTTGGAAACCAAACTGGATAACTATTAACAATATAATCATGTCCTCCGAAATGTTCAAGGTGTACGCCAACTCTGTCTAATTCCTCTTGATACTGATCGATAATGAATTGTTCATCTTTTGAGAAATGAAATGTCATTGGAATTAACAAGTTTTGAACTTCATTTGTTACTTCGCCAATTTTTTCTCTAAAATATTCGTATTTGATGCGTTCTTGAGCAGCGTGCTGATCAATCATAAACATGCCATTTTCATTTTGAGCAATGATATATGTGCCATGAACTTGTCCGACAACTTCCATATATGGTACACGTCGTCGTGTTGACGCACTCACCGCCCCTTTAATGTCATTTTCATTTCGATCTTCTTCTTGTTCTAGTGTCTCATTTTGATTATCTAATTCATTTAAAATATCTTTTTGATTATTGAAGTAATGATCATTATGATTACGTTTAATATATTGAGAGTCATTAAACAAAGTACTTTCATTGTCTTCATTCACTTGTGAAATATTTTGATTATTATCTTTTTCAAATGCCGATCCACTTAATTCATCTTGTTTTTCATCTTCAGATAAATGTGAACGATTTGGGTCTTCAATTTGTTTACGTTCAAAGTCTAACTTTTGTTGCTCAAAACTATTGAGTACTTTATTTTTCTTTGGATGAGTATCTAAATCATTTTTTGGAATAAGAATTTTATCTTTAAATGCTTCTCGTATTTTTTCTACTATCAAATCATATAGTTGTTCTTCTTTAGATAATCTCACTTCTAGTTTAGTTGGATGCACGTTGACGTCTACTAAAATAGGATCCATTTGAATATTGATATAACAAATAGGATATCGACCAATTGTTAGTAACGTATGATAACCTTCTACAATAGCTTTATTCAAAACGAAATTTTTAATATATCTACCATTGATAAATATAGAGATATAATGTTTATTACTTCTAGAATGTTCAGGTCTAGCTACATATCCTTCTAAATGGTAATCACTTGTATCACCTGTGATATGTACAAGATCTTTTGCCACTTTCATACCATAAATTTCTGCCATTACTTCATTTGTTTTCCCAGAACCATTCGTTTTGAGTAGTGTCTTGCCATCAGAAACAAGAGATATCCTTATATCTGGGTGACTCATTGCCATGCGATTTACAATATCAGTTATTTTCCCTAGTTCTGTATACAGACTTTTAATATATTTTAATCTGGCCGGTGTGTTATAAAATAATGATTCTACAAGGATATCCGTACCTTTTTTCGCTTTAGCTGGTTTTTGGTTAATAATTTCACCATTCTCAGCATATATTTCATGTCCATTTTCATTATCTGTACAGGTACGTAACGTTACTTTCGATACTGAAGAGATACTGGCTAATGCTTCACCACGAAAACCTAATGTTCTAATATGAAATAAATCATCATCTGCATCTAATTTACTTGTCGCGTGACGATGAAATACCAAACTTAAATCATCAGCTTCTATTCCTGTACCATTGTCTACTACGCGTATCGATGCAACACCAGATTGTTCTACTTCAATATTTATTTCAGTTGATTGGGCATCAATGGCATTTTCCAGTAATTCTTTAACAACCGAACTAGGTCTTTCGACTACTTCGCCAGCTGCAATTTTATTAGCTAAGGAGGTTTGTAGTTCTTTAATTTTTCCCATTTACAACACCTCTATTTTAATTGATTTTGTAATTCACTTAATTTTACCAATGCTTCAATTGGTGTCATATTTGATAAGTTTAATGACTTAATGTGTGCTTCAACCTCACTTTGTTGAGGTTCCGATTCAAATAAGTTAAATGACGCTTGTTCGAATGGCGTTTCTTTCTCTTCATACTTGTTTTGATGTGCCTTTTTATTAGGTGCCTTAGCTTCTTCAATTTGATATGATTCAGATTGAACAATCTGAGGTTCAGGACTATCAGATTTTTGTTCAAAATCATTCAAAATAACTTGCGCTCTTTGAATGACTTCATCAGGTAAATCTGCAAGTTTTGCTACTTGAATACCATAACTATCATCCACCGCACCATCTTTAACTTTGTGTAAGAAGATAAGCTCTCCTTTATATTCATTAGCAGCAACGTGTACATTTTTTAAACATGGTAATAGTTGATCTAATGTCGTAAGTTCATGATAGTGTGTTGAGAATAGCGTTTTAGCATGTGATGTTTGTGCGACATACTCTATCATCGCTTGTGCCAACGCTAAACCATCATACGTTGATGTTCCTCTTCCTATCTCATCAAAAATAATCAAACTATCCTCAGTAGCATAGGTTAATGCTTTTTGAGCCTCTAGCATTTCTACCATAAATGTACTTTTACCTGAAACTAAATCGTCTGCAGCACCAATACGAGTGAAAATCTGATCAAATATTGGTAATGTCGCAGATTCACAAGGTACATAAGCACCCATTTGAGCCATTATACTAATAATTGCAATTTGTCTCATATAAGTCGATTTACCAGACATATTAGGGCCCGTTATCAGATAAATAAATGTATCATTATCTAACGCACAATCATTAGGTACGTAATCATTATAATCCATGACACGTTCAACAACTGGATGTCTAGAATTTTCTAATTTTAATGTTTTATCATCACTAAAATGTGGTCGAACATAATTATATTTTTGAGCTATTTCGGCGAAACTTTGTAAACAATCTAGTTCCGATATGATTTTAGCCTGTTTTTGAAGTCTCTCAGTATATTCTTTAATATGTTCTCTTAATTTGACAAATAATTGATATTCTAACTCTATTGCTTTATCTTCAGCACCTAATATAATATCTTCTTTTTCTTTTAACTCATCTGTTATAAAGCGCTCAGCATTAGATAATGTTTGTTTACGATTATATCCAAACTGTGCTGGTTCAAAGCCTTGCAAGTTAGCACGAGTAATCTCGATAAAGTAACCAAATACTTTATTAAAGCTTATTTTCAGAGATTTAATACCAGTACGTTCTCTTTCTTTCGCTTGTAATTCAGCGAGCCAAGATTTACCGTTACGTGATGCTTCTAAATATTCATCTAATTGTTGATTAAATCCGGATTTAAATAGGCCACCATCTTTGACTGAAATAGGTGGTTCTTCAACCAAGCTATTTTCTAAAACTTCGAGTAAGTCATCAAGCGGTTCGAGTGCATCAAATTGAGTAATCTTATCACTATCTAATTGACTTAATAAATGCTTTATATTAGGTATTTCACTAATTGAATGTTTAAGTTGAATTAAATCACGTGCGTTTACATTTCCATAACTTACACGACCTACTAGTCTTTCTATGTCATACACTTGATTTAAATAGTTTCTCAACGTATCTCGTTCGATAAAATGATTAATAAACTCATCAACGATATTTAATCGTTCTTCAATTTGTTGTTTATATATTAACGGACGGTCTATCCACTGTTTTAGTCGTCTTGCACCCATCGGCGTCTTCGTTTCATCCATCAACCATAAAAGCGTGCCTTTTTTAGATTTTAATCTAATGCTTTCAGTTAATTCTAAATTTCTTTTGGCATAGAAATCCATCTTCATAAAATCAATTGCAGCATATTGTTGTACATCTTCCAAGTGTGATAAATCTCTTTTTTGTGTATGTTGTATATAATCTAACAATAATTGCGTTGATTGTTGCATGTGCTGATGTTCAATGTTATTCACTTCAAAATATTGACTTGAAATCTCATCTCGAACTGTAATGGTTTCTGTAATCATATTAATTTGTCGTTGCATATTTTCAGATAAAGGTTCACAAATGACTATTTCATTAGGATTGATAGTCGTGATTTCATTTAATAATGTAGCTTCATCTTCAAAATGTGTGGTTTTTAATTCACCTGTTGAAATATCACAATAACTTAATGCATATTCTTGTGGCGTTTGAATAAAACTCAAGATATAGTTATTTTGCTTTTCATCCACGCCGCCTTGATCCATAACTGTCCCTGGCGTTACGATTCGAACAACTTCTCTTTTAACCATACCTTTAGTTTGTTTTGGGTCTTCCATCTGTTCGCAAATCGCTACTTTATACCCGTTATTAATTAGCGTCTCTATATAACTATCTGCTGAGTGATAGGGAACGCCACACATAGGTATAGGATTATCTTTTTTGGCATCTCTTTTTGTTAAAGTAATTTCTAATACTCTTGATGCTTCTTTAGCATCGTCGAAGAACATTTCATAAAAGTCTCCAAGTCTAAAGAATAACAAGCAGTCATCATATTCTGATTTGATTTTTAAATATTGTTGCATCATTGGTGTCACATTTGACATAAAGTTCTTCACAACCCTTATTTTATAGTCTTTTTCTTTAAATATTTTAATCATTTTATGTAATTTTTTACGTACTATTTAACTCATCTATTTTAACATATACAATCATATCTAGCCCATTATCTAAAATGAACCAAAAAAATACGCACAGTCCTATGTGCTTAAACATAACAGTTGCACATTAGACTATACGTACTCAATCATCATTTTTGAAAACGATCTAAGAGACCTCGTCGTTTTAATATTATTAATATAACATAACTAATTGCTGCACCTATAATACTAGATACAATGAAAGCAGTCATAAGCGGTTTTACAAAGAAATTTTGTAAGTTAAGTACCCATGCTAATGGAATACAAATCAAACTTCCTATAATACCTGTTCCTAATACTTCACCAACAGCAGCCATAAAGATATGCTTACGATACATATAAAATAAACTAGCTAAGAATACACCAATCATACTGCCTGGAAATGCAAACACACTCCCTGTACCAAATGTTACGCGTAAAATGGATGATATTAAAGCTTGTGCTAATCCATACCAAGGCCCTACAAAAACTGCACAAAGTACATTAACTAAGTGTTGCATAGGTGCTGCTTTGATTGGACCAAGCGGAATGACAATGATACTGCTTAAGATGACATTAATCGCTATCAATAGCGCTGTTATGGTTAATTTTCTAATATTCAATGCATTGTCTCCTTATCCAATTTATTTGTCGTGGTAGTTCTCATTATGCTCATTTAAGCGATTTTCCATCGTTTTAATCATCATTTGTAATAGATCATTAGCTTCATATTGTGACGCACGAAATTCTTCAACAATTGGTAATTCATTGATTTCATTTTCTAATTGATGGATTTGATCCTCTGATTGATGAAACGCCGTTTCTTTACCATAATTTTGTAAGTTAACTGATTGTTTTTGTTGCTTTTTTAATTGATTCATTTTATTTTCAATCGCTTTATTATTATGAATTTGAGATTCAATTGATTGATATTCTTTAATCATTTCTAAATTTTTAATCTTCTGTGCTAATTGATCCGCATTAGAAAGTATTTGTTTTTTATTATACATTATTATTGCATCACCAATTCTCTTTGATGTTCTCCTATAAAAGTACCATTTAAAGAATATTGTTTAGCTTCATCAATTTTAACATCTACTAACTTACCAACCATTTCTTTTGGTGCTTTAAAATTAACTAATTTATTTTTTGAAGTATATCCCGCTAAAACAGTATCATTTTTTTTACTTGAGCCCTCACATAAAACTGTAACAATTTCATTTTCATATTGGCTCATAGCTTTTTGAGAGTACTCACCGACCTTTTTGTTTAAGCGTTGTAGACGTTCTTTTTTAACATCGGTAGGTACATTGTCTTTCATTTTAGCAGCAGGTGTACCGTCTCTTTGAGAATATAAATAAGTATATGCATGTTCAAATCCTACTTCATCATATAATGTTAAAGTATCCTCAAATTGTTCTTCAGTTTCATTAGGGTAACCTACAATAATATCTGTCGTTAAGGCAATATTGGGAATGGCTTCTTTTATACGAGATACTAAATCTAAATAACTTTCTCTCGTATATTTTCTACCCATAATTTTTAATACTGCATTATTTCCTGACTGCACTGGCAAATGAATATGCGGAACAATATTACCTCCATTAGCAATTACTTCAATCATACGATCTGTAAAGTCCCATGGATGACTAGTTGTAAATCTTACTCTTGGAATATCAATTTTAGAAATATCTTCTAGTAAATCGCCTAAACCATAGTCAAGTCCTTCAATGTCTTTACCATAAGAATTAACATTTTGGCCTAATAATGTAATTTCTTGATACCCTTCTCTTGCCAATTCTCTTACTTCATCAATAATGTCTTCTGGTCTACGACTACGTTCTTTACCTCTCGTAAATGGTACGATGCAATATGTACAGAATTTATCGCAACCATACATAATATTTACCCATGCTTTAATATGACCATCACGAACTTTAGGGAGATTTTCAATAACATCTCCCTCTTTAGACCATACTTCTACAACCATTGCTTTTGATAAGTAGGCTTCCTCTAAAATTTCTGGTAGACGATGTATATTGTGAGTACCGAAAATCATATCGACATTTTGATATGATTTTAATATTTTGTTTACAACTGATTCTTCTTGAGACATGCAACCGCATACCCCAATTAAACAATCTGGTCTTTCCTTTTTTAAATGTTTCAAATTACCGATTTCACTGAACACTTTATTTTCTGCATTCTCACGAATTGCGCAAGTGTTGATTAAAATAACATCAGCAGTGTTAATATCAGTCGTTGCACTATAACCTAAAGCTTCTAAAATCCCCGCCATCACTTCAGTATCATGTGCATTCATTTGACAACCGTACGTTTTAATTAAAAATGTACGTTCTTTACCCATGCCACGATATTTTTCATCTATTTGAAAGTCTCTATTGTACTCAACTTCTTGTTTTCCACGTTTTTTTGCTTCTTTTAAATTCGGTGGTTGATACACATGTTCAAAATATTTGCTATAATCTTTTTCTTCTTTACGATTACGTTCTGCTAAAATATCTATCGTACCAGCTTTTCTCTGCTCTTCATTCACTATTAAAAATCCTTTCTATATGCCCATATATCATTTCTACATTATATTAAATTTAATACAAAAGTGCAAAAAGCGTCACCATTCATTCAAACAAAAAAAGGCTAAAACCAAAGCTACTAGCATCATTGTCTAAACGGATAATATGAAAGAAAAGCTTTCTTTCTGACTACATTAAAAATTTGTTAGCTACAATAAACATAATTGAAATGAATTTATGCTTTGTACATATAACTAATTATTATCCGATTGGAATACCATCATTTGCCACTCAAAACAGTAAAGCTTTTGGTTTTGCCTTATTTGTCCACTATTATTTCTATAAATTTTATAATTCGTTAGGAATTGCAGTAAATCATTTTAATTTTACTCTGCATCATATTTTCCTGTTAATGTTTCTATTTCAATACCTTCAGGGACATGATAAAACTTAACTTGACTTATTGTACTTGGACACTCTAGTTCAACCATTCGTTGATTTAATTTTTGTATTAAAATTAGACATTCATTCATGTCTCCTTGGACTGTTGTCTCGAGAGGACCAACACGGTAATGTAATCCAGATTGGTCAATGATTTTAATTGCTTCATCCACATAAGGAATAACATCTTCATTGTTTGGTGTTTTAGGTATAATTTGAATACTCATCAATGTATCGATCATTTTTTGCACCTCAATTTATATTATATATCGTTTTATATGCTTATTTACATTCTTATCTAATTTTCCACTTTATCAAGTGCTGTTGCAAGTGCATTAGCAAAATCATATAAAAAATCATCCCAATTGCTTTTCTCTTCTCTACTTTTCCGACCAATTTTTCCATCTTTAAAAAATTGCTTTCTTAAAGATTTCGTTAATTCAAGTTGAACGCCACCCTTAATACGAGTTTGATTCACAATATTCTCTTTTTGCTTACCAGACATTGTAGAAGGCGCATGCTCCACATTCACACCAATTTTATCAAGTTCTGATGTGATAAGTTCAATTAACGCTTCATCTTTCCCACCGATGTAAGCGACTGATTCATGTCCAGTACATCCATGTATTGAAATAGCTCTTTTACTTTTTTGAGTCAATTGACAAGCCGTATCATTATCGTAGTGTATAGATGTCACATGTAATTCATTATTACCTTTACTTCTATCCCCTTTAAAAGTAAAAAAATTATAATCATTGGTTTGCGCAGTGACTAATGCTAATTCGCTAGTTGCAGGTTCGATACCACCGCCATGAATAGCTAGAATAGTAACATCATGATGATTATCTATGGATTCGATATGCCAATCTTTATCTTCATTAGTATATTTTTGTAATTCATTCATCGTACTATATTTATCCATACCTAAACCTCCTCAGTTGATCTTTACTATTCTATTCCACAAACATTATATATTTAATGCTAATTTACAAAATCATTATAATACTAACAAATTTATAAAAACGAAAATGCCCTTTTCAAATTATAAAATTGGATATGTAGTTAGTTAAATATTTCTTATGATTTCAAACTTTAAATGTATAAGTCAAAAATATAATTAGCCTGAGACATCTTTTATGCTCCAGGCTAAATAATCAAAGTTATACAAATTGTTTAGTTAAATCATTAAATGTTTCTTCAGAAATGTGAATGTCTTTTTTAGCTAATGCTTCGCCTTCCATTTCTTCAATTTGTGACTCATATGAAGGTGTCTCAGTATCTTGATAAACAATACCTTTAACTAGTGATTCGTGTTCCAACACAGTTTGAATGGCTAGTTGTTTATTAGTTGGATCATAATTTTCAATATCGTCAATACTAATTAAGTTTTCTTTAAACCAGTCATACGTATTAATTTTATTATAAGTCACACAAGGTGAAAATACATTCACAAATGAAAAGCCGTCATGGTTGATTGCATCTTCAATTAATTTCGTTAGTGCTTTGATATCACTTGAAAAACCTTGAGCTACAAACGTTGCACCAGATGATAACGCTAATTCTAAAGGTGCTACATTTTTCTCAATATTTCCTTTTGGCGTTGATTTTGTAACAAAGCCTACAGCTGATGAAGGTGATGTTTGTCCTTTAGTTAAACCATAAATTTGATTATCCATAACAATATAGGTCATATTCATATTTCTACGTAAAGCATGAATTGTATGTCCCATGCCAATAGCATATCCATCACCATCTCCACCAGAAGCGATGACAGTTAAATCTTTATTAGCCATTTTTACACCTTGTGCAAGTGGTAATGCACGACCGTGTATCGCATGGACCCCATATGCATTAATGTAACCAGATAATCTACCTGAACAACCAATTCCTGTAATGAGTGCAACTTCCTCAGGTTCTAGTCCTACATTTGCTGCTGCTTTTTGTATAGCAGCTTGAACAGAGAAATCGCCACACCCAGGACACCAGTTTGGCTTAACATTATTTCTAAAATCTTTAAATGTAGCCAATTAGACCAACTCCTTTAATTCTTTGGCAACTTCTAAACCTTTATCTTCAATTTCATGTGGTAAGAATGGTGTGCCATCATATTTCGTTTGATTCACCAATTTATCTTGACTATTAACGTTCATTTTAATAATACTTGCTAATTGCCCTTGATAGTTATGTTCTGCAATAATTACTTTTTGAGCTTTATCAATTGCATTTTGGATCGTTTCTGTAGGGAAAGGATGCAGTTGTCTAATTTGTAACGTATTAACAGCAACATTTTGATTATTTAAACGTTGTGCACCTTCTTGAATTGCCCCTTTACTAGAAATAAATCCAATATATATAATATCTGCTTGTTCATGATTTTCAGTAAGTTCTACTGGATTTTCTATTAGAAGATTTTTCGTTTTTCTCATACGTTTATCCATTTGTTGTTGACGATTTGCAGCAGCTTCACTTGTCTTACCTTCTTCATTATGTTCAACACCGGTAATGTGATGAATGCCGCCTTTAGTACCTGGAATAGGTCTAGGTGAAATACCGCTTCCTGTTAATGCATATCTTCGGAAGTATGTTTTGTCATCTTCTTCTCGTTCTATATCAGATTGAATGAGTTCTCCGCGTTTAATTTGAATTCTATTATAATCTAGATTTTTAACAGTTTGTTTACCTAATGATAACTGTAAATCGCTTAATATAATTACAGGACATTGGTATTCTTCTGCTAAGTTAAATGCTTCCATGGTTAAATAAAATGCATCTTCTGCATCTGTTGGCGCAACAACGATTTTAGGAATATCGCCATGTGTACCGTATATCATTTGCATTAAGTCTGCTTGTTCTTGTTTTGTAGGTAAACCAGTTGATGGACCACCACGTTGTGTATTAATCACAACAAATGGCGTTTCAGTCATACCTGATAAGCCTATTGATTCCATCATTAATGATAATCCTGGACCTGCACTAGCTGTAAAACCTCTAACGCCTGCATAATTTGCACCAATGGACATCGTTGCAGCTGCTATTTCATCTTCTGTTTGAACAACTGTTCCGCCCACTTTAGGTAAATTAGCAATCATGTACTCCATAATCTCAGATGCTGGTGTAATAGGATAGGCAGCCATAAATCTTGAACCTGCTGAAATAGCACCTAATCCAATAGCATCATTACCAATCATATAAAGATGTGGTGCTTCATTACTTTCCTGTAATTCAAAGTCACCATTGATATCGGTTAATTGTTCTTTCATTAGCTGATATCCTTGATTTAATGCTTGAATATTCATTTCAACTACTTTGTCACCTTTTTTAGTGAACATATTAGTAATTAAATCTTCAAACGTAGATGTATCTAAATGCATTAATGCTGATGTAGCACCGATTGCCACCATATTTTTCATTAATGCAGTACCTAATTCTTTTGCAGTACTTGTAAACGGTAAATCTATAAGTTGTGCCTGACAATTTTCAGGTTTAACTGGTTTCGCTTTTGAATCGGCGATAATAATACTATCTTCACGCATCTCATGATGATTAACTTCAATAGTCTCTTGGTCAAATGCTATTAAAATATCTAAATCATCACTTATCGCATGTACTGGAGATGTAGACACACGAATTTTATTGTTTGTGTGTCCGCCTTTGATACGACTTGAAAAGTGTCTATAGCCATATAAGAAATAACCTTTTCTATTCATTGCCGTCGCAAAGATTTCACCAGTTGATTCAATACCTTCACCTTGTTGTCCGCCCACTTTCCATGATATTTGTGATTTCATATCATAAGCCTCCTGTGGTTTTAATTCATATTAAATGATAACAAAAAGAACCACTGTATTACTATGTAAACAGTGGCGTGTTTTTAAATTCATACTAATGGACGATAACTAATTGTAACTGTAATGTCACATGTCTTTTACTATCATTTCATAGGATTATCGTCATTAATCAGTATTCTTTCAATGTTTGTCGTTTTACCATTTTTATCAATATCAATGATAACACCTGATAACACACTTCGACCATTGTCAGGCACTACATGACGTTGAGGTAAACTTGTAATAAATCGTTCAATTACTTCATCTCTATTAATACCTAATATGCCATCGTAAAATCCAGTCATACCTACATCAGTAATATATCCAGTGCCACTAGGTAAAATACGATTATCTGATGTTTGGATATGAGTATGTGTACCTACTACTGCACTGACTCGACCATCTAAATACCATCCCATAGCATTTTTTTCCGATGTTGTTTCAGCATGAAAGTCTACAAAGATATAAGGCGTCACCTTTTGCGCTTCTTTAACAAGTTCATCAGCTTTTTTAAATGGATCATCTATATCTTGCATAAAAGCTCTACCTTGTAAATTAATAATCGCTAATTTAATATCATTGATTTGAATAATTCGCATACCAACACCAGGTGCTTCACTCGGGAAGTTAGCTGGTCTGACCATTCTTTTAGCTTCATCGATAAATTCATAAATCTCACGTTGACCGTATGTATGATTGCCCATAGTCATAAAATCAACGCCTTCACGAAGCAATTGCTTATATATTTTTTCAGTCAGTCCTTTACCATGTGCTGCATTTTCTGCATTTACGATGGAAACGGTAGGACGATATTCTTGTTTTAACTTGGGTAAATATGTTGAGATTGCATTTCTACCAATCTTACCAACGATATCTCCTATAAATAATATTCTCATGCCATGTTCATCCTCTCATACAAATAAGTTTAATAGATAGATAACTTTATTTAAAGTACTCTTTGAAAATTATTTATTTGAGTATTAACTGTCTTTGCTTTTTTATCAACATATATTATGTTAATATATGTTTATCAAAAGTTTAGGAGTTGTAAATAATAAATGTCTATTAATATCGATCCTGAAAAATTTGCAGAATTAGTAGTAAGTTCTAACCCATCTAAATCAGAAGATGTGGAAGATATCGCAAAAGATAGCTTAAAATTATATATCAACGCATATCGCTTAGCTGAAAGATACGCTAACATTGCTACTAACTGTTATGACACAGCTGAAATTATCCAAGAATTGAAAAAAACAGATTTACAATTAAAATAAACAATTTTAATATTAACACAATACAAATATCAGTGCTTATTGATTTTCATCAAATCAATAAGCACTTTTTTCTTTATATTAAAAGCCCCTAATCATCAATACGATGATTAGGGGTAAGAAATTATTTAGCATATTCTACTGCTCTAGTCTCTCGAACAACTGTCACTTTGATATGACCTGGATATTGTAATTCATCCTCAATTTGAGTTTTAATATCTCTAGCCAATCGGTATGATTTTAAATCATCTATTTCTTCAGGAGATACGACCACACGGATTTCTCTTCCTGCTTGAATTGCGAATGCTTTTTCAACACCATCATAACTTTCAGAAAGTGCTTCTAAACGCTCTAAACGACGAATATAATTTTCTAATGTTTCTTTACGAGCGCCAGGACGAGCTGCTGATAATGCATCAGCTGCTGCAACTAAAATTGAGATAATAGATGTTGGTTCAACATCACCATGATGAGAATGAATAGCATTAATGATTGTTTCATTTTCACCATATTTTTTCGCCAATTCAACACCTATTTCAACGTGACTGCCTTCAACTTCATGGTCAATTGCTTTACCTACGTCATGAAGTAAGCCAGCACGTTTCGCTAAGGTAACATCTTCACCTAATTCTGCTGCTAACATTCCTGATAGATGTGCTACCTCAATTGAATGTTTAAGCACATTCTGTCCATAACTTGTACGATAATTTAAACGGCCAAGTATTTTAACTAAGTCAGGATGCATGTTATGAACATTTATTTCGAATGTTGCTTGTTCACCAGCGTCTCTAATGATATCGTCTACTTCTTTTCTAGCTTTTTCGACCATATCTTCAATGCGTCCAGGGTGGATTCTTCCATCTGAAACTAGGTTAACTAAAGCTGTTCTAGCGATTTCTCTTCTGATAGGATCAAAACCAGATAAAATGACAGCTTCTGGTGTATCATCGATAATTAAATCGATTCCCGTAAGTGTTTCAAGTGTTCGAATATTTCTTCCTTCACGTCCGATTATTCGACCTTTCATTTCATCATTTGGCAAGTTTACAACTGAAACAGTTGACTCAGTTGTATGATCTGCTGCTAATCTTTGTACCGTAGTAGCTAACAATTCTTTTGCGGTTTTATCTACTTTTTCTTTAGCTTCTCTTTCTTTTTCCTTAACAAGTATTGCAATATCTTGTGACAGTTCTTCTTCAACTCGTTGAAGTTGCTCTTTTACAGCTTCTTCTTGAGTGAGACCGGAGATGCGTTCTAATTCTTGTTCATGCTTCATTATTAATGTTTGAACACTACTCTCTTTTGCATCTACTTGTTGTTGTCTTTCTTCAATTTTTGATTCTTTTTGCTCTAAAATCTCATCTTTTTTATCTAATAGATCAGATTTTCGCTCTAAGTTCTCTTCTTTTTGAAGAAGTCGGGTTTCTTGTCTTTGTAATTCACCACGTCTTTCACGTAGTTCATTTTCAGTTTGTTCTCTTAAAATTTGGTTTTCTTCTTTTGCTTCAAGCAACTTTTCTTTCTTAGTGTTGTCTGCTTCTTTGTGTGCTTGATTAACAATGTCGTCGGCTGTTTGTCTAGCCTGAACTTGTTTCTGATGCAATAAATTTCGGGCAACAACATACCCTACAACAACGCCTAGAATTATACCCAGCAAAATGAGTAGGAGGCCTAATAAATTCACATAAACACCTCCTTTATCTAGGGTTTGCTCTGTATATCAAAATCAATATGATTATATGAAATTATATAAGAATCATACATACTAATTGTACGGTTTTACACTTATAAGTGTCAAGATATCAATTTGAACTTATCAGTATCATAAATGTATTAAATGCGTATATTACAAGATTTAATTTTTAACTTTTAAATTTCTATATAAATAAAAAAGAGGTGAAGACATAAAGTTTTGGTACTCTGGAGAACCGATAACCGGTATCCCAACAGTAGGATTTATCTACAGTGCTATTAGTTTTCATATAAAAAAACCACCTAACACTGCATGTTGAGCAATAAAATTCTTATGATTCAACAAACATTTAAAAAGTAAGTTTGCTCATCATACAGTTCTGCTCATATCCTAAATACTTTTGTCTTGACCTCATTCAATCAATACATTAAATTATTTTATTCTTCATCAAATAATGACTTCGGTGCGTCTTCTTCTTTTTCTTCTACATCACCATCAAAAATACCGAGCTTCTCACGTAGTTTTTGATCGATTTCATCTTTAATTTGAGGATTTTCTTTAAGGTAAGTTTTAACGTTTTCTTTACCTTGTCCCATTCTTTCACCATTATATGAATACCAAGCTCCAGATTTATCAACGATTTCATTTTCAACACCAAGATCAATCAGTTCGCCTTCTTTAGAGATACCTTGACCATACATGATATCAACTTCTGCAACTCTGAATGGTGGTGCAACTTTGTTTTTAACTACTTTAATCTTAGTTCTATTACCAACAATCTCTTGTCCTTGTTTCAATTGTTCAGCACGACGAACTTCTAAACGAACAGAACTATAGAATTTTAATGCTCTACCGCCTGGTGTTGTTTCAGGGTTACCGAACATCACACCTACTTTTTCACGAATTTGGTTAATGAAGATGGCAGTCGTATTTGATTTGGAAATAGCTCCAGATAGTTTACGTAATGCTTGTGACATTAATCTTGCTTGCAAACCAACATGAGTATCTCCCATTTCACCTTCAATTTCAGCTTTAGGTGTTAATGCAGCTACTGAATCGACTACTACGATATCGACTGCACCACTACGAACAAAAGCTTCAGCAATCTCTAAACCTTGTTCCCCATGATCAGGTTGTGATAAATATAGATTATCAATATCTACACCTAGTGCTTGAGCATAAACAGGATCTAATGCATGCTCAGCATCAATAAATGCAGCAACGCCACCGTTTTTTTGTGTTTCTGCAATAGCGTGTAATGCAACTGTAGTTTTACCAGAACTTTCTGGTCCATATATTTCAATAATTCTTCCTTTAGGATAGCCACCTACACCTAATGCGTTATCTAATGTAACTGAACCACTTGATGTACTTGAAACTCTGCGACCTTTATTATCGCCTAATTTCATTACTGCACCTTTACCAAATGATTTTTCCATATTTTTTATTACTGTATCGAGAGCTTTTTGACGTTCGTTATCCAAAGCGAGACCTCCTAAATTGAGAATGTTTTCTGTTTAATATCTTAATTCATACTATACAAGCTTTTAAATCAAATTACAAGCATTTTGCGAATATTTGTTCGTGTTATTTCGAGGCTTAGTTACACAAAAACGAACAAACGTGCTATTAATTCCAACAGTAATTGATTTATTTCGATTGTTCTAACCATTTTAACAATTTAATTAATGCATAATTTTGACTTCTGCTTCTAAGTAAATTTCTGTTTTGAGACATTTTAAATGATTCAATTTCCAATTCATCTCCAACAAGTTTTCCTAAATAAACTTCATTGTCATCATGCAATAATGTCATACCCATTTCTACTTTAAACAAATCTTTGACGTATTTAGCACTCTCATATATTTGTTCATTAATATTTTGTTTTACATCAATAAATTGTGAAGAATGTGGTAATGCACCTTTTAATAATTGACTGTCATCTACATTTTTCAACCGAGTATATAATGCCCCATTCGTGACGCCATCATATATTGCAAATGAAGTGCTCATATATTTCATCACTGATTCTTCTATACTGATATCATCAGATCCAAAGTAATACTCGCCAATTCGACTTAAAATTTCATTTTTAATCGGTTGAATTAGTTTCTGACATTGTTCTATAGTTTCTGCATTTGCAGTTAATCTAATATATACTTCATGTGTCCCAGCAAGTGGCGCAATAGTAGGATTAGTTTGTTGGTCAATTAAATCCAATAAGATCGTCTCAACTTTAGACTCACCTATTCCCGCAAATTTAAGTTGTTCTGAGAAGATAACTTTATCATCATCTAATATAAGTGGTAATAACTCATTTTTCGCCATTGGTTGCATTTCTTTAGGTGGTCCAGGTAATAATACTACCTTCTTTTCTGCAATTTCCACTAACATACCTGGTGCCATGCCATTTTTATTTGGAAGTACAGTAGCTCCCTCTATAACAAGCGCTTGTTGTTTATTGTTTGGCGTCATCACTTGTCCTTGGTCCTCGAAATAACTTTCAATATATTGTAAAGAAGGCTCATCTATAACTAATTCTTTATTTAATACTTTTGCAACAGTGTGCTTTGTAAGGTCGTCTTTAGTTGGACCTAAGCCACCAGTTAGTACAATCATGTCAAATCGCTCTAGTCCTTGTCGTATAGTGTACTCTAAACGTTCAGGATTATCTCCAATTACAGTATGTTCAACGACGTTTTTACCTACTCCGTTCAATAATTTAGATAAATATTGAACGTTTGTATTAGCTATTTGACCTAATAATAACTCTGATCCTACTGCAATTATTGAAATATTCATAACATATTTCTCCCCTTTTGATACTCATATATAAGTAATATCACTATTATAAACGTTTGAAAAATTAAAATCTAAGAATGAGATTACTCAATAGCTAGACATTTCAAATCAACCTATAAATCCAAAATAAAAAACGAGTTGAAATAAAACGCCATTCCAACTCGCTAATATATTAATGTTTAAATACATCTCTACCTTTATAAAAGTATTCAATACCAGATAAAATAGTGAAGAATACACCGATATATAATAATACCTGTCCAATTGGGAATCCAATCCAAGTTGCTAAAGGATCACCTAATAAAATCCAAATAATGGCAACCATTGTAACTGCTGTTTTGATTTTACCTAATTGACCGGCTGCACTGACAAATCCTTGTTCAATTTGTAATAATCTAAGCCCAGTCACTGCAAATTCTCTAGCAATAATGATAATAGCAACAACAGAATTGGTTAAATCAAGTTGTACCATCACAATTAATGCACTAGCAACTAATAATTTATCAGCTAATGGATCTAAAAATTTCCCCATGTTTGTAACTAATTGCCATTTACGAGCTAAATAGCCATCTGCGAAATCACTTAATGATGCAATGATAAAGATAAAACCACTTATTAAAAGTTCTATTTTAATATCATATCCGCCTAGGAATGATATTTTCCCAAAACCAAAATTGACTAATGCAAATAAGATAAATACTGGTATGAGTACAACTCTAAATACCGTTATCTGATTTGGTATATTCATTTAAAATCCTCATTTCTAATACTTTTTTATCTAAAATAATAGTACTGCTATAATCCACAACATAAGTGTAACCAAAATCACTAACCCAATAATTACTGCTACTTGTATGGATTCCTTTGACTTTCTTCTATAAGGAGGTGCTTCTCTATTAGCAAATGAATGAATCGCATCATCTAATTGAATACGATTATCCGGTATTTCATCTTGATGAACTTCAATCAAATGATTAGGTTCAATATTAACAACACTGGCATACTTTCTAATAAAACCTTCAGTATAGTTACTGTTTGGTAATTGATTAAAGTCATTATTTTCAATTTGTTCTAAAGTATGACGTTTGAGTTGAGTACGTTGTTCTAATTCATTTAGAGTCATACCTAACCTTTCACGTCTACTCTTTAAAACTTCACCTATTGTTTTCAAAATGATGCCTCCTTAAAAAACTATTCAAAGAATCCAAAACCTCCACCAAATGGGTCACCAAAGTCTAAATTATTTTTACTTTTAGTTTGAACCGTTTGCTTTTTCATCTCTTCATATTGAATTTCTTGATTTTTATTTTCACGTAATTCTATGATGTAATCAAAATCATCCATACTATAATCACATGCTTCTACAAATAAATCAGGATGTTCTACTACTTTTACTGAAGGAAGTGTCATGATTTCTTTGACTAAATCTTGATGTTTCATATTAGATTCACGTGCTGTAACAGCGCCATCAATAATATAAACATGATTTGAATCATATTCACCTTTAATCAGTGAACTTCTAACTGTTTGTTTAATTAAAGTTGAACTAATAAATAACCAACGTTTGTGTGCACAGACACTGCCAGCAACAATTGATTCAGTCTTCCCAACTCTTGGCATACCACGAATTCCTATTAACTTATGTCCTTCTTCTTTAAATAATTCTGCTAAGAAATCTACTAATAGTCCCAGGTCTTCTCGTTCAAAACGGAATGTTTTTTTATCGTCTGCATCTTGCTCTATGTAGCGACCATGTCGGACAGCTAATCTGTCACGCAATTCAGGTATACGTAATTTAGTAATATCAATTTCATTAATTTCTTTAACTATTTGTTCGAAGCGTTCTACTTTTTCTAGTTTGTCTGTTTTAATTAATAAACCACGTTTACCTTGGTCAACACCATTAATCGTAACAATACTAATTCCTAGCATACCTAATAAACTTGAAACATCACCTAACAAACCGGCACGGTTCATTGTAATTTCATATTCGAGATACCATTCTTTTCTTCTCTCTGCAACTGACACCAATACCCACCCCTTGTTTAAACACAACTAAAAGTTCAATTTCAATGATTAATAATAATCACATTATAACATCGAATTGAATATCATGTACTAGAGAAATCACGTTTTATAGTTAATACTATTAATTGAAATGATTATAAATACCATCCACCATTCACTTTTTGTATGGTCCCTGTAACACTTTTAGCCCTCGGATCATATAAATAGGCACAAGTGTGTGCTATTTCGCAAGGTTCTATCATGCGATGTTGAGGGATATCATCTAGAATCTCTTCTAATTCTTCTTCTGACCACTTCTGGCTCATATTACCTGAGACAAATCCTGGTGTAATTGCATTCACTGTCACTGTTGTTTGAGCTAACTCTTGACTTAATGCTTTTACAAAACCTATTTGTGCACTTTTCATTGCTGAATAAATAGTTTCCATACTAGCACCCATTTCACCCCATATAGATGAAATCACTATAATTCTACCATTTTCACTTTGTCTTAAAGTATCAACAAAAAACCTACTTAGTCGAATGAATTGTCTCACATGGATATGGTAAGATTGATCAACTTGACCATCTGTTACATCTTGTATCATGCCATACAATGCTGTACCTGTTGCATAAATCATACAATCAAGATGATTGATATGACCAAAGAACTTATCTAAATTGATATCCTTAGATAAATCACATTGTATTAAATTAACAGGTTGATTTAGATATCGTGTAACTAACTTTGATTTATCGGCTGAAAAAAATTGTAAATCTACTTCATAACCATCTTCTAATAACCGATCAACAATTGCAGTTCCTATTGACCCTGAACCACCTAATACTAATGCTCTCATTTGTTTTTAAGCTCCAAACGGCTATCTACCATCTCATCTAAATCTAAGCATAACTGAGACGTTTCATTGACACTTTCAAGCGTGATATTTTCTACGATGTTTAACATATCAAATACACTAACGCCTTCAAAATATAACTTTGCGTATTGGTTAGCAATGTATTCAGGAGAATTAAGACTTGAAATAAATTCTCCTATAAATTGTTTTTTCAATAAATCAAATGCTTCAACGTCAGTAAGATTACCTTTGTTATCCTTTAATTGTTTGATAAGCAACTGTTTTAATTGATCTGGATGATTGGTTGCACTAGTAATAATTGAAAAGCTATAAGTTGGCTCTAAAACAAATTGATAACCAAATGTTTCATCAATTAAATCATCATTCAATAATTCTTGATAAAACTCTGTTTCTTCTCCAAAAATAAGTTCATAGAAAAATGTCATTTCTAAATCACGTTGAACATATTTTTCTGGTGATTCATCTAAAGGTTGATTTTTAAATCCTAGCATTAACTTAGGAGATTGTAGTTTCATTTCTTCAGATACAACATGTTGATTCACTGATTTTGGTTCATCAATCAATGCACGTTCAATTTTAGGTTGATTCGTTTTATCTCTAAGGTTTTCATGTTCTTCTACAATATCAACAATATACTGTGGTTCTACATCGCCTACTACGAAAAGCACCATATTAGATGGGTGATAAAATGTTTCATAGCAAAGATATAAATCATCTTTTGTAATATCATAGATACTTTCAACACTACCTGCGATATCAACTCTAATAGGATGTTTTTCATACATAGCTCTTAATGTATTAAACATGAGTTTATATCCAGGTTGTTCTTGATACATTTTAATTTCTTCAGCAATTATACCCTTTTCTTTGTCTACAGTTTCTTTTGTAAAATAAGGTGTTTCAACCATAGTCAATAACCGTTTGATATTATTCTCAAGATGATCTGTCGCACTAAATAAATAACTTGTGCGGTCAAAACTAGTAAAAGCATTGGCTTGTGCATTTTCCTCAGCAAATGCAGTGAATAAATCTTCTTCTTCTTTTTCAAATAACTTATGCTCTAAGAAGTGTGCAACACCATCCGGTACAGTTACAAATTCATCTTTACCTAGCGGTTTAAAACGACTATCTAGAGAGCCAAATTGAGTAGTATAGGTAACAAACGTTTTTTGAAATCCTGGTTTTGGTATGACAAATAAACGCAGTCCATTTTGTAATTCATGTTCATAAACTGTCTCATCTATGACATCATAATAATGTTGTTTCACTACTCATTCCCTCCTTTAGTAAGTACATAAATTGTATCTAATACTGCTTCATTAGCTAATTTTATAATATCTTCTTTAGTCACTTTATCTATTTCATTTAAGAAAGCTTCATCACTTTGAGGCTCATCTAACAAAATTTGATTATGTGCTATTTCAATAATACTCTTTGGTCTGTCTGCAGATTCATGTCTTTGAGATGTAATAATTTTTTTAGCTAATGCAAGTTTATTTTCGTCAAATTCACCTTTTTTGAATTTATCAAATTCTTCTAAAATCGTTTGTTTCGCAGTTTCATATTTATCTGCTGATACGCCACTTAGCACAAATAAAAATCCATTTTTACCATCAATTTGAGAATGTATAGAATATGCTAAACTTTGACGCTCACGTACTTCATTAAATAATACTGATGATGGATCTCCACCGAACATGATATTAAACACAATAAAAGCATAATAATTACTTTTACCATAATGAGTTGGGAAACGATAACCTAAATTAAGTTTAGCTTGATCGACATCATCAGTTTCAACTATTGTCTTTGGCAGTTGTTCAATTTTATTGTCTAATTTTTGTGCTTTATTATCAGAAACTTCAAAAGTAAACGGTTTAATTTCGAATTTAGATTGGATTTGATTATAGACTTGTTGTTTATCAACATTACCAACAACATAAATAGCACAGTAGTCGTTTTCAATCATAGATTGATATGTATCATACAGTGATGCAGGTGTTACATGTGGCACTTGTTCAATTTGACCAGTTGCTAAATATTGATATGCTTCATTTTCAAACATATTTTCTAATAATTTTAAAAATGAATATTGTGCTTTGTTGTCAATCATCGCTTCAATCTTTTTACCTAACAATGATTTTTCTTGTTTCACAAATTTGTCGTCAAACTGTTTATTATGTATTAAAGGATTCCATATTAATTCATTTAATAAATCTAATCCATGCTCAAATAATGGTGTTTGATCTTTTAAATATCGTTCATTGACTATTTCTAAAGAAATAGTGATGACATGTTTATCTTTAAATTTCGAAACAAAGCTATTTACATATGCGCCGTAAAGTTCAGATAAACGACGGTTCAGTGCTTTATCGTCCTGCCATTTTTGAGATGCGCGAACAAGTACTTTGCTTAATACTGAACGTGCTGTTATTGTTTCATATTCAAGTGGTGCCATAAATTTAAAAGTAATCGTTGTTGTTTTAAATTTCTCGGTTGGCAACACATGTATATGATTATTTTGATTTTCGTTATGCAACTGCAATACCTCCATTAACATTTTCCATTATTTTTCTCTTGTAATTCTAAATTTGACTAAACTACTCTTCATATAATTTAAAGAATATAAAATTGGATTATTTTGTTCATCAAAATGAGTAACCTTAAGTAACATTAATCCTTCATGTGGTGAGGCATTTAGCATTTCTGAAATATGTGGTTCATAATTAACCGCTTCTAAATCAGTTTCAGCATAAGTGACTGTATGTCCTGTAGCATGTTTAATTGCATTTAACATTGATCCATTACTTTCTTGATAACCTGTACATGTTAAATAGTCCTTTGCAATCTTGTCTAAACAATAAACTACTGGTTGATGATTAGCAGTTTTCAATCTTTCTATAATAGTTACCGGTTGTTTCTCATTAATGCCTAAACGTTTAGCATCTAATAACGTTGCAGGTTGTTCATCAAAGTTTAAATATTCTGTACCAGATTGATAACCAGCACTGTTAATCATTTCAGTAATACTAATTAATTCATTTAATGGATAAAAGAAAGGGGGCAGTGATTTGACACTGGTACCCTCTTCAAAATTATCTACAACTACTTGTTCAGTAATTAATTCTCCTATACCTTCATAAACATCGTCTGTTTTAATATTGAGTTCTCGAGCAATAGCTAAATTACTAGGTAGTTTACTACCAAACTCTAATTCTCCAGACTTAATTTTGTTTAGAATATATTGTTTCACTCTATAAATAGCATTCATTTCCGCCATAATTACACCTCATCTTTATCAATATCAACTAAAATTTGTCTTGGTTTACTACCTTTTTGTGGACCAATCACTTGGTTTCTTTCAAGATCATCCATCAGTCGTGATGCTCGGTTATACCCAATTCTAAACTGTCTCTGTAATAAAGATGTACTTGCTTTTTGTTTTTCAATTACAAATAAATAGGCTTCATCATATAAGGCATCTTCACTTTTCATTTCTGACTTATCTACTGGTGCATCAGGTTCCATTTCTTTGACATAATTTGCTTGTTGTTGCTCAACAACATAGTTAACTACATCTTGAACTTCTTGGTCGCTTAAGAATGCACCTTGTATTCTTGTTTTAGTTGAATCTCCATTTCCAACGTACAACATATCACCTTTACCTAATAATTTTTCAGCTCCACCAGATCCAATGATGGTTCTTGAGTCTGTTTGAGAACTTACAGCAAAGGCAATTCTTGATGGAATATTATTTTTAATAATACCTGTGATAACATCCACTGATGGTCTTTGTGTTGCAACGATTAAATGTATACCCGCTGCACGAGCCATTTGTGTAATACGTTGAATTGCATTTTCGACTTCTTTACCAGCTACCATCATCAAGTCAGCTAATTCATCGACAATGACTACTATATAAGGTAACTCAGCTTGTTTTTCATCTAATTCTTTATTTTGTTTTCTAATAAATTGATTGTAACCCTCAATGTTTCTAGTTGATGAATGTTGGAATAAATCGTATCGTCTCTCCATTTCAGCTACTATTTTTTCCAATGCTTGTGCTGCTTTATGTGGATTAGTTACAACTGGTATTAATAAATGGGGAATACCATTGTATACATTTAATTCTACCATTTTTGGATCAATCAGCATAAGTTTTACTTCATGCGGTTTCGCGTTTAATAACAAGCTTGTAATAATTCCATTGATACATACTGATTTACCACTACCTGTAGACCCTGCTACTAACAAGTGAGGCATTTCATTTAATTGAATGGTAATAGGGTCACCTGAAATATCTCTACCCAAACCTACTTCTAATTTATCATTAGAAGGAAATTTTTCTTCTAAAACTTCTTTGAGTGCCACAAGAGAAATTTTATCATTTGGAACTTCAATCCCCACTGCTGAACGACCTGGGATTGGTGCTTCTATTCTTACATCTTTAGCTGCTAACGCTAAAGCAATATCATTATGCAAGTTTACTATTTTATTGACTTTCACACCTTGCGCGGGTTGTACCTCATATTGTGTTACTGCTGGACCTATTTTAATTTGCGTCACTTTAGCATCTACACCGAAGTTTTTCATCGTAGATTCTAGAACTTGTCCTTTTCTTTTCACTTCTGCTTTTGATGTCGATTGCTTATGTGTAGGTTGGTTTAATAATGATAATGGTGGCACTACATAAGCTGCATTCATTTCTTCTCCAGCTTCTGAAATAGAATTTTCATTATCTTCATCACTAGACTGTTGATGATTTTCTGGCTCATCTACTGTTGATGGTTGTGAAGTGTTCTGAATGTCGCTTGCCTTTGGTGACATTTGTTCTGAATCATTACTAAATGATCGTTTTTTTCGTCTAGATGGGGTAGGTTCTTGCTCAGAATCACTGTGCCCATAAATAGGAATATCACTATCTTGAGGTACTTCTGGTAAATCTGAGACATCTTTGATTTCTTCTTTATCTTTTGTACGATGTCGTTTGTCTATTCTTTCAGCTTTATCTTTAGCTCTTTGTTCTTTATTTGATTTTTTGACTTCACGTTTTTCTTTTAAATTTTGAGTGGCTGAAATACTCGATGTTCTAATATTTTCAAAAACTTTTTTAGTTACATCTCTATGGCGTAAATTAAATAATAAAATAATACTTGAAGCAACAAGTAAAACAGTTATGATAAATACGCCAATAATAGAAATAAGTGGAATAAATAATTCTAATAAATAGTATCCAATTAAGCCCCCACCAAAATTAGGAAAGTGACTATGTTTGTATGATTGATAAACGTATGATAAAACGGGTTCTCTTTCAGATACGACACCTTTACTAAAGTGATAATATAGTTGAGAAATAAATAATAATGCTACTTGTAAAGTAATCGTTCCTACCGTACGTCTTGTTTTAGGAATTTTTTTAGAATATGTGATAAATCCTGTTGCTAATAATATTAATATATATGTTAAATAACGACTCATTCCGACAAAATAATTAAAGAAACTATCTATCATTCTTCCAACGATGCCTAATTGAAAAGCACCTAAAATGACTAAAATAACCACAATGATAGCAACAATATATCTTAATGGGCTCTCCGTTTGCTTTTTCTTTGTGGTTGATTTCTTTCTAGTTGTATTCGATTTTTTCTTTGTCGGCGATTTTTTCTTTGCTTGTGGCAAATTCGTACACCTTCTTTTTTTAATCTTTCGTATGTATCGTATTTATTTAAAGTTTTATTAAATAAGATGAAAGAGGTAAGGACGTCACACACATAATAGAACATCTGTATGATACAACGAATCTATCTTGATGCAGATTCGCATTTCAACATTTGTCTATTGAAGTCTGTAGTGATTGACATACTTAAACTACAAACAACGTGAGTTTGTCCCAACCTCTTTAGTTTATTTTATAATGATTATATTTCAGATATAACTGGAATAATCATTGGACGACGTTTTGTACTTTCGAAAAGTAATTTACTAATTTTATCTCTCATGTTTTGTTTGATTTCTGACCATTCAATTCGTTTTTCTTGTAAGCCAGCTTCTACAATTTCTCGCACTTTTTCTTCAGCTTCTTTTAATAATTCTTCGCTTTCTCGTACATAAACAAAGCCTCTTGACTGAATTTCAGGACCAGCAGCAATTCTACGGTTTTTAGGGTCCAGCGTTACAACAGCAATAAAAATACCATCTTCAGCTAACAAATGACGATCTCTTAATACAATATTACCGACATCTCCTACACCAATACCATCAATTAATACATTGCCAGAATGTACTTTTTCATTTAATACCATATTCTTGCCATCGTAATTGATGACATCCCCTTTTTCAACAAGGAAAATCTTTTCAGGAGCAACCCCTGCTTCAGCTGCTAACTTAGCATGCGCAATTTGCATTTTGAATTCACCTTGAACTGGTACAAAGTATTCTGGTTTCATGATGTTAATCATCATTTTTAACTCTTCCATGCAACCATGACTTGACGCATGTATTTTTTTATTATTTGGAATAATATGTGCACCAGCACGTACTAATTCATTTAATGTATCAGCTATAATGACTTCCATATTGGCAGATGCAGTAATCGCTAAGAATACTGAATCACCTTTTTCGATGTTCATAATTTTATGTTTTTGTTGAGCCATTTGACTTAACGCTTCTACAGGTTCGCCTTGCATTCCTGTCGCAATAATGATGACTTCATTTTTCGGATAATTTTCGACTTCGCTAATTGGAATAAGTAAGTCTTTAGGAATATCGAAATATCCCATTTTGCGTGCGATATTAAATGAACTTTCTAATGAACGACCTAAAAATGAGACTTTTCGATTCAATTGGCTAGCAATATTTAACACTTGTTGAATTCTTATAAAATTCGATGCATAACATGATACAATCAAACGACCTTTAACTTTTGCAAATGCATCATACATATGATGTTCGATGACATTTTCAGGTGTATTGTACCCCGGCTTTTCTGCTTCTGTAGAATCACTAATTAATGCAAATACGCCTTCTTCACCAATTTCCGCCATACGTTTGAAATCTGGAGAATATTGCCCTCTTAAACTTTGGTCAAATTTAAATTCACCAGTATAAACGATTGATCCATATGAAGTATGAATACAAATACCTAAACTATCAGGGATACTGTGTGTAGTATTAAAGAAACTAATATTCACATTTTTAAAACGCATCACAGATTCATGATTGACTGAATAGTAACGTACTTTTTTATTAATATTTCGAGACTTCATATTCTCTTTAACAAGTGCAATTGTTAATTTTGAACCATACACAGGTGCATCAACTTGTTCTAAAATATAACTTACAGCACCCATTGCATGCTCGTGACCATGTGTAAGGAATATCCCTTTTAACTTTTCTTTATTTTCAATGACATATTGAATGTCTGGTATTACTATATCTACACCTAACATTTCATCTTCTGGAAACATTAAGCCTGCATCTAGCATAAACATTTCATCGTCTACTTCAACGATATACATATTTTTCGCAATTTCTCCAACACCACCAAGTGGTATGATGCGAATGTCTTTGTTTTTTTTCTTTATTAAACTCAAAATGTTACCTCCTATAATTAATCCCCGTCCATATATAAACTCACCATTTATTATAAGTTAAAATTTGCTTGATGTACACTATTAATGCACGTCATGACTCTATATTATAATAGGATATTTGAATTCTTTGTATGAACTAAAAAAGATTGGAAACCTTTATTGGGTTTCCAATCTTGTAAGATATCATTATTTTTCATTAATTGCTTTGTGAGATGCATTAACGCGGCCTTGTTTATCAATTTCAGTTACTTTAACTTCGATTGAATCACCTAATTTTAATACATCTTCAACTTTATTAATACGCTCAGTTGAAATTTGTGAGATGTGTAATAATGCATCTTTTCCAGGGAACAATTCTACGAAGGCACCATATTTTTCAATGCGTTTAACTTTAGCATTATATACTTGACCAACTTCTGCTTCACGTGTGATTTCTTCAATAATTTCACGTGCGCGATCAATCATTTCTTGATCCACAGCACCGATGAATATTTGACCATCTTGTTCGATATCTAATTTAACACCTGTTTCATCAATAATTTCATTGATTTTTTTACCACCAGGTCCGATTACGTCTCTAATTTTTTCAGGTTTAATATTCATAGTAACCACTTTAGGTGCATATGCACTTAATTCGTTTCTTGGTTGATCAATTGTTTGTAACATATGATCCATTATCGCTAAACGACCTTGACGCGCTTGTTCTAAAGCTTCTTCAATTACTTCACGTGTTAAACCATCAATTTTAATATCCATTTGGATTGCAGTAATACCATCTTTAGTACCTGCTACTTTAAAGTCCATATCACCTAGCGCATCTTCCATACCTTGAATATCAGTTAAAATAGTATAACTATCTTCACGTGTAACTAATCCCATTGCAATTCCGGCAACTGGTGCTTTGATTGGTACACCGGCATCCATTAGCGCTAATGTTGAACCACAAATTGAAGCTTGTGATGATGAACCATTAGATTCTAATACTTCACTTACAATTCGCACTGTATAAGGGAAGTCCGATGTATCTGGAATAATATATTTAAGTGCTCTTTCACCAAGGGCACCGTGACCAATTTCACGACGTCCTGGTGCTCTTACAGGCCCAGTTTCACCTACAGAGAAGTTAGGGAAATTATAGTGATGCATGAAGCGCTTTTCTTCTTCAGGTCCTAGACCATCAATTAATTGATAATCTCCTAGAGCACCTAGTGTTAAAACAGACAATGCTTGTGTTTGACCACGAGTGAATAAGCCTGAGCCGTGCGCTCTTGGTAGAAGTCCTACTTCCGATTCTAAAGGACGGATTTCATCAGGTTTACGACCATCTGGACGTATTTTTTCGTCTGCAATCAAACGTCTAACTTCTTCTTTAACTAAATCATTTAAAATAGCATATACTTCTTTAATTAACGCTTCATTATCAGGATCTTCTTCATCAATAAATTCAGCAACGATATCTTCTTTCAAAGCGTCTAAATTAATGTCACGTTGTTGTTTATCAAAAGTTAATACTGTATCTTTTAATCCTTTAGCTTCAGTTAATGATTTAACTTTTTCAACAAGTTCTTCATCTCTTTCAACTGGAATAAACTCTTGCTTTTCCGGTTGAATATAATCAATGATTTCTTGTTGGAAAGCGACTAATCGTTTAATTTCATCATGACCAAAGAAGATTGCCTCAAGCATTTCACTTTCTGTGATTTCACTCGCACCAGCTTCAACCATATTAACTGCATCTTTATGGCCTGCTACTTCTAAATCTAAACGCGATACTTCTTTTTCAGCAACAGTTGGATTAATCACATACTTGCCATCTACATATCCTACATTCACACCTGCAATAGGCCCCAAGAATGGAATATCAGACACACTTAAAGCCATTGAAGAACCAATCATAGCGGCCATTTCAGGTGAACAATCAGGGTCAGCACTAAGCACAATATTCATAATTTGAACATCATGCTTATATCCTTTAGGGAACAATGGTCGTATTGGTCTATCTATTAAACGTGCAGTTAATGTTGCGTCATCTCCTGGACGTCCTTCTCTTTTTTTAAATCCTCCAGGAATCTTACCTGCAGCGTACATTTTTTCTTCATAATTAACTGTTAATGGGAAAAAGTCACCATCACGTGGTTCCTTAGAAGCTGTAGCAGTTGATAAGACAACTGTATCACCATAACGTACTAAAACAGCACCGTTAGCTTGTTTGGCTAATTGTCCTGTCTCAATTGTTAATGATCTGCCAGCCCACTCAGTTTTAAAAACTTTCTTCTCTTGAGACATTATGAATCTCCTCTCTAAATTCTATTATCTATATCATATCATTTATTACATTTAATTTATATTAGTTCTTATTTGTTAGACAATAAAAAAAGGAAAGTACCAATCGAATGGTGCTTTCCTAATTTATTATTAAGATTAACGACGGATACCTAAAGATTTGATTAATTCACGGTAACGTTGAATATCTTTACCACGTAAGTAGTTTAATAAATGTCTACGACGACCAACCATTTTTAATAATCCACGACGTGAATGGTGATCTTTTTTGTGCTCACGTAAATGTTCGTTTAATGCAGAGATTTCTGCAGTTAAAACAGCGATTTGTACTTCTGGAGAACCAGTATCTGTTTCGTGAGTACGGTATTCTTTAATTAATTCATTTTTACGTTCTTGTGAAATTGCCATTGTCAATTTCCTCCTTTAATTTGTATACTCCTTTATCCGAGTTAGGCGTCGGAGTCTCGACCTACTAAGAAAAAGGTTGTCTCTTAAACAAGTCTGTCTTGTTTTAATCAACTTTATATATTATATGATACATCGTCTCCAAAATCAACAGATAATAAATATTTAGCACGAGCTTTGTCATCATTCATCTGCTCTACTAATGGATCGATACCATCAAATTTTATTTCAGGGCGTAAGAAATGATGCCAGTATACCACTACTCGTTCTCCATAAATATTTTCATCGAAATCAAAAATATTAACTTCTATGACAACTTCTGCCTTTGCTGGATCATGGAAAGTGGGTTTAACACCAACGTTTGCAACGCCTCGATATAATTTTTGTTCGGTGCCAATTTCCATACTTACTGCATAAACGCCTTTTTTGGGTAACAAATAATCATCACTAGGATGAACATTAGCAGTTGGGAATCCAATTGTTCGTCCACGTTTTTCACCTTGAACAACAGTACCTTTTATTTTATATAAGTAACCTAATTCCTCATTCGCTTTTTGCAATTCACCGCTTTGTAATGCATCTCTAATCGCTGTAGTAGAAATTTTTTCATCGTCTAATTCTTGTTTGCCCACTATTGTCGTATTAAATGAATCAACCTCATTTAACACCGTCATATTACCTTTACCAAATTTACCAAACGTAAAGTCAAATCCAGCAATAACTTCTTTGACATTATTTTTAATAATATATTCTTCAATAAATTCTTCAGATGTTACATTTGCAAACCTAGATGAGAAATTAATAACGATACAGTAGTCCACATCATGTGAAGCTATCATATCAATTTTGTCTGAAAGTGGTGTTAAGTAAGTCGTTCTTTTGCGTTCAGGATTTAACACAACAGATGGATGTGGATCAAACGTCATAACAGCCTTCTTCAGTCCACGAGATTGTGCCTGTTGATCTAATGTTTGAAAAACTTTATCATGCCCTTTATGCATACCATCAAAGAAACCAAACGCCATCGCAACGTTTTCATTTATTCGTTGGTCATCTTGAATTGGATGGGTAATTTCTATCACTTTCATAATAAATCTCCTTTAATTAAATACTTTTTTAGGTTTTAATTCATCTGGTTTATCTGGATGTACAATGTATATTGCCATTGCTTTTTGAGTAGAATCATCAACAAATACAAATTGGTCATTCGTTATATTTTGAAATTGTTTTTTATAAAACTTTTGACCATTCAAAATGCGTTGTTTGATTTGTTCATTATCTATATTGATTTGCGGTAAACCTTTCAAACCATATTCTATAGGAAACAATTTATCTTGTAATGCATCATACTCATGTAATGAACGTATATCTTCAAGAGTCAGACTTTGTTCGAGGTCAAATCCCCCTGATTGGACACGTGTTAACAACGACATATGTGCTGGCAAACCTAATTTTGAACCTATATCCGTCGCTAATGTTCTAATATATGTTCCCTTACCACAATTTACTGAAATATCAAAATGACATTCGCCGTCTTTGAATCGTAAAGGGGATGTACGTGCAATATGTTTAATCGTTACATTTCTCACTGGTCGTTCCACAGTTTCATTATTGCGTGCATACTCATATAACCTTTTCCCTTTAACTTTAACCGAAGAGTACATTGGTGGAATTTGTTCTATCGTACCTTCAAACTGTCTGATAATATCGTCAACTTGAATGTCAGTTAGTTCATTTTCTTCTATTTTTTGATATTCAACTGTTTCGCCTGTCTGATCTTCTGTAGTTGTACTTCTACCAATTGTTACAGTTGCTTCATAGGATTTACCCATTTCCATAACATAATCGCTCACACGTGTTGCTGAGCCAATACATATAGGTAAGACGCCTGATACTTCAGGATCCAACGTACCCGTATGACCAACTTTTTTAGTTTTAAGTATCTTTCTTAGTTTAAAGACCACATCATGACTGGTTAATCCTCGGTCTTTATATACTGGTAATATACCGTTATACATGGTTTCACACCTTTTATTTTTCAAAATTGATATACTTATTTATTATAACATTTAACTATGAAATGGATGATATTGTTCATACTTTAATATTAAATGATTTTGATATGTATATAGCCTGAGAAACATTTTCCCAGGCTAAAATAAAATGATTATTATTTATCTTGTTTGTGTAAATCTTGGATCATACGTTCGATTTTATTACCATATTCTATTGATTCATCATATTCGAATGATAATTCTGGAATAATACGTAATCTCATACGTGAGCCAAGTTCAGATTTTATAAATCCTTTAGCTTTTTCCAATGCTTTAAAAGTATTATCTACTTCTTTTTGATTGCCTAGAACTGTTAAATAAACTTTACCTTGAGATAAGTCATTTGTTAATTCAACATCTGTAATTGTAATAAAACCAACTCTAGGATCTTTCACTTTATTATTAACGATATCCATGATTTCTTTTTTCATTTGTTCGCCAACACGTTCTGCTCTCATATTACTCATTTATTGTCACCTCTCTTATTCTTTAATTTTCAGTTTAAATAAGAGGTGAGACAAAAGACAATTATTTATTAGAACATTGTTTACCGCTCTAATATATATCGCCTGTCTCAACCTCCAAACTTCATCATAATATTAACGATTATCTTTTGATTTCAACCATTTCGAATGCTTCAATAATGTCGCCTTCTTTTAGGTCATTATATTTTTCAATCGTAATACCACATTCATAACCTTGTGCTACTTCTTTAGCATCGTCTTTGAAACGTTTTAAGGTATCTAATTCACCTTCAAATTGAACGATGCCATCACGAATGACACGTACGCCTGCATTACGAGTAATTTTACCTTCTGTAACATAACTACCTGCAATTGTACCAACTTTAGATACTTTGAATGTTTGACGTACTTCTGCTTGACCAATGACTTGTTCTTCATATTCAGGGTCAAGTAGACCTTTCATAGCTGATTCAATCTCTTCAATAACGTTATAAATAACACGGTGTAAACGCATATCTACGTTTTCTGCTTCAGCTGCACGCTTAGCACCTGCATCCGGACGTACATTAAATCCGATGATAATACCTTTTGATGCGTTGGCTAAAGTAACATCAGATTCGTTAATTGCACCTACTGCAGTGTGAATAATACGTACATTTACACCTTCAACATCTATTTTCATCAATGATGCTGCTAAAGCTTCTACAGAACCTTGAACGTCACCTTTAATAATAACGTTTAAGTCTTTCATTTCACCTTGTTTCATTTGTTCAAACAAGTTATCTAATGTAACGTTTTTACTTTCTTGACGTTGTTGAATGACACTTTCTTCATGACGTGCTTCACCTATACGACGTGCTTGTTTTTCATCTTTAAATACTACAAAGCGATCGCCTGCTTGTGGTACATCATTAATACCTGTAATTTCAACTGGTGTTGATGGACCAGCAGTTTTGATACGTTGTCCTAAGTCATTAACCATGGCACGAATACGACCATACGTATTACCTACAACAATTGAATCTCCTTGATGTAATGTACCATTTTGTACTAGTAATGATGCTGCAGGGCCTCTTGATTTATCTAATTCAGCTTCAATCACAGTACCTACTGCTTGTTTTTCAGGATTTGCTTTTAATTCTTGAACTTCTGCAACTAATCCAATCATTTCTAGTAAACTATCGATACCTTCACCACTTAATGCTGATAGTGGTACGAAAATCGTATCGCCACCCCAGTCTTCTGGGATTAAACCGTACTCTGTTAATTCTTGCATTACACGGTCAGGGTTTGCTGTTGGCTTATCTATTTTATTAACTGCAACAATTGTAGGAACATTCGCTTCTTTAGCGTGATTGATTGCTTCAATTGTTTGAGGCATAACACCATCGTCGGCAGCTACTACAAGAATTGTTATATCTGTAACTTGAGCACCACGTGCACGCATTGTAGTGAATGCTGCGTGTCCAGGTGTATCAAGGAAAGTAATTTTTTTACCTTCATTTTCGATTTGGTAAGCACCAATATGTTGTGTGATACCGCCCGCTTCGCCTGCAGTAACTTTTGTATGACGAATTGAATCTAATAACGTTGTTTTACCATGGTCAACATGTCCCATAATAGTAACAACTGCAGGACGTTCGATAGCATCTGGATCTTCAGTTTCATCGTCGAAGTAAATAGATAAATCTTCTTCTTCGATAATGACTTCTTCTTCAATTTCAACACCGTAATCATCTGCAATTAACTCAAGCGTCTCTTGGTCTAATGATTGGTTAATATTTGCAACAATACCTAATAAGAATAATTTCTTAACTATACCTGAAGATTCAACATTCAATTTATCTGCTAATTCTCCTACTGTGATGCCTTCTTGATAAGTAATTTTAGATGGCATTTCTTTAGGTTCTGCTTGTTGTGGAGAACTTTGCTTTTGATTATTCTTTTTATTATTTTTGTTGTTTTTGTTATTTTTATTATTCTTCTTATTGTTGTTGTTATTTTGATTATTTTGTTGTTTACCTTTGTTGTTATTATTCTGCTTGTTTTGATTATTTGATTTATTATTATTTTGTTTTTGGTTATTTTGTTGCTTATTTTCAGATTTATTGTGATTATTTTGAGTATTCTTTTGTGTTTCGTTACTTTGTCCTGGTTTGAACTTTTTGTCTAAAGCTTTAATTTGGTCATCTTCTAAAGCTTGCATATGGTTCGACACTTCAACGTTCATACTCTTTAATTCATCTATAATCTCTTTACTCTTTAGATTTAATTCTTTCGCATATTCGTAAATTCTTTGTTTACTCATATAATCACTCCTCACGATATTCATCTATCATAGACAGCAACTTTTTGGCAAAACCTTGATCTGTAATGCCAACGTTGACTCTCTCGCCTTTACCAAGTGCTATCCCTAATTCTTCTCTTGTTCCAAATACCCTTAAAGGCACTTTATAACTCGAAGTTTTATTCTTAATTAATTTCGTAGTGTTTGGAGAAGCATCATTAGCTAATATAACTAATTTAATATTGCCCTTTTGCATATCACTGACAATAACTGATTCACCCGTTTTCACTTTACCTGCTCTCATCGCAAGACCTAAAAAATTAAATATCTTCTCATTAATCATTTTGTTGGAATCTCTTCTCTATAAATTAAACGAATAACCTCTTTATATACAGGCTCTAATTGCTCTTTTGAAGCTTTAAAATATTTTTCTAAAACCTCTTTTTGTTGTGCTTTTTCTACTAATTGAACATCTTTTGAAACATAGGCACCACGGCCTTGTTTTTTACCAGTAGCATCAGCAAATATTTCGCCTTCTTTATTAATCACAACTCTAATCATATCTTTCTTAGGATGCATTTCATTAGATATGATACATTTACGCATTGGAATTTTTTTCTTTTTCATGTTCAATCATCACTCCAAACTATTTTTCTGTATCTTTATCTTCAGTAGTTACTTCATCCGTTTCTTCTAACGATTCATCAGTTTCTGCTGCTAATTCTGCAGTAGTTAAATTTGATTCCTCTAAATTCACATCATCAAATTCAATATCCTCATCACCTGAATTTACAACTTCATCAGCGATTTCTTCTGATTCAATAACAGGATAAACGCCTGCATCACGTGCATCACTTTCAGATTTTATATCAATTTTCCAACCAGTTAATTTAGCTGCTAAACGTGCGTTTTGACCACGTTTACCAATTGCTAAAGATAATTGATAATCTGGAACGACCACTACTGTTGATTGATTTTCTTCATCTACGATAACCTCTAACACTTGTGATGGACTTAAAGCATTTCTTACAAACACTTTAGGATCTTCGTTCCATTGAACAATATCAATCTTTTCACCACCAAGTTCTTCAACTACAGCTTCAACTCGAGCACCTTTTGAACCCACACATGCACCTACTGCATCGATTTCAGGGTTTTCAGAGTAAACACTGATTTTAGAACGATCGCCTGCTTCACGTGCAACTGATTTAACGATAACGGTACCATCAAAGATTTCAGGTACTTCTTGTTCAAATAATCGTTTTAAAAGGCCTGGATGACTTCTTGACACGTAAATTTGAGGTCCTTTAGTTGTTTGTTCAACCTTATTAACGAAGACTTTAATTCTTTCGTTAGGAATATAGCTTTCATTAGGACTTCTCTCTGCTTCAGATAATACTGCTTCAATACGACCTAAATTAACATAAACATATCTATGGTCTACACGGTCAATCACACCAGTTAAAATATCTTCTTCTTTATCGATAAATTCATCATAAAGAATTTCTCTTTCAGCATCTCTTAAACGTTGCATGACTGCTTGTTTAGCTGCTTGAGCACCAACACGTCCGAAATCTTGTGGTGTCACATCTTCTTCATATATGTCACCAATTTCATATGCTGGATTTTTAACTAGTGCAGTACTAATATCAACTTCTTCTCTATCATCGAATACTTCTTCGACAACTTCTTTTCTCGCAATTACTTTGAAAGTACCTTCATCCATATTAAGTTCTACCCTTACATTTCTGGCACTATCATAATTTTTCTTGTAAGCAGTAATTAAAGCTGCTTCAATGGCATCAATTAATACTTCTCTCGGAATTTTCTTTTCCTTTTCTAAATATTCAGTTGCTAATAATAATTCATTACTTGACACGGCTCTTCCTCCTCACCACGTTATAGCATTACTGCATGACGTGCTTTTGCAATTTTATTGCGTGGTATCTCTATCGTTTTTGTTTTAGATTTCTCTTTGACTTCTATTAATATAATATCCTCTTTGACTTCTTTTAAAATACCTAACCATTCTTTTTCATTTTCGATTGGTACATAAAGTGAAATAAAAATGGGATGTGATACTGCATTTTTAAGCGCTTTCTCATTCTTGATAGGTCTTTCTGCGCCTGGTGATGCTACATCTAAGTAATACATTTCAGGTATTGGATCATTTGCATCCATAGCTTCGCTTATTTTTTCTGAGGCTAACGTACAATCATTAAGATCAACGCCACCTTCTTTGTCTATTGAAATTCTTAAAAAATGATCTTTACCTTCTTTAACGTATTCAATTTCAACTAGTTCAAAGTTAAGCTCATCTAATACGGGTTGAATAATAGGTTCAACTTGTTCAGCTATTTTACTCATACAGGCCTCCCTTTTAGGCAAATAGAAAAGAGCGGGTATATGCCCACTCTTTTGCCTGAGTTACTAATTTTTTAAGCAAGTTAAGTATACCATAAGTTATGCAAGTAAACAAATCACACCCTAACAAATGGGATCTTAACTATATTTACATAAAAAATTAATTCACTTATTTGTTTTTTACATTACATATCAAAAATAGATAATTGTGCTTTATCAGGTAATCCTGGTAATGAACCTAAATCATCTAAGTATTCAATAACTTTTTGTGATAAACCTGCTTTTTTGTTTAAATCTTCTTTAGATAAAAACGGCCCTTCTTCTCTTGCTTCAACAATTCTTTTGGCAACATTTTCACCAAGACCTGGTACTGCTATAAATGGTGGAATCAATGAATCATCTTCTATAATGAAATCAAACGCTTGGCTTTTTTCTAAACTAATCGGTTGCATACGGTAACCTCGATGAGCCATTTCATTCATTATTTCTAATACTGTTAATACATCTTTTTCTTTTTTACCTAAATCCATATAGCGAGAGTACATATCTTTTACAGTGTTTTTAATACCTGTTTTATCTTTAATCATAGTAATTAAATCAAAATCAGATGCTCTAACTGTAAAGTAAGACGCATAATAATATAAAGGATGATGTACCTTAAAGTATGCGATACGGACTGCCATTAATACATAGGCTGCCGCATGGGCTTTAGGGAACATGTATTTGATTTTACGACAAGAATCTAGATACCAATCAGGAACGTCATTTTCTTTCATAGCTTCAACCATTTCATCAGTTAAGCCACGTCCTTTACGTACGAACTCCATTGTTTTGAAGGCCATTGATGGTTCTAATCCTGCATACATCAGATATACCATGATATCATCACGACAACCAATAACTGATGATAAATCACAGATACCTGCACGGATTAATTCTTGTGCGTTACCTAACCAAACATCTGTACCATGTGATAGTCCAGAAATTTGTACTAATTCAGAAAATGTTGTTGGTTTAGTATCTTCAAGCATTTGTCTTACAAATCCTGTACCAAATTCCGGTACACCAAATGTCCCTGTTTTACATAAAATGTCTTCTTCAGTCACACCTAAACTTTCTGGACTACTAAATATTTTCATAGTTTCTTTATCGTCGACAGGAATCGTTTTAGGATCAATGCCGGATAAATCTTGTAGCATACGTATCATAGTTGGATCATCGTGTCCAAGTATATCGAGTTTTAAGACGTTATCATGGATAGAATGGAAATCAAAATGTGTTGTCATCCAAGCAGAACTTTGGTCATCTGCTGGATATTGTATAGGTGTAAAATCATAAATATCCATGTAGTCTGGAACTACGATAATACCACCAGGGTGTTGTCCAGTTGTACGTTTAACACCTGTACAACCCTTAACTAATCGATCCACTTCAGCACCACGTTTATGAATACCTTGGTCATTTAGATAACCTTTAACAAATCCAAATGCGGTTTTTTCGGCAACTGTACCAATTGTTCCTGCACGGAATACTTTATCTTCACCGAATAATACTTTTGTATAGTTATGTGCATTAGGTTGATACTCACCGCTGAAGTTTAAGTCGATATCTGGTACTTTATCTCCTTTAAATCCTAAGAACGTTTCGAAAGGTATATCTTGTCCCTCTTTAATCAGTTCATTACCACATTCAGGACATTTTTTATCAGGTAAATCGAATCCCGAACCTACAGAACCATCGTCGAAAAACTCACTCGTTTTACAATGCGTACAAATATAATGTGGGGGAAGTGGGTTAACTTCAGTGATTTCTGTCATAGTCGCTACAAAGCTTGATCCTACAGAACCACGTGAACCTACCAAGTAACCATCATCTAAAGATTTTTTAACCAAGCGTTGTGAAATAAGGTATATAACTGAGAAACCATTCCCTATAATACTATCTAATTCTTTCTCTAGACGATCAATTACAATTTGAGGTAAATCCTCACCATATAACTTTTTAGCATTGCTATAACTTAATTCTCTAATTTCTTCATTCGCACCATCCATTCGTGGTGTATATAATTTATCTTTAATTGGTACGACACGTTCAATTCGATCTGCTAAGGCATTAGTATTGGTTACAACTAACTCATAAGCCTTTTCTTCACCTAAGAAATGCAATTCATCCAACATTTCATCAGTTGTTCTAAAATGTGCTTCTGGTAAAGTTGAACGATTCAATGGATTCCCCGGTTGAGAAGCAATTAAAATTTTACGAGCAATAGCATCATGCTCATATAAATAGTGTGCATTACCAGTTGCAATAACTGGAATATTAGCACTTTTACCTGCTTCTATTAAACGGTGATAAATTTCATGAAGTGTTTCTGTATCTCTAATGAGTTCACGATCAATAAGGTCTTGGTAAAGCGCAGGAGGCTGTACCTCAATAAAGTCATAATACTTCGCTATTTTTTCTACTTCTGATTGATCTCTTTGCATGACAGCTGTAAATAGTTCACCTTCATCACATGCCGTTCCGACTACCAGACCTTCTCTATATTCATTTAATAAAGACCTTGGTATTCTTGGCGTTCTATAATAGTACGTTACCAATGATTCACTCACGATTTTGAATAGATTTTTTAAACCTTGTTGATTTTGGACGATTAATGTGACGTGTGATGGTCTAGCACGTTTATATGCATCTTCGTTAGATAATTTTTGATTAATATCTATATGATTAGTTACCCCAAGTTCTTTCATTTGTTGAACCATTTTGATAAAAATGTACGCAGTAGCTTCAGTGTCATATATCGCTCTATGATGTTGTGTTAAGTCGACACCATATTTTTTGGCAAGGAAATTCAATCCATGCTTACCATACTCTGTGTTTATAGTACGAGATAATTCTAATGTATCAATTACACCGTTTGTTGAAGGACCAAATCCGAGGCGTTCATAACCCGTATCAATGAACCCCATATCGAATGACGCGTTATGCGCCACGAATATAGCATCTCCTACCCATTCTTTAAAATCAGTAAGTACATCTTCTATTTCAGGAGCATCAGTTAACATATCATCAGTAATATGCGTTAAATTAATAATTGTTTCTGATAATTTCTCATGAGGATTACTAAATCTTTCAAACTTATCTATGATTTCTCCATTATGTACTTTGACAGCTGCTAATTCTATAATTTTGTCATATTGATTTGATAAACCAGTCGTTTCTACGTCAAAAACAACATATGTAGCATCTTTTAAATCGCGATCTGTAGGTTTGTAAGCGATAGGTACACCATCATCCACTAACATACCTTCCATACCATATATCATTTTGATACCGTGTTTTTCAGCCGCAGCATGAGCATCAGGAAATGCTTGAACAACATTATGGTCTGTAACAGCAATCGCTTGATGACCCCATTCAGCCGCTTGTGCTACATAGCCACCAATATTGGGTATACCATCCATTTGGCTCATTGATGTATGTAAATGAAATTCAACCCTTTTATCTTCTGCCTTATCTTTTTTAGGTGATTTTTTAATTTCTTCAATATCGGACATCATCATCACTAAATCTCTAACAAACGTATCTTCTTCAATACGGCCTTGTGCACGAACCCACTTTCCTACACTTAAGGCTTTAAAATGATCTAAATCATTTTTATTTTTACGAGTAAACATTTTTAACACTAGTGAATCTGTATAATCTGTCACTTTTAATTCTACGATATGACGTCCACTTTTCAATTCTTTTAAATTAATATCAAAAATAACACCTTCAATAGCTACTTTAAATTCTTCTTCTATAATCGATTCTATAGATCGTAAATTTTCAACTTGAATTGGTTTACCAATTTGACATTTATCTACATCGCTCTCGTTATTATCTTGTTGTTTTGCTTTTTCTGCTTTCATTTTTTCAAGTTTTTCAGTAGCTTCACGCGCACTTTGTTCATCTTCTTCTTGAATATGTGCTTCTAAAGATGCTAAATCTTCATCATGGTTAGTATTATCTGTTTCAAATACTACTTTATCGATTTTAAATCCACATTTTTTAAAAGCAGCTACTAAACTACCATTACATGCTTTATCAAAATGGTTTCTTTCAATATCATTAGAAACCATAACTTTTAGAACATTACCTGACATAATCAAGCGCTTTTGTTTTAACTGCCCTTTTACTTTAGGAGATAAGGCAGTTTGATCGATACAATGTGCAAAATATTTAATTGCCTGTTCATCTTGATTATCAGTGTTTTCAATCGTGAAATGACAACTTACATCGGCTATTTCTTTAAATTCTTCCACAATCGCATGATTAAAAAGTAAATAATCTTCATGAGATAAGAAATATGGCAATGTAATATGAAATTCCCATGTTCTATTTTTACTTGAGACATCAATTCTAGTTAGTTCACCTTGCGCTAATATTTCTGAATCTAATTGATTAGAAATTTTTATTTGATCAGCAAGTACTTTAAATTTTTCTTGATTTGTCATTGCCAATGTGAAAACCACCTTAAATATATACTTCTTTAACATTATTTGAACTAGTCATTTGGAATTATGAAATCAATCATACAAATTATACTGATGAATCATTCGAAGTTCAAAGCAAATTTATATTTTATTATACGCTTAATTGGTATAGATTTCATCGATATGAATTAAATACTTTTTACGAAAAATAAGGAGCGGACAAGAATTCGTATTGAATCCATCATCGCACTCCCAATACATGAAACCTATAAGGTCAAATGCTCATTTTTAGTTTAAAGTTAAATACAAATCATTAATATAATTTTCTAAATCGTCAATATGAATCTCTTTACTTTCACCTGTTGAACGTTGTTTAACTTCTACAATACCTTCTTCAGCACGTTTACCAACAACAACTCGTATTGGTAATCCTATTAAATCCGCATCGTTAAATTTAACACCCGCACGTTCTTGGCGATCATCATATAGTACATCATAGTTATTCATTAACTGATCATATAATTGGTTACCTAACTCACGTTGGTCCTCTTTTTTAGGATTAATTGTAATTAAATGTAAATCAAATGGTGTAACAGATTTAGGCCAAATAATACCATTATCGTCATGATGCTGTTCTACTATAGCACTTAATGTTCTAGACACACCAATACCATAACAACCCATAATAAGTGGTTGTGCTTTACCTTGATTATCTAAGAACGTCGCATTCATTGTTTCAGAATATTTAGTTCCAAGTTTAAATACTTGTCCAACCTCAATCCCTTCAGCGAATTGTGCATTTCCAGAACCATCACTTAATGGTTCACCTTCTAAAATAAATCTAAAGTCTCCAAACTCGTCAACTTTAAAATCACGATCTAATTGTGCATTTTCGAAATGATATCCATCTTCATTTGCACCAATCACAAAATTATTTAAGTCTTGAACAAAATTGTCAGCATAGATTTTGATATCTTTATCATGAATAGGACCTAATGAACCTGGATGTGCTCCCACAATATTAATAATCTCATCTTGGTTTGCCATTTCAATTTGGTCTGTACCAAAATAAGCTTTTAATTTCACATCATTTAATTCATGATGTCCTCTTATAAGTACCATGATAAATTCGCCATCAACTTTGCAAATCATTGTTTTCACAATTTCATCTAACGGACGTTTTAAGTATTTAGCTACTTCTTCGGCAGTTTTAATATTAGGCGTTTCTATCTTTTTCAATTCAGCAACTTCAGTATTTTTAGGGTTAGCTGTATAAACAACTTCTGCTTTTTCAATGTTTGCAGCATAATCACTTTCATTACTATAAACGATAGTATCTTCGCCAATTTCACTTAACGCCATAAATTCATGTGTATGGTTACCGCCTATTGCACCTGAATCTGCTACAACAGGACGTGCATTGATGCCTACTCGTTTAAAGATACGATCATACGCGTTATACATATCTTGATACGTTTCATCTAATGATGCTTCATCCGCATGGAAAGAATAAGCATCTTTCATGATAAATTCCCTACCACGAAGTAACCCAAAACGAGGGCGTTGTTCATCTCTAAATTTAGATTGGATTTGGAATAACGTTAGAGGTAAACGTTTATATGACTTTAACTCATCTCTAACAAGTGATGTCACCACTTCTTCATGAGTTGGTCCTAATGCAAACTCACGTCCGTTACGGTCTTTTAAACGCATTAATTCTGGACCATATGCACCCCAACGGCCTGATTCTTCCCATAATTCAGCTTGTTGAAGCGCCGGCATTAATATTTCAACCGCATCTACTTTTTCCATTTCTTCACGTATAATCTTAGAAATATTATTAAGAACACGTGTAGCTAATGGTAAGTAGCTATATATCCCACTTGTACTTTGTTTAATTAAGCCTGCTTTCAATAATAAACGATGACTTAAAGCTTCAGCTTCTGCTGGCACTTCTCTCATAGTTGGTATAAAAACTTTAGATTGTTTCATAGTTACATTGCCTCCCTATTTATAAGAAATATCTTTGAATATCGTTCCATGTTACTAAAATCATAATGATAACTACAAAGATTGCACCGACTGCAATAATACCTGTTTCTGCCTTTTTATTAATAGGCTTTCTAAATATTGCTTCGTAAATTACAAATAAAATTCTTCCGCCATCTAATGCTGGAATTGGTAATAAATTCATAATACCTAAGTTAACACTTAATAAGGCCGTATATGTGATCAAGTTAATAATTCCTGATTTAACTACAGAATCCACATTATGATAAATACCTACTGGCCCATTCAACATGTCTAATGAAAAACCACCTGTAAAGATACTCGCAATCATGCCAACGACTGCTGTAAATATTAATGTACCTGCTTTAAAGAACTGTTCAACACCAGCGACAAGCGGCTTAAATACCGTATGTTCTGCTTTCGGTTTAAATCCAATTTGATAAACTGTCTCAGTTTTATTCTTTGTTTGTTTGATTTCAGTTTTCTTAGGTTCGATATCGATTGATTTCATCTTACCGTCTCGCTCAACTTTAACAGTTGTTTTTGCCGATTTATTTTTATCTAAAATATTTGAAATATCATTATAGTCTTTGACTTTGTGGTTACCAATTTGTTCAATTTTATCGCCTGCTTTCAAGCCTGCTTTTTCAGCAGGGTAACCTTTAGCTAAATCACCTACAGTTGTTGTAGGTGTACCATGATAATATGCTAATCCGATAAACAATACGATGGCTAGAATAAAGTTAAATAACGGTCCTGCAAATAATGTTAAAAATTTGGGTAACGGTTTCTTATGTGTGAATTGACGTTCTTTCGGTGCTATTTGAATTAAGCTACCATTTTCAACAAAATATGCTTTCTCAGCAATATTAAAATGGTGACGCTCTTCATCATATGATGTAATACCCTCAATATATAAATCGTCTTTAAAATCACATTTTTTAACTTCAATAGCTTCAATTTGTTGGAATTTATGTTGATCATCTAAAATGATATGTGTGATTTGATCTTTATCATTTAATTTAATTTTAACGTTCATACCTGGTTCGACAGGTGGCTCTTCAAGACCATCCCCTGCCATACGAACATATCCGCCTACTGGCAAAATACGAATTGTATATAACGTTTCATCTTTTCTAAAACTAAAGATTTTCGGTCCCATACCAATGGCAAATTCTGGACACATAATGCCCGCTCTCTTAGCAAAAAACATATGTCCATATTCATGTACAGTTACAAGAACACCAAAAACGATGATGAACGCTAATATTGTTATTAATGAGCTCACTCGCTACACCTCTATTTTAAGTAATATTTCTAATTTCTTTCGATTAATTATAAATAAGATAATATAAGACATTATATTACGATTGACTTAATTAGCATATTAATTTGGCTAATAAAGTTCGTTATATTTTTATACCTGTAAAAAATTATGTATAAGTTATGAAAAGGAGTTAAGAAATGCTTTGAGCATCTCAATAACTCCCCCATTATAACATTTTATTTATAAAAAAATGCTTTATGATATTAAATTTGAATTAAAAGAATATTTAACAATGGTAACACAAACATGAAACTATCAAATCTATCTAATATACCACCATGTCCTGGTAAAATTCTTCCAGAATCTTTCACACCAAAATGACGTTTAAATCCGGACTCTACCAAATCACCTAATTGTCCAAACATACTTAAGATAATGGTTACAATTAACAATAACCACACATTTAAATTAAAATCTACAAAAAATTGCATAACTAGTGGTACAAGTAAACTACAGAAAATACCACCAATAAATCCTTCAATCGTTTTGTTTGGACTTATAACCGGCCATAATTTATGTTTCCCTATTAAACGACCAAAAATGTATGCACCAGTATCAGTTAACCAAACTATTAAGAATGCATATAAAATGTAGTGTAATCCTTCTGAACGTGTTTCATAAAAGTACATAAAACCAATTCCTACATATGCAACGCTCATTAAACAAAATGCTGCATCCATAAAACTAAATCTATTTTTCGATAAAACAGTATAACTGAGTACTATAAAACTCATTGCGACTAAACTTTTCAACTGTATGACTTGTACCCAATCTCCGGCATCTTGAGGAAGCATAATAATAATTAAACCGATTGCACTTATTATCCCGGGAATTGAAATAAATTTAATCATATTCATATTTAAAAGTTCTTTTAATGCAATTAATGCTAATAAATAAGCAAAAAGCATTAGTACTAATCCACCCTTTAAAAGGATAGGCAAGAAAATTAATAAAGCAATAATCGCTGTCAATGTTCTTACTTTCATACTTTACTCCTCACTCAATCCTCCAAAACGTCTTTGGCGTGATTGGTAAATTTTTAAACAATTTTTCAATTCGTCACCATCAAAGTCTGGCCATAATTTTTCATTAAATATGAATTCACTATATGAAACTTGCCAAATTAAAAAGTTGCTTATTCGTTGCTCACCAGAAGTTCTAATTAATAATTCTGGATCAGGATAATTCTTAGTCATCAAGTGTTGATTAATTAAATCTTCGTTAATATCATCACTACTCAATCCTTTATGTTGGAGTTCATCTACAATCGTTTTAAAACTTTGAACGATTTCAGCACGGCCGCCATAATTGATGGCAAAAATCAATCTTAATCCTGTATTATTTTTCGTTTTTTCTTTGGCATGATCAATAGCTTCGATTGTTGATGTCGGTAACCCTTTTTGAAAACCAATTGTTTCAACTTTAACATTCTTCTCTATCAATTCTGGTAGAAATGTTTTTAAAAAGTTAACTGGTAAATTCATAATATAGTTTACTTCACTTTCAGGTCTAGACCAATTTTCAGTGGAGAAAGCGTATAAGGTAAGATATTTAATACCGATATCACTGGCTTCTCGTGTGACCTTCTTGATTGTTTGCATACCTTCATAATGTCCTTTGATACGAGGCATTTTACGTTGTTTAGCCCAACGGCCATTACCATCCATGATAATTGCAACATGTTCAGGTATATTATGTAAATCTAAATTATTAAATTGATTACTTTCACTCTTATTATTATTTCTAAGCTTTTTAAACATGGTCTTTCCTCCGAGCCTGATCATCTCTGTATTATTGTATAGGTTGTTTAAACAATCATCTACCATTTTATCATACTCATTTATAGCATTGAATAAGCAAATAAAAAAACTGTACCAAAGTCTTACTTGGTACAGTCTAGACTAGAATGAATATTGAATCATTTTGTCTTACATTAACACTATATAAGTGCAATCTACAATTAGTTAATACTATTTTCAATTTGTCAGAAGATTATACTGACATAATGTCTTTTTCTTTGTCATCAACTAATTGATCAATCTCTTTAATTGAATTATCCGTTGCTTTTTGAACGTCATCTGTTTGACTTCTTAAATCATCTTCAGTAATGTCGCCATTCTTTTCATCTTTTTTAAGTTGATCGTTAACGTCACGACGAATGTTTCTAATTGAAACTTTAGCATCTTCTCCAATTTTTTTAACGTCTTTAACTAATTCTTTACGACGTTCTTCTGTTAATGCAGGTACAGAAATACGAATCACTTCTCCATCACTAGTAGGGTTAACACCAAGGTTAGCCGCATTAATAGCTTTCTCTATATCAGCCACTGAAGATTTATCGTAAGGAGAAATAACAAGTAATCTTGCTTCTGGAACATTAATACTTGCTAATTGTTGTACTGGTGTTGGCGCACCATAATAATCAACATTTACACCATTTAATAAATTAGAATTCGCTCTACCTGCACTGATATTAGCTAATTCTTTAGATAAATTATCGATAGATTTTTGCATTCTTGCTCTAGTATCTTTAATAATGTCACTCATTTTTTACACCTCATATTATTTTGTAATTAATGTACCAATTTTTTCGCCCATTACAGCTCGTTTAATATTACCCTCTTCCATAATAGAGAACACATTTAATGGGATATTGTTATCCATACAGAATGAAGAAGCTGTAGAGTCCATGACTTGTAAGCCTTCTTGAAGCATTTGAATGTGTGTTAAATGTTCATATTTAACTGCATCTTTATCTACTTTAGGATCTGCAGAGTAAACACCATCAACATTATTTTTACCCATTAATATAACGTCTGCTTCTACTTCAGCCGCTCTTAATGCCGCTGTTGTATCAGTAGAGAAGTAAGGGTTACCAATACCTGCTGCAAAGATCACAACACGTTTTTTCTCTAAATGACGAATGGCACGACGACGAATGTAAGGTTCAGCAACTTGTTTCATTTCAATAGAAGTTAATACACGTGTATCACATTCTAATTGTTCTAGACTATCTTGTAATGCAAGTGCATTCATAACAGTAGCTAACATTCCCATATAGTCAGCAGTTCCGCGATCCAATCCTAAATCGCTTCCTGTTTTACCTCTCCAAATGTTACCGCCACCAACAATAACAGCAATTTCGCAATCCATTTTTGCTACTTCTGCTACTTGTTTAGCAACACTTTTAATAATCATAGGATTAATGCCAAATCCTTTATCACCTGCAAGTGCTTCACCACTAAGTTTCAAGACTACACGTTTATATTTAGAAGTTTGAGCCATTTTCTTATCCTCTCTATAGTAGAAATATGTAAAAGTATATAAGTAAAGAAGACACGGGTGTCTTCTCTATATTAAAAACAAATGCTTTTAATCTGAGAAAACCTTTCAGGTGTCTTCTTTCTTGTTAACAATATGACTTATTATTTCATTTGTCCTTTAACTTCATCAGCAAAGTTTTCTTCGCGTTTTTCCATTCCTTCGCCTACTTCATATCTTACGAAGTCAACAAGTTTACCACCTTTAGATTTTAAGAAAGCTTCAACTGTTTCATCTGGGTTTTTAACGAAGTTTTGGTCAACAGCACAAATTTCTTGTAAATATTTACGTAAACGACCTTCAACCATTTTTTCAACAATGTTTTCTGGTTTACCTTCATTTAATGCTTGTTGTTTAAGTACTTCTCTTTCATGATTAATTTCATCTTCACTTACTTGATCAGATGAAACATATTTAGGATTGATAGCAGCAATGTGCATAGCTACATCTTTAGCAGCTGCTTCATCATTAGTACCTTCAATTACAGTTAACACACCGATACGTCCACCCATGTGTAAGTATGCACCAAATGCATCGTTGTCAGATTTAGTTCTTACTGCAAAACGACGGATGCTTAATTTTTCACCGATTGTTGAGATAGCTTCTTTCATTTTTTCGTCAACAGTTTTACCGTCTTCGAATTTAGTTTCCATTAATGCTTCAACTGATTCTGCTTTAGTAGCAAGTACTTGGTTAGCAATTTCTTTTACTAAGTTTTGGAAACCTTCGTTACGAGCAACGAAGTCTGTTTCTGAGTTGATTTCAACGATAGCTGCTTCGTTACCATTGATTTCAACATGTACAAGACCTTCTGCTGCGATACGATCAGCTTTTTTAGCTGCTTTAGCAATACCTTTTTCACGTAAGTAATCGATAGCTTTGTCCATATCACCATCAGTTTCAGTTAGCGCTTTTTTACAATCCATCATGCCAGCGCCAGTTTTTTCACGTAATTCTTTAACAAGTTTAGCTGAAATTGCCATTAATTATTCCTCCAGTATATATAATTCTGTTACAGATATATTTAAATTTTACCATTATTCCTAGTAAAATTTCCAATACTCTATACTTTTAATTTATTTTTTAAAAAAAGGTGATAAGCATTAGTATCTTATCACCCATTTAAACTATAACTTAGTTTGATTCAACAGAAGTGTTTTCTTCAGTTGTTTCTGCTTTGTCAGATTCTTCTTTTTCATCTAAATTGATGTTTTGTTCTGCAGCTACTTCTTCGTTTGATACACCTTGTTGACCTTCTAAAACAGCGTCTGCCATTTTACCAGTTAATAATTTAACGGCACGGATAGCATCGTCGTTTGCTGGGATTACATAATCAATTTCGTCTGGGTCACAGTTAGTGTCAACAATACCCACGATTGGAATATTTAATTTACGTGCTTCAGCAATTGCGTTGCGCTCTTTACGAGGGTCAACTACGAATAATGCTTGAGGCATAGTTTTCATATCACGAATACCGCCTAAGAATTTAATTAAACGGTCGTATTCTTTTTTAAGTTCAACAACTTCTTTTTTAGGTAATACTTCGAATAAGCCGTCTTCTTCCATTTTTTCAATTTCAGAAATACGTTTGATTCGTTTTGAGATTGTTTTGTAGTTAGTTAAGATTCCACCTAACCATCTTTGGTTAACGTAGAATTGACCAGCACGTTCTGCTTCAGCTTTAACTGAATCTTGTGCTTGTTTTTTAGTACCTACGAATAAGACTTTACCGCCATCTTCAGATACTTGTTTGATGAAGTTGTATGCTTCTTCAACTTTTTTCACTGTTTTTTGTAAGTCAATGATATAAATACCATTTCTCTCAGTGAAGATATATTTTTTCATTTTTGGGTTCCAACGACGTGTTTGGTGGCCGAAGTGAACACCAGCTTCTAACAATTGTTTCATTGATATAACTGCCATTATAAATTCCTCCTATTGGTTAATTACCTCCATAACAAACTCATATAAAGACAATAATTAAATATTGCACCCTCTATATTTGCATTTATTATGTGCGTATTGGCTTTATAGCCGAAAATAAATATATCATAATTCGACGTTGATTGCAATGCCTTTTGAATAATAAATGATTGATTAAAACAAACCCTATCTAGTGTTATTTATTATTTATTTTTGATTGCTAAAGTGTTACCAAATATCATTTTCAATTTCTCACAAAAATTAAGGTTTAGGTACCTCAATAGTCGTCCCTAAACCTCAATAGTTTTATTTATTACGTTCTAATTCATCTAAGAATTTTTCTTTTTTAACTTTGATAAATGTACCTTTCATACCTAAAGAACGTGACTCGATGACACCAGCGCTTTCTAATTTACGAAGTGCATTTACAATTACTGAACGTGTAATACCGACTCTATCAGCAACTTTAGAAGCGATTAATAATCCTTCATTACCACCTAATTCATCAAAGATATGTTCGATAGCTTCTTTTTCTGAATAAGATAATGAATTGATTGCCATTGTTATTGATGCTTTATCTCGTGCTTCTTTTTCAACTTCATTGTGCTTTTCACGTAAAATCTCCATACCAATGACTGTTGCAGCATATTCACCTAAAACTAAATCATTTTCATTGAAATCATCTTGAACTCTTCCTAAAACTAACGTACCTAATCTTTCTCCTCCACCTAAAATAGGGAATATTGTTGTTCTACTATTAACAAACACTTCTCTATTTTCTGGTGGGAATACCGTTAAAACATTATCAATATCAATATTAGATTGCGTTTCTTTAACATCCATTAATTGATCTGTATATTCTGCTGGGATATGTCTGTCTTCAAGCATATGAATAATACGATCGCTTTTAAGTAATTCGTTTAAGCTCGACCCTAAAATTTTACCTCTTCTCGACACAATAAATACATTAGTTACTGTAACGCTACTAATCGTTTGTGCAACGTCCTTAAAATCTACTGCGATGCCTTTATGTTTCTGTAATAACGTGTTTAACTCTCTTGTTTTAGATAATAAGCTCATAATTTTTCTCCTTCTTTTTATTTTTATAGAATAAATGCACTTAAATCTTTATTCGTTGAGATTGATTTTAATTTATCATCAACATATTGTGGTGTGATATCAACAACCGCATGTGGCATATTTGGTGCTTCGAAAGATAAATCCTCTAACATTTTTTCTAAAATTGTGTGTAATCGACGAGCACCAATATTATCAGTATCTTGATTGACTTGATATGCAATTTCAGCTAATCGTGTAATGGCTTCATCTGAGAAGTTAACTGTTACTTCCTCTGTTTGTAGTAAAGCTTCATATTGTTTAACTAGTGATAATTTAGGTTCTTTAAGAATTCTAACGAAATCTTCTACTGATAAACTATCAAGTTCGACTCTAATTGGAAATCGTCCTTGAAGCTCTGGAATTAAATCACTAGGTTTAGACACGTGGAATGCACCAGCGCCAATAAATAGCATATGTTCAGTATTTACAGTACCATATTTAGTTTGAATCATGCTACCTTCAAGAATTGGCAAGATATCACGTTGAACACCTTGTCTTGAAACATCTTGACCACTATTTTGATTATTTGTTGCCACTTTATCGATTTCGTCGATAAAGATAATTCCCATTTGTTCAGCTAACTCTAATGCTTCTTGATTAGCTGTTTCTTGATCGATCAATTCATCTGCAAAGTCATCAGCAAGTATTTTACGTGCCGTCTTAACAGGAACTTCACGTTCAACTTTCTTTTTCGGCATAAGTTGATTCATCATATCTTGCATTTGTTGGTTTTGATTAGTACCTAACATTCCTAAAGCACCAGGATCTTGTTCAACTTTGATACGCACTTTTTCTTCTTCAAGTTTTCCTTCTTCAAGTTGCTTTTTGATTTCTGAACGTTTAGTTTTAATTTCCTCTGTTGGTGGTTCTTCCTCTTCTTCATTATTTTGATTGAAGTTTGGAATTGCTCCACCAAATAAAGACTCTAAGGGATTATTGCCTTGAGATGCTTTTTTCTTCATACTAGGAACAAGTAACTTCACTAATTTATCGTTAGCTTTTTGTGTTGCTTCATCTTTGACCATTTCTTTCTTTTCGTCTTTAACTAATCGCACTGACACATCAACTAAATCTCTGACCATACTCTCAACGTCACGACCTACATAACCAACTTCTGTAAATTTAGTTGCTTCAACTTTAATAAATGGTGCACCTACAATTTTGGCCATTCTACGTGCGATTTCTGTTTTACCTACACCTGTTGGTCCAATCATTAAAATATTTTTGGGTGCAATTTCTTGTTTTGATTCTTCATCTAATAAGCTTCTTCTGTATCTATTACGTAAGGCAATCGCTACTTTTCTTTTCGCATCATCTTGCCCTACAATATATTCGTTTAATTTAGATACAATATCTTTCGGTGTTAATTTTATACCATTTGTATCCATATATGGATGACCTCCAATTTTCTTACTTTCTGAAATCAATGTTATTTATATTTACTACAAATCAATTTGCTCGATTGATTATTGATACTTATAATGTTTCAACTATAATATTATCATTTGTGAAAACACAAATGTCAGATGCCACCTTCAAACTCTCGTAAGCCATTTCTTCTGCTGACATTTGTCCTGCGTGTCGTTTAAGTGCTCGACCTGCACTTAATGCATAATTTCCACCTGAACCTATAGCTATTAAATCATCATCAGGAGCTATTACTTCTCCTGTACCGCTGACAACTAAGATTGCATCTTTGTCCATAACAATTAACATTGCTTCTAACTGACGAAGCTGTTTGTCGCCTCGCCACTCTTGTGCAAGTTCAACGGCTGCTCTTTCAAGATTTCCACTAAATTGTTGAAGTTTTGTTTCGAACTTTTCAAAAAGTGTAAACGCATCGGCAACGCTACCTGCAAACCCTGCTAGTACCTTCCCATCGTATAAACGTCTTACTTTTCTTGCTGTTTGTTTCATAATCACTTGTTGTCCTAATGTGACTTGTCCGTCACCGGCCATCGCTGCGCCACCATTATGTCTTACAGCATATATCGTAGTTGCATGTAATGAGTTATCCATCATTCATTCTCCTTTTTTGCTCGAGGATGTGCATTAAGATAAACTTTCCTTAATTGTTGATTAGATACGTGTGTATATTTTCCTGTGGTTGATAAATTAACATGACCAAGTAATGATTGCACTGTTCTCAAATCCGCACCTTGATTTAACAAATGCGTTGCAAAGGTATGTCGTAATTTATGAGGGTGAATGTTCGTTACACCTGACGTACGTTTCACCACATCATTAAGTACGTATCTAACTCCTCTTTCTGTTATTGGTTGACCTTGCATATTTACGATTAAATAGTCATGATCAACATGTTTTAAAGGTTTAAATTCCTTTAAATATCGTTCTATACTTTGCTTACAAAATTCGCCGAAAGGAATAAATCTTTCTTTATTACCTTTACCCAATACTTTAACACCAGGTAACTTCATATCTAAATCTTGTGTTTTGATGTGCACCAACTCAGAAACACGTATACCTGTTGCATATAATAGTTCAAGTATTACTTTATCTCGCATACCTTTTTTACTATCAGTCTCTACTGTTTTAAATAAAGCTTCCATTTCTTCTTCATAAAAAAATTGTGGTAGATACTGTTCTTTCTTAGGGTGTACAAGTTGAACAAATGGATTAACAACTGACTCATCTTGTGTCATCCAATATTCATAAAAAGTACGTAACGTAGAAATTTTACGTGAAACTGTAGTTCTTTTCAAATTTTTCGAATATAAAAAACTTAAATAATTTCTTGCGTCTTTATATTCAAAGTCATTTAAATCTAAAGATTCCTGATATAAAAAATCATTAAATTGCACAATATCATCACGATATGATTTAAGCGTGTGATCAGAAAAATTTCGTTCTACTTTTAACATATAGAGAAACGCTTTTTGAATATCATTCAATAAATTTCGCCTCCATCATATTGAATTGTAGCATATCCGTGGTAGGGCTTACAGTGATTTGATATTCAATTCAAAATCTTTCGAGAATTGTAACATATCCCTTTATCAATCATAACCAACAAAAAACTAGATAGCATAAGCCACCTAGTTCATGTTCTTAAAAATTATAAAGTCTTTTTATAATTTTCAAGATATTCTAATGCACGATTTGCTTGTGTTTCATATCTTTCTTTTTTATCTTTAATTCTCTTTTCTAATGATGGTAATAAACCAAAGTTGGCATTCATTGGTTGGAAGTTCTTTTCATTTTTAGCATGTGAAATATAATAAGCCATACTACCAATCATTGTTTCTCTAGGGAAAATAACCTCACCTTTATCTAGTAATTTATGTGCTAAGTTAATCCCTGAAACTAATCCGCTTGCTGCACTTTCAACGTAACCTTCCACACCAGTCATTTGTCCTGCAAAGTAAATATTTTCATGACCAATTAATTCATACTTTTCGTTTAAGACATCTGGTGAATTAATAAATGTGTTTCTATGCATTACACCATAACGTACAATATCTACATTTTCTAATCCTGGGATTAATTTAATAACTTCCTTTTGCGCACCCCATTTTAAATGTGTTTGGAAACCAACAATATTATATAACGTGCCCGCTGCATCATCTTGTCTTAATTGAACAACCGCAAATGGACGTTTACCTGTTTTAGGATCTTCTAATCCAACTGGTTTCATTGGCCCAAAAAGCAATGTTTTTCTACCGCGTTCTGCCATGACTTCAAACGGCATACAGCCTTCAAAATATTTTTCTTTTTCAAATTCATTAACTGGTGCGACTTCCGCTTCTAATACAGCATTATAAAAACGATCAAACTCTTCTTCGGTCATCGGACAGTTTAAATATGCTGCTTCTCCTTTATCATATCTAGATTTTAAATAAACTTTATCCATATCTATTGAATCTTTTTCGATGATAGGTGCTGCAGCATCATAGAAGTACAATTGATCTTTGCCTGTAATATCTACGATTTCTTGTGCTAAATTTTCTGTAGTAAGTGGTCCAGTAGCAATGATTGTATATCCTTCTGGAATACTGTGAACTTCCTGATTTAAAACTGTCACATTGGGATGATTTCTAAGTGTGTCAGTGATATAACCAGCAAAGTCATGTCTATCAACTGCAAGAGCGCCTCCTGCTGGTACTCTAGCTTTATCTGCAGCCTGTATAATTAAAGAATCTAAGCGTCTCATCTCTTCTTTCAATACACCTACAGCATTTGTAAGTGCATTACCTCTTAATGAGTTTGAACATACTAACTCTGCAAATTTATCTGTATGATGCGCAGGTGTTTGTTTAACTGGGCGCATTTCTATTAAATTAACTTTAATTCCTCTTTCTGCTAATTGATATGCAGCTTCGGAACCAGCTAAACCAGCACCAACTACATTGACTGTTTGTGTCATGCTTATGCCTCCTGTAGACTTCTTTTGGTTATATTTTAACGATTTATGGTCTTTATTTAAACTATAAAAATAGCTCGCACAACTTGATTGTGTAGCTATTTTTATATAAGTCATATCTATTTTTGTACTTCTTCTTTGTAATCACAATTTGAACAAGTGACTTGGCTGCTTCGACCTTTTTTCTTATCAACGAGATAATGATTACATTTTGGACAATCTCTACCTACCGGTTTATCCCATGAAATGAAATCACATTCTGGGTAATTTGAACAACCATAAAAAATTCTATTTTTCTTAGATTTACGTTCAACTACTTCTCCATCTTTACATGTAGGACACTTAACACCGATAGTCTTCACGATTGCTTTTGTATTTCGACAATCTGGGAAGTTGGAACATGCCATAAATTTTCCGTATCTTCCCATTTTGATAACCATTGGAGAGCCACAAACTTCACAGTCTTCTCCAGCAGGTTCATCTTTTATCTCGATTTTTTCCATTTCTTCTTCAGCACGTTCAACATCTTGTTTGAAACTATTGTAGAAGTCACCAACAACTTTTCGCCAATTCATGTCACCTTCTGCAATTTTATCAAGTAATGTCTCCATATTAACTGTGAATTCAACATCGATAATTTCTGGGAAGTATTCTTTCACTTGTTCATAAACAATTTCACCCAATTCAGTTGGCATAAAACGTTTACTTTCAAGTTTAACGTAGTTACGTTTTTGAATTGTATCTATCGTTGGTGCATACGTCGAAGGTCGTCCAATTTTTAATTCTTCTAACGTTTTAACTAATCGTGCTTCCGTATATCTCGGTGGTGGCTGTGTAAAATGTTGTGCTGGTTCAATTTGTGTAGCTGTGACTTTATCACCTTGCTCTAATTTAGGTAATTTATTTTCTTTATCACTGTCTTTGTCATCTTTAGTTTCAACATATAATGTCATGAAACCTTTAAATTTTATTGTCTGACCATTAGCTCTGAATTTAATATCATTTTGAGTGACATCTAAAGCAATAGTATCTAAAATAGCTGGAGCCATTTGACTTGCCACAAAACGTTCCCATATCAATTTATATAATCGATGTTGATCACGTGTTAAGAACGATTTCATTTCTTCTGGTGTTCTTAATGTGCTTGTAGGTCTAATAGCTTCATGGGCATCTTGATCCCCTTGTTTACCAGATGCTTTTCTTTTAGATACGTATTCATTGCCATACTTATCAATGATATAATTTTTAGCTTCTGATTTAGCTTGATCTGAGATACGTGTTGAATCAGTACGCATATAGGTAATTAAACCAACTGTTCCTTGTCGCTTCAAATCAATACCTTCATAAAGTTGTTGCGCAATCATCATTGTTTTACGCGCTTTAAAATTCAATTTACGTGCTGCTTCTTGTTGAAGCGTAGATGTTGTAAATGGATTAGCTGGATTACGTGTTTTTTCTTTTTTATTAACGTTTGTTATTTCAAACTCGTCTCCATCTAGCGCTGCAGTAATCTTTTCAACATCTTCTTTTTTATTTAATTTATATGGTTTATTTTTATAATGAAGGAATTTGGCAGTAAATTTAGACTTTTTATATCTAAACTCACCTTCAATTGTCCAATATTCTTCTGGTTTAAAGTTTCTTATTTCATTTTCTCTATCAATAACAAGTTTCAATGCTACAGATTGTACACGTCCTGCTGATAAACCTTTTTTAACTTTCTTCCATAATACAGGAGAAATATTATAACCTACTAATCTATCAAGTATACGACGTGCTTGTTGCGCATCTACTAGATCCATTTCAATACCTCTAGGGTGTTTGAAACTATCTTTGACTGCATCTTTTGTTATTTCATTAAATACAACTCTGTTTTCTTTTGAATCTTCTAATTCTAATATTTTTGACAAATGCCAAGCAATCGCTTCACCTTCGCGGTCCGGGTCACTAGCTAGAAAAACTTTTTTAGCTTTTTTCGCATGCTTTTTCAATTCTTTTACAACAGGACCTTTACCACGTATTGTTATATATTTGGGTTCATAGTTATCTTCAGTGTCCACGCCCATTTGACTTCTAGGTAAATCACGAACGTGTCCCATTGAAGCAATAACTTTATATCTTTTTCCTAAATACTTTTCAATGGTTTTAGCTTTTGCAGGCGACTCAACTATGACTAAATTATCTGCCAAAGTGATTTCCCCCTTGCTAATCTAATTACTAAAGATAAATGATAAACGTTTAATTTTGTTTTTGTCAATGTTTTAATATTTTATCAAGCATTTTGTTTTAACTTTTATTTAATTTTCCATTCATTTCTTTAATGATTTTAATCCATTTTCTTAAAGTCTAATTGTCTCACACTAACTATTTTATCAATTTAAATAGTCTTGTAAAATGTCTTCAGCACTAACGACCATAGAAGCTCCTTCTTGATGCAATAATAGATTTCCTTTTGTTTTTGAATCAAATAATTTACCCGGTAAAACATACACATTTCTATTTTGTTCTAATGCACAATCAACTGTGATTCTGCTACCACTTCTTTCATTTGATTCAGTTAATAATACACCTTTTGATAATCCACTAATAATCCTATTTCTTTCTGGAAACTTATACTTAGCAATTGGCGAAAATGGTGGGTACTCCGAAATAACTAACCCCTTTTCTTCAATATTTTTTCTTAATGAAACTAAGTTTCTAGGATAATAATAATGGTGACCAAACCCTAATACTGCAATGGTTGATAAATCGATTTTCAAGGCTTGTATGTGTGCTTCACTATCGGCACCTTCTGCTAACCCAGAAATAATCGTAATATTTTTTTCTTTAAATGAAGGAAAAAGATATTGTAGTGCTTCTTGCGTATAATTTGAACATTTCCTAGCACCAACAATTGCCAAAGTTTGATTACTTAAAAATAATTTCTTATCTCCCTTATAAAATAGAACAAATGGATAATCATAGATTTCTTTTAATAAATAAGGATAATCTTCGTCGAAAAAAGTGATATATTTTACATGTAATTGTCGAAGAATTTTCATAATTTCTACTATATTTATTTGTTTATATTTATGAAATTTTGATAAAAGCGTAGGATGATGTTGAGTAATCCAATATAATAATGAAATTTCTTGTTCATTAGAAGTCATTTGGAAAATATGAGGGTTGTACCGATAAAATTGATGGATTTGTGAGGTTGTAAAATGTGACCAGTATAATTTAAGTAAAAAGTTTTCGTTCAAATTCATTACTCCTTTAGCTCAATTATACAAAGAAATAACTCATTAAAACATTACAGTTAACAAACATCTTAATACGATTTGTAATGAACTTTTAAGAAGTAAAATCATCATTTCTTTATACACCTGAAATGAAATATGGCCGTAAAATGAATAGTAAGAATATAAATTTAATATGCGCACAAAAAAAGCTTAGACACTCATATAAAGTGTCTAAGCTCATTACATACATTATTCGTACGATTATTTTACAGTTAATAATTCGTCATAAATACCAGCTTTTTTAGCTGCTTCGATTAATGTTGTACCAATTTCAGAAGGTGTGTCAGCAGTTTCTACACCACAACTATTTAAAGTTTTAATTTTTTCAGATGCAGTACCTTTACCACCAGAGATAATCGCACCAGCATGGCCCATACGTTTTCCTGGAGGTGCTGTTTGACCACCAATGAATCCTACTACTGGTTTAGTCATATTAGCTTTAATCCATTCAGCTGCTTCTTCTTCAGCTGTACCACCGATTTCACCAATCATAACAACAGCTTTTGTTTCTGGATCTTCATTGAATGCTTTTAATACATCGATGAAGTTAGTACCGTTAACTGGGTCGCCACCGATACCTACAGCAGTTGTTTGGCCAATACCTTCTTCAGTTAATTGGTGAACTGCTTCATAAGTTAATGTACCTGAACGAGATACAACACCTACGTGACCTTTTTTGTGGATGTAACCTGGCATAATACCAATTTTACATTCATCTGCTGTGATAACACCTGGGCAGTTTGGTCCTACTAAACGTGTTTTTCTGCCTTGTAAATAACGTTTAACTTTAACCATATCTACAACAGGAATATGTTCAGTAATACAAATAACCATGTCTAATTCAGCATCAGCAGCTTCTAAAATAGAGTCTGCAGCAAATGGTGCAGGCACGTAAACTACTGATACATTAGCACCAGTTTCTTGTTTTGCTTCTTCTACAGTATTGAATACTGGAACACCTTCTACTACTTGTCCACCTTTACCAGGTGTTACCCCTGCGACAATTTGTGTTCCATAATCTAACATTTGTTTTGTATGGAAAAGGGCAGTAGACCCTGTAATACCTTGTACCATTACTTTAGTATTTTTATCTATAAATACACTCATCTTAGTGTTCCCATCCTTTCCTTATGATTCTTTCACAAGTTTAACAATTTTTTGAGCGCCTTCAGCCATAGTAGCTGCTGGTTCAATCGCTAAACCTGAATCATTTAAGATTTCTTTACCGCGTTCTACGTTAGTACCTTCTAAACGTACTACAAGTGGTAAAGTTAACTCTACTTCTTTAACTGCTGCAACAATACCTTCAGCAATGACGTCACATTTCATGATTCCACCAAAGATATTTACAAAGATACCTTTAACATGTTCATCACCTAAGATGATTTTGAATGCTTCAGTAACTTTTTCTTTAGTAGCACCGCCACCAACGTCTAAGAAGTTAGCCGGATTTCCACCAAAATGATTGATTGTATCCATTGTAGCCATGGCTAAACCTGCGCCATTAACCATACAACCAATATCTCCATCTAAAGCAATATATGATAAATCATATTTAGATGCTTCGATTTCTTTTGGATCTTCTTCTTCTAAGTCTCTTAATTCCATAATGTCTTTATGTCTGAATAAAGCGTTATCATCGAAATTAAGTTTAGCATCCAATGCTAAAACATCACCGTCACCAGTAGTTACTAGTGGGTTAATTTCAACGATTGAACAATCTTTTTCAATGAATACATTGTAAAGTGAAATTAAGAATTTCGCTGCTTTATTAATTGATTCTTTTGGAATATTAATATTGAAAGCAATTCTACGTGCTTGGTAAGGTGATAAACCTACAACCGGATCAATTGTTTCTTTAAAGATTTTTTCAGGTGTTTTAGCAGCTACTTCTTCAATTTCAGTACCGCCTTCTTCTGAAGCCATTAAAGTCACTTTATCAGTAGCACGATCAATTACAAAACCTACATAATATTCTTTTTGAATATCGCAACCTTGTTCGATATATAAGCGTTTCACTTCTTTACCTTCAGGTCCTGTTTGATGTGTAACTAATTGTTTACCTAATAATTCATTAGCGTAAGTTTCAACTTCAGATAGTGATTTTGCAATTTTAACACCGCCTGCTTTACCTCTACCCCCAGCGTGTATTTGTGCTTTAACCACATATACATCTGAATCTAATTCTTTCGCTTTTTCCACCGCTTCTTCAGCAGTAAATGCTACTCGTCCTTCTGGAACGGCTACGCCCATTGAACGAAATATTTCTTTACCTTGATACTCGTGGATATTCATCTTCCATCCTCCTGTTTCTTAGGTTAAGTTCCCTTTTAATTATAAAAAATGAAAGCGTTATTGTAAACTGATACACCATCTTTTTTGCAATTAATTTAAAATTCAAACTATTGTAAGATTGATTTTATCGGTTCAAAAGTTTTACGATGTTCTGATATGACACCATTTTGAGCAATACCTTCAAGATGAGCTTTAGTACCATAACCAACATTATTTTCAAAATCATAACCGGGATATTGTTTCGCTATATCCTTCATATAGTTATCTCGGTACTCTTTAGCCATAATACTTGCAGCTGCAATAGATACACTTTTAGCATCACCTTTAATAATCGACGTTTGATTAATCTCATTATCTAAAGTCATCGCATCAATTAATAAATGCGTTGGTTGAACCTTTAATTGATCAATGGCACGTTGCATAGCCAATCGTGTTGCTTGATAGATATTCATTTCATCAATTTCTGCTGATGTAGCAATACCATATGCATAATCTGTCACACCATCTATTAATTGTTGATTCAAGACAGCTCTATTTTTAGCAGATACTTTTTTAGAATCGTTAAGACCTAAATATCGATGGCCTGGATTTAAAATCACTGCACATGCCACGACTGGTCCAGCTAGTGGACCTCTTCCGACTTCATCAATACCGCATATAAATGCTTTACTATTTTGAGCTAAAATATCATTTTCATACAAATTCATTTCTTCATAATTTCGAATTAATGTTAATTCTTTTTCTAATTGTTTTTTTCGTGAGGTAATTGCTTTTTGAACACCTTTACGGTCATCGTTATTACATTCGTGTTGTTCAAGGACTTCTAACGAATCAATTTGATCAATAATTGATTTTATTTCTTTAATTGTTTTAGCCATGTTCAATGTCACGCTTCATTTCTTTATATATATCAAAACAATATGTGCCAATTTTAGCGTTACGGATTTCATAAATAATAAGTTCAATAACTGCTTCATAATCCACTTCGTTACCCTTTTGTAAAAGACCCCTACGACGACCAATCGCATCAAACCATTCCAATATTCCAGCTTCTTCATCAACATCAATATTGTAATGCTTTTTTAATCCTTCTAAATCTTTTTCAATCATAAATTGAAGACCATAAATAGCTACTTCGTCTAGATGAACAATGCTATCTTTAATTGCACCGGTTAGGCTTAATTTTTTACCTACCTCTTCATCTTCGAATTTTGGCCATAAAATCCCTGGTGTATCTAACAATTGTAAAGAAGTACCTACTTTAATCCATTGTTGTTGTTTCGTAACACCTGGTTTATTACCAGTTTGTGCAATACTACGATTTGCGAGCTTATTAATGAGCGTTGATTTACCAACATTAGGTATACCAACAATCATTGCACGTATCGCTCTTGGTCTTAACCCTTTTGCTTTTTCACGATCAAATTTTTCTTTAGTAGCTTGTATAGCTGCTTTCTCAACATCTTTTAAATTTTTACCATGCTTCGCATCTACAGCAACTGGATAATACCCTTTCTCTTCGAAATATTGTTCCCATTTTTCTAGTTCTTTTAAGTTTGTCATATCTTTTTTATTTAAAATAACCACTCTAGGTTTTTGTTTAATTACTTCATCAATCATTGGATTTCTTGAGCTATACGGAATACGAGCATCGACAAGTTCAAACACTACGTCAACTTTTTTTAATTGCTCACTTACTTCCCTTTTGGCTTTAGCCATATGTCCTGGATACCATTGAATTGCCATCGTTATCACCTTTCGTTACTATCAATTTTTCTAAAATACATATTGTTCAAATTATACGCTAACATCTTCATCTAGACTAGGTTTAGTTTAACACGATAAGCTTGTTAGACCATTTTACTTCATATTTTATATTTTAAGATTTTGTAAAATATCTTAAACAAAAGCATAAATACTTTTCATCATTCTTGCTATCACATACAATTTGATAATAAGCATGACTTTAAACTAACATATAAACCAGTTTGATTTTGGTAGTGTAAAACATGCTTATGTTATATATATGCAATTAGGAGTAAGACATGAAAAAATCACTTAAATACATATTCATATTCGTACTTTTATCACTTGTTGGTCATAGCTACGTTATATATAAATTTTATCATGATGGCATACTTTTTACCGGACCTAATGATGGTATGGAACAAATGGTTCCTATCCAAATGTTTCTATTCAATCAATGGAGTCACGGTAACTGGTTTTATTCATCAGATTTTGGATTAGGTGGCGACTTCTTCACCGATTTAAGCTATTACTTTTCTACAAATATACTTTTTATTATCAACGCATTAGTCATTATGTTGTTAAAGTTAGTTATTCATTTAGACACATCTCAACTATTATTTTGGATGAATAACGCACTTATCGTTTCAATTATCAAAGCAAGTATTGCACTTTATTGTACATATTTATTTGCAAAGCACCTGACAAAACATCATCTTATTAGTCTACTCATGGCCTTTTTATTTGTGATCTCACCCTTATATTTTAGATTCACCGTATATTGGCCATTTTTCAGTGATGTTTTTATTTTCATGCCTTTGTTACTTTTATCTATTGAACGATTTTTAAAAATGAAAAAATTAGGCTTATTTATTGTAACCATGTCGCTCATATTGATTAACAATTTTTATTTTGCCTATTACTTACTCATTATAGGCGCAGGTTATATCATTCTTAGAATCATCTTTAGACACCCTAACGATCTAGCCAGTCGTAAACAAGCGTTATTCATCTTTGGTATCAGTGGATTTTTATCGTTAGGTAATAGCCTGTTTATTTTTTACCATAGTGTTCAAAGTTATTTAAATAATCGTAGAGCGCCATTCTCTGGTAAAGTACCTAACTTCGAACATCTAGATGCAAATACAAATTTATTTTTTGATAATTACTTAATCGTCATTTTATTTATAACTATCCAAGCTATTTTAAGTTTCAAATTATATAAACATTTTTATTATCGACTTTTTGCCATTTTAACAATTATATTTATATGTTTTAATTTCATTCCATTTATAGACCAATTATTTAATGGATTTTCTGCACCTCAAAAAAGATGGCATTTTATCATTGCATTTAACTCAGCAATTCTCATAGGCCTTTATGTAAAATATTTTAAAACTTTATCGATTAAATCCTATCTCATAACTAATCTATTGGCTCAAAGTACTATATTTATTAGTGCAATTGCATATCATACATATGTTGCATGGATTATCTTGGTACCTATCGTATCTATCATTGGTTTATGTATTTTAATTCTAAACGATAGAACGAGTCGTACTAAATTGACTTATCTATTTATCATTGCCATTTCATTACTTAATGTGATGGTGTCGTTTGTTTTTATAAAGAATCAGATATACTTTGAAGATCATAAAGATAGAGCAAATACGTTCTACCTTAATTCCAATATGTATAGTTCCGAATTACAACGTGCATTAGTTAAGCAAATGAATCATTCTAAACGTAATGATGAGCGAATTGATTGGCGTGTCAATGAGCAAGACAACACACCTATGTACCAACATTTCAAAGGTTTAAGTTTGTATTCAAGTATCTTCCATCACAATATCCTCGATGATTATTATGATGATTTAAAGATTAACTTGGCTGAAGAATCACTGAGTCGTTATCAATCAACGAACGGTAGACAAAACATTGCCAGTCTATTTTCTATTAGATATGTCATGTTGAAAGATTATCAACATAATATTCCTAGTTACTTTAAAAAGGTGAAATCTGCAGGTCAATATTCAATTTACGAAAATACACTTAACCTACCTTCAGTTAAAGTTACAAATCATATTTATGATAAGGGATCTTTAAAGACACCTATTGATAGAGAGCATGCAATGTTAGATGGAGTCGTATTAGATAATAAAGGGGCAAATTATAATCAAAGGGCAAAAAATTTGTTAAATCAAGTTGATATATCGAGTCAAAACATTGTTAAATTAAATAAGCATCGTATTAAAGTAACTCAATCTTCAGGCAAAGTTAAGCTTCATTTACCTAAGAAATTACAAAAACGATACACTGATTTTTATTTAACGATGAAAATTAAAAGAGGTTTACCTGATAGTAATTATACGGTGAATATTAATCAATATAGTAACAATCGTCTGTACAATGATTCTGTTTATAGAATTGGCGTCGATACACAACTTTACCGAACACAACCTGATAAGAATGGTGATATTACGATTCAACTATCACCAAAAGGCACTTTCGATTTACAATTATTGAACCTAAATGGTGAAAATTATGATACGCTCAAAAAAGCACATCAATCCGCAAACTTTAATATGACATATCATGATATTAAAAATGGCGTTAAAGTTAATTTAGATAAACATTCCAAAGGCATGGCAACCATTAACATTCCTTATCGAAGCGGTATGAAAGCCTTTGTTGATGGAGAACAAGAAAAAGTTTATAAAGCCAATGGCATGATGACAGCAGTACCAGTAGATAAAAATGCAAAAACAATAGTCATAAAATATCAACCACCATTTTGGAATACAATGATATTCATTTCGATTTCAAGCATTTTTATAAGTTGGTTATTCGTTAAATACATTTATCCTAAAAAGAGAAAGAAGAGGACACATAGTGTTTAAAAAAATTGTTTCTAAGCCATTCTTATTATTAGCTTCAATTATTATTTTAAGTTGCATCTTATCATTATTCATATACATTCCATTCATTTACCGTTTCATCACTCAAGGCGTTGTCTTTAGTGGTGAGGGTGATGGCTTTAGGCAAATGATGCCTTTTCAAATGTATCTATATGAGCACTTCACACAATTCAAAGGATTTTATGATGAATCTTTTGGATTAGGTGGAGATTATGTTAAGGGGCTAGCATATTATTATTCCATGTCACCTTTAATGTGGTTAAACTTTTTAACGATATGGATATTAGAAAAAATTGGATTAGCACACCCTCACGATATTAGTTATTGGCCAGCTAATCAGCTCATAATGGCCTATGTTAGAACGGTTATTACATTTGTCTGTACGTTTTATTTCTTTAAATATATAAAGTTAAAACCAATAGCAGTTATAATGGCAACGATAATGTATGGTATGTCGACAGTAGTTCTCTACTATAACTTTACATGGTCATTTTACGGTAATTTATTAATCTTATTACCGCTTTCATTATTGGCTATGGAACGCTTCTTCAGAGAGAAGAAAATCGGGTTATTTATCTTTGTCATAGCTTTAACTTTATTTATGAACTTCTATTTTAGCTATTATCAAGCGATTGTGTTGGGCTTTTATTTTATGTATAGAGTCATTGTCATTCACCCTAAAGATATCGTAAATAGATGGCAAAAATGCTATCTACTCATCATAGGGGTTTTATTAAGCGTAATGAGTAGTATTTTAGGCTTATATACTGGATTGTCGTCATTTTTTAATAATGACCGAGCGCAAAATCCTAAACTTGAAACACCACTCTTTACAGATCTTGTTAATACTAATTTTAATATTTTTTCAGATGGCTTTTATATAACCATTACCTTTATTACTATTATTGCTTTATTTTCATTCAAATTATATCGTCATTATTATTTTAAATTATTTGCGATTGTAACTTGGATATTACTTATTGGTTCTCTATCTCAATATTTTGATAGTGCTTTTAATGGTTTTTCAATGCCGCAAAGACGTTGGGTATACGCTTTAACTCTATCTTCAAGTGCTTTAGTCGCATTATTCATTCAACATATCAGTGAGTTATCTCTTAAAAGATATAATCTCATTGCTATCCCTATTACAATTTATGGAATTGTTTATTTTGTATTAGCTGAAAAAACAATATATTGGATTCCAGTGTCTATCGTGTTGATATGTTTATTAGCTATATTGATTAAGAAACCACAACTTCAATCAAAAAAATGGATTCAAATCGCACTCGTATTAATGATTTTCATACAACAACTTGGAATTGAACATATCACAATCAAAAATACCATTGAACCGTATCAAACTACAATGAAAACAATTGACGATCCTAGCTACCGAGGTAAAGTATTAAATAAAACCATTCAAAATATCAAAAATTCTCAATCAAATCCACTATCACGAATTGATTATATGTCATTTTATGGTTTGAATTCACCATTTATTTACCACTATAATGGCATCTCACTCTATTCAAGTATATTTGATGGAGGCATATTGAAATATTACGATAAAATGATGCAAATCAATATGCCAGTGGATAAAAACAGTACCTACCGCTATTTAGGCAATCGAGCCAATTTAATGGCTATTTGGGGTGTGGAAGATCGCCTTAGACACCCTAAAGATTTAAATATGCCTTATGGTTTTGAAAAGAAAAAGCTAATCAAAGATAAAGGTGATCAATGGATTCATTCTCATAATACGATTAATTATCCAGCAGCACATGTCACAAATAAAATTTATGATTCAAGTGATTTAAAATCACCTTTAGATCGTGAACAAGCTATGATTCAAGGTATTGTATTGAATGATAAAAGTTCAAAACCGAATACATCGTTTAAACGAAATCCTAATCTTTTATCTCATGCTGACATTAAATTAAATCATGCTAAACAAATCAAAAATCATCAAATAGAAGTTACTAAAAATAATGGTGGTATGCAGCTTCAACTACCAAAATCTTTTACTCAACGTTATAAAGATTTATATATAGAAATGGATGTTGAGTTATTAGCACCTGACAAGAATCATCGTGTTAGTGTTAATGAATATAGTCAAGATAGGAATCCTCTTACTTATAAATATCGTAGATTTGTTAGTCCTGTCACTATGAGGGTAAAATCATCAAATCTATTAAATATCAAGCTATCGCCAGGTAAATATCGTCTTAAAGTTAACGGTATTTATGGAGAAAACTATCAAACTTTACGCAAATCAGAGAAGCACTTGAAAAAAGTGGATATCCATAAACAAAGAAATGGATATATGATTAAAAAAGATAAAAAAGAAGATGGCTATTTAGTCATGCCTATTCCTTATGCCAAAGGGATGAAGGCAAGTATTGATGGTCACGCAGTGGAAGTTAAAAAAGCAAATGGTATTATGACAGCTATACCTGTTAAAAAAGGCCAAGAACTGATTCGATTAACATACACTCCACCACACTTTTATTTATTAATTGTTATCTCAATTGTAGGTATTATCATTAGTATGATATTTGCTAGAAGTATTAAAAAGAATCATTAAATTATTGATAAATAGTTGGTCGAAGGGCACAATAATGAGTCCTTCGACCATCTTTTTTATATAAAAATAAATAAAAAAAGCATTAAACTGTGTCTGAAATGACAACAGTTTAATGCTTTATGATTGAATCTGATATGATTCAATTTTATTGATCGAATTGGCTGATTAACGAATTTCTTGAATTCTAGCAGCTTTACCACGTAAATTACGTAAGTAGTATAATTTAGCACGACGTACTTTACCGCGACGTTTAACTTCAATTTTTTCGATTTTTGGAGTGTGTAATGGGAATGTACGTTCCACACCTACACCTGAAGAAATTTTACGAACTGTGAAAGTTTCTGAAATTCCTCCACCACGGCGTTTAATTACAACACCTTCGAATACTTGGATACGTTCACGTGAACCTTCAATGATACGAACGTGTACACGTAAAGTGTCACCTGGACGGAATGAAGGTAAATCTGTACGTAATTGTGATTTAGTTACTGCTTCGATTAACTTATGATTACTCATTATAAATTCTCCTCTTCAACCTATGTTCTTGCCTAGACAAATGTATAGCAGCGGATCATAGTGATTTTTAGTGTTTTTTCACACTTAAATTATGTTAGCACAACGTTAGTCTTTTTTCAATTGGTTTTTGTATGTTTGTATTATTTTTTTATCTTTATCCGATAAATCATATTGCTCTAATAAATCGGGTCTCTTGTTCAAAGTACGGATTAATTTTTGTTCATGACGCCATTGATCAATATGAGCATGATTTCCAGATAATAAAACATCTGGCACTTTCATTCCATTATATTCACGTGGTCTAGTATATTGTGGAAATTCTAATAACCCATCAGAGAATGAATCATCTTGGTGTGACTGTTCGTTTCCAAGTACACCTGGAATTAATCTAACAATAGCATCAGTCATCGTCATTGCAGGTAATTCCCCACCTGTTAATACATAATCGCCCATGGAAATTTCGTCAGTTACTAAATGTTCTCTTATACGTTCATCATAACCTTCATAGTGACCACATATAAACACAATATGTTTGGCTTCACTTAATTCTTGAGCAATGTCTTGCGTAAATGGACGGCCTTGAGGGCACATTAATATAACGCGAGTATCATCGGTCCTATTGATGTCTTCCATCGCATTAAACACTGGCTCAGGTTTCAATACCATACCTTGACCTCCGCCAAAAGGATAATCATCTACTTGATTATGTTTATTTACTGAATAATCCCTAAAATTGATAGTATTCACATTTATAATATCTTTGTCTTGTGCTCTTTTTAAAATAGAATGATTTAATACCCCGTCAAACATTTCTGGAAATAAAGTTAAATAATCGATTTTCATTAATCTAACAATCCTTCCATTGGTGTGATGATAACTGTTTTATTTTCTACATCCACTTCTTTAACAACATCTGCTATGTAAGGAATTAAATATTCTTTATCCCCTTTAACAACCCACACATCATTAGCACCAGTTTCAAAAATACTAGTGATGCGACCGATTGGCTGTTGTTCATCGTCAAATACAGTACAACCTATAATATCTGAATAATAAAATTCATTTTCTTCAAGTTCAATGTCTTCATGATCTCGTTCTTGATATAATAAAGCACCTTTAAGATATTCTATATCATTGATGTTATCGATACCTTCAAACTTCAACATATGAAATCCTTTGTGTGTACGATAAGACGTCACAGTTAATTCTTTTTCTATTTGATTTAATTTTGCTGTTAACACTTCACCTGGTTGAAAACGTGTATCAGTAAAATCTGAGTTAGATTTTACTTTAACTTCTCCTTTGATTCCATGGGTATTGACGATTTGTCCTACTTCGACTTCCATAATGACTAACCTCCTTATATATTTATATATTGTTAATTAATGGTTTTACTATATCATTGATTAATATGTTATACATGCATTTTTATCATTCTGTTAAAAATAAAAAAGGACACCAATATATGGCGCCCTTTCAACTAAATATATAAACACATCACAAGTGACTATGATTATTTAGCGTATTTTTGGTCATCGAATTTTTTCAAAATACCTTCTCTTGATAAGATATTATGAACTGTATCAGTTGGTTTTGCACCGTCTTTTAACCATTTTAATGCTAATTCTTCGTCAATTTTAACTTCTGGAGCATTAACGTGTGCTGGATTGTAAGTACCGATTTGTTCGATGATACGACCATCACGTGGTGAACGAGCATCTGCAACTACGATACGATAGAATGGATTTCTTTTTGAACCTAAACGAGTTAAACGAATTTTAACTGCCATTATAAAACTCTCCTTTAAACATTTCAATTTTTATTTTCTACAAGAATAAATAATAACAGGAATACTAAACTTTGTAAAGACATTTTGCTTTACCAACACTTTTTTCTTTCAGAAAAATTAGTGTTGGTTATGCTTGAGCCTTGGTCTCAAGCGTTTCATCTTTATTAAATTAATGGAATGAATTGTAGATTTGGTTATGCATTAGCTTTAGCTTTAGCTAAGGCGTTCCCTCCCTTTCAGAAAAATTAGTGTTGGTTATGGGAGTGAGACAGAAATAATAATTTTTATTTCGATGTCTCACCCCGGCAAGGCTGACTAGGATAGAAAATCGTTTTGAATAAGCGTATTTTCTTCCAGTCAGCTACTGCAATATATAAATTTAGTCCATGATATTTATCTCAAGCGTTTCATTTTCATTAATCTCACGAAATGAATTGTTTTTTAGTTACTAACTTAAATTTTATTAAGTAAGTCGTTCTTTCTTATAAAAAGAAAAAATTCCAACAGACGTATATCTGTTGGAACCACAATATTATATTAGAAAGGTAAGTTCATACCTTTTAACATATTTTCCATCTGGCTACGTTTGGCTTTCTTACCTTTACCGCCACCAGTAAATTGTTTCATCATTTTCTTCATGTCATTAAATTGCTTCATTAAACGATTGACTTCTTGTAAAGAACGCCCTGAACCTTTTGCGATACGTTTTTTACGAGAAACGTTCAACATCGCTGGATTCGCTCTTTCACTAGGTGTCATTGATTGAATGATAGCTTTAATATGATCGATTTGTTTATCACTCATATTAAGTTGATCTAAGCCTTTCATCTTATTCATACCAGGAATCATTTTCATGATGTCGTCTAATGGCCCAAGATTTTTAACTTGATCAAGTTGTTCTAAGAAATCATCCAATGTGAAAGAAGAGTCTCTCATTTTCTTTTCTAAATCTTTAGCTTTGTCTTGGTCAACATCTTGTTGCGCTTTTTCAATTAAACTTAAAACATCACCCATACCTAAAATACGAGAAGCCATACGTTCTGGATGGAATAATTCTAAACCATCAAGTTTTTCACTCATACCTACAAATTTAATTGGTTTTTGAGTTACTGAACGTATAGATAATGCAGCACCACCACGAGTGTCACCATCTAACTTAGTTAATGTCACACCCGTTACATCTAATTGTTCATCAAATGATTGTGCAACATTAACCGCATCTTGACCAGTCATTGCATCGACAACCAACATAATTTCATCTGGTTTAGCAATTTCTTTAACTTCTTGTAATTCATTCATTAATGCTTCATCAATATGCAAACGACCTGCTGTATCGATAATGACAAAGTCTAAATGTTCTTCTTTAGCATGTGCTAATGCATTTTGAACGATTTGTTGTGGTTTAACTTGATCTCCTTCACTATAAACAGGAACATCTAGTTGCTTACCTACTGTTTGTAACTGATCAATGGCAGCTGGTCGATAAATATCACCAGCAACTAACATTGGTTTTTTATTATATTTTTTTCGCATTAAAAGTGCTAATTTACCTGCAGTTGTAGTTTTACCTGCACCTTGCAGACCAACCATCATAACAACTGTTGGTGGTTTGTTAGCCATTTTAATCGTAGAATTTTCGCCACCCATTAAATTCGTTAATTCATCTTGAACAATTTTAATCACTTGTTGTCCGGGTGTTAATGACTGCATCACATCTGAGCCTAATGCTCGTTCTGATACAGTTTTGACGAAATCCTTTACGACTTTAAAGTTAACGTCGGCTTCTAATAACGCAAGACGAACTTCTCGCATCATTGCCTTGATATCTGCTTCTGTAACTTTACCCTTACCACGCATTCTTTGCATTGATGCCTGTAAGCGATCCGACAATCCTTCAAATGCCATAATTATTCCCTCCTCTTTTTATCACTATTCTAATTCTTCTAATTGATCTATATATTGCTTTAATAATTCTGGTTTATCAAGAGATTGTTTCATTTTGTCATAAATATCTCGTCGTTGTTCAAACCTTTTGTATAATCCTAATTTAGTTTCATAATCTTCTACTAAATCGCCAGTTCTTCTTATATTATCATAAACTGCTTGTCTACTCACATTAAAAGTATCAGCAATTTCACTTAATGCATAATCTTGTAAGTAAAATAATTCTAAGTAGTTTCTTTGTTTATCAGTCAGCAAAGATTGATAAAAATCAAAAAGATAATTCATTCGTAGTGTTTTTACTAAATCATTTTGGCTCATGAGATGCATCTCCATTATCAGATGGAGATTCTGCTAATTCATCTGGAATCTCTTCATTTTGTTCAATCATATCAGCAAATAATCCATAAACATAGCTTTCTGGGTTGAATGGTTGTAAATCATCTAACTTCTCACCTAAACCTACATATTTAACAGGTATTTTAAGTTCGTTTCTGATTGCTAATACGATACCACCTTTAGCAGTACCATCTAATTTAGTTAATACGATACCAGAAACATTCGTTACTTCTTTGAATGTACGAGCTTGTGATAATGCATTTTGACCTGTTGTAGCGTCTAAGCAAAGTAATGCTTCATGCGGTGCGTCTGGAACAGCTCTACCAATAACACGTTTTACTTTTTCTAATTCTTGCATTAAATTAGATTTATTTTGTAAACGACCTGCAGTATCACAAATTAAAATATCTACTTGTTTATTTTTAGCAGCATTGATTGCATCATACATTACAGCGGCTGGATCTGAACCTTCACTTTGACTTATAACTTCTACGCCAACTCGTTCTCCCCAAACTTTTAATTGTTCGATAGCACCTGCTCTAAATGTGTCACCTGCAGCAAGCATGACTTTTTTACCTTCCATTTTGTAACGGTAAGCTAATTTACCAATCGTCGTCGTTTTACCTACACCATTAACACCGACCATTAAAATAACATTTAAACGTCCATCTTCAAGATTCATTGCTTCTGATTTATCATCTTCTTGGTGATAAATTTCGACAATTTTTTCAACGATAACTTCACGTAAATCTTCTGTTTCTTGAATGTTACGACGTTGTGCTTCAGCACGAAGTTCTTCAGTTAATTGCATCACTGTATTAAAACCAACATCGGCTGTAATTAACATCTCTTCTAATGCTTCGAAGAATTCTTCGTCAACTTTTCTATATCGCGCTATTAAATTATTTAACTGTTCTTGGAAATTTTCTCTAGATTTTTCTAAACCAGCTTTAAATTTCGCACCAATTTTTTGTGCTTCTATCTCTTCAAAGTCTTCAATCGAAATTAAGCCATCTTCATCAAAATCCGCTTCACTTAATTTTCTAGGTTTCTTTTTAGGTTTATCTTCTTCTAGTTCATGTTGAGATGTATGTTGTTCCTCATCCATCTGTTTGGAAGGGTCATCTGAAACCTCTTCACTAGATAATTCCTTTTCAATATCTTCTTCTCTTGGTCCTGAAAATTTATCTTTTAAGCGTTTAAAAAAGCTCATGCTTCTTCCTCCTTCATAACCTCATCTATTGTATTTAGGTTAACACTCACTAACTTTGATACTCCTGATTCTTGCATTGTTACACCGTAAAGTCGATCTGAAAATTCCATCGTGCCTTTACGATGTGTAATAACGATAAATTGTGTTTGATCAGATAATTCATTGAGGTATTGTGCGTATCGAATCACATTGGCTTCATCAAGTGCCGCTTCTACCTCATCTAATATAACAAATGGTGCAGATCTTACTTTTAATATAGCAAATAATAAAGCAATTGCACTTAATGCGCGCTCTCCACCACTTAATAAAGATAAATGTTGTAGTTTCTTACCTGGAGGTTGAACAATAATATCGACACCCGCTGCTAAATAATCATTTTCTGTTAATTGTAATTCAGCTTGCCCACCACCAAATAGTTGTTTAAAGACATCACTAAAGTGACTTTGAACAGCATGGAACGTTTCTTTAAATCTGTCTTCTACTTCTTTATCCATTTCATTGATAATCTGTTCTAAAGTGGATTTAGCTTCTCTTAAATCTGTTCTTTGATCATTTAAAAATGTATATCGTTCATTTAATTCTTCAAATTGCTCAATCGCATTCAAATTAACAGGACCTAATTCGTCAATTGACATTTTAGTTAGTTTAACCTTTTTACGTAGCTGATCAATATCGTCTTCATTGTCATAGAGCGAACGTGCACGCTCAACAGTAAGTTGATATTCATCATTCAAATGATCAATCGCATGATTAATGAGTACATCTAATTTAGATTGATTAGCTTTAATATCTTGATAGTGATTTTCGATAGATAATAAATCTTGATGACATTCTTGTAGCTTACTATCATTGTCTTCAATCATCTGATTTAAGTCAACTCGTTGTTGCTTCATTTGATCAAGTTGTTCTTTTAATTCAGAGCGTGTTCGTTCTTTATCAGCAATTTGTGACTTGATTTTATCAAAAGCTTGTTCACCCATCATTTCATCTGAATTGAATAATTGAATTTTCTCTTTAACTGTATCAAGTTGTTGTTCTGTACTTTCCAATTGTTTATCTAAGCGTTCGATTTCTTGCTGTTGTCCTTTAATTCGTTCTTTGACAACTGCTAGATCGGATTGCTTTTGATGTAATTGTTGCTGAGTTTGAGTCGTCGTTTCTTTTCCTTCTTTAGATAGCTTGGTATATTTTTCTATATCTTCTTCTAAATGTTTAAGTTGTGCTTGAATTTCTGAAAGATGATGCTGTTTTTGCTCAAGTGTTGCTTTACTTTTATCACTTTGATAACCATCATTTTTTTCAAATTCAAACTCTTCATGTTCATCTTTTAAATGCGTTTCTTGTTTCTTCAAACGATCAAGCTCTAACTCATAGCCATGTGCTTTTTCCTTTAAATTATTATAACTTTGACTTAACTCAAAGTATGTTTCACTTAACTTTTCAGATTGCGCTTGATGTGTTTGGAATTGTTTCTCAAACTCGTGTGTCTGCTTCTGATAATCTTTTAATTGGTGACGCATAGTTGTGAGCTCATCTTTTTGTGTTAAGATGCTTTTAGTTTTGCGGGCACCCCCACCAGTCATGGAACCACCTGGATTAACAACATCGCCTTCAAGTGTCACAATTCTTGTACGATAACGAATCGATCTTGCTAAATCATTCGCATGTTTTAAATCATCTACAATAATAGTATTACCTAGTAAATTTTCTACGATATTTTTATATTTAGAAGATACTTTTACAGCATCTGAAGCAATGTTAACAAAGCCCTCAGAAGCTTGTGCTGTTGATTTAATATCTGTAGCCAAATATCTAGGTTGAATAACATTTAAAGGTAGGAAAGTGGCACGCCCTAAACTACGTTGTTTTAAAAATTGTATCGCCTGACGACCATCTTTTTCATCTTCTACAATGACATGTTGTAATGATGCGCCCAAAGCAGTTTCAATCGCTTGTGTTAATTGAGAAGGAACGTCTATAATTTCCGCAACTGCACCGTGAATACCATTTAATTCTTTATCTTTAGCTTTAAGTATATGTTTAACGCCATTAAAGAAGTAAGTGTAATCTTCTTCCTGAGTAGCGAGGCTATCAATTCGCGATTTTAACTTTTCATTATATCGATACGCTTGATACAATTTATTTTCGAATTCTGTTTGAAGTTGCTTTGATTCAGTTAATTGTTTTTCGATATTTTTAATTTGTTGTTCAGTATTATGCATGTCTTTCTGAACTTGTTGATATTCTTTATCGGTATTTGAAATATTATTTTGAATATCTTTTAATTGATTAAATGCTTCAACTAATCTGGAATCTAAACGCGATTTTTTCGCTTCGTTTTCATTAATTGTATGTTCTAAAAAGCGTATATCATTATTGACATCTGATTGTTCGGACATTAACGTATAATATTTATTTTTAATTTCTTCTAATTTCTCATCATGTTGTTCATCGGAAACATATAGCTTTGATTCTAACGCTTGTATCGTTTTATTTAATTCTTTTTGCTTTTGTTTTAGCTGGTCTAATGTTTGTATAGCTTGGTCTTTTTCGGATTTTAGATTGTCTAATTGAGACATTAAATTGTCTTGTTCTTCTTCAAACCTTGCATTTGTTTCAGATTGGTTCTTTTTTCTTTCCTCAAGCACATTAAGTTGACCAGAATACTTCTCAAATTCTTCAGTAGCTTTTACTAAATGATAATTTAATTGTTCTATATTTTGATCTAGTTCTTGTCTTTGACCTTTATACTTTTGTAACAATTGGTTAATTTGACTTTGTTCAGCCTCTTTATTCGCTTGCTTACTTTTTAAATCATTGAGTTGTTCATCTAACTGACCATTATCCTGTGTATATTGATCAATATCATGAACAGTCACAATCACATCGCTTTTTTTCATTTCAGATGACAATTGTTTATATTCTTTGGCAATCGCTGCTTCCTCTTTTAAAGGTTCAACTCTTCCTTCTAAATCATAAAGAATATCCTCTACACGTGACAAATTATCTTCAGTTTGATCTAATTTTTGCACAGATTCTGCTTTCCGTTTTTTATATTTTAAAACGCCTGCTGATTCTTCAATAATCTGTCTACGATCAATCGGTTTAGCATTTAAAATCTCATCCACTCTACCTTGAGATATGATTGAGAACGCTTCTTTACCTAAACCAGAATCTAAAAATAAATCAATGATATCTTTTAAACGAGCACGATCATTATTTAAATAGTATTCACTTTCGCCACTTCTATAAAGACGTCGCGTAACCTCTACCACTTCTGCATCTATTTGTAATTTCTTTGAATGATTATCTAACTTTAATTTTACTTCTGCAAAATTTTGAGGTTTACGATGTTCAGCACCTGAAAAGATAATATCTTCCATTTTAGAACCACGAAGTGATTTCGCTGATTGTTCGCCTAATACCCATTTGATTGCATCCGTAATATTACTTTTACCGCTACCATTTGGACCAACAATAGCTGTTACGCCTTTATCAAACTGCACATCAGTATGGTCTGCAAATGATTTAAATCCTACGGCGTCTATTGATTTTAAATAAACCATGTTATTCTCCTTATCCAAATCCTAGTTGATCCATATCTGTACAATCAACTTAATATATGATGCAAAGTTATTAACGTTACATCTTCCTTTAAAGTTTAATCTTAATTGATATTAATGATTTCAATTAAGACGATATGTTAATTTATAAATTACTATTTATTCTTCATTTGTTTATAAGCACGTTCAGCTGCCTTTTGTTCAGACTCCTTCTTAGTTTTACCTTGTCCTTCTGCAACAGCTTGCTTTTCTAAAATAACTTCTGATGTGAATAAACGGTGGTGTGCTGGACCTTCTTCTTTGATTAAGCGATAAGTAACATCACCTTTATTTTGTCTGTGCACAAATTCTTGGAACTGTGTTTTAAAATCGACTACACCATCTAATTCATCATCTTCTACATATGGGAATATAATTTTTTCTGCAAAGTCCCACACTATATCTAATCCTTGATCTAAATATAAGGCGCCAACGAATGCTTCAAATGCATCAGAAATAAGTGAAGGTCGTGTTCTACCACCTGTCTTCTCTTCACCTTTTCCTAATAAAATCAGCTCATTTAACTTTATTTTATTTGCAAATATTACAAGTGAAGGCTCACATACGATAGTTGCTCTCATCTTTGTTAAATTACCCTCAGGTAAATCTGGGTGTTTATCAAATAGATAACGTGAGACCGTCAATTCTAATACCGCATCACCTAAAAATTCTAATCTTTCATTATGGTCTAAGCGATCCATATTAAAATCATTAATAAAGCTAGAATGAGAAAATGCCTGTTGGTACAATTCTATATTATTATATTCAAAACCTAGTTCATGCATTTTCTGTGCAAATTGCTCTCGAAAACGGTTAATCATTTCTGTCTTTTTATGATTGGTCATTAAATATACCTCCTTAATTTATGATATGTTAACTCTAATTTTACGTGAAATCGCACCAAAACAAAAGAAAAAATCTGAGCCGACACAATGACGACTCAGATATAGGTTTATTATTTTTCAAGACTATTGATATACTTAACAGCATCACCAACAGTGTTGATTTTTTCAGCTTCTTCATCTGGAATTTCAGTACCAAATTCATCTTCTAATTCCATTACTAATTCAGCGATATCAAGTGAGTCAGCGCCTAAATCATCTTTGAAAGATGCATCTTCAGTTACTTTATCAGCATCAACACCTAAACGGTCAACGATGATATCCTTTACTTTATCGAAGTTTTCCACGTCGATTCACCTCCTTTAAAAGCGTCTATCCATAGACTACTATATTTTCCCATTTTAGAATATAAAATACAAGTAGAATTTGGTTGCAAGACAGAAATTCTATAGATTTCGTTGTCTTGCACCCGCAAGGTTGACTAGTTCAATCATGGCTTTTGACATGAGTGGACAGTCAACTGCTAGATCCTGTACATTCGCAACATGTAGGTATTCTCCTACATGTACATACCGCCATTTACATGAATCGTTTGACCAGTAATGTATTTTGCTTTTTCTGAAGCTAAGAATGCAACAGTATGAGCGATATCCGTATCTTCACCAAAACGTGATAAAGGAATTTGATCTAACATTTGTTCTTTCAACTCATCACTTAAAGCATCAGTCATATCAGAAACAATAAAACCAGGTGCAACAGCATTTACAGTAATCCCTCGTGATGCTAATTCACGTGCAGCAGATTTAGTTAATCCTACCACACCTGCTTTAGTAGCTACATAGTTCGCTTGGCCTGGATTACCAACCGCTCCTACTACGCTTGATAAATTAATAATTGAACCACTACGTTGTCTTAACATTTGAGGCGTAACCTTTTGGATACAATTGAATACACCTTTTAAGTTAGTATCAATCACATCATCCCATTCTTGTTCTTTCATACGCATTAATAAATTATCACGTGTAATACCTGCATTATTAACTAATACATCAATAGAACCAAATTGACTCACAACTTCTTTAATCATTGCTTTTACTTCGTCACCGTTAGCAACATTCGCTTGAATCGCAAAGCTTTCGACACCTTTTTCTTTAATTTCTGAAACGACTGCCTCTGCTTTATCTTGGTTACCTGCATAATTGACTGCAACATTATAACCTTCTTCAGCTAATTGAATTGCAATACTACGACCAATACCTCGTGAAGCCCCTGTTACTAAAGCATTTTTAGCCATTATTCATTCCATCCTTTCACATCTTCAAGTGTTTGAATTGATGTTAATTTTACGTCTCTATTAATTTTTTTAATTAAACCAGATAATACTTTTCCTGGACCAATTTCAATAAAGTGATCCACACCTTGTTCGATTAACCATTCAGTTGATTTGATAAATTGAACTGGTGAGTATAATTGTTTTACCATATGGTATTTGATAACCTCAGCATCCGTTTCGCCTTCAGCATTGTAATTTTGAACGACTGGAAACTTAGCATCATGCCATTCAAATTGATTAATATATGCCGCAAAATCTTCTTCTATAACATTCATCATTGAAGAATGGAACGGTCCAGAAACAGCTAATGGTAATACACGTTTTGCACCTAATGATTTACCTTTTTCAACTAATTCATCAATTAATGTTTTATGACCTGAGACAACGATTTGACCAGGTGAATTTATATTAGCTGGTTCAATTAATTGGTCTTCTGTTGATAAATCTTTACAAATTTTATCAACGTCATCAAAGTCTAAACCTAAAACAGCAGCCATACTACCTACACCATTAGGGAATGCTTGTGCCATAAGCTCACCACGTTTACGAACAATCTTAACGGCATCTTCAAATGATAAAACACCGCTTGCCACTAAACTTGAATATTCACCTAAACTATGACCCATAGTATAATCTGCATCGATATGATTTAAAGCTTCTAATAATGCAATACTGTGCGTTAATAAAGCTGGTTGTGTATTTTCAGTTTCACCTAATTTACCTTCTTCATCTGTAAACATAGTTTCCAATAAATCAAAATCTACTGATTCTTGTGCTTTATTTAATACTTCTGTAGCTTTTCCATCTACATTATATAAATCTTGTGCCATTCCGACTTTTTGTGCACCTTGACCTGGGAAAATAATTGCTGTTTTACCCATTAGTTCCACCTACCGTTTCTCTCATTGTTTGTACAATTTGTTGTTCTCCCGCAATTTTAGCCTGACGGATAGCTGAATAAAACGCTTTAGCATTTGAACTTCCATGTGCTTTAACAACTGTACCATCTAAACCTAATAATACTGAACCACCATACTCTGAGTAATCCATTTTTTGAGAGAATTGATTTAAGTCTTTTTTTAGTACTAAGGCAGCTATTTTATTTTTGAAGCTACTAAGTAATGTTTCTTTTAACATTTTACCAATTGATTTAGCAGTACCCTCTAAGTTCTTAAGAACCATATTTCCTGTAAAACCATCTGTAACGACGACGTCTACGTTACCATCCATTAAAGTTTTTGCTTCAACATTACCAGTAAAATTAAAGTCATTTTGCGCTTCCATTAACTCATAAGTTTTCTTAGTTAACGTATTACCTTTAGCTGCTTCTGTACCAATATTCAATAATGAGACTGATGGTTGTTTGATACCTCTAATTTTTTGTGCATAGATATTACCCAACTGTGCATATTGTAATAAATGTTCTGGTTTAGCATCTGCATTAGCACCTACGTCTAAGAATACAAACCCTTTACCATCTATCGTAGGTAAAGTAACCACTAGTGCTGGTCTTGATACACCTTTAATACGTCCAACAATGAATAAACCTGCTGACATTAATGCACCTGTATTACCAGCTGATACACATCCATCCGCTTCACCAGATTTAACTGCTTCGGCCATTTTAACCATTGAACTATCTTTTTTACGTTTAATTGCACGTACTGGTTCATCTTCCATTTCGATTTTTTCAGTGCAATGTCTAAAATCGATGCGTCCATGATTTAATGTATATTGCTCTTGATCACCGAATAAGATGATTTCTAAATCTTTAAAATCGTCAACAGCTTTTTTAACAGCTTCAAGTACGATTCCAGGTGCGTCATCTCCGCCCATCATATCTACTGCAATTTTAACCATTTAATTCATCCTCACTTATATAGAACATTTTAAATTTACCATTAAAAACTAATTTATCTTTCACATAAGAATTTACTTCTATTAAATAATGTTTGTTCGTTTGATTGATTACGTTTGCTACTGCTTTCACTGTATCATTTAATTTAACTTTATCCAGAAATTTAACATCGCTTTCTTGTGTTAAAACCGTCGGATTATGTATAAGTGCGACACACAAGGAATTTGCCTGTGCAAATAAAACGTGGCCACGCGCGATTTGTGATTTAGAGAAAACGGAATCGCTTGTAATTTCAATCATCGAAGTAGCTGTATCATTGGGTTTCAATTGAACTAAATCACCTATAATTTCATTAGCCTCAATCGATTTAATTTGATCATAATTATGTTCTGCTACTAATTTTACTCGTTTTCTTAATTCTGGAATATTCAGATGTGTTCGATCAAGTCGAATTGTTTGAATACTCACTTGGAACATTTCACACAGTTCATTGTCTGTGATAAAGGGGTTGTTTTCAATGGCTTGCTGAATCGCCTGTCTACGTTCATTTTTCTTTAATTTCACTTTCTCACCCCTCATTTTAGTACCAAGTCTTAAACATTCCTCACATATCATAACACTTCCTATTTCAATCCCTCAACAATTAACTATAATACATATATAAATTTATTTATTGCTAATTAAATTCCTCATTTTTGAAAGGAAGAATTCTATCAATCAAAGCTCATATCAAGTAAATTATCTTCGATAAAATGTCTGAGATGATCATAATTGGAATTGAAAAATTCACCCGATTGAATTAATTCACCAGCTTCATCTCTTGCTACTTCTAACATTCGATAATCTTCCACAATGTTCGCAACTAAGAAATCTGGTAAACCACTTTGCTTTACACCGAAGAAATCGCCAGGTCCTCGCATTTCTAAATCTCGTTCACTCAATTCAAATCCATCTGTTGTTTGAGTCATAATTGTCATTCTTTCGATTCCAGTTTCAGTTTTGGGTGAAGCAATCAGTACACAATAACTTTGATGTTCGCTTCTTCCTACTCGTCCACGTAATTGATGTAAAGTTGATAACCCGAAGCGGTCCGCATCATAAATCATCATAAATGTTGCATTTGGTACGTTAACGCCTACTTCAACCACTGTTGTTGAAACTAAAATATCAATCTCATGTTCACTAAAACGGTGCATGACTTCATCTTTTTCTTCATTGCTTAGTTTACCGTGTAATAGACCTACTTTATTTTCACCATAATATTGTTGTAAAGATTCAAATAGTTCTACCACATTCTGTACATCTTCTAAATGTTCTGAGCTCTCAATAAGCGGACAAATAACATATGCTTGTCTTCCTTTTTTTAATTCATTTGTCATTTGAGTTAACACTTGTTCATATTGCTCATGCTTAGCCCAACTCGTAATAATTGGTTTTCTACCTTTAGGTAACTGTTTAATAGATGAAACGTCCATTTCTCCAAACACTGATATTGCTAAAGTTCTAGGAATGGGTGTTGCCGTCATAAACAAGACATTGGTCATTGCACCTTTTTCTCTTAATCGCTGACGTTGATTCACACCGAAACGATGTTGCTCATCTGTAATCACTAAACCTACATTATCAAAGGTAACATCGTCTTGTATTAAAGCATGTGTCCCAATTAAACAATCAATCGTTCCATTTTCAAGTTGTTCTAATAAAATACGACGCTTTTTACCTTTTACTGAACCTGTTAATAAAGCAACATTCATTGTGTCACCAAATAATTGAATTAAACTTTCAGCATGTTGTTCGGCAAGTATTTCTGTCGGTACCATAAGTGCTGATTGATATCCTGCTGTTTTTAAAGCATACATACAAATCGCAGCTACAACCGTTTTGCCTGATCCTACATCTCCTTGTAATAATCTATGCATGCGAATAGGTGCTTTTAAATCTCTAAATATTTCATTAACACTCGTCTTTTGGGCATCCGTTAATTCGAACGGTAGACTATCAATAAATGCTTTTACCTTTTGAATATCATACTCAATTTCTATAGCATCGTCTGACGCCTTTTCTAGACGATTCAACCATTGCATGCGTAATTCAAACATAAATAATTCTGTAAATGCATAAGTACGTCTTGCTCTAAGCAAGTCTTGTTTACCTTGGGGATGATGTAGATGATTAAGTGTGAATTCTAAAGTTTCTAATTTATACTTATTTCTGAGCTCATCTGATAACCATTCATGTATCACCACATCATTTAAAGACTGACGAATATGATCACGCAATTGTTTTTGTTTAATACCTTCTTTAATACGGTAAACAGGCTCTAATTGGGTATCGTTAAGATTGTCCTGTTGATTAAAGAACATTCTATTGCCGTTTATTTCTTGTTTTGAACGATTCCATTTTCCTTTAACTGTCACAGTACCATGTAATTCAATTTTCTTTTTTAAATAAGGTTGATTAAAAAAGACGCATTTGACTGCTATTTGATTTACCATAATATGTACGGTTAGTTTAGATTTGTTTCTACCAAAAAATGCTACTGTTGGTGAGGAATAAACTTCACCTTGAACAGTTACAGTACTTTGATCTTCTGCCTCGTTTAAATCTATTACAGTATTGTCCTCATAACGCGTTGGTAGATATAGTATGAGATCTTCTACAGTATTAATATTTAATTCTTGTAATACAGCTAAACGCTTTGGTCCTATCCCTTTAATTTGATTCAACGGATAAGGACTTTCTATTAAATTGACTTTCGCCATATTCGATCACCTTATTATGTATTAATCTTTAATATGTTACGTTATTTAAATAATACATTCATTCTACCATTTAGTTACTTCATTGGTTGATTAAAACGCTTTGGAGTTTTTAAGTTAACATAATTATTTTATAGACACCAAACTAATGATTCTCTATGTTTTGATTATTAACAAAAATAAAACGAGATAGAAGTAATCAGAGTATCCTTCTGATTATACTTTCAATCTCGTCTTATTTATGAAATATATTTATTCAACAGCAAATAAATACTGATATATAGGTTGTTGACCGTTATGATTTTCAATTTCAACATCTGGATACGTAGATTCTATCCATTCAACAAGTTGATTTGTTGTTTGTTGATTTGCATCTTCACCAGCAATAATTGTTAAAATCTCACTATCTTCAGAAAGCATTGCTTCTAACAATTGTTTAGTAGCGGTAAATTGATCAGCATCACTTGTTATAATTTTATCTTCTGCAAGCCCCATAAATTCATCTTTTTTAATTTCAACACCATCAATTTTAGTGTCTCTAACTGCAAATGTAACTGAGCCAGATTTAACGACATCTAGTGCAGTAACCATATGACTCTTATTATCTTCTAATGATGAACCTTCGTCATATTGGAATAAAGCTGCAATACCTTGAGGAACAGACTTAGTAGGAATCACTACTGCTTCTGCGTCAACGATTTCTGCGGCTTGTTCACTTGCCATTAAAATGTTTTTATTATTAGGTAATATAATCGCACGCTTACATTCTGATTGTTCTATGACTTTTACTATATCCTCTGTAGACGGGTTCATTGTTTGCCCACCACTGATAATATGTGTAGCACCCATTGATTTGAATAAATCCGAGATTCCATCTCCCATAGAAATAGTAATAATAGCTGTTTCTACAGTTTGTGGCTCATCATTTTTATGATTATTTGCCTCTTTTTTAATTACTTCGCGATGTTGCTCTCTCATATTTTCAACTTTAAGTTTAATTAATTCACCGTATTGTTGACCATAATTAAATACTTGTCCAGGATACTCAGTATGAACATGTACTTTCACAATCTCATCATCATTAATCACTAATAATGAATCTCCAAATTCGCTCATATCTTGACGGAATTCGTCTTCTTCAAATTCTTTCTTGTCTTTACCAAAACGTACCATCATTTCTGTACAATATCCGTATACTATATCTTCTGTATTAATTACACCATGAAAATCATGTTCGTCATTAACCAATGTATCTGTATCTAATTTAGGCTTACTAGCTTCAACCGTTTCACCGTTTAAACCTTTTAAGAATCCTTCGTAAACAGATAATAGTCCTTTACCACCACTATCAACAACACCTACTTCTTTTAATACTGCAAGTAGGTTTGGTGTATTGTCTAATGATTTCTCAGCAGCTTCAATCGTCGCTTCCATGATTTCAACACAGTCCTTTGATGACTCAGCTTTATTCATAGCTGCTTGCGCTGCATCTTTAGCAACGGTTAAAATTGTCCCTTCAACTGGTTTCATTACAGCCTTGTAAGCTGTCTCAACACCTGCTTGAAGACTTTCAGCTAACTGTTGTGCATCAATTTCAGATTCTGTCTCGATATTTTTACAGAATCCTCTAAATAATTGAGATAAAATAACGCCAGAGTTCCCTCTTGCACCCATTAATAAACCTTTGGAGAAAGTTTTGCCTAGTTCTCCAATGTTTTGAGATAAATTATTTTCAACTTCTTCACGACCAGAAGTGATTGTGAGATTCATATTTGTCCCTGTATCTCCATCTGGAACTGGATATACATTAAGCGAATCCACTAAATCTGCATTATTAGATAAATTTTGTGCCCCTTGTATAATCATATCGGCAAATAATTTACCATTGATTTTGCTAATCATTTCACGTTGTCCTCCTAAATCTTTTTGCCCGTTTGGTTTAATCTAACACCTTGTACAAAGATATTAACTGAATTCACTTTTACATTAAGCGTTGACTCTAATGTATATTTAACAGTTGACTGAACATTGTTCGCCACTTCTGAAATTTTCACACCATAACTTACTATAATATACATGTCTATATCAACATTTCCGTCCTCTTCACGAACTTTAATGCCTCTTGCATAATTCTCATGGCCTAAAATTTCTGCGATGCCATCTCTTACTTGCTGTCTAGATGCCATACCAACAATGCCGTAACATTCAACAGCTTTTCCACCTACAACTGAGGCGATGACTTCATTCGAAATATCAATTTTACCGTAATCATTTGAAATTTCTAATGTCATATTAATATTCCTCCTGAAAAATAAAGTTATGTGTTTCTTAACTTATATAGATAAGCAATCTCTTTGCTAGTCTGCATTAATTATTATTACTAATTCGTTCGAATTTTTAATGTTTAAATTTCCTATTTCTTTAAAGTATCATACTATATTACTCCACAGCTTACAATTATATCATAATTTATCAAGTGTTTGCGTATATAATTCATGATTTATATAATTATTTATTGCCAATCCTAAACAATTGTGGTATCTTAATAAAGTATATAAGTAGTGACGTGTATTTATATTTATTAAAGGAGGTACTTTCATGGGTAAACAATGTTACGTAACAGGTCGTAAAGCTTCGACTGGTAATAATCGTTCACACGCTTTAAATGCGAACAAACGCAGATGGAACGCTAACCTTCAAAAAGTTAGAATTCTTGTTGACGGAAAACCTAAAAAAGTTTGGGTTTCTGCACGTGCTTTAAAATCTGGTAAAGTTACTAGAGTTTAATAAATATAATGCACATATAAATAGTCCTTATGTGGAGGACATATTTTAAAAGAACTTAAAGGATATCCTTTAAGTTCTTTTTTTATACTACAAATCTTTACTTCTAATTTGTAACACAAGTCCATTCTGAATTTCGATTTTTGCATTTGGATTTTCAACTTCATTAGATATAGTTAATGTAGATCCTCTTACCAACTTTTCCTTATCCAAATTATATTTAAATCCTGCCAACGATAATACAGGTTCTCCACTCACAGGTATGAAAGAAACATATTGATAATGAGTATGTGGTGAAATAGTGTACATACCAGAAGTCAGTAATATAATTTCATTTTGCTCATCAATTATTTTAAAATTGATGCCTTTATGAATATATTCTGATTTTAACAAAATTTGAACCACACCCATAAAATGATCTAATCGACCACCAGTAGCGCCATATATATGAATATCTTGATACCCTTCTTCAACAGCTTGAGCAACACCTAAGCCTAAATCTGTATCATCTTTTTCAGCTTTAACAGGATGAATATTCAATTGTGTTGCTAAAAGTTGACGCTCTTGATTATTAACAGAATCAAAATCCCCCACAGAAAACACAGGATCGATTTGATTCTGAATTAAAATCAATGCTCCCCTATCTATACCAGCCCATGCTTCTTGATTATGATGTTGAAATAGATTTTTAGGAATATTTCTATCTGAGCACAATAAATTGATTTTCATTTCAATCAGCCCTTTAACTTTTGTGTAACTGCTTGATAATCATCTTGTTTGAAGAAGTATGAACCTGTCACTAACATCGTAGCTCCATTTTTAACGCAAACTTCGGCAGTCTCTGCATTAATTCCACCATCAACTTCAATATCAAAAGTAAGTTGCTTCTCATTTTTCAAAGTATTTAATTCCAGTACTTTATCCACGCAATCTTCAATAAATGATTGACCGCCAAATCCAGGGTTTACTGTCATAATTAAAACGTAGTCTACTGTATTGATAATAGGTAAAATTTGGCTAACTGGTGTTCCTGGATTGATCACTACGCCAGCCTTCTTGCCTTTGTTTTTAATTTGTTCGATAGCTCTGTGGATATGTGCAGTCGCTTCCAAATGAACAGATATTAAATCTGCACCATGATCTGCAAATAATTCGATATATTGTTCTGGATTTTCAATCATCAAATGAACATCAATTGGTAACTTTGATTGTTGTCGAACTGCGTCTAAGATAGGTATGCCAATAGAAATATTGGGCACAAATTGTCCATCCATCACATCAAAATGTAAGCCATCTACACCTGCTTCTTCAAGCTTAACTAATTCATCCTTTAAATTTAAAAAATCTACTGATAATAATGAAGGTAATACTTTTGTCATTTAATATCGTACCTTTCTTTCTGAAATTTCATTGAATAACTGTAAATAATGTTCATATCTAAATTGAGCAATATTCCCTACATCTAATTCTTCTTTGACATTACATTTGGGTTCCTTCAAATGATTACAATTACGGAACTTACATTCTTCTCCATATTGTGCAATTTCGATAAAGTAATCTTTAAGTTCATCTTTATCAATATGATCAAAATCTAATGCACTAAACCCTGGTGTATCTGCAATAAAACCATTGACTGTTTCATGTAATTCAACATGTCTTGTTGTATGTTTACCACGATTCAAAGATTTTGAAATATCATTAGTATCAAGATTTAGTTCAGGTTTAAATCGATTTAAAAATGTTGATTTACCAACGCCCGATTGACCACTTAATACAATTAAACCTTCTCCCCATTCTTCTACCAAAGCATGTTGATCATCATTGATACCAACGAATTGAGTTGGATAACCTATTTCTTCATATATAGCTAAATAACTATTAATTTTTTCAATTTGATTGTCGTCAGCCATATCTTTTTTGGTAACTAAAATTCTAGCTTCTAAACCATATGAATGTGCTATGACTAAGAATCTATCTAACAATTGGGTAGAAAACTGTGGTTCAACAGCACTCATGACTATTACTAATGTATCAATATTACTGACAGGTGGTCGTTTTAAAGCATTCCCTCTTTCATGAACATGCTGGATGTAACCTTCCGTTTCATTTTGAACATCAAAGTCAACGATATCGCCAACAATTGGTGAAAATTTCTTTTTTCTAAATAAGCCACGAGGCTTGGTATTAAACCTAGTGCCGTTCACATCAACTTGATAAACACCACTTATCAATTTTACAATTCGACCAGTCTTCAAAAGGACACCTCTCAATTTTATTTTACTGTTATTAGTATATCAAAATCATAACTATTTATATATCTTTCTATGTATAAAAAAAGACGATGAGTATCATCGTCAACTCATCGTCTTACCTATAGTATTATATTGAAAAGATTTAATCATCATACCCTACATCTTTATCAGCAACTACTTTATTATCTACTCTGATAGTATAACCAGCAGTTTTACCTTTTTGGATTTTCATTGGAATATTGATAGATTTATTATCTTTAATTTCAAAAGATTGTGTAGCCTTAGAACCATCATTATCTTTATCTCGAATATAAACTTCTACTTTTTGACTTTTCCCTTTTTTACCAGAGTAAGGTACTTCAACAGATTCATTATAATTTTTTACGTCTTTGGATGAAGCGTCATCCGAATCATCGTCCTTAGATTTTTCGTCATCCGAATCTGACTCTTTACCTTTTGAAACCACTAATGAAATTGTAGAACCTTCATCAATGGATTTACTCTTAGGTGATTGTGAGATAACATTGTTCTTTTTGACACTATCACTATACGTTTCAGAAACTTTAACTTTAAATCCTTTTGATTCAAGTGCTTTTTTAGCTGTAGAATATGATTTATTTTCATAATTACTAACGTAAACTTGTCTAACACCCAATGATTCATAAATTTTTATATTATGATCATTTAATTTTACTTGTTTATTAGCAGCAACATTTTGGTTTGCAATATAACCTTTTGGCGTATTTGCATTATAGGTTTGTTCAACTGCAACATCTTTAAGTCCTACTTTTTCAAGTTTATTCAGTGCTTCATTTTTTGATAATCCAACGACACTTGGCATTTTGACCATTTCAGGGCCTTTTGATAAAACAATATCAATTTTGTCACCACGTTCTACACGTTCACCCTTACCTGGTCGTGACTTAATCACTTGGTTTTCAGGATATTTATCACTATAATCTCTTGAAATGTCTCCAATTTTTAAATGATGATTTTTTAATATTTTCTCAGTTTGCTTTTCAGTTTTGCCTGATATATCTGGCATTTCCTCATATTTACTACCGAATACAGCCATGCTGACAAAGGCAATCAAACCAATCAACAATAAAGCAAAAATAAACGCAAATAAAAACTTCTTTTTCTTAGAGCTTTTTTTACGAGGTGGCTCATAAATTGGGCTCTCCATACTTTGAAATTGTTGATGATTGACTGGTTGATCCATAATTGGAATTTGCATTGTCTCTTCGATATTTTTTTCTTTTGGTGTATCATCAATTTTTTTAGAAATCTCATCTTTTGAAAATGCCATTGTCTTTGTTTTCGTTTGATCTAACTCATATTTTTCTTCATTCGAACGATTTTCGTGTAGTACACTACTTAAATCATCGCGCATTTGTTGAATGGTACGATATCTATCAGCTCTATCTTTTTCAGTTGCTTTAAGTACAACGTTACTCAATGCTTGTGGTACCTCTTCACGCTTTTCAGTAGTGATATTGGGAATCGTGTCTTGAATGTGTTTAATGGCAATACTTACTGCTGTTTCACCATTAAATGGTGGTTCACCAACAAGCATTTCATAGAGTACAATACCTATTGAATAAATATCAGTACCTTCGTTAGTTGATTCGCCTTTAGCTTGTTCGGGTGATAAATACTGTACCGTACCGAGCACATGGTTTGTTTGGGTCAATGACGTTTCACTTATGGCTTTAGCAATCCCAAAATCAAAGATTTTAAGTGTTTTATTTTTATCTATGAGAATATTTTGCGGTTTAATATCTCTATGTACAATTCTATTATCATGTGCATGTTTGATACCTTCAAGTATCTGTTGTGTAAATTGGATTGCGGTTTCTAAACTTAAAGGTCCATGATTTTGAATATATTCAGACAATGTTGGCCCTTCAATATATTCCATCACTAAAAAGTAACAGTCATCCTCTTCGGCTACATCATACATGCTCACAATATTTTTATGTGCTAATTGTGATGAATTATGAACTTCTCTTTCAAATCGACGCAGTGTTTCTTCCTTTTCTCTCGGAGGTATGGAAATTGCTTTGATAGCGACCTTGCGCTTAAGAATAAGATCTTCGGCAAGATAGACAATGCTCATGCCACCTCCGCCTAGTTTATCGATGACTTTGTAGCGTTCATTGATGAGTTTATCAATCATACTCTATCACCCTCGATAGCTGATAAGATAAAACTGATATTATCTTTTGAATCATGTGCGAATGCGACACGCATAATTCGTTCACCATGCTCTTCTAATGATGCGTCTTGTTTTAATTCCTCTTGAATTTCTTCATTTCTAACATAATCTGTTAATCCATCAGAGCATAATAATAAGAAATCATAAAATTTTAAACGCTTAATAAATAAATCTGGTGATACTCGTTTATCAGTGCCCATGACTTTTGTAATAATATTTCTTTGTGGGTGACGGTAAGCTTCTTCTTCTGTGATTTGACCTGTCATCACTAAATGATTAACAAATGAGTGATCACTCGTAATTTGATCGATTTGTCTACTGTTTATAACGTATGCACGAGAATCACCCACATTGGCAACGACAACTGATTTATCAAATACTAATGCACAAACACAAGTCGTTCCCATACCATAATAATTAGGGTTTTCTTGGGCATAATTGTACAAATCAAAATTGATATCTTTAATATTTGTACGCAACCATTCTTCAGCTTGATGTTCTTCGATTAAGTTTTCTGATTCAAAACGTTTTTGTAGTTCATAAGTAACAAACTGACTTGCAATTTCACCAGCTCTATGACCACCCATACCATCACACAATACTAACATTTGTTGGTTGGTTTGGTTATAAAAAATACCACCTGCATCTTCATTCTTATCTCTATGTTGTCCAGTATCAGTGAAAAATTGTGCATTTAGCATTGCTCTTACCTCGTTTCTACTTGTCGTTCCTTCGCTCTTAATTGACCACATGCTGCATCAATATCTGACCCTTGTTCACGTCTTATTGTAGCATTGATTCCTAAACGTTTTAACTCTTTTTCAAATTTAAAAATGTCATCTTTAGGTGTTTTAACATAATTCCTTTCAGGAACATGGTTTACAGGAATTAAATTTACGTGACAATTTAACCCTTTAATAAGATGTGCTAGATCTCTTGCATGTTCCAATTGATCATTAACACCACCGAATAATCCATATTCAAATGTAATTCGACGATTCGTCTTCTCTTGATAATATTCAATTGCTTCCATTAACTTTTCAACATTATACGCTCTGTTAATTGGCATTAATCTTGAACGCACTTCATCTTTGGCACCATGTAAACTTACGGCAAAGTTAATTTGAATATCTTCTTCTGCAAAATCATAGATTCTAGGAATAATACCTGATGTTGATACAGTTATATGACGTGCACCAATATTTAAACTATTGTCATCATTGACAATACGTAAGAAATCCATCATTTCATCATAATTTTCAAATGGTTCGCCGATACCCATAATAACAATTTGAGAAACGCGTTCTTCTGTTTCATCTAAAGCCTTTTGTACCGTAAGTACCTGTGACACAATTTCACCAGCTTCTAAATTACGCTTTAATCCACCTAATGTTGAGGCACAGAATGTACAACCAATACGACAACCTACTTGTGTTGTTACACATACAGAATTCCCATATTCATGACGCATTAATACCGTTTCAATTGTATAGCCATCTTGCAATTCAAATAAGAATTTAATTGTACCGTCTCTACTTTCTTGTTTAACCACTGTTGTTAGTGTTGTCATAGCAAAATTATCTTTTAAAAGTTGTCTTAAATCTTTTGATAAATTTGTCATTTCATCAATGCTATCAACACGTTTTTGGTATAACCATTCAAATATTTGTTTTGCTCTGAACTTTTGTTGGCCATGTTCGATAAGCCAATTTTGCATTTCATCGTATCTTAATGAATAAATAGACTGCTTCTCAAAATCAGGAAGGAATTTATTTTTCTTTTTCTTTTTATCAGTAATCATGTTAACTTTCCTTTCTTTTAATTCTAGCGATAAAGAATCCATCTGAGTGGTAGTCTTGGGGGAATATTTGTAATGTTTTCACCATTTCACCTGTCATTGGATGTTGGAAGGGTTCAAACTCGAAATCTTTATTTTGTTTTAAAAATGTATAAACGACATTTTCGTTTTCCATTTGTTCAATCGTACATGTTGAATAAATAATTGAGCCACCCGGCTTCACATTATGTTTAACATTCTCCAATATTTGTAACTGCAATTCAACTAATGATTGTATAGAATTTTTCGATTGAGTATATTTAATTTCGGGTTTATGTCTTAATACACCAAAACCACTACAAGGTGCATCTACTAGAATTTTGTCATATTGCGTTACATAAGGTTCTGTAGCATCATGTTGATAGGCTTCAATATTTTTCAATCTAAGTTTTCTTATATTGAAATCAATTAATTTGATCTTATGGTCATGAATATCAGTTGCATCTACATGCCCTTCCGGCGATAAAATTTCGGCGATATGACACGCCTTACCTCCAGGTGCACTACATGCATCTAGGACGGAGTCATTTCTGTTTAAATCCATAATATGTGCAACAAACATAGAACTTTTATCTTGAATTGAAACTAATCCATCTTTAAACGCTCTTGAATTAACAATAGGTTTACCGGAAATATGGAGACAGAATGGTAAAACATCATCTCTATCAACAATATAACTTTCTTTTTCTAACGCACTAATAATATCATCAATAGAACCTCTCGTTATGTTGGCTCTTACAGTGGTCGCTACTGGTTCTAAAAATGACTGTGCAATGGCTTCTGTTTGCTCTAAACCGTAATGTGTTACCCAATGATCAACAAGCCATTTTGGTAAACTATATTGAATTGCGATACGTTTTTTATCATCTTGTATATCTTGAACATCAGGTAATTCACTTCTCATGATGTTACGTAGAATACCGTTAACTACATTACCGGTATAATAGCCACCTTCTTCTTTGGCAATCTCAACCGCTTCATTAATAATGGCATGATCTGGCACCTTATCTAAATATACATATTGATAGATACTCATCCATAGTAACTCACGTACCCAACCTTTTATCTTCGTTTTTAGGAAAGGTTTCAAATAAAAATCTAATGTATATTTGCGTTTAACTGTACCGTAAACAAGTTCAGTGAAAAGGCCTTTATCTAAATCACTAATCTCATAAGTAGAAAGCACCTCGTTAATTTCTAGATTACTATATGCACCTTCATCTAATATTGCTTGTATCGTCTCAAATGCGAGACCTCTTATCGAATTTGTCATACTAATTTCTTCCCAACTAGTGATTCTTGAACACCACTTAAATAATTTGCTACTTGCATACGTTTTTTACCGGCTAATTGTATATCAGTTAAAGCAATACATTCTTCTGAAGCTGTTGCAACAATAATCGCTTTCTTAGTCGTTTCAACAATCGTTCCAGGTTCGCCTTTTTTTCCAGAAACGATGTGCGCACCATATATTTTTAAATTTTTATCATCCATGATGGTATAAGCTACTGGCCAAGGAGACAAACCACGAATATGATTATGAATTACCTGTGCATCTTGGTTCCAATTAATTTTTTCATCTTCACGACTAATATTAGAAGCAAATGAAGCTTTAGCTTCATCTTGAACAATACTATCGTTTGTACCATTTAAGATAGACGGTAAAGTTTCTTTAAGTAAATCAGCACCTAAAAAACTTAGCTTATCATGCATAGAACCAACATTATCATCTTGTTCAATTGCAATTGCACGTTGTGAAATAATGTTTCCTGCATCTAATTTTTTCACCATATACATTATCGTGATTCCTGTTTCCTTTTCACCATCAATAATCGCTTGATGAATCGGTGCACCGCCACGGTATTTAGGTAATAAAGATGCATGTACATTAATAGCACCCAATTTAGGTGAATCTAATAAAGATTCAGGTAAAATTTGCCCAAATGCAGCTGTAACAATTAAATCAACATCCATGTCTAATAAAGTTTGTAATTCCTCAGAATCTTTTATTTTTTCAGGTTGATATACTGGTATATCATGTTCTAATGCTACCTTTTTAACCGGTGGTGGTGTCATAACGCGTTTTCTACCTACTGGTCTATCTGGTTGCGTTACCACTGCAACTACTTCTTGTTCTGCGATAAGCATTTCTAATACTTTTGTTGAAAAATCAGGTGTCCCCATAAAAATTATTTTACTCATATTCGAAATACGCCTCCATTTCTTCTTCACTTAATATACGTTTAGCCTTTTCTGTGAAAAATATGCCATTGAGTTGATCTATCGTATGTAAAATCATTCTAGCTACATCATCATATGCTGTAAGTTCAACAGTGTTTCCATTAACATCATTACTTTCTACAACAATCATTTTGTTACGTTCAACTTCACCAAACACATTTGGCAAACTGACTGACCCTTCTAAATCAGTAATAGTTTCTTCGGATTGATTTTTAATTTTCGGGTTAATCAGTTGTAGCAATCCTTCCATTTCCATATCCACAATCGCCACTTGTTGGTTAATGCCAATCTGATTAGCACTTAGTGCAGACCCTTCCAAAGCGTATAGGCTATCTTCTATATCCATTAACGTTTGCTTTAATTGATCATCGAAATGCTCTACTGGATTTGCAGGTTGATTAAAAATTGGATGCTCTGATTTCACTAATTTTTTTACTGACACATTTAACGCTCCTCATTAAAATTCATCAAACCATTATAACTTAATTAGCACAAAATTGCGACCTCTCTTAATCAGACTAAAGAATGAGGTCAATGTCTTTGACTTTAATATTATATTTTATAAAATATAAATGAGTAGTATGTTTTGAAAATAGAAAAGTCTTTCAAAATCATTAATTAAAATTTTACTTAAAGTGAGGTGTAACTAATATGGAAGTCAATAAAGTGATTTACATTTTATTAGCCGTATTCTTAGGAAGCTTTGGAATTCATAAATTCTATGCTGGTAAAACGATGCAAGGCATCTTACACATCTTATTCTGTTGGACAGCGATTCCTCATGTATTAGCAATTATTAGTGCTATTTTAACATTATTCAAACCAGCAGATGAAAACGGTAATGTGACAATGTAATTCTGCCTTGTTACCTAATGGAAAAAGCCATTGTGTGTCATCTTTGATGTCACACAATGGCTTTTTTACATCATCATTTGCGGATTAATGTCGATTTTTAATGCTAATTTGTCCTTAACATATTGTTCATGATAGTAATCGTCTAAATATTGAAGTGCTTTATGAAGTTCTGGCTCTCGTTTGTATTTTACTAAAATTTGGAAACGATACTCATTATTAATTCTAGATAGTGCTGCAGGTGATGGCCCTAAAACAAGCGATTGATCTGTAAGGTGTTGTAATAGGATTTTATGAATATGCTTAGAAGCTTCCATTACTTTTTTCATTTCTTTATGTGAAATCGTGAAGTTAATTAAAAAGTAATAAGGCGGATATTTTCCTAGTTTGCGATAAGTCATCTCTTGTTGATAAAACGTTAAATAATCATTTTTCTTAACATCTTCAATGGCATAATGTTCTGGATTATACGTTTGAATAATTACTTTACCTTCTTTTTCATGTCGACCTGCACGACCTGCCACTTGTGTTAATAATTGATATGTTCGTTCACTCGCTCTGAAATCAGGTAAATTGAGCATGGTATCTGCATTGAGCACCCCAACAAGCGTGATGTTTGGATAGTCTAATCCTTTGGCAATCATCTGTGTGCCTAAAAGTATATCACCTTTACCATTCTCAAAATCAGTAAGTAATTTTTCATGGGCACCTTTACGAGAAGTTGTATCAACATCCATTCGTATAATTTTTGCCTCTTCAAATTCTTGTTGTAATAATTCTTCCACTCTTTGCGTTCCAGTACCAACTTGTCTAATATGTTCACTTTCACAATTAGGGCATTGATTAGGTGGTGTTTCTTGGTACCCACAATAGTGACATTTTAGTAGATCCGTGGTCTTATGATACGTTAAGGAAATATCACAGTTTGGACATTGCGGTACATGACCACAATCACGGCATAACATAAATGAAGCATAGCCTCTTCGATTTAAGAATAATACAATTTGTTCATTATTATCTAAACAATGTTGAATCGCATCTCTTAACGTTGATGAGAACATCGAACGGTTACCTTCCGCAAGTTCTTCACGCATGTCTACAATATCAATTTCTGGTAATGCTTGATTGTTCACTCGATGAGGTAATGATAGTAATTGATAAACATCTTTTTCAGCACGCGCATATGATTCTAAACTTGGTGTCGCACTACCTAAAATCACTGGGCAATGGTGATAACTGCTTCTCCATTGAGCAATATCTCTAGCATGATATCTTGGATAATCTTCTTGTTTATATGTAGACTCATGTTCTTCATCGATGATAATTAGTCCTAAGTTTTTAAATGGCGCAAATATACTAGAGCGTGCACCGACACTAACTTGTGCACGTCCATCACGAATTTTTTGCCATTCATCGTAACGTTCTCCATTTGATAAACCTGAATGTAATACAGCAACATCATCACCAAAACGACGTTTGACTCTTAATACCATTTGAGGTGTTAAAGCAATTTCTGGTACAAGCATCATAGCTTGTTTACCTTGATTTAAAGCTGATTCAATTGCTTGTAAATAGACTTCTGTTTTACCAGAACCTGTCACACCATGTAATAAAAAGGTTCTTTCTTCGTTGGCATCTATTTTCTCTTTGATTGCATCAAAAGCGATTTGTTGGTCATGTGTTAATTGACGATTATCTTCTTTCTCAAAAATTCGATTCGCAAATGGATCTCTTTCTATTTCAGCATCATATTTTTCCAAGTATCCCTTCTTAATAAGGGTATCTAAACTCGATTTAGAAAATCCCATTTCTTCAATTTCTTTTAAAAACACATCTCTATGACGTTCGTCTAATAAATACGCATATAAATCATATTGTTTAATCGCTTTTTCCAAATGATTAAGTACCTCATCCGGATTTCCTATTTCTGTCACTTTAACAGCACGTTGCGTTTTCTTTTTAATATTTTGGGACAAAATGGTTATTTCTTTAATGATGTCATGCTTTAATAAACCATTCAATGCTTCTAAATCATCATTTTTTTGAGCATCTTTATAGAAATAATAGCCTTCTTTATTAAATCGATTTAAAAGTGGTTCAGGTATATCATTACCTTTCAGAACCTCAAAAGCCTTTTGATATTTAGCTTTAATTGCATTTGGTAACATCACTTCTAAAACAGATATACGTTTCGTTAAATGATAATGACTAAGCCATTCACTGAGTTCAATTAACTCAGGCGTTAACTCTGGTTTAATATCTTGAATTTCTTTAATTTCCTTTAGCTTACTGATATCAATACCTTCATCAGGCTGACTTTGAATACTCATCACATAGCCTTGGATTGTTCTCGGACCAAAAGGCACAATCACTCGTACACCTACTTGAACAAATGATTGCAATCGTTCGGGAATGATATAATCAAACTTAAAGTCGACGCTTTTCGAAGGTATGTCCACAATAACCTTAGCTATCATTATTGCCACCTAGTTTCTAATTCGTCTAAAATATCGTTGGCAATTTCAACTTTTTTGCCTTTCTTAATATTGATCATATCTTGATTTTTAAAATGCATCGTTAATTCATTTTCATCAGAACTAAATCCAATTGAGTGGTCCCCCACATTATTAGAAATAATCACATCTGCATTTTTTCGTTTTAATTTATCTTGAGCATACTTCTCAATATTCTGCGTTTCTGCTGCAAAACCTACTAAATACTGATTGGTCTTATGCTCACCAAGATATTTAAGTATATCTTGTGTTCGTTTGAATTTTACAGTTAAATCACCATCTTGCTTTTTCATTTTATGATCTAACACTTCTGATGGCGTATAATCTGATACGGCAGCCGCTTTCACAACAATATCTTGCATATCATATCGTTTAGCGGTTTCCTGAAACATCTCTTCTGCGCTTTCAACATGAATAACTTCAATACCTTCTGGATCTGCCAATTGTGTCGGACCAGTTACCAACGTGACATGTGCACCACGTTTTTTTAACGCATTAGCAATAGCAAACCCCATTTTTCCAGAAGAGCGATTAGATACAAATCTAACAGGATCAATGACTTCAATCGTTGGCCCTGCAGTAACTAGTGCGTGTTTGCCATTAAATGAACTTTCCACTTGAATCTCTTGTTGATGGAAATATTGATTGATGACTGAAACTATTTGTAAAGGTTCTTCCATTCGTCCTTTAGCCACATAACCACACGCTAAGTACCCATCACCTGGCTCAATAAATTGGTACCCATCAGCTTTGAGTGTTTCAATATTATGTTGTGTGCGCTTATTTTCATACATATGTACATTCATGGCAGGCGCAATAAACGTTTGTGTTTCTGTTGCTAATAAGGTTGACGTAATCATATCGTCTGCAATACCCACACTTAACTTCGCAATTGTATTTGCAGTTGCTGGTGCTACAATAATCACATCTGCCCAATCACCCAATGCTACATGTTGAATTTCTTGCGGGTTTTCTTCTTTAAAAGTATTTGTATATACTGGATTTTTACTTATAGACTGAAAAGCCAATGGTGTTACAAATTCTTGTGCATGATTTGAAAGCATAACACGCACTTCGTAACCAGCTTGAGTAAGTTTACTTGTTAAATCAATTGCTTTATATGCTGCAATACCGCCTGTTACTGCTAATAAAATATGTTTCATTATCAATTTCTCCTTAAAACATTCTCATTTCACTGAATTCATTTCTTTAAATGAGGATATTCACACAATTTATATTCGCATTTATGTTCAAATTTATATTAATTATACACAAATTGTCGCTAATATTAAAAAAACACACCTTATCTACATGATATATCCATCACAAGATTGTAATGAAATATCTTCAAAAAGGTGTGTCACAAAATTAGTATATGATTATCCTAAAAATTCTTGCGGGATAACTGGTGATACTTTGCCATCTGCAATTTCTTCTAATGCTTTACCGACAGGTTTAGCTGAATGATATTCACTTTCTAAAGCTGTTTCTGGTCTTTCGTCTAATTCACGAGCTCTTTTTGCGGCAGTCGTTGCGATAAGGTATTTAGATGTAATTTTACCTGTTAATTGGTTTAATGGTGGGTTTAACATTATTTTTTAGCCTCCAGTATCATTTTTCTATATTTAGCTTCTATACGTTCACGTTTAAGGTGTTCAGCTTCGACAATTGACTGAATTTTGTTTTTCGCTAATTCTACTTCGTCGTTTACCACTACATAATCGTATAAGTTCATCATTTCTACTTCTTTACGTGCCTCGGCAACACGGCTTTGAATTTTCTCATCTGATTCAGTGCCTCTACCAACTAAACGATCTCTTAAATCATCAAGACTTGGTGGAGCAAGGAAAATAAATAATGCTTCAGGGAATTTCTTTCTAACTTGTTTTGCACCTTCAACTTCAATTTCTAAAAATACATCATGTCCTTGGTCCATTGTATCTCTAACATATTGAACAGGCGTCCCATAGTAATTACCTACATACTCGGCATATTCAATAAATTGATCATCTTTTATTAATGCTTCAAACTCTTCTTTCGTCTTGAAAAAGTAATCTACACCATCAACTTCTCCCTCGCGCATGCTACGAGTTGTCATCGATATAGAATACTTATACGAAGTGTTTGGATCTTCAAATATTTTTTTTCTAACAGTTCCCTTACCAACACCAGAAGGACCTGAAAGAACAATTAACAATCCTTTTTCATTATCCATGCCTTACGACCTCTCTAAGCTATTCTTCTATTATTTAAATATGATATCATATTGCACTTGAAATTGTATAGAGATACTTTGGGCAGTTATCCTCATTTTTCAAATATTCAATGTTTTGAACACGATGTATGACCATTAGCACGATGCATGTTACAATAATGAGAATGAATAAAATGAAGGTGGCAGATAATTATGGCATATGATGGCCTATTTACAAAAAAGATGGTGACTTCTTTACAAGATTTAGTTACTGGACGAATCCATAAAATCAATCAACCAGAAAATGACACAATCATCATCGTTGTTCGCCAAAATCGTCAAAATCATCAATTACTTTTATCCATACATCCTAGCTTCTCTAGATTACAATTAACGAATAAAAAATATGATAATCCATTTGATCCCCCAATGTTTGCACGTGTCTTTCGTAAGCATTTAGAAGGTGGCATTATTAAATCCATTCGTCAAATTGGTAATGACAGAAGAGTTGAAATCGATGTACAAAGTAAAGATGAAATCGGTGATACGATACACCGCACAATTATTTTAGAGATTATGGGCAAACACAGTAACTTGATCTTAGTAGATGACGACCGAAAAATTCTTGAAGGATTTAAACATCTTACACCGAATACAAATCAATACCGTACAGTTATGCCTGGATTTAAATATGAAGCTCCACCTACACAACATAAACTTAACCCTTATGATGTATCAGGTGAAGATGTTTTAAAATATATCGATTTTAATGCAGGTAAAATTGCTAAACAGTTACTTAATACATTTGAAGGTTTTAGTCCTCTAATTACAAATGAAATTGTAAGTCGACGTCAGTTCATGACGCCTGAAACCTTACCAGAAGCATACGATGAAGTGATGGCTGAAACGCTTGAAGCTCCTACGCCTGTATTTCATAAAAATCATCAATCAGGTAAAGAAGATTTCTATTTCATGACATTAAATCAATTTTATGATGATATGGTTACCTATGAATCACTAAATGAATTACTCGATCGTTATTATGATGCGAGAGGTGAACGTGAACGAGTCAAACAACGTGCTAACGATTTAGTTCGGTTCGTTCAACAACAACTTCATAAATATCAAAATAAATTAAGTAAATTGTTACAAGAATACGAAGGTACAAAAGATAAAGATAACTATCAACTCTATGGTGAATTGATTACCGCTAATATTTATCGTATTAAACAAGGTGATGAATCTGTAACTGTTCTTAATTATTATAATAATGAGGAAATCACTATTCCTCTCAATCCAACTAAATCTCCATCAGTTAACGCACAATATTATTACAGACAATATAATCGTATGAAGACACGTGAACATGAACTTCAACATCAATTACAATTGACTAAAGAGAATATTGATTACTTTACAGGTATCGAACAGCAACTTGAACATATTACTGTCAATGAAATTGATGATATTCGTGATGAATTAGCAGATCAAGGATTTATGAAGCAACGTAAAAATGTTAAGAAGAAGAAAAATGCTAAAATTCAATTACAATCGTATTTATCATCAGATGGCGACACTATTCTAGTTGGTAAAAACAACAAACAGAATGATTACCTTACAAATAAAAAAGCACAAAAAAATCATATATGGTTCCATACCAAAGATATACCGGGTTCACACGTAGTCATACTTAACGACTCACCGTCAGAGGAAACGATTAAAGAAGCGGCGATGTTAGCCGGATATTTCTCTAAAGCTGGTAACTCTGGACAAATTCCTGTTGATTATACAGAAATTCGCCATGTGCATAAACCTTCTGGCGCTAAACCTGGATTTGTTACTTATGATAATCAAAAAACATTATATGCTACGCCTGATTACGACCATATACAAAAAATGAAATCTGACAGTTTAAATTAAATAAAGTAAAAGCACTGATTATGCATCATTAAATGCTAAAATCAGTGCTTTTTTATGTTATAGATTAATGTTTTTCTGGTAAAGCCAATTGGAAACTGACACCAAACTTATCTTGTACCCATGCAAATTCTCTATACGGAGGCATTTCTGTTTTAGGCATCAAAATGGCGCCCTCTTTTTTCAGACCGCTAAATAATCTTTCCATTTCCATAGGATCTTTAACAGTGACATAAAGTGACATCGCAGGGTTCATAGGTAATTCTTCACCATTGTTCGCATCAATAGCCATAAAAACTTGGCCATTGAGTGTAAATATTGAATGTTGGACGGTACCTGGTGTGCCTGGTCCATCTTCATCGTATTTAACCATTGTTATAATTTCACTGTCTTCAAATAAACTTGTATATAAATTGATAGCTTCTTCAGCTTGATCATTAAACATTAAAAATGTTGTTATTTTTGGTATTTCCATTTTAATCCCCCTAAAGGTATGTTTATTTTTCTTTAGTATAGTTTAACATGTGTAACTATTATTTTCTGTTATAGACCTTTTAAATCAGTGAATTCATAAAACTTTTCCAGCATATAAGTTGATAAATTTTGACTTATTATCATGAACAGTTAAAATTAAACTAAGTGAAAAGGAGGCCATAACATGACACATGTACTTATACCTTTATTAATATTAGTAATTGTTCTACTCATTGGATGGCTATTAACTAAAATATTCATTCGTTAATACAATATAGAGCGGTGTCCAATCTTTGTTTAAACACATTGACTGTACACCGCTCAACTATTATTATCACTTATTAACATGTAAATTCTCTAGAGCCTACTTACAACTCGCCTTTAACACGTAGGTTTTGCTTTGCTTTTTTAAATATATCACTTGAATGCACAAACGCATCTCGACTCATCTCTTTCTGAAATTGAGTCATTGTTGATTCTTGAGTCTGAACATTGGTATATACATCTTCACGATAGTCCTCTTCTCTAGATAAAAATGCATTACAATGCTTTAAGGATGTGTATAAATCATTATCTTTTTCATGTTCTTTCATGATCATCCCACCTATATACTTATCTTATGATAAGTTATCTCGCCATTCAACTAATGTCTTAATATCATCTTCAGAGATTTCTCCTTGCTCTTTAGCAACTTCAATTAACTCATTATAATTACTTAAAGTATAGAATGGTATTTTTGCTTCGTTAAATGTTTCATCAGCTTTGGCTAATCCATAGGTAAAGATAGCTACAACACCTAATACTTCTGCACCACTTTCTTTTAATGCATCTACTGCTGTAATTGAAGAGCCACCAGTTGAAATTAAGTCTTCTATAACAACAACTTTCTTCCCTTCACTTTTCGCACCTTCGATTTGATTTTGTTTACCATGACTTTTACTTTTAGAACGCACATAGTTCATTGGTAATTCCATTTTTTCAGAAATATATGCAGCGTGTGGAATCCCTGCTGTTGCAGTTCCTGAAATCACTTCTACATCTTCAAATTTTTCATTAATTAATTGGATTAAACCATCTCTAATCGCGTTACGTACGAGTGGAAACCCTAATGTAACACGATTATCACAATAGATAGGTGATTTAATTCCTGAACTCCACGTAAATAAATCATTGGGTGAAAGCGATACTGCCTTTATATCTAATAATGCCTTTGCAATTTCTTTAGCCATTTAACCTAACCAACTTTCTTTAATAATTTGATAACTTTTAACTGGATCATCACTCTGTGTTATAGGTCGTCCAACGACAATATGTGTTGAGCCTAATTGTTTTGCTTGCTCGGGTGTCGTGATACGCTTCTGATCGTTTTGAGCTGAACCTTCTGGTCTAATACCTGGTGTAACCTTCATAAAATCTTTTCCTAGTTGAGCAGTAATTAACTCCGCTTCAAGAGGTGAACATACCACACCATCTAAACCTGCTTGTTGGCTTAATTTAGCATAATTTAATACAGCCTCTTCAATTGTTGTTTGAATGTTTTGTTCTTCATGTAACTGCGTCTCTGTAGTAGAAGTCAATTGAGTCACCGCAATAATTTTTGTATGTTTATTGTGTTGTCGTAACCCTTTAATGGCCGCTTCCATCATTGCCTTTCCACCAGCTGCATGCACATTGACTAAATCAACATCTAGCTTAGCTAAACCTTCCATAGCTTTGCTCACTGTGTTTGGAATATCATGTAATTTTAAATCCAAGAAAATACTATGTCCTCTATCTTTAATAGATTTAATTAGTTTAGGTCCAGTTTGATAAAATAATTCCATACCTACTTTGACAAATAATGGTTCATCGAATTGATCTAAAAATGCATTTACTTTATCAGCTGATTCAAAATCTAATGCAATAATTGGTAATTGTTTCATCGTGTAACTCCTTATATTGAAAGTTCTTCAACCATAGACTCAAAACTATGAATTGAAGAACTTATCTAAAATTAAATACAGACTTTAGTTTATTTAATTGATTTTTATTTACATATTTCTCATTGTGAATGTCATACTCTCGATGACGTTAGTTAACGCACTTGCAGTATCAAGTGAAGTAAGACATGGAATACCATTTTCTACTGTAGTACGACGAATTTGGAATCCATCTCGTTCTACTTCTTTACCTTTAGTCATTGTATTAATCACGATTTGCACATCACCATTTTGAATACGAGTGAGTAAATCATTTTCGCCGCCGATTTTGCCTACAACTTCTACTGGAATATCATTTTGATTTAATTTATCAGCAGTCCCCTTAGTTGCTAAAATCTTATAGCCGACTTCATTGAGACGGTGTGCAATTTTGACAATTTCTTCTTTATCTTTATCACTTACAGTCATCAACACAGTTCCATGGTCTTTAACTTCAAATCCACTACCTGTTAACCCTTTGTATAGCGCTTTCTCTAATGTTTGATCTTTCCCCATCACTTCACCAGTTGATTTCATTTCAGGTCCTAAAGTGATATCAACATTTTTCAATTTATTAAAGCTGAATACCGGTGCTTTAACAAATACCCCTTCTGAATACGGTTGAATACCTTCTTTATAACCAAGTGAAGATAATTTTGTACCCATAATGGCTTGCATTGCTAGTTGAGCCATTTGAATATCAGTGATTTTACTTAAGAATGGTACAGTTCGGCTTGAACGAGGGTTCACTTCTAGTACATAAACACCGTCATGTGCTATTACAAACTGAATGTTAATTAACCCAACGATATTTAAACCTTTCGCTAATCTAATCGTATAATCTTCTAATGTCTCAATTTCTTCTTGAGATAAAGTTTGAGGTGGATACACAGCGATAGAGTCACCACTATGGACACCTGCACGTTCAATATGTTCCATAATACCTGGAATAATCACTGTTTCACCGTCAGAAATAGCATCGACTTCGATTTCTTTACCAGTTAAGTATCTATCAACTAACACTGGATGCTCTGGGCTTGCTTTAACTGCTTGTGTCATATAGTTTTCTAATTCTTTATCATTATCAACGATCTCCATTGCACGACCACCAAGTACATATGAAGGTCTTACAACTACTGGATAACCAATATTACGTGCATTTTCCAATGCTTCTTTTGGTGAAGTCGCAGTTTTACCTTGAGGTTGTGGTACATCAATCGTATGCAATAACGCTTCAAATTCTTTTCTATCTTCAGCTCTGTTTAAATCTTCTAAAGATGTACCTAGAATTTGCACACCATGTTTAGCTAATTTGTCCGCTAAATTAATTGCTGTTTGTCCACCAAACTGTACAACGACACCTTTAGGTTGTTCTAAATTAATGATACTCATCACATCTTCTTCAGTAAGAGGTTCAAAGTATAATTTATCTGAAATAGAGAAATCAGTTGATACCGTTTCAGGGTTGTTATTAACGATAATTGCTTCATAGCCAGCATTTTGAATAGCCCACACAGCATGTACTGTTGCATAGTCGAATTCAACCCCTTGCCCTATACGAATTGGACCAGATCCTAAAACTAAAATTTTCTCTTTGTCTGTTACAATGGATTCATTTTCAGTTTCGTATGTCCCATAATAATATGGTGTTGTTGATTCGAATTCAGCAGCACAAGTATCCACCATTTTGTATACTGGCGTAATATTGTTTTTAATTCTTAATTGATAAACATCTTCTTCTGTCATATCAAAACGATGAGCAATGACTTTATCACTGAAACCATAATCTTTAGCATATTTAAGATATTCTAAATCACCTTGATGTGCTTTCAATTCATGTTCAATATTAATAATATTCTGGAATTTATTTAAGAAGAAGTAATCAATTTTAGTCATATTATGAATTTCTTCTAATGTTGTACCACGACGAATGGCCTCACCGATGAAGAATAATCTTTCGTCATCCTGATGACTAATTCTTTCTTTAATGTAATCTAAATCAAAACTTTCTCCATTTGGTAATCCTAAGTGATGCACACCATATTCTAAGGAACGAATCGCTTTAAGTAATGATTCTTCGTAAGTACGGCCGATTGCCATTACTTCACCAGTTGCTTTCATTTGTGTACCTAATTCACGTTCACCTTTTTCAAATTTATCAAATGGGAAACGTGGAATTTTGGAGATTACATAATCCAATGTTGGTTCAAATGCAGCATATGAAGTACCTGTAATTGGATTTAACATTTCATCTAATGTTAATCCAACAGCAATTTTTGCAGCTAGTTTGGCAATTGGATACCCTGTTGCTTTAGATGCTAATGCTGATGAACGAGATACACGTGGATTGACTTCAATAATATAGTAATTAAATGAATCTGGATCTAACGCTAATTGAACATTACATCCACCTTCGATGCCTAAAGCACGAATAACTTTTAATGAAACGTCTCTTAGCATTTGATATTCCACGTCTGATAATGTTTGACTTGGTGCAACCACAATGGAATCACCTGTATGGATACCCACTGGATCAATGTTTTCCATATTACATACTACAATGGCGTTATCATTTTTATCACGCATAACTTCATATTCAATTTCTTTAAAACCGGCAATGGATTTTTCAATTAAACACTGTGTTGCTGGACTATAGTGTAAACCATTTGTTACAACTTCTTTTAAATCATCATCGTTATAGCAAATACCGCCACCAGTACCGCCCATTGTAAAGGCTGGTCGAACGATTAATGGATAACCCACTTCTTCTTTAAATTTAAAAGCTTGTTCAACTGTATTTACAATATCACTTTCTGGTACAGGAACATCTAAATCATTCATCAATGTTCTAAATAGTTCACGGTCTTCAGCTTGTTGAATTGATTCTAATTCAGTTCCCAGTAGTTTCACATTATTAGCAGCTAATACACCACTATCATGTAACTGAATCGCCATGTTTAACCCTGTTTGACCACCTAACGTTGGTAATAAAGCATCAGGTTGTTCTTTACGAATGATACGTGCGATAAAATCATGTGTTAAAGGTTCAATATATACTTTATCTGCAATTTCTTTATCAGTCATAATCGTAGCTGGGTTAGAGTTAACCAAGATAACTCTATAACCTTCTTCTTTAAGTGCAAGACAGGCTTGAGTTCCTGCATAATCAAATTCCGCAGCTTGGCCAATAATAATTGGGCCCGATCCTACTACTAAAATTGTTTGAATATCGTTACGCTTAGGCATTTACATTACGCTCCTTTTCGATGAACTCATTCATCATAGTAATAAACTCGTCAAATAGATAATTAGAATCACTTGGGCCTGGTCTTGCTTCCGGATGATACTGAACTGAAAAGGCAGGTAACGTTTTATGTCTTAACCCTTCAACTGTACCATCATTTAATGCAATATGAGTGACTTCTAAATCTGTATTTTCTAATGAATCTCGGTCAATTGAATAACCATGGTTTTGACTTGTAATGTCAACTTTACCTGTTTTTAAGTTTTTAACAGGGTGGTTTGCACCTCTATGTCCAAACTTCATTTTGAACGATGTAGCGCCTTGAGATAAAGCAAATAATTGGTGGCCTAAGCAAATACCAAAGAATGGAATTTTGCCAAGAATGCCATTAATCATTTTTACAGCCACATCAATTTCTTCTGGGTCACCAGGGCCGTTAGATAGCATTACACCGTCTGGAGACATTTTGATGATTTCTTCAGCTGTTGTATTGTACGGTACAACTGTCACATTACATCCACGCATATTTAGTTCTCGTACAATATTTTGTTTTTTACCAAAGTCGAGTAAGACAACACTCAAATCTGATCCTGTAGATACATAAGGTGTTTTAGTAGAAACTGTCGACACTTCATCTCTAGGTAATTCAGTCGTTTTTAAATGTTCTACTAAGCTTTCAATGTCAGCTTTGTTATCTGTGAATCCGGCTCTTAATACACCGTGTTGACGAATTTTACGTGTAATACTTCTTGTATCGACACCTGAGATACCTGGTATTTGATATTGTACTAATACTTCATGTAATGTCTTTTGATTACGGAAGTTACTAGGATGTGTACTCGCTTCTTTCACTACAACACCATTCAATGTTGGTGTTAAAGATTCAAAATCATCTCTATTGATACCGTAGTTTCCAATTAATGGATACGTAAATGTAATAATTTGACCTGTGTATGAAGGATCAGAAATTGTTTCTTGATAACCTGTCATAGCTGTATTAAATACAATTTCACCAATTGAAAGTTCATCTGAACCTAATTGATATCCTTCATAATAAGAGCCGTCTTCAAATACTAGATAACGTTTTGAAAGCATCTATTTTTCCTCCTTAAATACTACTTCACCTTTAACCATTGTTAATACTGGATGTCCATATACTTTTTCACCAATAAATGGCGTATTGTCAGCTTTAGATAAGAAATCTTCACTTCTAATTTCTTTTTCATTTTCTAAATCAATAATTGTGATGTCAGCATAACTATCTTTATGCAATTTACCATAATTAAGATTAAAGATAGTTGCCGGTTTAATAGTTAAGTAATCGATTAACTGTTTTAATGACCAATTACCATTTCTAACAAAGTGTGTGTATAATAATGGAAATGCAGTTTCACTACCTACAATACCGAATGGTGCTTTTGTCATTGGTTGTTCTTTTTCTTCTTTCGCATGAGGCGCGTGATCGGTTGCAATACAATCAATTGTTCCGTCTAATAAACCTTCTAATAAGGCATCACGATCTTCTGTACTTCTTAAAGGTGGATTCATTTTATAATTTGCATCATCACCTGGCACATCATTTTCAGTTAATAATAAGTGATGTGGTGTTACTTCTGCAGTTACATGAATACCTGCTTTTTTAGCGTCACGAATGACACGAACACTCTCTTTAGTAGAAACGTGACATACATGGTAATGACAACCAGTAGCTTCAGCTAATAAAACGTCTCGCGCAATTTGAACAGATTCACATACATTAGGAATACCTGGGATACCTAATTCTTCACTACGTTTACCTTTATGCATAGCACCACCATAAATTAAACTATTATCTTCACAATGAGCTACGATTGGTTTTTTCACTTTTGCCGCTTGCTTCATAGCAGCATACATCATACTTGCTTGTTGCACACCTACGCCATCATCAGTAAAGGCAAACACGCCTTCATCCGCTAAAGCTTGGAAATCCACTAATTCTTTACCTGCTTGTCTAGTTGTTATAGAGGCATATGGTAAGACACGAATTTGTGCTGAATCTTTAATTTTTTCTCTTAATGCTCTTACATTTTCCACTGAATCTGGAACTGGTCTAGTATTTGGCATTGGACAGATAGTTGTAAAACCACCTCTTGCAGCCGCTTTCGTACCTGTTTCAATTGTTTCTTTATGTTCTCCACCTGGTTCACGTAAATGTACATGTACATCTACAAATCCTGGTGCTATTAAATTTCCTTTAGCATCTATAACTTCAATATTTTCGGATGAAGAATCAATTTTACTACTAATTGTTTTAATTCTTTTACCGTCAATTAGAATATCCGTATTTTTTAATTTTCCATTTTTAATAATTTTACCGTTCTTAATTAGTTTCATGATTCAAATACCCCTTCCTTATTTTAAAAGCTCATCAATGACTGCCATTCTCAAATACATGCCATTTTCCATTTGTTTAAAAATACGTGATTGAGGTGCCTCTACTAGGTCACTTTCAATTTCTACACCTCTATTGACTGGAGCTGGATGCATGACAATAGCTTCTTTCTTTAATTTATCATATCTTTCCTTCGTTAACCCATATTGTTGATGATAATTGTCAGCTTCAAAGTTAGCTTTTCCTGTAATGCCGTGTCTTTCATGCTGAACTCTAAGTAACATCACAATATCAACTTTATCAATCACATCATCAATACTAACGTATGATGCTTCTATTCTATCATCTACCCATTCATCAGGACTCGCGAACATGACATTTGCACCTAATGCTTTTAAACTATGGAAATTACTTCTAGCAACACGAGAATTTTTAATATCACCACAGATCAATACATTTAAGCCTTCGAATTTTCCATATTCTTCATATATAGTCATTAAATCAAGTAGGCTTTGTGTTGGGTGTTGTCCACTACCATCACCACCATTGGCAATTGGTATATTCAGTCCTTCTAAATCTTCGTAATATGCATTTTGAGAGTGTCTAATTACTAATAAGTTTACACCAATACTTTCTAATGTCTTACAAGTATCGTAAAGTGATTCTCCCTTTTGTACAGACGACGTACTCGTTTCAAAATTCACTAAATTCAATCCTAATTTTTGTTCGGCAACTTCAAAGCTACACTTTGTTCTTGTTGAATTTTCAAAGAACAAATTAGCTACAAAATGATCTTTGTATTGTGGTACATTAACTTCTCCAGATTTAAACTGACTTGCTTTTTTAACTAAGCTATAAATTTCATCGTTTGATAAATCTTCCATTGATAATAAATGTTCCATTGTTTGCCTCCTCAGAATATCTAACTATTTTTTAGGTAAGATTAAATTTAAGATAATGCCTGATAAAGCTGATAATGCCATTCCTTCAAGTTGTAAGTTAACGCCGATGCCTTTTAAATTGATTAATAAATTTCCAATACCAACGACTAAGATGACTGATGCTATAACTAAGTTTCTATTGTTAGCAAAATCAACATTGCTTTCTACAATCATTCTCAAACCACTTGCTGCGATAATGCCAAATAATAGTATGGACACACCACCCATAACCGGTGTTGGTATAGAAGAAATAAGTGCTGTAAATTTACCAATGAATGCAAGTACGATTGCGATGACTGCAGCACCACCAATCACATAAATACTATAAATTTTCGTAATCGCTAATACACCAATGTTTTCACCATAAGTTGTGCTTGGTGGTCCACCTATGATACTTGCAACCATCGTTGACACACCGTCACCAATGATTGATTTATCTAGACCTGGATCTTTAAAGAAGTTTTTACCTACAATTTTGTTGATTACCATTTGGTGTCCAATATGCTCACTGACAGTTACAAACACGACTGGAATCATGACTAGCACCAAACCTAAATGGAAGGAAGGTACATAATCTTTAAATGGTAAGTAAATATCTGGAAATGCTAACCATTTTGCTTTTGCAATCGGTGCAAATTTGACCAATCCCATAAAGATAGAAACGATATAACCGACAATGATTCCTATTAATACAGGAATTAATGATAAGAATCCTTTGAAGAATCCTTGCACAACGATTGTTACTATGAGTGTGATTAATGCCACTAGTAAATAACTTAAGTTATAACCTTTCATATCCGCAGAGTTTTCGTACATTGCCATGTTAACTGCAGTTGGCGCAAGACTTAATCCAATAACCATTATTACAGGTCCAACTACAACTGGTGGAAGTAAGTGCATTAACCAACCTGTACCACTAAAACGAATTAAGATACCAATAATGACGTACATTAAACCACTCATGAAGAGCGCGACTAACATGTCTCCTAAACTATGCGTACTTAATCCTGTAATGATTGGTGTGATGAAAGCAAAACTAGAGCCCAAATATGCTGGTATTTTAGCTTTAGTAATGAGTATGTATAACAATGTTCCAATTCCTGATGCAAGTAATGCTGCTGAAATAGGCAGTCCTGTTAAAAATGGTACAAGTACCGTCGATCCAAACATCGCAAATAAATGTTGTAAGCTTAAAAACGCCCACTGTGCTGGTTTTGGTTTATCTTTAACATCTAATACTGGTTGTACCGTTCTTTCAAACATTTGTTCATTTTCCATGGTGATTCATTTCCTTTCATAAAAAAATCTCTTTACATACAGTTATGCAAAGAGACTAAAGCGAATGATATGAAGTATTTAAGCTATATAAATACAGTAGTTAACATAATGTTTTTATCGTAACTACTTTGCTCATATATTCATTTCACCTTTTTCAGTCTCTCGTACTGCTTTAAAAGGGATATTATTCTATTATAACTGCATTACTTGAATCCTTTTCAGTTAAGTACACTTTAACGGATTCATCTCGTGCAGTTGGTATGTTTTTTCCTACAAAATCTGCGCGAATTGGAAGCTCTCTGTGGCCTCGATCAACTAGCGTAGCTAAACCAATTTTAATTGGTCTTGCATGTAATAAGATGGCATCTAATGACGCTCTGACAGTTCTTCCTGTGTATAAGACGTCATCAATGATAATGACAACTTTTCCTGTAATGTCTACATCTATTTCAAAAGCTTTGTCGAATGATTGCTTTGAAACATGATCAATATCATCACGGAATTGTGTTATATCAATTGTGCCTGTTGGTACAAGTTGTTGCTCTATCATATTTATTTTTTCTTGAATACGATAAGCTAAATATGCACCACGAGTTTTAATGCCTAGTAAAACTAAATTCTCAGTACCTTTGTTATACTCTAATATTTCATGTGCAATTCGAGTAACCGTACGTTGAATTGCTGCTTCATCCATTATGATGCGTTCAGACATTGTCTCACCTCTATCTCTTATTCATATCAAAAAAACCTCACGTCTTTAACAAAGACATGAGGTTGATATATAGACAATGCGTGATATAAATTTAGTCCTGATGCAACTAAACAGTATTCCACACATATTCTTAACCGTTTGATTTGCAAGCATTCAATAATAAATCGTTAGTATTAGGTCATTGAATTGATTACAATCATGTATATCAGTATCATTTTCATGTCTTTGAAGCCTCTCTGGACTTATCTTTAAAGACTACTTTTATATTTAAACTGTTATTAGTTTAATCCTAAAGTTACAAATAGTCAACGTCTTTTCCAATAAAATACTTGATTGATTATAATTTTTTAAATATTTATTATATGACGTCTTCAACATCCCATATGGAAGTTTATTTAATCACAGACGTTGTACGTTTTTGATATTTTTATAATACAATAGCATAACTAAAGTATTCGCAATCGCTATGCTAATAATCATAATATCTTGGTTATCTTTTAATAATATACTAATAATAAATGATACAACCAACATCATAGCACCAATCATAATATATTTGATGTTTTTAAGTTCTTTATGAAAATATGTCGTATTAATCCAAACCCCAATATAAAATAATAAGATACTACCATGCATCATACAGATTTCAAAAATGGCACTTAACTGATGCGAGTCACTAAAAATAACAGCAGCATTTAATATACCTAATGCTACATTAATCAATAAGTGTGTATAAACCAATTGGAAACCAATCGTTGTTTGATGTAAATTAATATGACTTTCAGTCACTAACCAATACGTTCCAAATAAACTTACGACAATTAAAAATTGAAATATATAAATATAGTTAAAATGCTCTATACTAAATATAGATGTTAATCCAACTAAAACCTCACCAAATATAATAATCGTCAACAATGAGAATCTTTCAACTAAATGTGATAAATTCACAGGTGATTGATATAAATATTTTCGGTATGGAATCAAGCCTGTTGAAGCAATAAATAATCCTAAAAATCCTGGAATATAATGAATACTTTTCGGTAATACAAGTGATACAAATGATAGGATTGCAACGATTAATGCTACTAATGCAAATGCCTGACACGTTTTATAATCAGGTTTATGTTTTGTTTTAGTTAAATGTAAACCATATTGAATACTAATACTTAGATATAGAATTCCAACACATAAAAAGAATGGAAAGAATGTTTTTTCAAAATCAGGATATAAACTATTCGATAAAAAGACTAATACAAACAAGTTAAACATCATAAATATGACATCTTTAGTTGTCGTTTCTCCAAATCTATTCGTATAAAATGTTTGATGCGACCATAATATCCATAAAAACACACTCATAATGATATACTTTAAAAATAATTCAGATGATATGGTCCCCTCGTGTACATTTAAAATGACATGTGCCATCTTTTGCATCGCATAAACAAATATTAAATCGAAGAATAATTCATGAAATCCCGCACTTTTCTCTTGTAAATGTCGAGATTGATACGATGTTTCCATTTAATTTGTTCCTACTTTCACTTTGTTTTCAACATATCATAGCATATTACATGTTAAGTTTATATATTTTATTTTGAAGAAAGTACAACTCATTTTATGATTACTCTATAAATAACACCTTATATCATCTAACATATTCCTTTTGAGTATAAAAAAAGCCCCTAAATGACAATGACATATCATTTAGGTGCTTTGATAGTATTTATTATTTTATACCTTTTACTAAGCGTCTCTTTTTCTAATATCGGCTAATAAATCTTCAAATTCCTGAGGTAATTCTGCTGTTCTTTCAATATATTCATGTGTAACCGGATGCTCAAAACCTATCACACCTGCATGTAAGGCTTGACCACCTATATCTAATGTTTTTTTAGGACCATATTTAGGATCTCCGACTAATGGAAATCCAATGTATTTCATATGAACACGAATTTGGTGCGTACGTCCTGTTTCAAGTTCACATTCTATTAAAGTGTAATCTTTAAAATGTTCTAAGACGTTAAAGTGTGTAACTGCTTCTTTGCCATCATCTACGACCGCCATCGCTTGACGATCTTTCTTATTACGTCCAATAGGCGCATCTACTGTTCCATAGTCATGTGGAATATTTCCATGTACAAGTGCAATATATTTACGTTTAACTGATTTAGCCATTAATTGTTCAACTAATCCACGATGCGCAATGTCATTTTTAGCAACCATTAATAAGCCAGATGTATCCATATCAATTCTGTGAACAATACCTGGACGAATTTCACCGTTTATACCAGATAAATTTTTAATTTGATACATCAATCCATTTACTAACGTACCAGTGTAATGGCCTGGTGAGGGATGCACTACCATACCTTTTGGTTTATAAACAATAGCAACATCATCATCTTCATAAAAAATATCAAGATTTAAATTTTCCGGTGTGATATCTGCTTCTACGACTTCTTGTTCAGTCACGACGATATTGTCATTTTGCTTCACTTTATAATTGGGTTTGACTACTTTGTCATTTACTTTCACAAGATCTTCTTTAATCCAATCTTGAATTTGGCTACGTGACCAATCACTGTTTAATTCTGGTAATACTTTATCTAATCTCTGTCCAACATGATTACTATCTGTAATCGTATATTCATACGTTTCCATAATCAGACCTCCTAACCTTTATTTGTTGTATCTTTAAGTAGCGCAATAATAACTAATATCACACCAATTGTTAAACTTGAATCGGCTACATTGAAGATAGGAAAATCATATCCAAAAATATTTGTATCAATAAAATCAACAACTTCTCCATTAAATAAACGATCAATGAAATTTCCTAAAGCACCTGCAAACAATAAACTTATCGCTAACTGCATAAATAAATTATATTGCGCTTCTTTAATAAAGAACAATACAAGTACAATTAAAATAATCACTGTAATAATATAAAAGAAAAACATTTTACCACTTAATATACCCCAAGCAGCACCATTATTTCTATGTGACGTTATATTTAAAAAATTGGGTATCACTTCGTAAGAATCGCCTATTTTCATTGAACTAGCAATAATCCATTTTGTCACTTGGTCAATGACAATGATTAAAAAGGCTACGAGTAATGAAATACCGACATAATATTTCTTTTTCATTCATGTTCCTCCATTCATAACCATTCATCACTTTTTTTACAACAACATTCATTATATCTTAAACATGAATATAAAAACAGGTTAGCTTCATAATAAATAATTGATACAACAAACAAATGGAAGTGGGATAGAAATCATTAAGAACCACTAATCATTGATTATGTAGTGGTTCTTACGCATTAGCCACAGCTAATGTGTACTTTAAAATAGAAATACATGAGTGAAACTCATGCATAAGAAACACTAATTTCTAAAGAAAAAGTATTTCTTTATCGTTGTCCATCCCCAACTTGCATTGTCTGTAGATTTTCTTTTCGAAATTCTCTATGTTTGGGGTCCGTCCCCCGGCAAGGTTGACTAGAAATGAAAAGCTTGGTACATTAGACCGTCTTTGTAATTTATTACTTAGACGGTTTTATGCATGAACTTTAGTTCATGTATACCGCTAAAGCTTAATTTGAACACATGAGTCAATACGCATGTGTAAGTCAACTACTGCCTTAATATCAATGTAACTTGAAATATATTGATGCCTAGCCTAAACTCATTTCATCATTACGATATATGTTGATTCTCTTTAGGATGAATATATTGATATTGATCAACGTCATTCGCTGGTATTGTTCTATTTGATATTTCATACGGCTTTTTAAAATTCATTTCTGAAACGTACAATGATTGATCATCGTTCACTTTTTCAATGTAGGCTACATGACCATATTTTCCTTCAGTTGTCTGTAGAATCGCACCTTCTTTAGGATGTTGATTGACTTTATATTGATCTTTTTTAGCATTTTTCGCCCAATCTTTAGCGTCATGCCAAGAATTTGCAATTTGATGATGGTCTTCTCTCACTTTATCGAACACATAATAAGTGCATTGTCCTTTTTGATACGTATTATATTTCATCGGATTAAACTCTAATAAATGATTTTTAGGTTCAGTCATATCTTGATTATTTAAACCATCAAAAATTGCTGCTAGCGTTAGACCTATCGTTATAAATAACATCCAAAAAATACTTTTCTTCACTTCATCACTCTTCTTTTATAAAATTAAATCTAAAGTAGATACCATCTGGTCCTTTGATATTTAAATGTGTTGTCTCTGGATAATGAAAGTCTACAAGCGCTAAACCATACGAGTGCGCATTATCTACACGTTTGGTTCCAGAAATCCATTGATTTAATGCTAAATGATGATGATAATGTTGAGATGATAAAAAGAGCGAATAATCATCCATATATGCAGATTCTTCTAAACCAAAATAATTTAAATAGTATGGTTTAACTTCAGAAATACGAATCGATTTCAAATGCAAGGTACCAATTTTAGCATCATCTGGTATACCTTGCCATTTTTCATCTGATACTTCATTTAATAAACGTGGTACATTAATCGGTACGATATTAAGTAACACTTTGTCATCTTCATAATGCCATTCTTCAAAATCTTGATCTACATAGAATTTCAAACCATTTCCTTCTGGATCTTCGATAAAAAGAGATGTAGCCACACTCTGCTCTCCACCATTTACTGGAATTTCATAGTCACTTAATTGTACTAACAAATCTGCTAAATCTGATAATGAAGGTAGTATTATACCAACATTAAATAAGCCTGCTTCTGACATTAGTGGTTCTCTACCGTTAGCAATTTCATTTAAAATAATGAAATGATTAGACATGCCTACTTCATATTGAATACTCGTCATTGTTTCGTTTACGATATTAAATCCTAAAATCTGTTCGTAAAATGGTTTGAGTGCATCTTTATCTCTCACATTAATCGTTATTCCGTTGACAAAATTTGCATCTTTATTATGAAACATTCCATGTACCTCTTTCAAAATAACTTATCTGTATAACTTTCTTTACTTATGAATTATGACTCATATTTTAAATATTATGCAAAAAAATCAAAACAAAAGCAACTTAATTGCAATTCATATCAATACTAATTAAGTGATGATGTGTTCATAATGTATTAGGCTAATTTCGATAATACTTTCTAATATTTAATAATACCCATAATATCCCAAGTCGTTATAAAATAAAAACTGTTAGCAAAGTCATCCGACTTTGCTAACAGTTTGAATACAATTTTACCTATTAAATTAATGTCTTAACTACTTCTTGGCAACGTGGACATAAGTGATCTAATTCGCCAACAGAACCTAATTGATCACTATAGTTCCAACATCTTTCACATTTTTCACCTTCAGCATGTTCAATACGGATGTCACCATGTTGATATGATACGCCGTTATCAACTTGATCAACAACCTCCGCTTGTGAAGTGATAAATAATTGTTGTAAATCATCAAATTGTTGTAAGAACTCTGTAGCATTAAAGTCTTGATTACTACCAATCACAACTTTAGCTTCTAATGATTTACCAATTACTTTTTCATTACGCGCTGCTTCTAAGGCACGGTTCACATCATCACGTAAGTTCATAAATGTATTCCATTTATCTAATAATTGTTGATCTACTTCTTCAACTTTAGGCATATCAGCTAAGTGAACACTTTCTTCTTTAACATGAGGTGTATGTGACCAAACTTCCTCTGCTGTATGCACTAAAATTGGTGCAAGCAACTTAGTCATATCAACTAAGATTTGATAAAGTACTGTTTGCATACTACGACGTTTATGTGAAGAACGTTCTTCGATATAAAGGATATCTTTACCATAATCTAAGTAGAAGTTACTTAATTCAACATTGATAAAGTTTTGAACTTCTTGATAGATATTAAGATAATCAAAGTTTTCATAATTGTTAATTGTACTTGCAGTAAATTCACGTAAACGATGTAATAAATAACGATCTACTTCTAATAACTCTGCTTCAGCGATGCTATCTGTTTCAGGATTGAAATCACTCACATTACCTAACATAAATCTCAATGTGTTTCTGATTTTACGATATACATCAGAAGTTTGTTTTAAGATTTCATCTGAAATACGTACATCTGCTAAATAGTCTGTACTACTTACCCACAGGCGTGCAATATCTGCACCTTTTTGTTTAACGACTTGATCAGGCACAATGACATTTCCTAATGATTTACTCATTTTTTTACCTTCTCCGTCCATAACGAAACCATGAGATAATAAGAATTTATATGGTGCTTGACCTCTTGTCGCAACAGAAGTAGTAATAGATGAGTTAAACCAACCACGGTATTGGTCACTACCTTCAAAGTATAAGTCAGCTGGGAAACTTAATTCTGGACGTGTTTCAAGGACACCTCTATGAGATGAACCAGAATCGAACCATACATCCATGATGTCATTTTCTTTCGTAAATTCACCGTTTGGACTTCCTGGATGTGTAAAGCCTTCCGGTAATAAATCTTTGGCTTCTTTTTCAAACCAGATATTAGAACCATGTTGTTCAAATAAATCTGCAACATGATTTACAGTTTCTTTCGTCATGATGATGTCGCCATTTTCTGCATAAAATACAGGTAGTGGTACACCCCAAACACGTTGACGTGAAATTACCCATTCACCACGGTCACGAATCATATTATAGATACGTGTTTTACCCCAATCTACTTTAAATTGAGTATCTTCAATTGCATCTAAGATGTCTTGTCTCACTTTATTAATTGATGCAAACCATTGTGGTGTAGCACGGAAGATAATTGGTTTTTTCGTTCTCCAATCATGTGGATAACTATGTGTAATAAAGTTTAATTTTAATAATGCATCTTTCTCAGTTAATAAGTCCGTTACTGCTTTATTCGCTTTATCATAGAACATACCTTCAAAAGGTCCACCTTCTTCAGTGAAGACACCTTTATCATTTAATGGACTGATCACTGGTAAATCATATTTTTGACCAACAATATAGTCGTCTTCCCCGTGTCCAGGTGCTGTATGAACACAACCTGTACCAGCATCAGTTGTAACATGTTCACCGTTAATCACTAAAGAAGTACGATCTAAGAATGGATGTTGTGCTTCAACATATTCTAATTCTTTACCTGTAAATTCTTTTTCAAGTTGAATCGTATCTTGATCCCATTCTAGAGCTTCTGCTACTGTTTCTGCTAAAGCTTGAGCAATAATGTATTTTTTACCATTTACATTATATTGGCCATATTTTAATTCTGGATGAACAGTAATCGCAACATTAGAAGGAATTGTCCAAGGTGTAGTTGTCCAGATAATAAATTGTGCATCTTTGTCTACAACACCTTTATCATCTTTAACATCAAATGCTACATAAATTGATGCTGAACGTTTGTCATGATATTCGATTTCCGCTTCTGCAAGAGATGATTCACTTGATGGTGACCAATAAACAGGTTTTTTACCTTTATAAATAAGTCCTTTTTCTGCCATTTCACCAAATAATCGAATTTGAGCAGCTTCATATTCTGGTTTCAATGTGATATATGGATCGTTAAAGTCACCACGTACACCTAGACGTTTGAAATCTTTCTTTTGAATTTCAATTTGTTCTAGAGCAAATTCTTTACATTTTTCTCTAAATTCAGCGGTAGACATTTTTTTACGATCTACACCTTTTTTAGTTAAAGCTTGTTCAATTGGAAGACCATGTGTATCCCAACCAGGGACGTATGGTGCATAAAAACCTTGCATTGTTTTGTAACGAACAATAAAGTCTTTAATGATTTTGTTTAATGCATGTCCCATATGTAAACTACCATTCGCATATGGTGGTCCATCATGTAAAATATATGAGGCATTACCTTTATTTTTCTCTAACGCTTTTTCGTATTGATTGTCTGCATCCCATTGTTCTTGGATTTTTGGCTCTTTATTTGGTAATCCGCCTCGCATTGGAAATTCTGTTTTGGGCATTAATAACGTATCTTTATAATTCATATACTTTCATTCCTCCTAATTATAAAAAAGAACTCTAAGTTCAATTAACAGGGACGGTTATACCGCGGTACCACCCTGATTAACTCAACTTAGAGTTCTCTCTTGGTTCTTTATTCATAATGATAAGTCAGTGATATAAGAAACATGCTTATATTAGGCTCCCACCATCTCCTAATTCGCTGTAATAAGTGTAGTGTTTCTTACGCGTCTGACTTCAAATTTAATTGTTATTTTAGATTCGTTGATTCAGATTGACTTGTACTTGTTGAATCACTTTGAGACGTTGATTTAGTCTCAGACGTTTGTGTTGATTGTGATTGACTTTGAGCATTATTTTTCATGGCTTTTTCTTCTTCTGTTAAATCATTATCGTTTAAATGATGAATGTCTTCTAAAGTGACCTGTTCAGCATCTAAATCATAATTTAATAGGTAATCCCAATCTTCATTCTTCAACAAGTCTAATTGAGCTTCAACTAACATACGGAAACGTGATCTAAATACTTTAGATTGGCGTTTCATATCTTCAGTTTGGAAAGCTAAGCGACGTGCTTTTTCGATAGCATCATTAACAATTTGGTCTGCTTGAGCTTGTGCTTTAGCAATTGTTGCCTCTGCATCTTTATTCGCAGCTAATTTCGTTTCTTCGCCAGCTTTTTGAGCTTGCACTAAAGCATCGCTCACTGATTGGTGAACATCTTGATAAGACTTAATATTAGTATCTCTTTCTTCGATGACTTTTTCAAGTTGTTTTTTATCTTCTTTTAAACGTTCTATTTCAGTACTTAACTGGTCTAAATAGTTTGCAACTTCAGTAGGTTCTAAACCATTTTTCACACGAGTAAACTCTTTGCTTTTAATTTCACTTGGTGTAAAAGGCATTGTGTATCCTCCTTAATTTTACACTATTTAAATAATGTATGATAGGTTATGTGTATTTTATCTTTTTTCGTTCTTCCACCAATATCGGTTACTTGAGCTCTTCCGAATCCTTGTATGGAAAGTAAGTCATTCATTTCTAATTGAAAATCTGGTGAATCAATAATGGTATGATTTACTTTGACTCTCTTCTTCTCTATAAGTTGTTTCGCAATAGATCTTGATTTATGAATCATATCTTTTAATACGACATCAAGTCTAAGTGCACTCACTGTTGAACTTTGAATCTTCCAATTCTCTTCTGATTGTATCATATCTTCCAACGGAATAGAATTAAGTTTAATTGTAGCACCTTTGATTCTAGTGAATTCTAACATAATAAATGATTCTAATGCTTTTGTCAAAACAAATTGAATACGTTCCCCAACAATGATATCACCAAGTTGATTTCTATCAATTCCTAAAGACATCAGCGTACCTAAAACGTGTTGATGTTGAATAGTTACAAACTTTTCAGGATAATGTATTTCAATTAATGTGAGTTCAAAGTCACTTTCATCTGGTTCATAATATGATGGTGCAATCACGGCACGTTGTCGTTCTGCTCTCGGTCCACCATTAAAATGTACTTTCAAATCGTCATAACTGCCACTAATCACTTCTAAAATATATTGCCCTCTTGGATCTAAGAATGTGGTTAGCACAGGCGAATAGTGCCGTTCAGCTTGTTCACATTTATCAATTAAAATATCAATCAAGCTTTGTTCTTCTTTTCGAAAATGTTGATAAATATCGATGGCTTATCCCCCGCTTAACTTTAATATGAATTATTTAAATTATCATTTTTTTATCCATGCAACAATAAAACGAGGCAACATGGAACGTTTCCAATCACCTCGTTTATGATCATCATATTTATATTGCTGTCTAAACTAACTATCTCGCTAAATAAGCTAAAATCATGTTAAAAATAGTTACTAGTCCTCTTTGGAATAAAACTAAAACTATAATAGCAGCAATTGATGAAATATCAATCATTCCAATAGGTGGAATGATTTTTCTAAATGGTTCTAAAAATGGTTCATAAATTTTACCTAGTATTTCACCAAATTTAGATTCACGTATACTTGGTACCCAAGATGTAAAGAAATATACAATCATACCAAAATAATAAATTTGGACGATCCAAATGATAAATTGGAAAATTGTATTAAGTAATCCAATATCCATACGTTAGCTCCTTATTCGTAATGTTGCTCCATGTTTTCAATATGATCTGTAATACTACCGGCAACTTCGACGTTATCAGGTGTACATAAGAAAATATCAGTACCTACACGTTGGATATCGCCACCAATGGCATATACAGTACCACTTAAGAAATCAATGATACGTTTTGCTGAAACTTTGTCGATTCTTTGTAAGTTAACTAATGTTGCACGGCGATTTTTTAATTCATCTGCAATATCTTGTGTATCTGAGAAAACTCGTGGTTCAAATAAACACATTTTTGAACTTTCTTGTGTAGCATAATTTGATTGAACGTTATTATTCATTGTTACAACATTTCTAGTATTCGATTTAGAATTATTACTCATACGATAATTCCTTTCTTCAGAAGTTGTATTATATCTTGTTGTACTTTTTTGAGGTACAGATTTAATCGCACTTGTTTTAGATGCAGCTGGTTGTTGTACAGGTTCTTTTGGCGATTCTACTTCACGTTCTGGTTTACGATCACGCTCAGGTTCACGTTCTTCTGGTACTTCTACTTCTTCTTCATCTTCAACAACAAAAAATCCATTAAATAAATCTTTTAAAGCCAAGGGGCTCACTCCTATTCTCCTACAAGTTTAGTCCCAATTCTCACAAATGTTGCACCTTCTTCAATTGCTATTGGATAGTCATTACTCATCCCCATCGACAATTCTTCACACGGTGCATATTCTAAATTGAGTTTTTTAATTTCATCTCTTTTTGTTCGCAATTTTCTAAACAATGACTGAATATACGCATTATCATCCGTATATGGTGCCATCGTCATTAAACCGACTATTTTTATATTTTCAAATTGTTTAATTTCTTCAATAAAAGCATTCACTTCATCTAAACTAATCCCATGTTTGGATGATTCACCTGAAACATTCACTTGTAAGAAACAAGATATTGTATGCTCGGCACGCTTATTAATTTCTTTAGCTAAACTCATTCTATCTAAAGCATGAAAATAATCAACATCATTGATGACATCTTTAACCTTTCTAGATTGCAAAGAACCGATAAAATGAAGCACTGCATCTTTTGGTAATGCTTCTTTCTTCTCTTTGAACCCTTCAAGTCTATTTTCTCCAAAATGTCGAATTCCAGCTTGATAAGCTTCTTTAGCTCGCTCTATTGTAACATACTTTGTTACTGCAATCACGTTAGGCTGTGTTGAAATGTTACTTTTTTCTCTATGCTCATTGATTTCTAAATTGATTTGAGCGAGATTATCTTTCACTTCACGCATTATGAATCACCTTGCTTTCTTCCTATAAATGCTAACATTCGTCCAGTTTGTCCTTTTTCCACTCTATAAGAAAAGAAATAATCCAGGTTTTCAGATGTAGCATAATCTGTAATATAAATATTACTTTCCGGTACACCTACACTTTGTAATAAAAGAGAGTTGGCCTTTTTCAAATCAATGCCGTGTCTATCACTATCACGTGTTTCTATAAATTGAGTTGTATCAATATCTAGCGTTTCAAATTTCATTTTAATATCATCATTAATTTCATATGAATTGGATGTAGCCGGACCAATAACAACATTTAAATCCGTAACATCAAAATCAATATGTCGAACCATCTCTTTAACGATTTCTCCGTAAGTGCCCCGCCAACCAGCATGTGCAAGTCCAACATAATGATGTTTCTCACTATAGAAATAAACGGGTACACAATCTGCGTAACACATCGTTAATAATATATTGGGCTCATATGTATACAATCCATCTATACCATGTAAACCATTTGTAATAGCATCAATGTTTACACCTTTATCATCTGATGTTATTTTAGCAACTTTATTCTCATGTGTTTGTATCGGAAAAACCCACTCACTTCGTGGGAAGCCTATCATATTAGCTAAAATGTTTTGATGTTGTGTAATGTTGTCTTGTCGATCATCTACATATCTAGCCATATTAAATGCTTTTTCAGGATACATACTTAAGCCACCCTCACGTGTAGTAAAACCAAGGGTAGTATGTGTCATTTTATCGTCTTTATATGCTAAAAAATGATTTTGTTTTATAAATTTTTCAGTCAACTATTTCACAACCTTAAGTATGAATTTTCATTAATTTCGATTAAAGTGTCTAAATATGTTTTATAGAACTATTATATAGCATTCTTATTCGTATTTAAATTAAAACTATTATTTCTGTCCTTGAAACTAATTATTTTAAAATTATTCTTCAACGAGTTATTAAAAATCAAATTTTAAATAAATTAAAAAGTCATCAGAAATATTTCTGATGACTTTAAGTATAATGGTTAAGATAAGATTAACGTCTTGTTCTTCTAGAACGTCTTTCTTCTCTATTTCTGATGAAGCTTGGAATATCATCGTCTTTAGTCGTATGACTTCTTTCAGTCACACTATCAGAAGATGAACTTGATGCAGAACTGCTGATTGATTCTTCTTTACCAACTGAAGAAGTCGATGAAGCGCTATTTACGCTTGAACCAAATCCAGTGCTAGAAGCTTTGCGACCTTGAGATGATGGTTTATCTTCAAATCCAGTAGCAATTACTGTTACTACAATTTCATCTTGTAATTCTGGATTGATTACTGTACCGAAGATCATATTTACATCTTCATCTGCAGCATCTTGAACGATATCCGCAGCTTCTTGTGCTTCGAATAATGAAAGTGATTCGCCACCAGTAATATTCATAAGCACACCTTGAGCACCAACAATTGATGTTTCAAGTAATGGTGAAGAAATTGCTTTTTTAGCTGCTTCTACTGCTCTATTTTCTCCAGAAGAAACACCAATACCCATTAATGCTGAACCTTGGTTAGACATGATTGTCTTAACGTCAGCAAAGTCTAAGTTAACTTCTCCAGATACTGCGATTAAATCAGAGATACCTTGTACACCTTGACGTAATACGTTGTCAGCTTCTTTGAATGCTTCCATCATAGGTGTTGATTTGTCTACGATATCTAATAAACGGTCGTTAGGAATAACGATTAATGTATCTACAGCAGCTTTCATTGATTCAACGCCGGCAGCAGCTTGTGTTTGACGTTTACGTCCTTCGAAACCAAATGGACGAGTAACAACACCAACTGTTAACGCTCCCATTTCTTTAGCAATTTTAGCTACTACAGGAGCAGCACCAGTACCAGTACCGCCACCCATACCTGCAGTTACGAATACCATATCTGCACCTTGGATTGCATCTTCAATTTGTTCGCGTGATTCTTCAGCAGCTTTTTTACCGATTTCTGGGTTAGCACCAGCACCTAATCCACGAGTTAATTTTTCACCAATTTGGATTTTTGATTCGGCTTTAGATAAGTTTAAAGCTTGTCCATCCGTATTAATAGCGATAAATTCTACATTATTCATTCCGTGGTCAATCATACGGTTTACAGCGTTGTTACCGCCGCCACCTACACCGATGACTTTTAAAGTCGCTAAATGATTAAATCCTTGTTCAAATTCTAACATTTAAATTTCCTCCTAGTTTTAATGGCCAATAATCATTCAAATAAAGATTTCATGAGTTTTTTAAATTTACCTTCTTCTTTGTCTTTACCTTGAGCATTATGATGATCTTCTTCTAGATGAGTTTCGCGGTCGTCATATTCTTCATGAGGTGGTTCAGGCTCATCCTCATAAACATCTATTTTGTTCGATTTGCGTTTGAACCAATCGAAACCGCTTGATTTAGAGTCAGTATCTCTTTCATCAGATTCGATAACTTCCTCTTCAAATTCCTCATTATCATGATAATTAATTGTAACATAATCTAATAACTCATCAAAAGTGATACTACTAGAAATAGTAGAAATCGCAGATGAAAATTCTGGTTTTCTGATTCCCATTTGTGACGGAGTGTGAATTCTCACTTTTTCACTAACCATATCTTGTAATAATTCTCTTACACCTAATAAATTAGCTGATCCACCTGTTACAACAAAACCACCATTAACTTTTGTTAAACCTAATTCTTGTAAAACATCAAAAACTTCGAAGAATATATCTTCAACTCTTGCTTCAATAAAGTCGCTTAAATCTTTTTGAGTATATTGAACATGTTCTTCACTATCAATTTGATCAACTGTGAATACATCTTGACTTGAAGCTGAATCATAAAATGCATGTCCATATTGATGTTTTATCTTTTCAGCTGTGTCATATGATGTATTTAAACCTTGTGCTACATCATCAGTAATATCACGACCAGCCATTTCAATTGAATCTGCATCTACTAATTCGCCACGTTCATAGAAGGCAATTTGTGTTAAATCTTCACCGATATCAATCACACATGCACCAAGTTCTTTCTCAGTTGCTGATAAAATTGATCCGTAATTATATGCATCAGAATATACATCTAATACATCTACACCACATGATTCAACACATTTAATCATATTAATTAAGATTGATTTTTGAATAGCAATAACGCCTGCATCCACTTTAAGTGAATGTCTTGCGATTAATTCTTTTGGATCTGATACTTCATTTTCCTTATCTACAACGAATCGTATTGGGAAAACGTTAATCACTTCTGTTTCAGGAACATCATTTTTATCTCTAATACCTTCTAGTACAGATTCAATATGTGTTCCGTTAATTTCAGTATCTTCATAAAATTCTATTTCATTTGATTCATCATACACTTCTGTTCCAATGATAGGTAATTTTAAAAATACTTCTTTGATGTCTACACCTGAAGCGATAGAAGCTTTTTTAATTGTATCCTTGACAGCTTGTCTAGCAATATCAAAGTCATCAATTAATCCATTTTTTATACCGCTTGTATAGGTTTGTCCTGTACCTATCACATTTATTCCATTGTGAAATTTTTCGCCTACTATTGTTTTAACACTTGATGAACCAATATCTATGCTTACATAGTAATGTTCCTCCATAGATAGGCACCTCCTGACAAGTTACTATTAAAATACACTATGTTTAGTTTACAATACGTTGATAAGCTTGTGAACTATAAACACATACTAATATCAAAATTTTTTAATTATTTTCTTTTGAATCTTTATTAATTTTATTTAACACACTCTGAAGTTCTTCTTTTGCATCCGTTTCTTTCTGTGATGTTTGCGATACACTTTGTTCAGATTCTGATTGTGCACCTGTACTATTTTTATATGGAATGAACGATGCACCAACTGAAAGATCAATGTATCCATCGGTTTTCAAGTCACCAGAATCACTTCGAGATAATGATTCTGACATTTGAGGATAATACTTCATTTTGTCTGCAATCGTCGTAATGTCACCAATCACCTGGATGTTATCTTTTGTGAATATTTTAATTCTATTTTGTTTATTCTTATCTGGTGCATAACTTATTTCCGCAATTAAATTTCTAGCTTTAGGTGACATTTCAGATAACGCTTGTATCATCTTTTCTTTTTTATCTTCTTTGAAACCATCGATAATAGGAACGTCATGTGCAATTTCGCCGTCATAATCTTTTAATTCTTTACCATCTTCTAACACAGGTACATAGTTGTCTTTTGATTTTTCCAAGCCAACGACCTGATATTCAGTTACTTTTACATCTAATGTATTAGGTATTACTTTTGTTATTTTAACATCTTTAATTAATTCTTTTTCCTTTAAACTGCTCTTTGCTTTACTTTTACTAAATGTATACATACGTGAACTTGGCTTAATATCTAATGCTTTATTAATCTGACTTTTACTCACATTATGATTCCCTTCAATTTTCACGTTAGATATTTTACTTAATGGTGTAAACATATAAAGTAAAAATACTACGATTAGTAAAACCAATACTGTTATGACTGTGTATTGAATTCTCTTTTGTCGTTGTCGCCGTTGTGCTCTTTTTTCTTCTAATGTAGGTGAATTAAATTGTGTAACCTTACTATCATAATCTTGTTGTTTATAACCAGATTCATCTTTCTTATCTGTTGACTTTGTCTTTCCTGTTAACTTTTGAAACCAATTCTCTTTAGATTTTTTATTTCTATTTTTAGTAGTTTCATTTGCCTTATGTGATGTTTGGCCTAAATCATCCGACGTTTCATTCTTCTCTAAGTCACTTTCATTTTCATGATAATCATCTGAATATGAGTCCCAATCTTGAGAAGTTTGCATAGATTCTGAATACGTACGATTTTGGTCATCCGGTTCATTTTGACGAACCTGACTCTCCTCATCATCGTTAAAATCCATTATATGGTTGTCCCTATTAGTGTTCTCTTTGTCAAAGTGATCATGACTCGATGAAAATGATTGCTCATCGTCAACTTTATCTTTAAACTTCTTCCTTTTTCTTGTTCTAAAGTCGTTACTTCTACGGAACATACTTAAATCATCGTTTTGATTATCGTCATGATTCGTTTGCTTATTATGGTTATTTTTATTTGTTTTACCGTCCATATGATTTCACGCCCTTTTAGTATGATGGCAAGTGTGCACGGAAACTTTCTATGAATTTCTCACCACGTTCTTCGAATGTGTTGTATTGATCCCAACTTGCACATGCAGGAGATAATAATACAACATCGTTAGGTTCAATGACATCTTGAATTTTATCTACAGCATCTTGCACATCTGTAGCCTTAATGACATATTTACCTTGACTATTACCTAACTTGGCAAATTTTTCTTGTGTTTCACCAAATACGACCATCACTCTGACATTTTTCATATATGGTATTAACTCATCAAATTCATTACCTCTGTCCAATCCGCCACACAACCAAATAATTGGTTGATTAAATGAATTAAGTGCGAATTGAGTAGCTAAGGTATTGGTAGCTTTAGAGTCATTGTAGTATTTATTTGTTCTATTAGTACCGATATATTGTAATCTATGTTCTATACCTGAGAATGTAGTTAAACTATCTGCAATCGCTTTGATTGGTACGCCAGCAAGAATAGCTGCTAACACTGCAGCTAAAATATTTTCTAAATTGTGTTCCCCTGGTAAAACTAAATCTTCTACACTTATAATACGTACGCCTTTATTTTCTATGAATCCATCTTTAATATAAATGCCATCAACAACTTGTTGTGTTGAGAAATATAATGTTTTAGCTTTTAGATTTTCTGATTCGATTAGATGTCGTTGATGATAATTACAAATTAAATAATCATCTTCAGTTTGATTTTTGTATATTTGTTTTTTAGCATTTTGATAATTTTCAAGAGATTCATGATAATCTAGATGTGCTGAGTAAATGTTAGTGATAATCGCGATATGAGGTTTATATTGTTCTATACCGAGTAATTGGAATGAAGATAATTCAGTAATTAAATACTCTTTAGAACTTACTTCTTGTGCTACTTTCGAAGCGACATAACCAATATTCCCTGACAATCTACCTGTAAGTCTACTGTTTTTAAACATATCCCCTATTAGTGAAGTTACAGTTGTTTTACCGTTTGTTCCTGTAACTGCAATAATCGGTGCTTCTGAAATAAGATAACTTAATTCTACTTCAGTTAATACTTTCAATCCTCTTTTAACCGCTTCATCAATGATTGATACAGTATAAGGAATACCTGGGTTTTTAATAACAATTGGATCATTATCTAGTAATGAAGTAGGATGTGAACCACTTACGACTTTTATACCCATCGCTTCAAGATCTTTAGCATGTGCATCTTGAGATAAGTCTTTACCATCATTAACTGTTACCTTCGCACCCAATTTACTCAATAATTTTGCTGCTTCGTAACCACTTTTTGCTAAGCCTACAACTAATACATCTTTATTTTCTAATCCTGTGTAATTTAGCATCTTAGTGCACTCCAATCCATAAGCCAATTAGACCTGTAATTAAACCGACTGACCAAAATACAGTTACAACTTTCCATTCATTCCATCCACATAATTCGAAATGGTGATGAATAGGACTCATTTTGAAAATACGTTTTTTAGTTAATTTATATGATGCAACTTGTAACATAACTGATAATGTTTCTACTACAAATACGAAACCAATAAATACAAGTGATAATTCTTGATTTAACATGATTGAAATTGTAGCAAAAATACCACCAAGTGCTAAGCTACCAGTATCACCCATGAATACTTTAGCTGGATTTAAGTTATATGGTAAAAATCCTAATAAAGCAAATACCATGATAATGCAGAAGATACCAATAGCAGGTGCATCTAATACAAAACTCATAATCGCGTACATCGCAAAGCCAATAATTGATAGGCCTGTTGCTAAACCATCAAGTCCATCTGTTAAATTTACTGCGTTTGAAAATCCAACTTGCCAAAAGATGATAAAGATAACATAAGCAAATGAAAGAGGAATACCAGAGTCAGTAAACGGAATATGTAATGTTGTTGAGAAGTTAACTAAGTTAAACACGTTACTTAATACAAAAAATATAACTGCAATTAGAATTTGAGCTAGAAATTTCTGTTTACTTGTTAAACCTTGATTGTTCTTTTTAACTACAATAATGTAATCATCGATAAAACCAATCAAACCAAATCCAAGTGTCACAAATAATAATAAAATGATGGGATTTGAGTGATCCACAAAAATAATGGCAACTACTGAAGTAATAATAATACTAATTAAGAATGTTAAGCCACCCATTGTCGGTGTGCCCGTTTTCTTCATATGGCTTTGTGGTCCTTCTTCACGAATGCTTTGTCCAAATTTCATTCTTTTTAATGTTGGAATAAGTATGGGTACAAGTACAAAAGTTATTAGAAGCGATAACATCGCATATACAAAAATCATAATGATCTCCTTTTCTTTTATCCGTCAATTTACATACATCAATATATGTATTTTTAATCTATAACCTTTAATATTTTATCAGTTTTGGTTCAATTTTTATATGTTAAATCACAACATATTAAGAAAGAGAGCGGGATAAATTTAATCCCAATCTCTTCCTCTCATGTTTAATATCTATGTTGTCTTAATTAGAGCTTGAATCTTTCTTCTTAGATTTATCTTTCTTATCACTAGATTTTTCTAGTGTTTGTTTACTACTTTCATCTGTTGTACCGTCAGTCGACTCAGCTGAAAGTGTCACTTCAATGTTGTCCGATTTTTTAAGGTTTTGGCCTTGTGTTACTGATTGTTTTGAAACAAATCCGCTTCCAGTTGTTTTAACTTTGATGTTAGTTAACTCTTGGAATGCTAAAATATCTTCTTTAGTCCAACCTTTCATATCTGGCATAGTTAAATCTCCATCAGTTACTAACAATACTTTACTATTTGGTAATGCTTTAGTATCTGCGTCTACTGATTGTGATTTAACTTTTTTACCATTACCAATGACAACTGGTTTAAGTGACTTAGCGTTAATACTATCTTTAGCTTTGTCAATCGATTGTCCTTCTACATTAGGTACTTTGCTAAAGTCATTTTTCGAAGCATTGTCTTTAGATTTACCAACGTTTAAATATTTCAGAGTGTTTTCCATTATTGGTTTAAAGGCTTTACTTACACCCATTTCATAAGCTTCCTGGTCATTTTTTTGTGCTAAGCTCATACCTGCATAAACAATAACCTTAGGATTTTTCTTAGGTGCATCACCGATAAAGCTTACAAAGTATGGATTTTCACCTTTAACATAACCGCCGCCTTCTGAATCTGCTACTTGAGCTGTACCAGTTTTACCTTCGATATCATAACCATCTACACGATAGTTTTTAGCATGACTATCTTCACTATTAACTACCTTATCTAATTCTGTTTCAACTTTGCTAGCAGTATCTTTAGTAATTGGCTTACCGGCATAAGATTTTTCACCTTTATAGAAGTTCTTTTTCGAAATAGGATTATCGATACTACTTACAAACCATGGTTTCAACATGTTTCCATTATTGAAAAATGCTGATTGCGCTTGAATCATTTGCACTGGTGTCACTGTCGTTGATTGACCAAATGCAGATGTTTTTTGTTGTAATGCATTTTCCCAAGCAATGTGTCCGGTAGCTTCTCCATCAAACATACCATTAGTAGATTTACCGAATCCAAAACGTTCATACCAAGATTTCATTTTATCTGTACCCACTTCATCTTGTAGGTGCATCATTAATGTATTAGAAGAATATGTGAATCCTAGCGTTTCAGAAATTTTACCCCAACCTGTTTTATTCCAGTCGGAGATACGTGATCCCATAATATCTCTATGTCCAGATTCATATTTTTCATTTGGTTTGAACTTACCTTCTTGGATTGCTGCCGCTAATCCGTATGATTTGAATGTCGAACCAGGTTCATATGTGTTTTGGTATAAGTCATTCGCCCATTTTTTACCAAAATCTTTACCAGTTTCTGGGTTGAATGTAGGTCTTTGACTAAATGCTAAAATTTCACCAGTTTTGGCATCCATAACAACCGCAAAGACATCTTTAGGATTGTAATGTTCTACCATACCGTCTAACGCTTCTTCTACAAATACTTGAATATTTGAATCAATGGTTAAATGAACATCATCACCACGTTTAGGTTGTTTCTCAGATTTGGTATTCGGAGCAATGTATCCCCAAATATCATGAATGTATTTGAGTGATCCTTTAGTACCGTTTAAGTAACTATTGAATATTTTTTCAACACCCATAGCTCCATTTAATTCTCCAGTGTCTGGGTTCTTTTGAGCCATACCTATTAAATGAGATGCAAAGTTACCATTAGGATAAAATCTTTCTGTCTCAGGATATAAGGTAATACCTGGTAAATTTTTCTTTTCTAATTTTTCTTTATCTTGATATGTTAAATTAGTACCTTTTTGCCCAAATTCAACTTGGAAGGCCTTTTTCTGATTTAATCTTTTTTCAATTTCATCTGGCTTCATATCAATAATTTTTGATAATTCTTTGGCTGTTTTCTTTTTATCTACAACATGTCGTGGTTTCTTACTGTTTTCACTTGCCTTTTTGTCGACAACTGCTACAACTTTATACCTCTCAACATCTTCGGCTAAGACTTTACCATTTCTATCATAGATTTTACCGCGTTCTGGTTGCTCTGAGTTATTTACTAAATACTTTTGGTTGGCTTTCATAATTAAATCTTGACCATTCGAGTGTCCAGTGATCATTATGTATGAAAACCTTAAAACCAATATAAAAAAGAGCAGTCCGAATAAACCAACTAGTAGGACTGCCCCTATTTTATTTTTTTTAATTTTAATTTTTCGTTTCGCCATTATTACGCACTACCTTTACATTATCGTTCTCGAGGCTCATCCCTTGCTTCTTAGCCTTGTCGTAAATGCGTTCGTATGAAGAATTTTTCTTAATTTCAGATTTTAAGGCGCTGTTTTCGCTAGATTGTTGTTCGATTTTATGATCTAAATCTGCAATTTTTCCTCGCGTATCATACGCATCCATTTTTAAAGATAGCATATAAATACTAATCATAGCAATAACAGAGACTAGTGTTATGTATAAAATCTTCTCAAATTTCGTAAGTTGAACGACAACTTTACGTTTAACGGTTTGCTTTTGTGGAGAGGTTTGCGGTTGTCTTTTTGGAACACTGGTTTGTGTTGCATTATCATATGGTTGATAAACTTTTTCTACAGCCATGTTGAATTACTCCTTATTTTAATATTTCTGCAATACGTAGTTTCGCACTTCGTGCTCGGTTATTGTCGTCTAAATCTTCATCTGTTGCTGTAATAGGTTTTCGATTAACGCGTTTTAATTTCGGAGTATATGCTTCTGGAATCACTGGTAACCCTCTAGGCACATCAGGTCCTTTTTCATACTCTTGAAACATCTGCTTACACAATCTATCCTCTAATGAATGGAATGTAATCACAGATATGCGTCCGTTAACTTTCACTAATTCAATTGCTTGTTCAATCGAATCTTCAAATGCAGACAATTCGTCATTAACTGCAATTCGAATTGCTTGGAACACTCTTTTAGCAGGGTGCCCGCCTTTTCTTCGTGCTTTAGCAGGAATACCTTCTTTGATAACTTCTACTAATTCTAATGTTGTTTCTATAGGTTGCTTTTCTCTATTCGCTTCAATTCTTCTTGCGATTTGTTTAGAAAACTTTTCTTCACCATAACGGTAGAAAATTTTCACCAATGCTTCATATGGCCATTCATTTACCACTTCATACGCGGACAATGATTGTGTCTGATCCATACGCATATCTAATTTCGCATCGTGATGATAACTAAAACCTCTTTCTGGTACATCTAATTGAGGGCTTGAAACACCCAAGTCATAGTAAATACCATCAACTTTTTCAATGTTTAATTCATTTAATATTTGTGTTAATTCTCTAAAATTACTGTGTATAAAAGTGACTTTATGTAAGTGTTCTTTTAGAACATCTTTAGCATTTTCTATTGCGGTTAAATCTTGATCAATTGCAATAAGTCTACCTTCATCACTTAATTGATTTAGTAAATATAGGGCATGTCCTGCTCCACCTAACGTACAGTCAACATACACACCATCTTCCTTTATATTTAGATAATCAATGGTTTCGTTTAACATTACGCTTATATGATGAAACACTGTCATACCTCCAATTTAAAAATCAAAATCTATTAAATCTTCAGCAATATCTTCGAAACTATCTTCTGATTCTTCGTAGAAATCATTCCAAGTTTCTCTGTCCCAAATCTCTATACGATTTGAAACGCCTATTACTGTACATTCCTTATTTAAGTTGGCGTACTTCCTCAAATTCTGTGGAATATTAATACGCCCTTGTTTATCTAACTCTACTTCAACAGCACCAGAGAAGAACATACGCATAAATTTACGAGCGTCTTTTTTTGTCATAGGTAAGGTTTTCATCTTCTCTTCAATCTGTTGCCATTCTTCTAAAGTATAGCCGAATAAACATTTATCAAGGCCTCGGGTGATAATAAAACGTTCATTTAAGTCATAACGAAACTTGGACGGTATAATCATACGTCCTTTTGTATCTAATTGATGATCGTATTCTCCCATGAACATTTTTTCTCACCTCACCTTATCTATAATTTACCACATCTCCCCACTATCCTCCACTAATTATGTAAAAATAGTTCAAAATATTTGATTTTATAAAAAAATACCCGCCTTATCATTTAGATAAAGCGGGCTTAATCCCTGTTATATCAGTCTTTTATTATAATATGATCAAAAGTGTAAGAAAGTGGTGGATAGGTGGAGGGGTTGAACACATCTTTCCCAAAATCATTCATAATTTGAAGTGGATTCCATATTCTTTCTTGTAATCCTCCCATTGCATGGAGATGGTTGTTAATTTCTCTAAATTGTCTCATGCTAATATCATTCTCACGTTCAATATTTAATAGGTAACGTTTTTTCAAATAATCATATTGTCTTTGATGAATCTCATTATTTTTAGTTACTAAATTTTCATTATTCGCGTTCCCTTTCACTTCATTAAATAAGGATTGATATAACTTTTCCTGTTGATGTTTCATCTGTTCTATTTCATTTAAGAAGTTCTCAGAGGCTTGCTCGCGTATAAATTTCTGTTTATCTTCTTCAATTCCATTTGCAATGACATGCTCCAATTGAAGATGATATTGATTCAATAGTTTCTGCGTTCGATGATATAAATACGTGATTCGTAGTCTAGGCAATACAATCGGCATCTCTATATTTAAGAGTTGGAATACATCATGTAGTTCTGCCCAATATTTAATTTCACTAGGGCCACCAATAAACGCCACTGTATTAAATAACCACTCTTCCATTATTGGTCGAGTAACTACATTATTTGAAAATCTTTCAGGCTCATGCTCTAAAATATCCAACAATTGTTGTTGATTATATGTTCGTGTCGACTTACTTAACTGAAATACACCATCTTGATACGTTAATAATTGGCGCATACCATCTTCATGTAAAAACAAATGAACATTGGTATCGGTTTGTATCATTTGTGAAAAACCATTTTCTAAAGTTTGATGTTGATTATTTCTAAATGCATCATCAATGTCTTGATGTTTTAATATCATTTCTTTTAAAAGCGGTTTTTCTAATTGTCTTAATGCGTGATTTTGTGCATCAATGAATAGGACGCCATAATCCTTAAATATTTCATGTAATAGCACTTTAAACATATCTGTCCAATTAGAATATTTTTTAATGATATTGATGCACATTTGATATATGTCTTTGCTATGTTCCGTTTCTCTTAACTGTCTAAAATAATCGTTTAATACTTCAATCATTTGCGATTGATCTGGATTAAAACGTGAAACATTACTTTCCGGTGGTGTCATTGTGTGGTATTTAATTTTATGCAATTGTGCTTCTTGTGAGTTAAATGCATAAGTGTGATTCACTTCATCAAAATCATGATCTTCTCCTGCAATCCAGAAAACTGGCACTACCGTTTGTTGATATTCTTTCGTCAATTGTTGACTCAAAGTGATGAGTGAAAATATTTTATGGATTGTATATAAAGGCCCACCAAATAAACCAGCTTGTTGTCCCCCAATGACAACTTTAGCACCATTAGCTAATGATGTAATATGTGCTTCTTGTTGATCTGTCATTGTTAAATCTTTCATATAAGATTGAATCACTTTAGCAAGCTTCTTTTCTCTACCATTTGGAGATGCATTCATTTTTATTTTGTAACTCTCTTTTGACATCGCATCAAATTGGTAAAATTGCATGAGCTTATCATCACTATTTATTATTTTGGAAATAAACTGATCATCATTGTTTAATTTTACTATTTTACAGTCCATTGTTTTTCTCCTTAAGTATCACTATTCCTAATATAGTATAAAGACTATACTCACTTCTGACAATTTTACGGCTTATAAAATGTTTGAATAACTTAATTTTCATTAAATAGCAATGTATGATATTTAATATTTCATTTTTGGTATAAAGTATAAATCAATGAAAAGAACATATAGTTTAAGGTATAATATAAGAAAGATATAAAGGGGGACAAGATGATGAGTGACGTAAAAAGATTAGAAATTAACTACAAAACTGATGAGTTATTTGAAGACTTCAGAGAATTTGGTAATAAAGATCTTTATATGGTTGAAGAATTTAATGGACAAATGATTGACGCAAGTTCTGACTCGCCATTTTATGGCATATTTGTTGGTGACAAATTAGCTGCACGAATGGCTTTATTGAATAAAGGAGAAGTAGAAGAATCTTACTTCCCAGATTGTGATGATTATTTATTATTATGGAAATTAGAAGTATTAGAAAAATATCAAAACAGAGGTTATTCTAAACAATTAATCGATTTTGCGAAATCATTTAATCTTCCTATTAAAGCCATTGCAAGAAATAACTCAAAATCATATTTTGAAAATCAAGGCTTCACAGATGTTAATGCTAAGAATCCTGAAGGCCACGATGTTTTAATATGGCAACCATAAAGAAATAAATATACATTAGACTATTTATATTAAACTTAAGACACGAAGATGATTTTATATTGAATCAACTTCGTGTCTTTTTAATCAAACTTATTTCCAGCTATTTACTTATATCTATTCAACAATATCAATTAACTCTTTAAGTGATTTAATTTCATAATCAGGTTGAATCGATGTTTGATTTTCTTTACCTCTTAAGTTAAACCAACACGTTGCTATTTGTGCATTATAGCCACCTAAAATATCAGATGTTAATGAATCACCTACTATTATTGCGCTTTCTCTATGTTGTTCACCAATTTCTTTAAATATGTAATCAAAGAATTCTGGCATTGGTTTTTGATAACCTGTTTGTTCTGAAATATATATACCATTTAATGTTTCGTTAAATGTTGTTTGGGCTATACGACGTTGTTGCGTTTCTGTCACACCATTCGTTACGATGTATATATTATGATTTTTCCTTAAATCTTCTATCGTTTCTAAAGTATCATCAAAGAATTTTGGTGTTGCTTTAGCTAATTCATCTCTAAATATATGATCAGCAAGTTTACCGTTTACCTCTATTTGATAATCTTTAAAATAATTTACAAATCTTTGTGTTAATACTTCTTCTTTAGTTAACTTATTTTTTTGAAATGCCTCCCAGTGTGATTGGTTCACCTCTCTAAAATGATAAAAATCATCTTTTGTTGGATAGTGATTAAAATGTTTAGCCATATTGTAAAATGCTTTTTCTTCTGCATCATAAAAATCAACTATCGTATCGTCAAAGTCTAATAATATTGTTTGGTATGTCATTGAAATCTCCCTTGTTCCATATATTCTCTATTTACAATAACAAACTTTTCATAACATTGCTTATTAAACAAAAAAAGACCAGAGCGCTTGCCCTGGTCAATGATAGTTAAATTAATTAGAATCCGAATAATTTACTTAATACACCTACACCGTTTTCTACGATGCTTACAATGCTTGTTCCTAATTTTGCGCCGTCATGTCCTTGTGCCGCTTGTACTGTGT
>NZ_CEEDKW010000002.1:367291-585301 GCF_979255425.1 Staphylococcus sp. AC872
GTTCCTAATTTTGCGCCGTCATGTCCTTGTGCCGCTTGTACTGTGTTTGCGATTGCTTCTGCTAATTTTGTCATAATTCAAAACTCCCTTTATTTAGATATTTTTATAATTAAAATCCGAATAGTTTACTTAACACACCTACACCGTTTTCTACAATGCCTACGATGCTTGTTCCTAATTTTGCGCCGTCGTTATTAACGCCAGCTTCAACAGTATCTTTAATTGCTTTGATTAAACCTTCCACGATAAACACTCCTTAATATTTATTGTTCAAAAGTTACTTTCAAAAACTGTTGTCATTGATATCGTGTTGTTTATCTATCGTTTTGTTATCTATACTATATAACTTGTACGCAATTATTTGGAGATTTGTTCTTAATTAGACAATTAGAACTCAAAACTGTAAAATCGCTTACAAAATTGAACAGTTAGGCACACTAAACTGAATTGCATTCAATTTAATAGTCCTTGTCCCTTTAACTTATTGATCATTAAGTTGATTTTATGTTTAATAACACTACTATAGTGAAAAATATAAACATTTTTTATAACATAGCTATTGCTAATTACTGATTATTTAGCTATAATAATTCTTGTGTTAAAAAATGTCCTGGTAGCTCAGCTGGATAGAGCAATGGCCTTCTAAGCCATCGGTCGGGGGTTCGAATCCCTCCCAGGACGCTAATAACCAAAAATTAAACACTTTTTAAAATTAAGAATCCCATAACGACGGGGTTCTTTTTATTTTGTCTATTAATAACACACCATATAAAACCAATTTTTAGGGACTTTTTAGGGACCCGAGTCCCTAAAAAAATCCGCGCTCAATAAAGAACGCGGACAAAATATTAGAAAGATCTATTTTTGGAAGGTGGAACTAAATAGTTCCAATAATAACGCTAACATTTTTACGAATAAAAAGCCACGCTCTTATGAACGTGGCTAGTAGAATATAGTATCGATAAGACGTTATCGTTAGGTATATTATAGCATAAAAATAACCGTACCAGTTAAGATACGGTTGATACTCATTTCTAATTTAGAAAGACATTAAATTATTTACGAATTCATCTTTGATTTCATATACTTTTGGTCTTTCTTTAATTTTCGTTAGCTTATCTTTATGCTTTTCTATAATATTATCTAATTTTTTTCTTCCAAAAGGTAAATAGTCAACTAATTCTGGAAGACTAAGTCTTGTATATTCACTACCAAAGACCTTATCTTGTAATAGTACAAATAATACGTTGTTTTCATGTTTATTTATATTTAGATCTTTTAAACCTTCATATAATTTTTCAATCATTTCAATATTTTCTTCAAATTGGTCAATAGCGCTTGATTGCCCCTCAATTATTAAATCCAACATTACATTTATAAAAGAAGTAAGTTCTCCTTTGTTAAAAAATTCAGAGGTCGCTTCGAATGCTTTATCATACTTGTTCTTGTTACGATTTATTGTATAAGAAAATGTCAATGCAGTAACGTGTTCTAAATGGTCATTAAGTAATTTTGCTATTATAAATCTACCCAGTCTCCCATTACCATCATAAAACGGATGTAAGTACTCAAACATAAAATGACTTGCTAATATCTTCAATAATTTTGGAGCCTCATAATAATTAATAAATGTAATAAGCTTGTTTAAAAATTCAATTATTTCATATTCCGAATACTCATTTCTATGCAACCATTTTTCTCTCGTGAGATCCCTAACACCTACTCCTTTATTCCTAAACATTAATCCATCTGGACGATCGTCCTCTTCTATTTCTTTCGATAATAATAAGTCATAAGCCTTTCTGAAATCAGCTACTTCATTGAACTTAACTTCTTCATCGCTTAATAATAGAGCATATAAATCAACCAATCCTTTAAATCTTTTATTACTTTTCGTATTAGTTTGGTTTAATATTGCCGCTAATTCTTTTTTAGTACTTTTTACATTTTCTTTTTCATTTGTACTTTGTAATTCATTTATTAGTAATCGTTTAAGATATGAAGATGTAGCAACACTAGGTTGGCTATTCATTAATTTATTAATTTTACTTGAATTCATTAAAATTTTTTCTGATTTTATAAACAAATCTTTACTCGGACAGAAAAACAAAGGATACTTAGTGCTTCTTATTTGAACTTGATTTCTAATAGGATTAATTTCAATACCAGTATTATATGTTGTAAAATGATTTATTCTTAACTGATATTCATTTTCCATAATTTGATCTCCACTCATATGAAATATTGACTTTAATGTTTTATAGTTCATAACACTTCACCTTTTTTCTCTTTTTATATCATTATATCGATTTATGTTATAAGTATTTAGTCTATTATAATACAAAACTATTATTTATGATATATAGAGTGTAAATCTTATATCTGTTTTTTTACATAAAAAATAAGGCAACCGTCGCAACAGTTACCTCAAGTACACTCCGCAGATATGTACCGCAATTTGTAGTTAATTATAACGCGTTTAGCAATTATATTAGAACTAAAAAAGGACGATCTTTAAGACCGCCCTACAAAAACTGATAATAACGTATCAAGTTATACATTAATTGTCAGCAAACATACACATCTCTTTCTAACTATAATAATACACATTGTTTTATATAAAGTCAAATAAAAAAACCGTCCAGTGGCATGCATAGACGATTAGATGGATTTTTCAGTTTTTGAAATTTCTGTCGTTTCATAATTTTGATGCATGTTCTCATATTGTAACATAATAATACCACCCAGTGACATGCATAGGTGGTTATTAGGAACATAACAATTCATGAATTTAAAACAGCATTGATAATTTTATAGCATGTAATGTACATCATAACACAAAAAAACAGGGCAGTCACTAGGACTACCCCTTGCCAGTGTCTCCCAAGCGAAATCCAAAGGACTTGTTGGTACCCATTTACATTTTAACAAAAAATAGGACAGCCGAAAGGACTACCCTGAAAAGAGAAAAAATAAGAATCTAAAATATCTTATAACTAAACTGGATTGAAAACTATAAATAGCTTAACATATTATTTCCGCTTAATGGAACCGCAAAACTATTTTTTACACAAAAAAAGAGGTAGTCCCCACAACTACCTCTAAATAGAGAAAAAGTAACTATCTAAAACATCTTATAACTAAACTGGATTGAAATCCATATATAATATAACACATTATTTCCACTTAATGGAACCCCAATACTTCTCTTTTTTAATTCTTTCTTGCTTATCTGTTATCTTACATAATGCACAGTAGAAATAACCTAATGATGGATTAGTAGGATATTTGAATTTCGCCCACCAATAGCCATCTTTTTTAGTAATGCTGACAAAGTCTACCCATTGATTTGATAATAACCAATCAGAACTTGGAACTACAGAACCTTTCAAGCTTGGACTACGTCTTACTTTGATTGTTGTATTAGTAGTAAATCTGCCTTTCCAATTCCATGTGATCTGCTTTTCTTTCTTTTTCTCTTTTGATTTCTTGAGTAATTTAGATTCTGCTTTCTTGTTACTAAAATTAGGACGTACAAACCACATTTGTGTGTCGTATTCGTGTCTACGACGTGTAACGGTTTCCCAACCAGTTCCATTATTGATTGGTCCACTTGTCCAACCACCACCGAGCCAGTTTTGCTCAAGTACAACGATGTAGTCAAGTGTAGCCTCAACGACCCAAGCTACATGACCCCAACCATCGCCCATTTGTTCTCCCCAAACGACTAAATCGCCTGGTTTAGCTAAAAAACTAGGTGTGTTTTTATATACTGTAGCCTCATTTTTAAACTTATCTTTATTATAAGCATTAAAAGGAATGTCTTTCGCTCCATTACCTTTAAGACCATGACCAAATAATTTGTCCCAACCTACGTTTGCATAATCAACACATTGAAAAGCAGCGTATAAATCATAATCATATTGTTTACCTACTGTTGATTTTAGCCATTTTACGAATTCTTCACGTGTAAATGATGTCGCACCTTTTTCCTCTTTCATTGGTGTAGCTTTAACTTTTACGTTTTGTTTGTAGTATTTAGCTACTAACTTATCAAGATTTGATGTATTTCTACCATATCCCGACGCCTCTAATGCATTGCCTGGATCTTGTTTATCTGCTTGAATATCTTGATGTCCTGGCATTCTAGTTTTGTAATCAATATGCCAATACTCTGCAAGATATGCTAATACTCTAGCGCCTTTATCTAATGCTTTTCTACTACGTTCTTTATCACTGAAATAACATATTTCGACACCTATCGCTACATCATTAGCGTCTCTGTTGTACCAAATGTTATCTGTAGGGGCGTCATAGAGTACATGCCAAGCTTTCTCTGTTGTTGGTATACAAATGATACATTCTTTATCGTCAACGAATATATGAGCACTAGCTACGTTATTCCAAGGTATATTATAAGTGTTTTCATAATAGGTCACATTCGATTGAGCAGTTGTATTAATATTACCAGTATCATGTGCAACGATGAATTGTGGTTTTCCACCATCCATTGTTTCGCCATATCGGCGCGTTCCTTTTGTTAGTAATTGATATCTTACTTTAACACCTTTCCAATTCTCTGTAGCCATCTATAACACTCCTATTTTAAATTATTTTCTTTTAAGTATTCTTCTTGTGCTTTTGAATGCGAGTGAATAACATATGTGTTTTTATAGACGCCATATATCGCAATTACAAAAGGTACTATTGACGTAGCGAAGTTTTGCCATGCGTCTAATTTATCTGGCATTAAAAAAGGAACTTCGATACCACTTGCTTTTAATGCTAGGTATAAAGCCCCTAACATACCACCAAATAATCCAATATATTGTTTTAATTTATCTGCAGTCATTTGATTATCTCCTTTTGAGTAAAATAAAAAGCCGGCATAACGCCGACTTTACTTAAATAATATAGGTGCTAGTCCAATTGCTGCAGATAATAAACCAAATATTCCTGTTACAATTGCAGTAGCTATACCTACATTGAATGTTTGTTTTTTAGTTAATATTTGACTGAAACTTTTTATTTGTTCGTCGTGACCTTTAACTTCATACCTCAAGTCGTTAACTTCTGATACAAAATCTGTCATTTTATCACTAATCTTTTCTAAATGACTTTCTTGTTTCTTTTGTGATTCATAGGTTTGTTCTTGAATTACCGTTTGTTTATCCACTTTGTTATTCAAACTACTAATTGCCTCTGTGTGTTTTCTATCGTTCTCGTTGATTCTTTCATATATCTTACCTGTGTTACGCTCCCATTCATGTCGCAACACATATTTTTCATCGTTTTCGGACAATGCCTATCACTCCAAGCACACAAATTATAAAATTTAGCACTGCAAGTGTGGAAAATTGCAATGGTGTAAGCCAATTAATAGCATGAAATATACTTGCCGATGTCATTAAGAAGTAGAACAAACCATTACCTGCACCGCCCAACATAATTAAATAATTAAAAGTATTATTCATTTCTCTTTTAGGTAAGAAAAAAGGAGCGATGATCAACATTAAACTAAATACCATACCAAGAATACCCCATACCCAAATAGGCATGATGTTATGAAGTGCTACATAGAACTGTGAATCGTCTAATATATCTTCTTGTTCTTTTGCCCAAAAGAAACCTCTTTCGAACATCAAAATTCCAATACCCATATACAGAATAACTTTATGGATATAATCAAAATAAGTCTTTTTCAATTTAGCACCTCTTTGTTTCCAAAAATAAAACCACAAGCATTAAGCCTGTGGCTTGTCTATATACTTTTCACCTGTTATTAGTGCATAGTCAACTGTATCTAGAACTTCCATTTCCACATACCAATGTATGTCGTCGTTCGTTAAGCAATCCCATAAATACATTTGCTTAATTTCATTAAAAGTAGGGGAAATAAAACCATTATTTTTCGACATATTATGTGACCTCCAAACCTTTTTGTAAATCACTTAACTTATTTTTCAATGTTTCATTTTCTTTTTGTATCTTCAAAATTTTCATTGCATTTTGTACTGATTGTTTTTGAAGTGATGCGATCATTAATTTTAAAGAATCATCATTTGATAAATTTGATGTAGAATTTGTGGTCTGATTCGATGCCACACTTTCATTTTGATAATGTGGATTCATAACAATTTCATTAGGTTGATATAAAAAATATTTAGGCTTATAAAGTTGTTCAAAATTTTGAGGGACTATAGAATCTTCAACTTCAAAATCATTATTTAAACTTCCAACTTTTGCATATCCAATAATTTCATTATTTTCATTAATTAATATTCTCACTATTTATACACCCCTACAATTTTCTGAACAGTAAACTTGTTAGCATTAGCTCCTGAACTTGAACCGTCAATAATATTCATGTAATTATCCGAGTTAATTTTAAGTTGTTGGTTGTTAACTTTAGCTAAAGAGCACTCATATGTGCTTGTGCTAGTAGCATCTAAACCAACAATATTATCCAGATTCAAATTAATATTACGTGTACTTAATGGATTACCTAAAGTAACAAATTCCCCACCGGGAAAGTCGCCGTATATATAAAGAACGATAAAACTATCTAAAGGTTCACTTAAATTAATAGGAGTTCCTACACCATTCGCGTTCCCTTCAAATAATACAGTGTGGCGTTTTGAATATTTTAAATCTGTATAAACTTTTGCGTTGTTTTCAGCTGTATTTGCTTTGGCTTGTGAATTTTGAGGTGTTTCAACATTATTCGGATCTATACCAACTCGTTCCCAATCACTCCAACTGTTATAAAATCTCATGAGATATTGATCTGTTGAATTATATGGGCTAAAAGTAATTCGTTTAACACTAGTGTCTCTCATCTCCACTATTACAAACCCGGCTGTTGATGTAGCTCCAGAAATCGGAATATTTGTACAATAAAAATAACCAGGTGTTAAGTTCCTTAATTTTTCTAAATCGTTATTAAGATTTGTAAAGATACTTTTACCATCGGCTTCAGTCAATTTATATCTTTGCCAATTAGCAGTTTGACCAGTTGTAATAACTTCACTATTGCTCACAGATTTTTTGAAATCTTCAAATTTTGTATCAATATATTTTTTATCATCATCAAATTTCTTACTATATTGTGTGCCTTTTTCATTTATTTCTTTAATTCTATTAGAATGATTTGTATTATAATCACTTTCTTTTGTGGATATTAAATTATTTAGTGATAACAACCCTTGTTCAGTTGTTTCTTGAACTTTAGTAACATAATCATTCATATGTTCAAAATCATCATTAAGTTTTTTTATCATATCTGCTACTTCTGAACGCATATCAGAAAAGTATTTAATTTCTCGCAATTTATTTTCTGCGGGTAATTCTGCAATTAAGTCATTTTCAACATTAAAAGCAAATTTTCTTTGTACGACTACCTGTTCTTCATCTAAAGTAGTCACATAGACTTGACCTATCACTCTTGTTGCAATTTTCATAAATTCATCTGGTATTTTATAGTCAATAACACCATTCAATTCATCTACAAACTTCAATTTATCATCAACTAAAAAACTATCCTTTGATTCAAGCGCAATGAAAATTTTAATATTTTCTTCGCTCAATGCTAAAGGATAGTTATTACGTGTTATTTTAAATTGTAAAGTTGATGTGTCTTTATCTTGATTCCAAAATTGAATATTCAAATCCGTTAAACTTTGATAATACGCTGTTGTTTCTAAAGGAATACTCGCTATTTTATCCATACTCATATGTTAATCCTCCTTATACTGTAGTGCCTTGGAATAATGTCCAAGGAGAAGTCCTTTCGTTTTTATTCGCATTAAAATAAGCTTCATAACGCTGTATTGCAGCACCAGAAGTTACACGGTTCAATACTATTTTAAAAGTGTTTGCTGTTACACTTTCGATATCACACGTCCAACCAGCGACACCAGGATTAGGATGATCTTTAAGCTGGCTAGAACGAGAAGTATCTATATACCATCTTTTGTTAGTAATAATCCCTAATTGATTCATATTAGTTATAAAGCTAGGTACAGCTTCTGCTATACCATTTAAACTACTTGATTTGACATGATTCCAACCTGTTGTATTTCCATCTGTAGCGTTTAATCTATAAATTGAAACCATACGTTCAAACTTCATTAAATCTCTAACATAACTATTACGTGTCAACACTTGTTTAGTATCACCAGAAACATTGGAAGCCGAAACTTCTAAAAACCATCCTGCATCTCGCATTTCTGGTGGCACTGGAAAATCAGTGATTTTTAAAGTATCTGACGTAGTTAAATAATAATATCCCGGTTCAATGACATCGCTTATTTTTGTATATTCAGCAAGTGGATAAGTTTTAGTCCGACCCCCTGTTTCTGTCATTAAAACCGGCGTAGCTTGCGCTGTTAATTTGTCATACACATCGCGCATAAAAATACCGTGTATTTGGTGCGCACGATAATTGGGTGCACCTACAGTAACCCCCGCAAGCAAAGCTTTTTTTCCTGTTTCAATATCGTAATACATTTGTAAGCCTTCTGCTTCAGCAAAGTTACCAGGAAACTCATTTCCAATTTTTCCTATATTACATTCTTTTTGATACTTCTCTTGCCCAGTTTTATAATCAAAAACAGTTATGAAATTTGGAATAGCTGGGTCAGAATCACCTGAATACCAATAAATGTTTTCATCATCAAAAGTTATACCTTGCATAGGTTGTCCACTATCTCCATCACTATATTTAGCAGGAATATCCATTCTATACAATACTTTATCAATGTGATTATCAATATCTTCTATTTTTCTGATTTCTATATAATTACGTGCATTACGTGTTAGCCATTCTGATTTTGGATATTCTACACGGAACAAAATCAAACCTTCTTGTTCGTTTATTATAGGAGCAATATAAGGTAATTCTGGATGACCTGTAAATACTTCCTCCATGTCATATTCTCCGTATTTGATACTAATATTTGGTTTATATGTAAATCTAACCAATTTATGATAACCATCATTATCTAAAATATTAGTGTATATCCATAATTTCTCATCTATCCATCTATAGCCTAAATGCGTACCGTGTCCACCACCTACGATTTCCATTTGAGATAATAGTTGTCCATTCGTTTTCATTTTAGATAGTTTATAATTACTTCCAAATGCTTGTGTTTGATAAATAATTCCTGTGCGATTATCCAGGTGGAAAGATTGCATAACACTATTTGTCAAAGGCGATAAATTTGTAAGATATTGCCATGCTTGATTTGGAATATCAAACATAAATTCTTGTGCTAAAACTGTATTTTTTGCATCTTCAACCTCTTCCATAATATTATCTTTATTTAATTGATACTCTGTACTATCTGAACGCAAACGATCATATAAAGTTGGATGTTGATTACCTTTATTGTCAACGCGTGCATCTTTTACTTCTTGCAGACTGTCCTTACCTTTTGATAACACAAGATTGCTAACACGTTTATCTAAATCCTTTAATGCATTTCCTACATTGCCATTAACACTATGTTCGATTTGCTCCGAATTATGTGCGCTAGTTTCTTTGCTTTTATGGTAATCTTGATATTGCTTTATTTCGTTTGCAAAATCTTCAATTCGAACAAAATTTGTATGCAATTGTTGTCTAAAATCTTGTCCTAACGTGAGTGTTAAACTTTTTTGTAAGTTTAATTGTTTCATTTATTTTCCTCCTATAGCATTAATGTTGTATTGATAGGGAACCAATGGTTAGTGTCTATTGTTGTCTGCGTAGTTCCTTCTAAATCAATGTTTCCATTTGTTTGAACACGCCAACGTGAAAAGTTCAGTGTATTACTTACTTTTGTTGAATTTTGAACAAATGGTTGAGCCGATGTTATATAACTTTTTATAATATCCGGTAATGTTCCAATCGTTCCTGTTGCCTTAATCCCCTTCACTGCTCCTTTTAATGATAAAAAAGAAACACCTTTTATCGACATTAGCCGAACTTTAGGTGTTTCGCTTGAGCTATATGCGGTTATACCGTTTTTTAAATTAATATCTAACCAACCTGTATCAGTAACGATGTTGTTAATTAATGATTGCACTGTATTTATCTGACTTTGGACGCTATTTAAATTATTATTCATTGAAGATATATTATCTTGCAATCCCTCTAAATCGTAATTCTCAAAGTCATCTGGCATGCCGTCCACATAATTCACATGCGAAACAACATATACATTCTCCCCAGTTTTTGGATCTTGCATAAAAATTGCTGGTATTTCTTTACTCATCTACTAATACACTCCCTACCACGTTCGACATAAAATCGTATTTCATATTCTTATCGGTTGTCCAACTTCCATTGGCTATTTTGCTATTAGCACGTTTTATGCGTAAATTAATTTGGTTTTGTATGCTAATAATATCTTGTTTAGCATTGCTGAATTCGACTTCCACAGGCTTATTTGCTTTCGAATGATAACGTGTAATTTTAACAACTTTAAGATCACTGTTAAATTGCAATGGTTTGTGAACGAAACGAACTACATTATTTTCTGCAATATCATCACTAGTTATATAATATCTATCATCATCAGTACCTAAATAATTTGTAGCGAGTTCAACTGTAGGACTATCATTTAATTGTTCCATCATGCTTTTGCGTATTTGTGTTTTAGTTGTTGCATTATCATCGAACACAGTAGGTGCTTGCATCATCCCGAACGTATCAAAAGTAGGTGCTTTATATTCGTCTACTACATGATAGATATCTTCTCCTTTAAGTTCTGCTGTTAAGTTCAGTACATTTGTTTTTTCTGTTCCGATTAGTAAACGAGGTGTTTTCTTCTTATAATCTACACCTGATTTACCACCTTTAAATACAACTTTAAAAGAATGACTACCTTTTTCTAATCCTTTTTTTATAGTGATTTGATTAGTTTTTGAACGTTTACTGTATTGAGAATAGGTACCAACTTTTTTTTCGTCAAGATATACATCTACTACACCACCAAGCGACAATTGCTTATTTGTCCAAGTCAGAGTTTCATTTCCCCACTTACAATTAAATTTAATCGAAAAACTTGCTTCTTTTGTCTCTGAGTACCAAGTACCTTCTTTTTTAAAAGAACCAGATAATTTAAAGTCTTTAGGTTTTTTTGGTTGATAGTTTTTTGTCTCTTCTACTGTTTTCTTTTTGCCATAGCCCTTAATATAAGTTTTCAGATCTGTTGTGACAATATCACATTGTAATTCGTCTGAATTTGCCCGATAGATTATTGGTATTTGACAGCGTTTATAAAATGTGTCAGGTGTATAAAAATAAATTTTTTTATTATCTGCAAAATAAATATAATTAAACAATTCAGCGCCAGCAACAATAAACTCAATACCATTTTGACCTCCAAGTTCTGATACAGGTGCTGTTTGACTAAAATCTCCAACAATTTCGTAACTAAATCCGAGGTTATTATCTTTGAAACCGAATGATAAATAGGAATCTAAAATATATTGTGGTGCATTGGTTTCATCTACTTGTGAATCATTAAGAGTTTCTTTCGATATGTCTTTATCTACATAGTGATTTTGAAAGTCCATAAAAATATGCTTAGCAATCACATCATTAAGTACCATTTGGCTATCGTATTTAAGCGATGTAGATTTAATAACATAGTATTGTCCATTCTCAATAATATAGTTTTCATTAACTAACATATCGAATATATCTTCATTGCCGCTTGATTTATAAGCTGTGAGAGAGATTGAACGTTCATTATTTTTTTCATATTCATACTTAAATGTATCGTAATCGTAATCAGTTAAAATCTCAGCATAATTTCCTGCTTTATTTTCAACCACAAGTTCTTTCATACTCTCACCTACCTATAAATAAAGTTAAATTCAAATTCTGCATACACATTTGATAATCCATTGCCTTCAATTTCAATATTGTTATTACCAGGTGCAAGTGTTATCCAGTCATAATTTGTATCAATACCAATACGATTATTACCTATTATCGGATGTACACCATTTAAAGCTAGTGTTTGATTGGATTTCAAAACACCATAATAAGTGAACGACTCATTAGTATGATAATTATGCATAGTAAAACCATTCGGAGCATCTGCTTTAATACGAATAATTAACTTATGATTAAGTGGATCAATAGTATCAGATGATCCATTATATATGACAAAACGTTTACCATTTTGCCTATAACTAATGTCGTTATCTGTAATAAGTCCATTGCCAAACTGCCATTCATCATTTAAGAAATCGACACTTAATGTGTCTTTAAGCGACTCAGAATAACCTTTATAAACGACGAATTTAATTTCAAACGTCCCGTATTTGCTAAAAACATCAGTAATAGCATTTTCATTACAGTACACTGCATACTTTTTACCTGGCATATCAGAATGAACAATATAATAAGGGTCTCTTCTAAATAAGAGACCCCTTAATCTTTGTTTGAATAAATTATAATCTTCTATATCGGTTCCAATATATGCAAACCTTAATACTAAGTTAAAAGGTCCAAATGTACTGGCCCCAAGTGCTACACCATCTTTACCTTTACGTTCAAGTTTATTCACTTGAACCTCAACACCTTCTTCGTCGTAATCCAAGAATTCTAAACCAGGTATATCTGTGAGCGTATAATCAAAATCATCATTAAACATTCTTACTATCTTCATCAAATTAGAAGGCACCTCCTAAACCTGTATTCCAACCACCTAATTTAGTTCGTTTGCCCTGTCTCTTACTTGTATTTCTTTCAATAGGTTCACCATCTAAATTCAAATTTTTAGAAGCAGTCTGTTGGTTATATACTTCATTATTACGACTTGAATACAGTAAATCTTGCATTGTATATAACATTTCTTTCAAAATGCTGTTTTGTTCTTTTAATGTTTCGTTATCATAGGCTTGTTGTTGCAATCTTAGTTGGTCGGCTTGTGCTTTTGCGTTAGCTTGATTTCTCAATTCATTTGCGTATAGAGAAATGCCTTCATACACAGCACTTTGAGTTTTATTGAATATATCACTCTGTGCGATTTGTTTCATCGCGCTAATTGATACATCGTTAGGTATTACTGTTTCGCCACCATGCATTTGAATAATTTCTCCGCCTTTTTCAAACACAGTGTTATAACCTGCACGAGCATTGTTGGTACCTTTGGCATAACCATGACCATGACCGATAACACCTAACATGCTACCTCCATAACGAGATTTGGCATATGCAATACCAGCAATTAAGTTATCTAAACCGTTTAAGATATTACCGTGACCTGCTTTTTTAAATGCTCTGAACGTGGAAGGTGTTACCTGTACTAAACCTTGTGCTTCATTACCACCACTGTTGACATCATGAATACCTTGATGAGCGCCTGCATTACCACTAGATTCTGAATCAATCTGTCTAATCCAAGCGTTCACATAACTTGAAGACGTTGGCAATCCATTAATTCTTAAGGCTTTCATTACTTCAGGACGCCATGCACTTGCAGCACGACTTCCTCCAGATTTACCTCCACCACCATTGTGAGTTTTAAGCCATTTAACAGGGTCAATAGGGTGACCGTTTTTATGCATTTCATAGTGTAAGTGAGGTCCTGTACTTGCTCCGGTATTACCAGAAATACCTAAAACTGTTCCTGGTTGAACATGTTGACCATTTTTAACGAGCCATTTACTCAAATGCCCGTAAATAACCTCTAAAGCACCACCGACAACTGAAATATAGTGACCAAAACCACCTGGCATTTCTTTTGTATGAGCCGTACCACTAATCGTAGATTGTACTTTTTCGTAATGATAAGGTAAGTCGATACCTGGATGCGCCCAATGGAACGGATAACCTGGAGGCGGTCCATTTGGACTATAAGGTGTTCTAATGTGGTCAAGATATTTAATGTAACCACCGTCGCCGTCGCCACCAGATTCAGAAAACCAATCAGTTACTTTATCAATAGCGCCTTTTTTAAGTTTACTGAACATACCTTTCATCATATTAAATGGTAATTCAGCTGTTTCACCTATATTAAAGGCACCTAAATTGATACCAAAGATATCGAACACTTTTTCAACTAATTTACCTGGTTTTTCCATCCAGTCCATAACATCGCCAATGATTTTACTAGCTGTTTTACCAACAGATTTTGCCCAATCAACACCAGTGCCAACAACATTAGAAGTAGTTTTCTTAACTGAGCCCCAAGCACTTTGAATTTTATTACCAACATCTACCGCATAATCATTGCCGTGTTCTTTTTTCTTACCTTTACCACCTTTTAACAAGTTAGGCACTATACCTAAAACACCAGTACCACTTGCGAATCGTGGCATGTTTGCTCGTTGTAACATTGCATGTGTTTGAGCACCATTGTATACTTTTGAGCCTTTAGGTAAGAACGCCGTTGTATCTCTATTTGGTGTAATAGCAACTTTACCGTTAGGATATTGGATAGCTTCATGTCTAAATCCACCAGGGCCATTACCTTTACCTTTATCCCCCACAGTGGCAAATGTATCACGAGCAATGGCGCCATTCTTAACTACGTTCGTTGTAGTGTTAGTATGTTCAGTACCTGTATGTAATTTAATTTTAGGTAACTTATCCATACCTAATTTACCTGCTACCCAGTTAACACCATCGATTAATTTATTTAAACCACTTTTCACACCACCAACCATCGTGTCAATAAATGATTTAATTTTATTGATGATTGGAGATAAAGCGTCTCTTAATTTACTAAATGCATTTGTTACGTTATGCCATAGTGAAACGGCCATGCCAACTGTGTTATCTTTGATAGCCGACCAAGTATGAGACATGAAACTTCTAATAGCACTAAATATACTCTTAGTGCTTCGAGATAAATTATTAAACCGATTTACCGTTGAATGCCATAAACCAGTAACAATAGAAACCACTCTATTTTTAAGAGAATTCCACAATGATACTACAAAGTTACGTAAACTATTAAATATCGAACGGACACCACGAGATAAAGCGTTAAATGTATTTCGTACATTCGCCCACCATGATCTAACTATTGAAACCACTCTGTTCTTCATGGCATTCCAAATACTCACTGCAAAGTTACGTAAATTGTGAAAAATCGCTCTTACACCACGAGACAATGCGTTGAAAGTAGCACGGTTAGCGTTCCACCACGACCTTACAATCGCAACTACTCTGTTTTTCATAGCATTCCAAACACTAACGGCAAAATTTCGCAAGTTGCTGAATATTGCTCTTACGCCTCTTGATAAAGCGTTGAAAGTATTTCTAACACCTGATGTAATACCTCTAACTATCGCTAGAACTCTGTTTTTCATAGCATTCCATATAGCAACTGCTACGGTTCTAATAGCACCAAATATTGTTGATACAACTCTTCTTAATATAGAAAATTGCAATCTAACACCTGCAACATACACGCGCACAATCGTTAATAATGCGGCTTTCATACCATTCCAGATTGCGACGGCCGAATTTCGAATACCGTGCCAAATAGCACTTAAAACATTTCTAAGTGCTTGAATTGGGTGTTGGATAGCGAATTTAATTCCGTTCCATGTTGCTACTGCTGCAACTTTCAATCCATTCCAGATAACAGTAGAAGCAGTTTTTATACCATTCCAAATGCCAATAATATAAGGTCTTAAGAATCCAAATACTGATATCGCCGTACGCTTAATCGCATTCCAAGCACTAATAACAAAGTTTCTAAAGGTAGCATTGTTTTTCCACAAGTAGACAATCGCACCAACTAAAAGACCAATACCCGTGATAACCCAACCAATAGGACCACTCATAAAGCGTATTGCTAATCCTAATCCTCTTGTAGCGATTGCTGCACCTTTAGTAACTCCAGTCCATAAAACTGTTGCTGCTGCTGCGATTCTTGTTCTTGCAGATTGCAATAATTGAGCTGTGGAAAGTGAGGCGATAGCGAAACGATAGCCATTTGCAATAGCTCGACCAGTTGCAGTGATACCATTCCATATGCCTTGTGCTGCACTTGCGATTTTAGCTCGTCCTGCTTGTAATAGTTGAGCAGTACTCATACCATTTGTGGCATACATATAAGCTAGTGCTACTGATTCTGCACCAGAAATAACACCACGATATACAATCATGACACCTTCAGCCACTTTTGTTGCAGCGCTCCATAATGTTGTGGCAAGCGTTACGCTACCCATTACTGCTCGATAAACACCCCAAATTGGTAATAATGTGGCTAAAGCACCACCTAATACTGATAAAACACCAACTGTTCCACCTAAAATGCCGTTACCTTTTGAGTGTTCTGCAATCCAACCTGTCACAGCTGTTGTTATTCTAAGCATTAAAGAACCAACAGGTGCCATGCCTCTTACTAAAGCGACAACGATTGTTCCTAAGTTTTTAAGTAACTGCCAAACTCTAGGACCATTTTCATTAATATATCTTAAGAAATTTTTAAAACCCTCAGTACCACTTAAATTATTTGCCCAATCTTTAAACGTCTGAGTTACACCAGCCATTGCATTTAAAGCGATATGAGACTGACCACTAAACGCAGTGAATAAACTCAACATACCACTGAATACATTACTGAATATTGTGCCCACAATGGGAAGATTCGTTTTAGTATAACTAATAAATTGGGCGATACCATTGTCTGTAGTAGAACTGTTAGCCCATGTTCTGAATTTTTCAGATAAACTATCTATACCAGAACCAACCCAAGAAAATAAAGGGCCGAATTGACTAAACATGTGTGCAATACCATCAGTAACATTCATACCTGCTTTAAGTAAGTTATTAAAAACAGTAGGGCCTATGGTATTGATCATTCTAAATGACGCAGTTGCATTTTTAGAAGACTTAACCCAATTGAGCATTTCTCCAGACATTCTCGATATACTATTAGACGTTTTAGTAATGAAAGGATTGAATTGAGTTAATGAATATTGAGCAATTCTAATACCATTCGTCATAGTATTAAAAATGTTAGCTTGGTTAGATTGAACTAATCCTTTCCATTGGTTCTGTAAACCATTTAAGGCAGTTTTATAGGTTGAAAGTTCACTTGTTGCACGCATTTCTCCATCTTCAACCATCTTTAATGCAGTTTTAGCTTGAGCACCAAATATAGCAATTGAGCCTAGAGCGACGCCATAGGCACCACCTAAACCGATTGCAGCACCACTTAATGCAACTGTAGCACCACCAATACCGGCTATAGCTGTTGTCGCAGAACCCGCAATAGGAATAATTGAAGAAATATTCGAAATAACAAATCCAGTAACAACACCACGTGCTAAGTAACCTAAATTTCTAAATCTATCTCCAATTTGATCTATTTTTTGCTGTGCTGCGTCCATACGCCCCATAAAGTCAGAGCCGAACAATTTCATTCGTCCAACTAAAGTCTGTTGCATTTCTAATTGCCTTAACTCATCTGTCATCTCATCAACGCGACCTTGCGCAGTTTGAAAGGCAATAGATTCTTGAATTAATGAATTACGTACTTTATTTGCTGCAACACTATTCATGCCTTGTGTACGTTCAACCTCTTTAAGATTATCTTTCAACATACTTAAATTGGCGTCAGATTTTTTCAAGTTATAATCCATTAAATTGAGTTGTTCACGATAATCTTTAATAGATTTCTCCGAATTTTGAAATTCTAATGCGTTTAATTTTGCTTGATCTCTTAAACTACGAAGATTATTTTTAACATCATCTGTAGAACGTCCAAATTGTTTATAGGCAGTACTTGTTTCACTTAATTGTCTTTTATATTCACTTAATTGACTTTCGGATTTCTTGATGGTTGCACTCGCACGTTCAATTTTTAACTTTTGTTCGTCCGTTGCCTTACCATTCTTTTTAACCTCATCAGTTAACTGTTTTAAAGAACTTTTTCGTTTATCAATCAATGCTTCTTGAGACGCAATCGCTTTACTTAAATTCTTCTCTCTATCTGCTAATTCATCCACTGAGAGAGAATTTTCTTTGAAAGCTTTTTGTTGTGATTTTAAAGAACGATTAATACTTTTTAATTGATTTTCAAGTGTTGTTTTGGAGGCTTTCAATGGGTCAACATCAAGTTCGACTTCTGCACCTAAATTAAATTCTGCCATTTTTCCACCTCCTTATTTAAAACATTTTCATTGCTTCTTCAGGACTTAGTGCGCCTGATTCAGCTCTTTCAACCTTTTTCTTCTTGGCTTTCTTGCCATAAATTTTATTGAAGTCCTCAACATAGATTGCATCCACTTCATGAGGCTTATATTGACCCTCTTGTACTAAATTTCTATAAACATCATATATATCTTCGACTACTTCGCTTGCGCTTTTGTTCTTGTTGATGTTGTCTTTTTCTTTGCTTGCTTTCCCGCTTGCTGTTGCCCGAAGATTTGTTGATATGCGTCTCCAATAGATCCATCAACCATTAAACCGTCTAACAATTCGTCATAAGTAAATTGATTATCAAACACACTCAATAAAAGACTTGCAAAGTCATCGAATAATTCAACATCACTTGCCGGTTCTTCTTTTTCACCAAATTCTTCTAATGATTTTTGAAGTTCATCAAAGCCTTCCATTTCTTCAATGTCTACGCCTTTTTCTTCTGCCTCATCTTGCATTTTTTGCATTTGTTGATAATAAACATAGCCCTCAGATTGGAATTTAATTTGTCCTTGCATTTTTTCTTCAAATTCGGCTTGTTTGCGTAAAGCGCCTAAATTTAATTTGTCTTTTACGAAATTTTTGTTTTTACCATCGATTTTTAAAGTGATTTTTACCATTTGTTAATTCCTCCAATAAAATTATTTATAAAAAATAGGCGGTTGTTACACCGCCTTAAAATGTTACGCTACAGGTTTTTCTTCAACTGCTGTAACTGCATCATCACCGTGGATTAATTTTAAGAATTTTTCTTCACTAAATCCTTCTGTTTTATCGTGTACACGAACGAAAACGACACCATCTTCACGTGGAATAAATGTACCTTCTAATTCGTTTTCTTCTTTTTGTTCTGGTTTTTCTTCTTGAGTTTCTACTTTAGAATCTGGAACACCGAAGTTACCACGAGTGGCACCCATATAGATGAATGATCCATCGTTACATTTATATTTCCAAGAAACCGAAACATATGGTGGTACTAAATCTTTAGAATAAACTTCCATACCGTCACGAATTTCCACACCTAATAAATTAGCGCGCTCTTCACTTGATAACTCCATGAAATTACCTGTAACTTTAGCGCCTGTGATACCAGAGTTTAATACTAATGCTTTCACATCATCTGCATATACAGACTCTTGGTCTGATTCAAGTTCTAAACCAACCTCTTGTAATCCTGGTAATTTTGTTAATTTTCCAGGTTCATCTACACCATTACCGATTTGTTTTCTCATTTGGAAGCCTTCGCAACCAATAACTACTTTTTTATTAGCCATAATATATTACTCCTCTTCATTAATTAATATTTGAAACTTAAGCATGTTGTTATATAAATTAAATTCATCATCTTTATCCATCACTCTGTCGTAACACCGACCATTTTTACTTTTAATGATATTGATAACTTGATTACTTATTTCATGCACAGTGTTTAAAGTGCCACCAAAAACTTCGACGGCAAATAAATAACGATAATGATGGCTATCACTATCGTTGTATAAATCGTTATTCATATAAATTTCAGTAAGTCTTATAAAAGGGGTGCTTGATTCTTTTTGATACTCATCAGGAATATCGAATGTGAAAATTAATATTTCGTCAGTCTTTGAAACACGATTATCTTTCATTAGTTTTAATAATTGCTCATCTTCACTTAAAAGTACGTTCATTCTCACAAGTGGATGTTCGTTAACCATTAAACATCTTCCTCACCGCATTTTCATAAATTGCAAGAATAGGTGCTTTGCTCATTTGAAATGAACGTTCTGCGAAATGTTGGGGACGTTGTCGAACCGTACCATGAATTTTTGTACCTACATCAGGAAAATGGATATACCAACCATTATCGCCTTTTCTTGAAAATCCCACTTCTTTTGTTGGTGATGAACGATCTTGTAAAAATCCTGATGTTTTGATTACTTCAATAGCATGAGTATCATGCGTTTGTTTTGCATGTACTGGTGTGTTTGCACGTAAATTACTAGCATATACTTTCGCAGCATCTGTGGTCGCTCTTTTTGCAAATTTTTCACTATTTACAATTAATAAGTTAATTTTTCGACTAATATCTGCGTCTGTATCATATTTTTTGTGTGCCACTATTCGACCACCTCACATTTAAGCATTATTCGTTCTAAATCTTGATAATCTGTTTCAATGTTTTTGATTTCATAAATCTTATTTTTAAATTCAACTTGCATTCCTGATTCAATTTTCACACGTTGTTGATAACGAATGATAAAATTGATTGCCTCTCGCCTTGCCTCTAGGTCCTGTTCTCTAAATTCTTTTATTGTGGTTTTTGACACTTCGCAAAACGGTGTAGCAACAACTGAATTTTCTTTTTTATACGAACCATCACGTTGCCTATTATTGACTACTTTTAAAATTTTAATTCGGTGTTTAAGTCTGCCGATTTCCATTTTGCATACTCACCCCTTAGCGACTGAATCATCGAAAGAGATGATGCAGGAATTTCAGTTTTATCAAACTGTGATGTTATAGAACGATTTTCATAATGATGTCCGATGTGGTTGATGACTGCTAGATTATAAAGTGCATTACCTTTATAAAATGAAGTATCCACACCGAACCCCGTAATAGCCCCCTGCACTTGTCTTTCAGCAGCAGGAAGTAAAACATTTTCAATATAGTCGTCGTCAAAGTCGTGGTCGATACGAATACCAATTTTAATACTTTCGATGTCTAAATCTAGCATTCAATCCACCTACTTTTTATCGTCTTTGATTCGTTCTAAAAAATGACCGTCAAAACCTTTATCGGAAAGTGTTTTTTTAACTTCTTCTGAACGTTTGACAGTCATTTCAACTTCGTCATTCACTTCTAAATCTCTATCTAATTCTTTATCTCTATATGCTTTTAAAACTTTGAATTTAGCCATTTAAATGCCTCCTATTATGCAGTAGGTGTAGCTTTACCTGTGTTAAAAGTTACGAAGAAACCTGCATTTTTATCTGCTTGTTTAACGTCGAAACGGAATGCGCCCATTAAGTATTTACCGTAGATTTCGTTTTCAATCCATTGAACAGAAACGTCAGTACGATCTGCGAATAAGACACCTCGTTTTACATCTCCAATGAACGCTAAAGCGTCGCCATTTTTACCTAATAAGTCATCACGTACCACTGTAACGTTCATGCCAAGTAATGTGTTACCTGAAGTGTTGATGATTGAATCGTTTAATAAGTAACGATCGTTTTTGTCTTTTAATGTATCAACCGCTTGGTAGAAACTTTGAGTACAAATGATTTGACGGTCATAACCAGGGTCTAATTTAACATTAATAATTGCTTTTAAATCATCCACATTAGATACAGTTGTTGGATTAAACGCTTTTAATACTGTTCCGATTTTTTCGTTTAATGTATTGATTTTTTGTTCGTTGATATTTTCAGAAACAATTTGAGTTAAATTTGCAACTGAATCGTCAAGTGCCTCTTGTGAAATCGGAATTGCGCCACGATAAGTTTCAACCTCCCAATTAATCGTTTCAAATTCTGGACGTGCTAACTCTGGGTTTTTCTCTAATTCTGCAACTGTATTGAATTTAGCATTAGCACGTTTTAAGATTGGATATCTACCTGATGCAGTAGTAACTTTCGTTTTTTGTACTAATTCAGATAAATCTTGTACCGTTTTTACTTCTTTTTCTGGTTGATATTTAATATCTTCCGGAATCGTAACGCCGACATCATCAGATTTTACGTTGTCACGTTTTGCTCCTTTTGATTTCATGTATTCTGCAAAGCCTTGCACAGCTTCATTTGTTTCTTGTTCATTTTTAATTCTCATTCGTTTCGCTCCTTTTTTCTTTTCAGAGTCCAAATCTTTTTGGTTTGGTTCTTCAACATCTTCAACTTTTTTATCTGCAGGAGATTCTGTTTCTGAATCTTCTTTTGGTTGATTAGTTTCTTCAGTTTTTTCTGGTTGCTCTTCTTTTTTAGGTGTTTCTGTTGGTTGCTCTGTAGATTCGTCTGCCACTTTAGCGTCCTCCTTCGTTCCTAATTCAGATTCATATTGGTCTAATTGGTCACTAACCTTTTCTAATTCTTCTAATGATTGTTTAGAACTTTCAATTTCACTTTGTAACTGTTTTGCTTTTTCAATATCATTATCTGCTAAAGCTTGTTTAGCTTCATTGATAAGTTCTTGAATTGAACTTTTTAAATCATCTTTCTGATTCTGAACTTCAGCCATCAAATGACCTCCTCTTATAAATTTTGTACATAAAAAATAGCCTTACGTGTCTAGACGTAGGCTTTCTAACTCAAGTGCTATTTGAATCTTTTGCTTTTCTTTGAACTCTTTGAGTCCTTTATTACGTTGAGCCACTTCAACTGAAGTATCACGATAAGCGGGGACAGTAACAACACTCACCTCGATTAACTCATCGATTTTATTAATTGTTTGAACGTATTGACCATCAATGACTTGCCATGTTCTCGATTCTTGGTTATCCGGTGGGAGTGTATAAAAGAAACTACATTGATTTACATTACCAGCCTTGATATTTTCATAAATATCTCTAGCATAGCTCGTGTTAGGTAAGTAGCATTTAAAGTACAAACCTTTGTCATCTACAGTAAGCTCAAGTGTGCTTGATTGCGTACGACCAATCACATAGTTAAAATCATGATTAATTAAACACTTAACATCACTGACATCCACATCGTTTAATGCTTGTGGATTGATAATTTCTCTAAATCCACCTAAATCTTCACTTATCGTATTGAAAAGTATTGCGTATCCCTCAATTACCATATCTTGAGTAGCATCAACGTTACTCATTGCCATATTCATCACCCCCTTGTTGAGGTGCTTTGTTCATACTCGCTCGTATTTTCGCGTTTTGATACTCTTCTAAACTATCAAGCGGTATTCTGTTAAGGTCAACAAGTGTTTTATCTCCGTTATTAACAGGGTCAAATCCAAATACACTTCTTGCTTCATCGATAGTAATAATCCCTTTTTGTTCTAACTCAGTGTATTTCTTAAGTTTAACTTCAGGATCACTATCTATTAATCTTGATTCATCAAATGTGAGAGACATCAGCGGATTAATATCTTTAAATATCTTAATTTCTAACTCTGCAAATATCATTGAGAAGAGAGGATATAAAGTACTCTGCAAATACTCAATATTTGCTTGTGTAATAGATGTATTGACCAACTCACTACTCATTTTTGATAGTGGTAAGCCAAAGGCTTTAGCAACTTGTTGTGTGCTAAATTTATAACTGTTTAGGAAGTTTAATGCCTCTGTAGGAATAGCAATACGCTCAAACTTCATTGTGCTATCAAGTGTTATTAAACCACTATTACTACGAGCTAAACTGTTCTCAAAATCATCTGTGATTAAGTCTCTTTCTTCTTGCGATAATCTCGCGTCTTCTAGTGTTAATACATTGGTAGAAGTACCGCCGTTTTCAAAGAAGTTTTTCAAGAAACTTTTAGAACCTTGTGAAATAGCCACCTCATGCATTAATGAATAGAGTGGCGAATAGCCATGAAAACCATCTAACGTTGTATATCTAAAATGTAGTATTTCATCTGGCGTCACTTTCACACTATTACCGTTATGATCTTCAGTAATATTATAGAAAAGTTCACCATCTTGTTCCTCAATAGAAACCAAACTATTATGTAAGAAATAAAGTTGCGTTGGAACACCTGTCTTTTTATCTCTCACAATCTCAACATAAGAATTTCCATTTAAAAGCATATTTGCGATAATAATAAATTTAAAATGCCAACCTGGAAGCTCCCCATCTGGCGAATCATTTATCAATTTCAATATACGATTATATGCTTCATCTGTTTCATGACCTTTAGTCATAATACTCGTACTTGCGATATCTTCCGAAATTACTTTAACGGCTGTAAAGACATCACTGTTTTTTAATGCATTAATACCTGTATAAGAAATATTCAAACCATGTTCATTAGCATATAAAATACGTCTCAAATCTTCGTTGAATCTTCTATCATTTGATGTAAAACCTAAATCAAACAGTGCCATGTTTTTTAATCACCCCCTTTTCGACTTGGTATGAGTTGATTGATTAATACACTAATAACAATAAGCATTAAACCTAATACAATAAAAGCTAAAGCTGTTGATATTAGTAATAGCCCATAAAAAATAGCCACAACTCCTAATAAAAATAAAACAATAATTAGAAACGCAGCTAATAGCCTTATCTTGTCCATTTTTTCACCGCCTTATCTAAATCTAGGTAAAACGTTCACTTTTTCCCACTCATATTCACTAGCAATTACATAAGCAAATATAGTTGCCATAAGTGGGTCAATCTTTTCTCGATTCATTTTCTTTTCAATCATCACAGAATCATTAGTATTTTTAGCAACTGCATTTTTGACTGCCAAGTCAAGTAGTGGGTTCTTATGATGTTTTATATCACCATTAATTACTTTTAATCTGAAATCAATATTCGGATTGGATAACGTTTGGGAGCCCTGTCGTATCTCAATAAGGTCATAACGCCAATCACGACGTTCAATTTCTGCTAAAAAGCCATGAATAGCATGTGGATCATAACAAATCGCTTCAACATCTAAGTTGTTATCTAATATATATCGTTCAATGTAGTCTAATACTTGATTACTATTAATAATGCCACTCTGTAGATTAGTAATTGTACAGTAACCATTGCGTTCCATTTCCCGATAATCGATAATATCTCGGTCAATTTTTGCTTGTAAACCACCTTTTGTTCCAACAAAGGAGTGAGAGGTCACATAATACTGCTTTTTTACTTCATCTAAATGTATAAATGATACTGCAGTTAAGTCATCTGCACGTGATAAATCAAGTCCGATATAAGTTTTAGTACCTTTAATATCAAAATCAGATTCATTTTTCTTCCAATCATTAAAATCTAAATAAGATTTTTCACTTGCTTGTAGCCAATAATTGAAGTTTTTCACTAAAATTTTGAACATCGTACCTTTTTGAGTACCTTCGGCTACACGTTTTTCTAAAAATATCTCAATTTGTTCTTTCAATTCGTCTGATTCATTGATTAATGGATTTGATTTTGCCCATGTTGATTTGTCTTGCCACTCGTTTTCATCATCTTGTTCATAAATAATTGCAAAATACTCATGATCTGTGTAAGATTCTGACAAAACTTCTTTAGCATAAGGCCACTCATCTGTGTACATTGGTGCATTTAAGTTAAAACCTGCCGTAGAAATGATAAAAATCAAACTTTGATGTAGGTTACCTTGACCAGATTGTATCAATTCCACCATTTCATTGGTTTTTGCAGCGTGATACTCATCAATAACTGCTAAAAATGGTTCAAAACCATCAACAGCACCTGTATCACGTGATAAAGGCATGACATATGAATCATCTTTCAAATTTTGAAGTAACTCACGTACCTTTTTTACATCTTTTTTTATTTCAGGTACTTGAGAAACAAAATACATCAATTGTTTAGCTACCATATTAAAAACAATACTTGCTTGTTTCTTATCATTCGCAGCAGTAAAACACTGACGTCCTTCTTTTGGTTCATTATCAAACAAGAATGAGTATAAGACTAAGCCACTGACAATAAGTGACTTACCACCTTTTCTTGCCATGGAAATAAAAGCTTTCTTAAACCTCAAATAATCATCTTCGGTAAACCAACCACGAACCATAGATACCATAAACTTCTGAAATAGCGCCAATGTATGAAACTTACCTTTAGTGTCTGGTAAAGCTTCCATAAATTTAATTACTTTTTTTGCACGCTTCGGTTTATATACATAAGGGAAGTTGTCATCATTTTCGATTCGTTTTAAATCTTTTAAATGACGAATACAAGCAAGTTGAGTATCTTTACATGTTATAAATGTACCTGACAATACCATAACGCAATACTTATAAGCGTCATCTTTGTATTTATCAGCTACATCTAAAAGTTGCTCATATTCTTTATTCAATTTTACGCTAGTCATCGTCATCAACACCGAACTGATCATAAACAGATTGTTTCTTTTTGTTTTCCACTGGAACAACAATTCGCATTCTTGAGTCAATTGTGAGACCTAATGAGCCACAAACTGAACGTAACTCTTTTAAACTCTCCATATAAACTGCGAATGCACCAGTTTTTTTGTTTGTTTCTGTATCAAAAGTACCAACTATTTGAATTTGACTATATGCATTGTTGTTAATATCAACTAATTCACAGTATTTTTTGATTAGCGTGTAGTCGAGTTCTGCAATAGGCAACTCCTGAAGTAATGGAACAATTCGATTCCATTCTTTTTGCGCTTGATCCGTTAAATCTGTAGGCGTATTGTTTACAGTTAATTTATCAAATTGATTCAGACCATTTTCTTTTAATTCTGAAGCTTCTAATTCTTCTTTAGTCCTATGCCCTTGTTTTGTCGCATTTAATTTGCGTGGTCTAGCCATTGAAACACCTCCAAACGCCCTATATGGCTAGGTTGAAATATTTAGTTTTGGGAATTTGGTTGTAAATTTGGGAACGTCGATTAATCGTGAACCTTAGAGCCACGGGGAATTGAAACACCTCCCCCCCTATTTTAATTTATGTAATCGGTTATGACATGACGTGCACACCGTTTCAAGATTATCCAGGTTCAAACGCCCTCCCCAGTCTTCACGTAACTCCCGCTTGTGATGGACTATCAGTCTCTTATCATTAACGATTCCTTTAGCCAAACATCTCTGACACAAGTAGTTATCACGTACAAGTGCCTGAGCACGCATTTTGCGCCACTGTGACGACTGATAAAATTTTGTCAGGTCTTTATCTACCTTATTGCGTACCTGTGCGTTATACGTCCTGTGTGCATGCCTCCTACGCTCCTGCAGTTGGCTTTGTGTCATAGTCTTGTTACCTAGACGAACCTTTGGTTGAATGAAAGACAAAATGATTTCAACTTCTTTCAATATAAAAAGAACAAACAACAATAAATAAATTAAAGTTGAATGTTCTTTGTCTTTGATTATGTTTTGTTAATACTTAAAAGAATCATTGTTATATTCTTTTTGATAATATCAATATAAATCATTTCTTTCCGCAATTAAACAAACAGCTAATTGCGATTTTACTTGAAATGAATATATCCAATTCTTCTTGCTGTTTCTTCCATTAATTTTCTTCTCAATCTTAATACTGAATAAACACTTATAATTTTGTCATCATCTCTTTGTTTAGTTAATTCATGAGCAATGTCTTCCCATTCATAAGTTAAAGAATCTTTATCCCAATATCTAAACTTAACTATCTCTTGTTGTTCATATGTAGCACATCTGTATATATCTTCGATAGCAGATATTGTCTTACTCAGATTAGCATATAGGTCATCTTCGTGTAGCTTTACTACCTCACGTTCTATAGGGCTACTAACTATATTTGTTTTACCCCCACCAATATTAGTGTCTTGTGGTTGATATAGTAGCTCATATCTCCTATAAGCCAATTGCCCTTTCATTTCATTATAGTTCTCCCAATACTCCTCTATCTTCTTGAGGTCTAGTTTACTTAACTTCATCGCTTACCTCCATTACTTCCGTTTCTCTTCTATATATCTCACAATGTAATCACGCATATATTGATTAGCGTACTTGTAATCTTCTATTTGCTTATGCTGTTCGTATTGCACGCCTATTGATATGAGTAAGGCGATTGCTAATAGTATCGAGATGATAATCCACATTAGTCCGACACCTCTGCATTTAAATGGATATGATCGTATTGGTTAAAGTCTTGTGGTGGTGTGTCGATATCGTCTTGTTTGTATCTATATGCGTTAAACGTTGCAGTGAGCAATTTATAAATTGTAATTGCAGCAATTGATGTTAAGAATGTTTCTAATAATTTATTCATAAGGTATCGTTCCTTTCTGGTATAATAATTTTATTAATTGGCAAGGGGGGTGGGAAATAATGGATAAACAAGAAATTATTCGTCAGATAAATATTGGTATATCAAACAATATTTATACTATTGTGCACACGACTAACGAAAATGCAAAAAAGTATATAGTTAAAAACTGTCGAGAAATTGACGATGAAAATATAGAACTTCTTTTATCTGATGACTCAAGTGTCAAAATTAGATACGAAGATATATTCACATCAAATCACGAAAAAAATATACCGCCTAAAAAATTTTAATATTAGAGGGCTTAATCGCCCTCCTCATTAAAAATGCATGAATCTTTTGGTTTAAGTGGTTTAACAAATGAAGTTATTCCTGGTTTAAACTTACGTTCAATTGACGCAAAATTTAACGCTACTGTATTTTTTATTCTTTCATATATCTTCATTGCCTGCTCTTTACTCTTTGCCTCAACCACAGTAAACATTTGGTTCTCTCTAGCCTTAGTCACGTGTGAATATTTATTACCGCTTGAATCTGTGTATGTTGTGATTAGGTATTGCATTAGCTATTTTTCTCCAATCTAGGTCTGTTAGTTTCAACTTCATTCATGTTGACCCATATCACTTCTAAAGCGTAATATTCAGCTTCTAATTGTTTGATGAAGTTTATATCGGCACCGTCAAATTTAGCTTGTTCAAGTTTGTCTTGTATATATCTTCTAGCGTTAGAAACAAGTTTGTGAATCCTTATGAAATTTCTAGTGTAATAATCTTCCATTCCCACTCACTCCTTAAAATGTTTATCTAATTCTTTATTAACACGGGATATTACTCTTGATTGATTCATTTCTTTACGTTGTTCTTCCATTCTCTTATTAGCCATAGCTTCAAATTTACGGTATTCTCTATCTGTTCTTCCCTTAAATGTCTCAAAGTCTTTTTTGTTCTTTTTATATAACGCTAAAACTACACTAAGTGTTAATACATACATCGTAGTGAATACACCAATGGCTAGTAATCCTAACAATAATAAATCATTCACTTCCCCAGCACCTCTTTCACTCTAGTTAGAATATCTTTATTTTTAACCGCCTCGAATTCGACACGTTTAGAATTACTGTAAGTCTGATTCTTTGATGAATGTTCCATTGATCGTCTTTCCTTTTCGTCCTTTGATTTCGTCATACGCAAACTGTAAGCACTCCCGTAAACTCATATCGTGTTGTTGAGCTAAGATGATTAACGTTACTACTGTATCGCCTATACCATCTTTTAATGCATCCATTTGCCCACGTGATAAAGCTGCTCCAACTTCTCCCGCCTCTTCATAAAACTTCAACGCTTGTCTGTCTGGATTGCCATTGTGCAACCCTTTATCGATACTCCATTGTTCTACTGCATTTACTAATTGATCTACTGTTAATTGATTAGTCATTTTGTTCCTCCTCATCAATACCAGCCAATTCACACATAACACTCTCTACACTTCTATCTTTTAATTCTTCTGACACAAATACTTTCATATCATGTAATTCTGTTTTTATTGTTTTTTCATCATTGTCATGGTCAATGTAGATTTCTAGAGCACCATCTTCTAAATTAAAAATAGCTTTATCTTCATCAACTCTGTAACCTTTTTCTTCTAACTTCTTTAATGATTCATAAATTTTCATCACTCTTCACGCTCCAATTCTTCAATATAATTAAATATATTTTCATAAACACCACTCAATAAACTATATCTAGGGTCTTGAGTCTCTTTATAAAGAACACTGTAACTATCTAGCTCTTCTTTTATGTTATTTTTTACTTCATCAAACGTATTCGCTTTCTTATACACACTATCCAACTCATTCAACAATTCCACCGTCTCATTGCCTGTGTACACTCTTGCACCAATAATCCCTTGTTCTATTTGTTCACGGTTAGTCATTTTGTTCCTCCTCGATAAATTCAACTTGATACGGTTCGACAATTTTCAACTGGTTTTCGTATTCTATAACTGCCACCAGAGAGGGTTCGTCTTTCGATAATTGAAATACACCGTGAAATTGTTCTTTTGATATTTTATAGATTCTCTTAGTATCAATAGTCATCACTCTTCACGCTCCAAATTATTAATAACCATTTTAGTTACTATGTTATTCATGTTTTTTATTACATCGTTATCTTCAGATAATACAGTTAATGCTATCTCATCAAACGCTTTTGCTTTCTTCTCCAACTCTGCGTTGTATTTTATTACGCTTGCATTGCTTTTAATTAACTCATCACGCTCTTTAGATGTCTCATATAAATTCTTTTCTATTTCATAACTCAACTTAATTTCTTTATCTAATTTTTCTTCGAACTCTACATTACGCTCACGCAACTGAGCTATATCTTTGATGAGTTCGTCACGTTGTTGTTTGTACTCGTCACGTTGTTGTTTAAACTTCCACCAGTCACTGCGTGGATACGATTCATCTGTATCTAGTTTGTTATTTCTAATATATTCTTCTAATTGTTCTCTAGTTGGATATGTCATTTACTCAATCTTCTAAAATAATGTTAGTTGATTATCTTCTTCCAAACTCAACTCGTATTTCTGAATGCAATTCATGAACTCTTGCTCACTGTTAAACGTCAACTTAATACCTGACCACTTCGTCTTGTGATGACCGTGCAAGTAATACACACCATTTACTATGTGCATATGCGCCACTCTTTTATCGTCTTGGTACAAGTAACGCTTGGTACCGAAATACTGGTTAAGGAACGCTTTTTTATTTTTCATTGCTTTCATTCCATTTCGAATTAGGTTTGATTAATTGGTTAATGTGCAGATCATCATTCAACGAACGTATCTCATTACCTGTATCATAAAAGACATTGGCTAAATATCTGCCGAAAGCGTCATCTTTATACGTCTGAACATATATCTTCTTATTTTCTACACATTGCTTAGTAAAGTTAGTAGCTTTACTATAATTTTCTTGTCCTCTCTCTGGCGTATCAACATTGAGTAACCTGACACGCCTTTTAGCAAAAGTTTCAAACCCTAAATCTATATCTATCGTGTCCCCGTCAACAACATTGGTACATGTTGCTTTAAATGTGTATAGTTGGTTTTTGATATTCATCTCATACACTCCTTTTATTGATTAGGTAATCCTGCAGACATACATTCGTTATATAATTCATCTTTTGCTATTTCTTCTTTGAGATGTTCGATAACTTGGCTAACTTCTTTATGGCTCATCTTTTTAATTTGCTCGTCAGTATATTTTTCTCCTATGTTAAATGGGTCGAACTTTTTTTGAAGTAGTTTTACATAGTCAACTTGTTTTTGCGTTGCCATTTTTCATACACTCCCTATTACTTTTTTTATGTTCTTCTAATACTTTCATTGTGACTTTACGTCCTGCCACCTTAACCACAAAACCTTGTACACCTAGCTTGCGTAATTCCTGTTGTATCTGTGTAGGTCTCTTGCCTTTAGTGTTGTATTTGTAGCGTTGGTTGATTGTGTCGGATAGGTCGTATGTGCTAGTTGTCATTGTTTGTGTCCCACACATTGATTGCCATATCAACGCTTTCCTTTGCTTTCTTCAAATCTTCTAGTCCATTCTTTCTTGAGGCACGCATTAAATATTTCAATGCATTACCAACATGGTAGAATACTGACGCAGATTTATATGTTTTGCCGACTGCTTCAATGATTACGTTTGCCGTAAATATTCCAAATTGATAATGTGGTGGTTGTTTAACCATATCCACTTTCTGATTACTAATAATTGTCATTATCATCTACACCTTTACTATGTCGTATTTATCGTCTATCACTACTAATTCACTACCTACTCGTACTTTTAGATATGGTTCGCCTTTAAAGTTGTAATGGAGTTCTTCCACCACTGCAGGAAATGAGTTATTTGCGTTTGGATATTTGAACCAAATATCATCGCCTGTATTTAATTCATGTAATTCCATTCGCTTATCCCCTTTGTACTCTGCCGTATGAGTCGGTTTTTAATTTAGCTATTGCGTTATTGTCCATTAAACCTTGCAAATACTTACTACGTGTGTGTTTCTGCTTAACATTGAACAAATGTGGTTTCTTTCTACGTATTTCTTGTTCTTCTCTTGTAGCGATACGTTGTTCACGTTCATTATCTTCTTCAATCAGTGGTTTAACTGTTTTGTCTGCTAATGGTCTAACAACATACTGTGTTACTGCAAAACCGTTTTCTATAATTCTTCGTCTCAAATCATAATTGCTCAATCCGTTTTTATTTGCTAGCTCATATATTTCTGCTGGCACCTCAACATTTTGATACATAATTCTCATCAAAAAATATAAGTTGCCGTATTCATCTTTCATTCTTTTTCTTAACTTAACCATTTACTCCACCTCTGACTCATCTATTGTTATATCTAGTTCTAAAATATCGTTTGGACACTCTCTTAACTCGTTAATTTTGTCTTGCAATCTATCTTCTAACGTTTCATGTTTACCTACTGGTATGAACGTGTTTACATGTCCTGTGATTTTAAAATTAATTCTTACTTGATGTTCCATCTCATCAACCTTTCTCTTTCTTGCGTTGACGTCTCACTTTTTGCAAATCTTCATAACCTATCCATTCTTGACCAGTGTATTTAGGTGCCTCACATACCCATGTTAGATACACATCTCTATATTGGTATCTGAACATCTTCGCTTTTAACTTTGCCTCTGGAGTAGCCATACCTTTGACGTCAATGACTTCTAGTAATTTATCGTCTTTCCATAACGCAAAATCTGCTACATATACAATTGGTCTTTGTTTATCAAATTTTGGTTGCAATTCGAATTTAGGTTGTAATTCGATGCGATCAAACATACCTAGTTCTTTTTGTTTCTCTAATTGTTGAAAGTATTTACATTCAGCTTTGCTATCAAATGTAATACCTTTGTATTCAACTTTCTTCGCGTTGTATTTACTCATGTGCCACCTCTACAAATATTCGAATAGATTCGCTTGTAATCCTAGTTCTTGCTCATACAAGAGCCCATGCACGGCCTTAAACCGTTTTAGCTCACTATCAGTCATAATCTTCTTATCGTCGCTAAAATGGGCTCCTGTAAGCGAATAAACCTCATTGGTGTTATCTTCGTACTTGATGACCTTAATATCTTCTGTGCCATCAGCTCTATATAGGTAATATTTTTCCTTTGCCATTTATAACACTCCTAATATTCGACAACAGCAGGACGTATACGACGTTCTGCAAGTTTTCTATAGTAAGTATCTTCTAACTTCTTTTCGTCGCCCTGTGCGTCGTCTATGAGTTTCTGAGCATACACATCAGAACACTCAAGATTTTGTTTGATTTCTTGTAATGTAATCAAAATTTAAGCCCCCTTGTTCTGTAATCTTGACCGTCCATTTTGATTAGCGTTGTATTACTCATAATTCTGCTAAATATACGTTGCATATCTTTATTTCTAGTCATTTCTTTTTCATCTAGGTTAGTTGTAAATATATTGTGTTTTCCTACTCTACTTTCGACTAATTCGAACATCTTACTTGTCGCGAATTCATTCATGTTGATACCGAAGTCATCAAACACCATTAGATCAACATCACTAATGATTTGTGCTAATTCTTGCTCAGTCATACCATTTCTATTGTTGTAAGTATTTTTGATAGTTGATATAAGTTGAGGGACGTTCATATAAAGCACCGTGTAGCCTTTTGATTTAACTTCTTTAACAATACTCATTGATAAGTGTGACTTACCTGTACCAAACGAGCCCTGAATTAATAGTGATTGCTTATTGTCTAACGTGAAGTTTTGGGCATACCTTTGACACAAACCTTTAGCATAATTTAGCTTTTCTGATGTAGGTTGGTAATTCTCAAATGTAACTTGAGCTAAATTGTCGTTTATTATAGATTGTTTAAATATCTTTTCTGCTTTTGACTTGCGTTGTTTCTTTCGATAATTTTCTGTAGATTCTTTGGCTAGTGCAATCATGTCGCAGTCACAACCATCTTTAACGACTTGACCGTTATCAAATTCGTAATAGTCATATGTGCGACCACAGTCATTGCACTTCAAACCAAATTCCTGCTTAACTATCTTGTTCTTAAAACCTGCTTGCTTTGCTAGGTTCTGGAAAGCCTCCATCTCATCACTCCTTTAAAACGGTAGATTTTCCATATCCAATGGCTGTGCATTTTCAAATGCGTTAGCGTATGGGTTGTTAGGTTGTGTATTAGTTTCTTGGTTGAGATATCCCTCAAATTTAGTGCCAAATAATGTTTCGGGCCTTAGATATTTTTCTTGGCTTGTTCCTAACCATTCTGATGTTTTTATATCTATCACTTTTTTAAAGTCATCTAATCTAAAATCTTCATTCCATCTTGCTTCAATACATCTTTTGCTTTTACCGGTATTATGTTTAAATTGTTTGCCTGCTTTTTCATTTAAATAACCAATAATTTCTTTATAGGGAATTGGAGAAGCAGTCGGGTCGCCCGACAATATATCTCTTGAAGAAGTCTCTGAAGTAGTCTCTTGTGTAGTCTCTGGTATTGGTTTGCTCATTTTGAGCTGTTCGACTTGCTCATTTTGAGCAAATCCATTTGCTCTTTTTGACCACATCGTTTGCTCATTTTGAGCAACTCGTTTGCTCACACCCTCAAGCTCTAAATAGTTGATTGTGTACCACTTCGTTTTGTCGAAACCCGCTTTATTGTAATTGCTTGTGATTATTAGGTTTTGTTTTTCTAAACTTGTGATCGTTCTACGTATTGTTACATTGCTCCAAAAAGGGAATTGTTCTTCCCATTCTTTATAGCTGTTATATATCCAGTTAAATCCATCATGTATGTGTTTGCTACTTCCTAACCAGTAGTGAATCTGTTGAAGTACAATAGCCTCGTTTAATCCGATTTCTGTAGCTAACTTAGGCAAAACTAATATTGGGTAATCGTCTATTAATAACTTACTCATTGCTGTCACTTCCATACAGAAGGTATTCTTCGCTATACTTTAGAATTCCGGCTATTTTAGGTATTGTTTCTTTTTTAGGTAAATGAACACCAGACTCCCATTTTTGAACTGTTGATTTAGTTGTGTCAGTTTTACTAGCTAATTCTTTTTGTGTCATTCCTAATCGAGTTCTTCGCTCATTTATACGTTCTCCTACATCAAATCTATCTACCATTTTTTACTCCTTTCAACATCGCATTAAGACGATCATCAACTTTGATCCAACTGTTTTGTAAGTGGTATTTTTCATCAAACGATTTAACACCAATCGCATGTTGTTCTGAATGATGGCGTCTACATAAAGCTAGTACATGCTTGTCGTAGTGATTCATCTTATTCCTGTTCATACCTCTACCTACTGTCTCGTAATGAGCTAAGTCACTACCTGGAGCACTACATATCACACAATTACGATTAACAGTTGCCCAATACAACATTGCCTGGTCTCCACTTAGTAACTTGCTTGTCTCTACTCTCATAGGTATTTGATGATGAAACATGAATGCGATGATCAATTCAATTAATTCTCTAGCTACTTTCATAGAACAATCTCGTAAACTTATTTCTTCATAACCGTTCATTATTTCAAGTTCTGCTTGAAACCTTTTTCTTAGTGATTCCACTGGTTCTCCCCAATGCATTTCAATATCTCTGCACATAGCAAAAATCTTTTTACGTTGTTCAATAGACAATCTTTTGTTATCCGGCACTTCCACTTCTGCATTAAGTGAGTAACCGTTATCTAATAAATCTATGTGACTTCGCTCTAGTTCAACACCAGTAGCAACGACGGAATAAGTACCGTCGTTATCTCGCTGGTATCTTGTAATGCGTTGCATTTAATCACATCCTAGAATGCTAAATCATCTTCATAACCTAATGGGTCATTGTTACCAAACGGGTTATCTTGGCTTGTCATTGGCGTTTGTTGTGAATTGCTTTTCTCTTCAGCTTTTTGCTTTTCGGTTTTAGGGATCGGTTTATTAATTATTCCTTCTCCATTTTTGTAAGGTTTAATAAATGAAAAATCAGTGAAATATTTACCTTCATCTTTATTGAATTTCCATTTCAAAACTAAATGACACGGTTTTCCAATTAATTCGTTAGTATCAAAGTCTAAACTTGGAAGATTTAATTTAATGCCTAATCTAGTTAGTAGTTCTATCAATTGTTTTTCTTGGAAATCATATTTGTAAGGTGGAACAAATTGATTGTGTTTGTATTGTTTACCTTCATCATTTTCGAATACGATTGTAAAATATCTATTCTCTCTATCATTAAATTCAATATTTTTAACTTTTACTGTGAATTCTCCAGCTTGAAAACCTGTTGTACCGTTATAGAACTTTTCTTGATTTGTTTCTTTAATATATTGAGCTTGTCCTGAAATTTTCATAATTGATTACCGTCCTTTATGTTATTTTTGTATAATATATTTAATTCTAATTTTTGAAAGTGAGTGATATTTTTGAAACGCAAAATTCTGTTGTTAAATACTCAAGGAAGTGCACACGGAAAGTATGAGATAGAGTTACCAAATTATTGTCCTTGGTGTAAATCTAAGATAAGTCCGTCTATATTAAGTTCAACTCCATTTGATACAAGTAATAGATATTTTCCAGTGTCAATAACTCTACAATGCCCTAGTTGTAATAAGCATTTTTTGCAAACCTATAAGGTTAATTTCACACCGGGAGGTTCCATTGCTGAACTTAAAATGGATAATGAAAAACCTATGCCTGAGACATTGTTCGAATATCCAAGTGAAATTGATGAAATAAGTCAAGAATTCAAAAATATTATTACTCAAAGTTCAAATGCAGAAGCTTTAAGATTTGATCATTTAGCTGGTATTGGTTATAGAAAAGCAATTGAATTTCTTGTTAAAGATTATTTAATTAAATGCAAAGACAAAGATGAGTCTAAAGTATCAACCCAACAACTTGGACAATGCATTTCTGATATTGATGATATAAGAATTAATAATTTAGCTCGTGCAGCTAGTTGGATTGGAAATGATGAAACACATTATGTTAGAAAACACGTTGATAAAGATGTACAAGACTTAAAGAAATTTTTACACGCTTTAACGGCTTTAGTAAGTTTAGAAATTAGTATTTCTGAAGCAAATGAATTTATTAATAAAGATTAAATGCTTTTTTCAAATATAAATGTGCCATTTAAGTCATAATATCTTTCAACTTTCCTAATAGGATCTTCGTTACCATTACCTTTCAGACAAATAATTTTAATTAATTTAACTACATCAACTGCTTCTGGTGGTTGATGTGTTATGTCATTTTTTTTCATAATTAATTACCGTCCTTTTAGTTTTTTAGTTTCCGTTTTGTGCCATATCTACAATTTTTGAAATTGAAGCATTTTTAATATTCGGATTATTGATTGTTACTTGCGGATTATGTCTAACTTTAGTTGTGTATAAATTAGAAGGTTCTACAGAAAACACATAATCATGTGTCGCGTTTCCATTCTCATCTGTATGATCTTCTATAAATGTATGTCCTATAATGTCAAACTGAGTTACTAAGTTATTGTGTATTGCTGGTTGTACTTCAATTGATATTCTAGGGTTAATAATCTTTCCGTTTTCATCTTTATCCTCTGAGTTAAGTCCTTCATGGCCTGTAAGTACAACGTGAAATCCGAGTTTGTCTTTAACCTTTAATAAATGTCTAACTGAATTAACAATTAATTTAGACGTTTCGCCATAATCTTGTATTCTTGCTTTTTTGACTTGGTGTGTATTCATTACATGCGTAAGTGTTATATCTCTTAATTTTTGCGCTGTTTCAATTACAACCACATCAATTAACTTTCCTTTTTGTCTACCTGCATTTACTATCTTTTCGATACTCGCTATCGTATTTCGAAAGGCGATATAATTATCAACTTTCTTAACAAAACCTTCTCTCGTTACCTGAATTCCATCTTCGTGGATATCGATAATAAATGCGTTGTTTTCTCTAGTTGCTAGAGTTGTTTTACCTGTACCGGACTTACCATATGCCATAATTGAATAATAGTTTTGAGTATCTTCATTAATCTCTTCTATACCTAACTCTTGCAGTATGTCAGATTGTTCAACATTTGATTCAGTCATCTACTTCACCACCAAACTAACTGTTTGTTTAAGTTGAGCTCCTGGTATTTCTTTGCCTGCTTTTAAATCATCAGTGAGCATTTTTGAATTAAGTTTAGGTGCTTGTGATACCCAGTATTCTTTAGGTATTTTAGATTCATCTATTACATCTTTACTCGCACCGTTTTTACGTTTGTAAATGTAGTTTTTAGATGTTCTGTAGTTATCTAACTGTCGTTGATCTAACATGTCAGAGAGATAACCTTTCAAACGGTCTGAAAATTTTACTTTTGATTTTTTCAACTCTTGTAGACGTTTAAGTTCTTTATCAATAGCGTCCACATCTGAATCAACACTGCGTTTAAGTCCTACAATGTTATCTACTTTTTCATTTAGTTCTAATTCGATTGAGTCTAATGTGTCTTGTATGATTTGTGGGTCAACATCTTCATCAGCCATATTTAAAACTGATAAGAATTTATCGTTAATTTGGTAAATGTTACTCATCTATCAAACACTCTCCTTTGATTACTTTTTTAGCTAGTTCAAAATTGGTTAGCATTTCACCTTCTGAATGAATTGTGTTGTCTATTTGAAGCACGCTCACACCGTTTGTATGGTAATGTGAGAACCAAATAACATCGTATTTATAGTCAACTTGAAAACGATTGTTTGGTATCAAATCCATCAAATCATGTGCCATTCGTTTAAATTTATGTTGTTTCATTTGTACCTCCGTGATACATTAATAGTAGATATATTTGAAAAAAATACTTTGTGTCGACTGTCTGCTAATGGCCGTTAGCATTCAGTCTTTTTTATTTGAAAAAATTCATATTCGAAAAACACAAACGCTGCAATACTGATTTGCATTGCGATACCTAATGCAGTTGTGAAGTAGACACCTGCAAATGTAAGTGCTAGTGATAGTACAATCCATGATAGTAATGCGATTAAGAATGCTATGTCGTGTGATTTCATTTTTATCTCCCCTTTCCGTGTATTTCTTCAAAATGTTCTTCGATGAACTTATTCATCTTTCTAGCGTTGAATCTCCAACGATTTAAACTTTCATCTGGATAATGTGCGATACCTTGCTTTTTAAGTAATTTCTCAAATTTAGGATTGAATAGTAATCTGTCTTTAATAGTGTCGTCAGATGACATTTTCAATTTGCGTTTCAATTCTTTTAAGTCCCAAACTGGATCTAGTGAGTAATTTATTAACTCATCGTATTCATCTTTAGCGACAAGTACGTGTGTGTCGGGTATGGGTACAGATACAGTTAAAGTTTGTGTCATCTTAGATACTCCTTTCGTGTATAATGTTGTTATCCCTTTATGAAGGGAGGTGGATTTATGCATAAAAGTTTGCTCAGTCAATATTTAGATATGGAAAACGTTATTTCTTTAGATTTACATTTAATTAATGGCGAAGTTATTAAAGTGCAAGAACGTCGGAAAGATGCCGAAAACAAAACTCTACACATCATTCAGCCGAAAGATAGAGTTGTCAGTTTAGATCACGTTTTGTATTTCGACATTAATGTTAGAGATGAAAAGAATAACAATAATCCTTATCCATCTTAAAAACCATAGCGCTTATAGTTATTCGCTATTTGTTTGCAGTTATCACTGGCAAGTCCTACCTTGTCAGCTTGGTAACTGTATTGATTATTCACTTCGTTTACTAATCTATTCCAGTCGTCTCTCGGCACATCTTCAAGTAGTAAGAGAAGCATCTTTAATTTTTCTTCGTTCATTCCATTTCCTCCTTTAAGTTGTTTGTTCGATTGTGGGTGTTTATAATTTTTATAACTTTTTCTGCTATACTCCTTATTAGGAGGTGGATAAATATGAAACTAAATCATGATTGTATTCGAGACTTATTATTAGAGATTGAAGAAAAGAAGCCTTTCGAAACTATGTTAGTTACATATAATTTTCAAGATTATGAAGTATATAAAAATTATAATTTTAGTGAATTAATATATTGCTTGTCTAAATTAAACGAAGCTGGCATTTTAGATGCACGAGTTGATGTTGCAAACAATAATATTAATTACTATCAAATTGGTAATATCACTTTTTATGGTCATGAATTCTTAGATAATATTCGCGATGACGAAACTTGGAATGAAGTGAAACGTGTTGCTAAACAAACATCGAGCATGTCAGTAACTTTATTAAGTAGGCTTGCTTTTCAATATCTATCTAAAAAATTTAATCTAACTTAAATTCATTACCATCTAGTTGCATGTATAAGTTATTGATAGTTAATGGAAATTCTCGTTTTATATGCTCGATCCATTTTTCATCTAATAGAAAGTTTAGTTGCTTTTGATCATCTACACCTAAAGGTCGTCTATTGCTTTTTTCGTCATAGTAGTAATAGATGACTTTTTTATTTTGTTCATGCATTTGTTTTCCTCCTTTAAATTGTTTGTTCGATTGTGGGTAGGATGTCGTTATCTTTAAGTAATTCATAGATGAAAAGACGTCCTTTTTGTGTCCACTTGGTATTCATTCTTACTGATGTACTCCCATCTTTATGCTCAATTTCTGTAGTTGATGAATGTGTGTAACCTTTTTCTTGAATATTTGAGTAAAGTAACCATTGTCCTGATTGTTTGTATTGAACTTTTAAATCATGAAGTAGTTTGTTTAATGCTTGAGCTGACATACCGTAATCTTTTGCAATTTGGCCAACAGTGACCAAACTTTTATTATTCAAGATAGTATCTAGATAAGATGCTTTAGGTTCATATTCGGCTATTTTCTGTTTGTTCATGTTATTTTCCAGTTCTAACTTCTCTTTTTCTTCTACTGTTTGAAGTAGTTGTGATAACGCCTCTTTATATGTTCCAGGTAATCTATTTTGAATTTCGTTCTCCATCTCATTAAATTTATTAATGTAGGTCATTTTGAATTCGTTGTGACCTTGAATATTGAACATGTATAAAGTGAAACCGTCTTTTGTTAGTAAGTATTCTTTTCTACTTTCTCCTTTAGAATCTTTATATTCGCTTGGAATGATTAACGAGCTCACATTTGAGCCGGTTAAAATTTTCTCTAATCCTCTGAGTACATTTTTGTGAGTTCTATTTAACTCATTCGCTACTACTCGACTAGAAACAACTGCTCCTAATTCTGTATTGTTTTCAATTTGAATTTCTTGTAATGCTTGCATTTGGTTTCCTCCTTTAAGTTGTTTGGTGTTCTTTTTCTTCGACTAAAACGTATTTAAAATACGATTCGTCTTTTAAAAAAATAATCTCATCGATTGAGACTTCTAAAGTATTAGCGATTTTAAACGCATCTTTAGGTTTAATCATTTCTGGATTGTTTTCCCAAAAATTATATGTTGATGGTGAAATACCTAATTTATTAGCAAAAGATGATTGAGTATAACCTTTTCTTTTGCGCCATTCATCTAATTTTAGGTTCTGTTTGATGTGATTCATTTTTTGACCTCCTTGTTAAGCTCTGATTAGAGTATATCGAATTATAAATACGATTGCAAGTTTTTTTCGTAATTATTTTTTTGAAATTAGTAATTTTATTTTTTAAAATCGTATTTTAAGTGTTGCAATTACGATTTTTCATAGTATAATAAAAAGTGTCAAAAACATCATATATAAGGAAGGTAATTAAAATGGCTTTCAAAAATTCCATCAAAGAAATTAGATTAGATAATAGACTGTCGAAAGTTGAAATGGCTAAAAAATTAGATGTTTCGGAAGGCACAATAAGAATGTGGGAAAACGGTAAAAACGAACCTAGAATGGGAATGATTGAAAAAATATCTAGCTTATTCCATGTTTCAAAAGGATATCTTTTAGGTGAAGTAGAAGAATCAACACTACCAGATTTTGATGGCGAAGTTGATATTCCTTATTATGGCAAAGTTTCTGCAGGTAATTTTGAAGAAATGACAATTGACAATGAATCAGTTAAAGCACCAAATTTTGCATTCAATGGTCGTAAACCTAGCGAATGTATTGCTTTGCAAGTAAATGGAGATAGCATGAACAAAATCTTGGCTAACGGATCATACATAATCGTACATGATTATAGAAAGAATCAAGACTATAAGTTGAATAGTAATGACATTCTAGTACTTCGTTTAGGTGGAGAATACACGGTAAAGCGTGTTAGACGTACTGAAACAAAGTTACATTTAGACCCGGTAAGCTATTCTGATGAGTTCAAAACTAATTCTTATGATTTAGATTCTATAGATGAAATTGAAGTAATTGGAAAAGTTATTTATAACTACCAAATTTTTGATTAATAAGCGACCTAGTGACGCTTTAATATAAATATTTAAACAAAGGAGAAATGTAGAATGAAAATAATTAATTATCAAGTTAAACTGAGGAAAATTTATTATACCGTGAGAACTAACAGAGGTAATGTTTTTAGGAAGTCACGTCCTAAAAAGGAAAGTATTATAAAAACACGCAGAAAATTACAAAAATACGCCCGAGAAATTGATGAAAAAAGACAGTAAGTCCAAAGGAGGCGTAGATGATGACATTCGTTATTGAATGCCTATTAATTTTACTAATTGTAAATATTATTTTGTTAATCATCAATATTTATAAACTTATAAAAGCGAACGAACAAATTTCCAAAAGAGCTTATACCATGTGGACGGTATTAACCATAGTTTTTATCTCTATTATCGTGATAATACTATATAATTTTATTTTTTTATAATTATATAATTCACATTTAGTTACTGCATATGATCAAGATGAAATAAACTTAATCTAAGGGGATGAATACATTGATCTATGTGATTATCGGTTTATTTTTAATTAGCATTTTTTTATTTATTTTCAGTTTCTTTTTATCACAAACTGAAGGGATAACTTATAAACACACATGTAGAACAATTTCATTGGCTTTTTTAGCTGTAAGTATAATCTCATTTCTAGGATATCTAATTTTATGATATGGTGGTGTTTATTGTGAAATTTAAATTTATTATAGCAGTTATTATGATGGCAACTTTATCATTATCTGCTTGCGACCGTCATGCAGACAATGTACTTAAAGATAATAATAAAATAGAGGATAAAACAACTAAACACTAATCCTTAAATCTTATTTTGATTGCTAGAAAGGACTTTTAAAATTATGTTTTATTTTCTTTTCGGCATTATTTTCATAATTACCATCACTTTCCTACATTCACTTTATGTAATTGTGAAAATTCAAGAAAAGAAGTTAACTATTAAAATTATATTAATCTATATAATTTTATATTTTATTATTTTAATAATTTTGGTAACAATTCTAATAAATATAATGCAAATAAATGAATTTAGTTGATTCTAACTCTCTATTGTTAACACTCAAAAAAGAGTACATTTTCACATACTCTTTTTTACATTTTTAGGGTAGTCCGCCTACCCTTATTATTTTTTACCTTTTTTGAGGAGGGATAACATGCAAACACGATGTTATGACGGTAAAAAATGGCAATACGAATTTAAGTATGAAGGTAAACGGTATAGACAAAAAGGTTTTCGAACAAAAAGAGAAGCTAATTCTGCTGGATTAGATAAGTTAAATGAGTTAAAACAAGGCATTGATTATGAACCTAATTTAACCCTGTATGACTATTTTAAAACGTGGTGTGAAACGTTTAAGAAATCGACTGTAACAGCTAAAACATATAAGTCTTACGCTGCTGCTATAGAACATATCAATAACCACCCTATTGGCAAGAAAAAGCTGAAAGATTTATCCAGGTATCACTATCAAGATTTTATTAATGAATTTTCAAAAAATCATTCTAAAGAGTCTATAAGAAAATTAAATGGCTATATAAGAACATCATTAGACGATGCAGTATACGAAGGGCTTATTGCAAAGAACCCTACCTTTAAGGTTAATTATAGAGCTAATAACCCTAATAAAAGTGAATATAGTAAGTATATCAATCTAAAAGATTATGAAGTGTTAAAACAGTATTTGATGACTAAAGACAACGCATCATCACTCGTACTATTCATCATGATTTGTACTGGTTGTCGCATAAGTGGTGCTTTAAATCTAAAGCGTGAATATATCAATCAAATTAAAAGCGAAATATATATTGATGAACATAAAACTGATTCATCTCCACGTTATGTGTCCATTAGTCCAAAAGATATGAATTATATCATTAAATCTATTGATCAATTACCTAGAACAATTGACGGTACTATCTTTGGTGAACTAACAAACAATGCAGTTAACAAACGTTTAAAAAAATATTGTAACAATCTAGGTATCAAAGAAATCACTTCACATGCTTTACGTCATACTCACTGTTCATATTTACTAGCCAAAGGCATTTCTATATATTACATTTCGAAAAGACTAGGACACAAAAATATATCAGTTACTACCGAATTTTATTCACATTTACTTGAAGAAACATACAAAGAAGAAGATGCAAAAGCAACACAAATAATAAGTGCAATGTGATTTTTAGGGACCCATTAGGGACCCGAAAGCCCATGAAACCCGTCGTTATAAGGTTTATAGTATCCCTCCCAGGACGCTAATAAGAGTTGTAATCTACTGAGATTACAACTCTTTTTTATTACATTTTTATATGCAAACTAGAAAACAGTTAGGCAATATTGAATGCCTAACTGTTTTCTAGTTTGAATTCGATTGTATCTATCGCTTTATTTTCACGATTTCTAAAATTCAAAGTACATTGTAATGTCGTATCATCAATGATAAGTTCTGCATAAGTTTCTTCAACAGTACTTCTTGATTGTGAAATACTGCCTGGGTTAATCACGTGCACGTTGGCAAGATTTTCATATTTAGCAACATGTGTATGTCCGTAAAATGCTAATTGCGCACCAATAGTCTTAGCTTTTTCAGCCAATTTCATTCTTGTCTGATTGACCTGATACAAATGTCCATGTGTATAAAATGCACGAACATCATGATGTGTAATAGATTGCTCCTCTGGAAATTCTGGATAAAAATCACAATTTCCTTTAACTCGATGATATAAGCTCAATTCTGTGTCATCATATTGAAATTCAGAATCTCCAAGATGAAGGAATACATCTGCGTCTTGATGTTGATCATACACTTGGTACAGAATACCTGTTTCATTATGATTATCACTAACTATAATCCATTTACTCATTTTTCTCCCCCGCTAAAAATTGTTGTAATTGTTCTATAGCATGACCTCGATGGCTAATTTTAGCCTTTTCGGCATCTGACAATTGTGCCATTGTTTTATTTAAAGAAGGTACATAGAAAATCGGATCATAACCAAATCCATGATCCCCGATTGGTTCTGTTGTTATTTCGCCTTTTACTGTCCCTTTAAATTGGGTCGTCTCACCATTTGGTGCACTCATACTAATCACACATACAAATTGTGCGTTTCTATCAGAAATATTTTCCATATTTTTCAATAATTTATTAATATTGTCTTGGTCATTTTTATCTAATCCTGCATATCTTGCAGAATAGACACCTGGTTCACCATTTAATGCTTGGACTTCTAAACCACTATCATCAGCAATGACTTGTTTATTTAAAGCTTTAGCTGCTGCAACAGATTTTAATTTAGCATTTTCTTCAAAAGTTGTTCCTGTCTCTTCTACATCAAAATCTTTAATTAATTCACTAATACCTATGACATTATGGTTAGGAAATATAGCTTTAAAATCATTAATCTTACCTTTATTATTAGATGCTATTACGATATCTTCCATTAATAATTCCTCCATTTAACCTACTGAAATACGTTCCACTTTAGTATCCATACCTAGCCACTCTTTAATAATATTTTCAATATGCATTGTATCTCCAGTTGCAAAGAAACGATGTGGCGGATGTTGTGTATAACTAGCATGTTCATTACTAAATGTTAATAAAGCACTGACTTCTCTTGCTGTTTCCAATCCCGAAGAAATAACTGTCTTTTTACCACCAAAATAATCATTAATAGGTTTGTATAATAATGGATAATGTGTACATCCTAATATAACTGTATCTGCTTCGCTATTACGCCATTGTTTTAAGGTTTGATGTATCACAATACTGGTAATTGTCGGATCATTATATCTCATTTGTTCAACTAAAGGTACAAACCCAGGACAAGCAATACCATATACTTCTACATTAGGATTAATACGTTTAATATGTTTTCTATAAGCTTCTGATTTTATCGTTCCTTCTGTTCCTAAAATTAAAACATTTTGATTCTTAGTCGTCATTATAGCCGTACGAGCACCAGGTTCAATGACACCGATTACTGGGATTGGTAATATTTTTTGTAAATGTTCTAATGCTACCGCTGTAGCTGTATTACAAGCTATCACAAGCATTTTAATATCGAATTCTACAAGTTTCTGTGCTATTTCAGTTGTGAACTGTTTAACCTCTTCACCTGATCTAGGCCCATATGGACATCTTCCAATATCACCTAAATAATAAATGGTTTCATTAGGAAGTTGTCTCATAATCTCCTTAGCTACTGTTAAACCACCCACACCTGAATCTATTACTCCAATTGGTCTATTCATTGTCTTACATCCTTATTTAATAGTTAACTTTTATTTTATCATAAGCATACTCAAGTGTTGATTAATTCGAACAAAATCACTAATGATGTTTTCATCTAGCAACACATAAAAAAGGGGCACCCCCTAAAAGGGGTACCCCTATAAATTCTATATTAGTCAACTTTGTGGTCAGAACCAAAGAATGATTTAAACATATGGAATGATGTTTCTCTGTTCATTGCTGCAATTGATGTAGTCAATGGAATACCTTTTGGACAAGCATTCACACAGTTTTGTGAATTACCACATTGTTGTAATCCACCTGCACCCATTAAAGCATCTAGGCGTTCATCTTTAGTCATAGCACCAGTTGGATGTAAGTCGAATAAACGTACTTGTGAAATAGCTTGCGCACCAACGAAATCATTTTTTTGAGTTACGTTAGGACAAACTTCTAGACAAACACCACAAGTCATACATTTAGATAATTCGTATGCTGTTTGACGTTTTTTCTCAGGCATACGAGGACCTGGACCTAAATCATACGTACCATCGATTGGAATCCAAGCTTTCATACGTTTCAAGTTGTCGAACATTCTTGAACGATCAACTTGTAAGTCACGAATGACTGGGAATGTACTCATTGGTTCTAAACGTATTGGTTGTTCTAATTGATCAACGATAGCAGAACAAGATTGTCTTGCACGACCGTTAATTACCATCGAACAAGCACCACATACTTCTTCTAAACAGTTCATATCCCATGTTACAGGTGTAGTTTTTTCACCTTTAATGTTAACTGGGTTACGTCTAATTTCCATTAAACAAGCAATGACATTTAAATTTTCTTTGTAAGGAATTTCAAATGTTTCTTCATATGGTTTTGATTCACTATTATCTTGACGTTTAATAATCAATTTAACTGTTTTTTGTTTAGGTTGATTATTTTGATCTTGTGCTGGTTGATTACCTTGAGTTTCTGGAGTGTCTTTTACTGATTGTTCAGCCATTATTTTTTACCTCCTTTAGACTTACTAGTGTAATCACGTTTACGCGGTGGAATTAAGCTAATATCAACTGGTTCATAAGTGAATTTTGGTGCTTCAGTTCTACCTTGGTAGTGAGCCATAGTTGTTTTTAACCATTCTTCGTCATTACGTTCTGGGAATTCTGGTTTGTAGTGTGCACCACGTGATTCGTTACGGTTATATGCACCGATAGTGATTACACGTGCTAATACAAGCATATTCCATAATTGACGTGTGAAGAATACGGCTTGGTTACTCCAAGTTTGTGTATCTTCCATGTCAATATCTTCATAACGTTTCATCAATTCTTGAATTTTCTTATCAGTTTCTAATAATTTATCATTTTCACGTACAACAGTTACGTTTGCTGTCATAATTTCACCTAATTCACGGTGAAGTTTATATGCATTTTCGCTACCACGCATGTTTAATAATTTATCGAAACGTTCTTGTTCTTCTTTAACACGAGCTTCATAGATACTATCATCTAGGTCAGTGTATGAAGTTTCAATTTCATCAAGATATTTAATTGCATTTGGACCTGCAACTGTACCACCATAAATTGCTGATAATAATGAGTTAGCACCAAGTCTATTACCACCATGTTGTGAGAAGTCACATTCTCCTGCTGCAAATAAACCTTTAATATTTGTCATTTGATCATAATCTACATATAAACCGCCCATTGAGTAGTGTACGGCTGGGAAGATTTTCATTGGTACTTTACGTGGATCGTCACCTGTGAATTTTTCATAAATCTCGATAATACCACCAAGTTTAACGTCTAACTCATGTGGATCTTTATGTGATAAATCAAGGTATACCATGTTTTCACCATTGATACCTAATTTTTGGTTAATACATACATCGAAGATTTCACGTGTCGCGATGTCACGAGGTACTAAGTTACCATAGTCAGGATATTTCTCTTCTAAGAAATACCAAGGCTTACCATCTTTATATGTCCAAATTCGTCCACCTTCACCACGTGCTGATTCACTCATTAGACGTAGTTTATCGTCACCAGGAATAGCAGTAGGATGGATTTGAATGAATTCCCCATTTGCATAAATAGCGCCTTGTTGATAAACGATTGATGCTGCTGATCCTGTGTTAATCATTGAGTTAGTTGTTTTACCAAAGATAATACCTGGACCACCAGTAGCCATAATTACGGCATCTGATCCGAATGATTGAATTTCAGAAGTCGTCATATTTTGAGCAACAATACCTCTAGCCGTATTATCGTCATCTTTGACTATACCTAAGAATTCCCAACCTTCGTATTTTGTTACTAGTCCATCTACTTCATAAGCACGAACTTGTTCATCTAATGCATAAAGTAATTGTTGACCTGTTGTTGCTCCGGCAAATGCTGTTCTGTGATATAACGTACCGCCGAAACGTCTGAAGTCAAGTAAACCTTCATTTGTTCTACTAAACATTACACCCATACGGTCTAATAAATGAATAATATTAGGCGCAGCTTCAGCCATCGCTTTGACAGGTGGTTGGTTTGCTAAGAAGTCCCCACCATAAACAGTGTCATCAAAGTGAATCCAAGGTGAGTCACCTTCACCTTTAGTATTTACCGCACCGTTAATACCACCTTGAGCACAAACTGAATGCGAACGTTTTACAGGTACTAATGAGAATAGATCTACATGTGCACCTTTTTCTGCTGCTTTAATTGTTGACATCAGACCGGCAAGTCCTCCACCGACAACAATAATTTTTTTCTCTGCCATAGAAATGTCACTCCCCTGAAATATTAAAACTAAGACTAGTTAATGTGTATTCTTTACATAAATGCAATGATAGCTGATACGCCGATATAAGAAATGATTAAAAATACAATTAACGATACCCATGTGAAGACACGTTGTGATTTTTTAGATTGTAAAATACCCCATGTTACTAAGAATGACCATAATCCGTTAGAAAAGTGGAATACAACTGCAATAACACAAACGATGTAAATTATTGCCCATACTGGATTATGTAGATATTCATGCATCATATTATAATCAACCGCTTTACCGAAGAATGCCTTTTGTAGACGTGTTTGCCATAAGTGCACTGCGATAAAGATGAAAGATAAAATACCACTTGCTCTTTGGAAGAAGAACATCCAGTTTCTGAATAAAGAGTAATGTCCAACATTCTCTTTTGCTGTGAATGCAATGTGTAATCCAAATAAACCATGATATAACAGCGGAATATAGATTAATACAAATTCAACTACCAATAAGAATGGTAATGATTCCATGAAACCTGATGCTTTATTAAAAGCTTCCGCCCCTTGTGTTGCTTGATGATTGACCAATAAGTGAACAATTAAGAATGCACCGATTGGGATAATACCTAATAACGAGTGAATTCGTCTTAGATAGAATTCATTTTTTGATTGAGCCAAAAGGAGTCCCCCCTGTAAACATTTAATTAATTGACTAAAATTATAAAGTTGTATGTAAACTGCCGTAAAAAACCATATAAAATACTAGCTTCTTTTACTTCTTTATTTGGTACTCGTCTCCATTGATTAACTTAAGATACTTTGGAAGCATCCTAATCAAAGTTAAAAAATTAAACAAGTATGGCATAAAAAAGAAAAGGGCTAGTCATGTTATAGATTTCATATAATGATGTCGTAGAATGTCTGTACTATAGCAATTCATGTAACCCTACATGATTGATAACAATTCTCAATTAGAAAACGCTTCCAAACAACTTTAAAAAAATAGCCTTTTGTTAACTATATTGTAACATTATTTAAAGCATTTTTGGACATGAGAATTATTCTCATGTCCAAAAATTGAAATTTTATTTGTTTTGAAGTGCGTGCTGTAAGTTTTTTGCAACATTTTCCGGAAGTCCGGATTTTTTTAATTCTTCTAATGATGCCTCTTTCATTTTCTTAATTGAGCCAAATGTTCTTAATAATTTCGTTTTACGTTTTGCTCCAATACCCTCAATATCATCAAGCACAGATTTAAGTCCTGTTTTCTGTCTTGTCTGTCTATGGAACGTAATAGCAAATCGATGCACTTCATCTTGAATTCGATGAAGTAAATAGAAGGCTTGACTATTTTTCTTTAATGGTACGATTTCTGCACTTGCACCATATAGTAACTCGGACGTTTGGTGTTTATCGTTTTTTTGTAATCCAGCCACTGGTATGTCTAAGCCTAATTCATTTTCAAGAACATCCATAACACCATTCATATGCCCTTTACCACCATCGACAATGATGAGATCAGGCAAAGGTGTACCTTCGTTTAGTACACGTGTATATCGACGTCGAACAACTTCTCGCATTGATTTATAGTCGTCAGGACCTTCGACTGTTTTAATTTTATATTTACGATATCCTTTTTTATCTGGTTTACCATCAACAAAAGTTACCATGGCAGAGACAGGATCCACACCTTGAATATTTGAATTATCGAATGCTTCGATTCTAATTGGTGTCTGAATACCTATTCTTTCACCAAGTTCTTCTATTGCTTTGACCGTTCTAGATTCATCCCTAGCAATCAATTCAAACTTATTATTGAGCGAAACTTCTGCATTATGATTTGCCAAATCAATCATTTCTTTTTTCGCACCACGAGATGGTTGTACAATTTTAGTATCTACAACCGATTGTATGATGTCTTTATCTAAATGTTTCGGAACATGTACTTCTTTCGGTAAAATATGTTGGTTTAAACTATAAAATTGACCGATAAAAGTATAAAATTCTTCTTCTTCAGTTTGTTGAATTGGAATCATCGTAGTATCTCTTTTAATCATATTCCCTTGTCTAATGAAAAAGACTTGAATGCACATCCAACCTTTCGACACGCTATAACCAAAGACATCACGAATCGTATTATCTGTTGACATAATTTTTTGTTTTTTAGTGAGATTATGAATATGTTGGATTAAATCACGGTACTCTTTTGCACGTTCGAAATCGAGAGACTCACTCGCTTTTTCCATGCGTTCTTGTAAATGGTTTAATATTGTTTTGTCCTCACCATGTAAGAAGTCACTAATTTCTTTTGTCATTTGTGCATATTTATCTAAATCGACATCATACACACACGGACCCATGCATTGACCAATATGATAATAAAGACATAATTTATCTGGCATTTTATCGCATTTTCTAAATGGATAAATACGATCTAATAATTTTTTTGTTTCTTGTGCGGAATAAGCATTAGGATATGGACCAAAATATTTGCCAGTCCCTTTTTTAACGGTTCTCGTTACAATTAATCTTGGATGCTTTTCTTTAGTAATTTTGATGAAAGGATAGCTTTTATCATCTTTTAATAAAATGTTATAACGTGGCTGATATTGTTTAATTAAGTTTAATTCTAAAAGTAAGGATTCTGTTTCACTCGATGTCACTATAAACTCGAAATTACGAATTTCACTTACTAAGCGAGTTGTTTTTGCATCATGTGCACCCGTAAAATAAGAACGTAATCGATTACGTAGTTTCTTAGCTTTACCGACATAAATCACTTGATCATTACGGTCTTTCATCAAATAGCACCCTGGCTCCAATGGCACTACATTTAGTTTTGTTTTAATTTTTTCTTGATACGTTTCCATCTATGTCCTCCTCTCTTCGAAAAATTGAATAGCCAACCTTACTCATGTACGTCCTTTATGAGCACGTTAATATAAATAGACAAAACAAAGCTGGAGCATTTATGAAAATGCCCCAGTCTCAGTTTCTATATTCTTATAGATGTTTATCTAATACTTCTGCTAAGTTTTCTTTAGGTTGGAAACCTACTACTTTATCAACTGGTTGTCCGTCTTTAAATACGATTAAAGTTGGAATACTCATTACTTCGTATTTTGCTGCAGTTGATGGGTTTTCATCTACATCTAATTTTAAGATATCTGCTTTACCTTCATAGTCCCCAGCTAATTCTTCTAAAACTGGAGCGATCATTTTACATGGTCCACACCAAGTAGCCCAGAAATCTACCAATTTAACACCAGATTCAATTTTACTATCAAAATCAGAATCAGTTACTTTTACGATTGCCATAATTGCCAATCCTCCTTAATTTTTAAATGATGAGCAAATTATAACAGAATTTATAAGGTAATGCATTGCAATCTGCTTATGCTCGTTTAAAAAAACAATTTTTAAAAGCCTTTTATAGAAGTATCCTCAATTAGGAATACGTTTTTTTAGCATATTACTATGGCTATACTTCTATTTTAGTGATGCGACGGTAACACCAAATCCACCTTCACTAGGCATGCCACCTCTAAATGTTTTCACACTTTTATGTCTTTTTAGATGTTGTTGCACACCTTTTTGTAATGCGCCTGTACCCTTACCATGAATAATATAAACTTGTTCAAAATTACTTAAGACGGCTTGATCTAAATATTGATCTAATTCAATTAAAGCATCTTCATAACGATATCCTCTTAAATCAAGTTCCGTTTTAACTGTTTGTCGGTTAGCTCTTGTGACCATTTTAGTCGGTGTTTCTTTTTTCTTTTTCATTTTTTCTAAATCTTCAATTGGTAATTTCATTTTCAATATTCCCATTTGAACAACCGCTTCTTCATCTCCAACTAACTCGAGCACTTCACCTTTTTGGCCATAAGATAATACTTTAACTTCATCACCAGCTTGGATTTTATCGTATTTTTGTTTTTGGACATTTTGTTTTATTGATTTTGCTTCATATTGATCATCAAGTTGTTTTTTCTTATCTATAAGTTCGTGTTCTTTAACATCCGCACCTTTTTTATCTCTCAGTTCTCTTAACTCTTTAAGAATAGCATCTGCCTCTTTTGTTGCAGATTTTACACGTTGATTTGCTTTTTCTTTTGCTTCATCCATCAATGATTTCTCATAATTTTGATATTGTTGATATTGTTTTTCTAATTCATCATGTGTCGTCTGCGCTTCTTTAACCAGTCTATCTAGTTCAATGCGTTGTTCATCTACATGTTTTGAATTTTTCTCTAATGATTCGATCATATTATTAATTTCTTGTTCATCTGTACCTATCATTGTTTTGGCTTTATTAATTATATTAAGACTCAAGCCCAATTTTTTAGAAATATCAAATGCATTAGAACGTCCTGGGACACCCATTAATAACTTATATGTTGGGCTTAACGTTTCCACATCGAATTCGACGCTCGCATTCATCACGCCTTCACGGTTATAACTATATGCTTTTAGTTCAGGATAATGGGTAGTTGCCATCACTAGAGCACCTAGATTTCTTACATGATCTAATATACTCATAGCAAGAGCAGCCCCTTCACTCGGATCTGTTCCAGCACCTAATTCATCAAATAATATTAAGCTATTTTTATCTGCTTCTTTTAAGATTTCTACAATATTTTTCATATGAGATGAAAATGTAGATAGAGATTGTTCTATTGATTGTTCGTCACCAATATCACAATATACATTCTCAAAGACACTGAGTTGACTGCCATCTAATGTTGGAATAAGCATGCCTGATTGTGCCATAACTATAATAAGGCCTAAAGTTTTTAACGTGACAGTTTTACCACCTGTGTTAGGTCCAGTGATAATCACTGTTTCAATATCATCTACAAACTCAATTGTATTTGCTACAACCGTATTATGATCTAATAAGGGATGATATGCATTAGGTAAATAAACTGTTCTTTCATTATGAAATGTAGGTTTCGTACCTTTGATAGCACGGGCATATCTTGCTTTTGCAATTAAAAAATCAAGATGTCCCATAATCGATTCAGCTAATAATAATGCATCTGATTCAACAGCTACTTGTGACGTTAACTCAGTTAATATACGTTCACGTTCAACTGCCTCATCATTACGCAAGCGACTAATTTGGTTGTTCATTTCTACCACAGATGATGGTTCAATATACAACGTTTGTCCTGATGCAGATTGATCATGAACAATACCGTTAAAATCTTGTCTATATTCTGCTTTTACTGGAATTACATTTCTATCATTTCGAACAGTTACAATTGCATCTGATAATTTCTTTCGGTTGGCCTGACTTTTAACCACACGATCTAAATTCTGTCTAATTCGTTGATTTGTACTTGATATTTTACTTCGAATACTTTGTAACTCGTAACTCGCATGGTCATATAAATCATGGGCGTCACACTTATCATTAATATCCTTAAATAAATCCGTTAAAATGGGTAATTGTGCCATTTGGCTATCTAAGATAGGATATTTAACTTCTTCATCTTCTTCTAATAATTGATTATAAAATGTCTTAAACTGATTTTGAACTTGAATTAAGCGTTTAATCGCATTTAATTCGGTCACATTTAATACACCACCAATAGTTGAACGGTGAATGTACTGTGCTACTTTGGTTAGACCGCTTAAACTTGGCAATCGATGCTTATTATATATTTGTGATATTTCATCTGTTTCATTAATTTGAAATTCTACAGTTTCAAAATCTGTTGCTGGAGACATTTCTGCGACTTTTTCACGTCCTAAATCACTGATAGCTTCGTTAGCTACGAATGATTTTATTTTATCAAATTCTAAGACGTCTAATGTTTTTTGTCTCATGCAATCCCTCTATTTCTTCAATTTTTTATTATCATTGATAAATGATTTAAATGCTTCTCTAGACATCGTATTAATCACACGATCTTTAGTTACAAATCCTTTTTGAGCAGTAGCAACACCATATTTCATAAACTCTAAATGATCAACATGATGCGCATCTGTGTTAATAGTTAACTTTACATTTGGATATTGGCGTACGGTTTGTGCATTTAAGTCTAAACGTTTAGGATTGGCGTTGATTTCTAAGATAGTATTTGTTTCTTCAGCCAATTGAGCTAATTTTTCTATATTAGGCTCATAACCAGGACGTCGCCCAATGATACGACCTGTTGGATGAGCGATATGACGCACATATGGATTATGACAAGCATTTTCTAAACGTTGCATAATTTCCGCTTCTGATTGATTAAAACTTTGGTGAATGGCTGCAATAACATAATCTAGTTGTGCCAATATCTCATCATCATAATCTAAAGAACCATCCGGTAATATATCCATTTCAATGCCAGAGTATATATCAATCTCATCATATTCTTTATTTAATTGCTTAATTTCTTCATTTTGGCGAAGTAAGCGTTCAACTTGTAAACCATTGGCTACTCTTAGACTTTGTGAATGGTCTGTAATCACCATAAATTCATAGCCTTTAGCAATATTAGCCTCAACCATATCTCTAATAGAAAATGCACCATCACTATAAGTTGTATGCATGTGAAGGTCACCTTTAATATCATCGAGTTGAATAATCTGACTTAAATCTTTATCAAATTCACTGCCATCTTCACGCATTGAAGGTTCAATCCATGATACACCGAAATGTTCATAAATCTCCGCCTCGCTATTGAATTGAAGCAATTCTCCATTGGCTTTTTCAATGCCATATTCACTCACTTTTTCATCTTGTGCTTTTGCTAATTGTCTAATACGAATATTATGATCTTTTGAACCTGTGAAATGTTGTAATGTGTGATAAAAAGCTACAGGTTCGATTAATCTAAAATCAACACCGATTGTTTCATCGTCATACTCTAATTCTAACGATACTTTGGTTGACCCAATTGCTACATCTTTAACTTTATTTGGAATATCCAATAATTGTTGCTGAACTTTTTCTGGGTGATTTGTACTAATAATAAAATCCAAATCTTTACTTTGTTCTTTATATCTTCTAAAGCTACCTGCTGAAGCATATTGATCTATGTCATCTAGCCGACTAATATATTCAATGATTTGATGATTGAGCCCTCTCATTTGATCAATCGGATAACTTTCTTTCTTAGCACCTAACGCTTTGACTGCTTCTAAAATATTTTGTTCAGTTTTTTTCGCAAAGCCACTTAATTCACTAACTTTTCCTGTTTCACACGCCTCTTGTAACGATGTTTTATCAGTAATATTTAATTCTTTATATAATTTAGCAATTTTCTTACTACCTAAACCTTGTATTTTCAATAAAGGTACTAATCCTTCTGGCACCTCTTTTTGTAAGTCTTCTAAAGCTGTAGACTGACCATTTTGTCTATATTCATTAATCACATCACCTACACCTTTACCGATACCTTTAAGTTCTGTTACATCTTCTATTTCATCTAATGGTCTTTCGTCAACTTCTATACTCTGTGCCGCTTTTCGGTATGCTGACACTTTAAAAGTATTTTCCCCTTTTAATTCCATATAGGTAGCAATCTTTTCTAGTAATTGAATCACATCTTTTTTAGTCATATACATCTCTCCATAAAAAGAAGACCAGGACATAGCTCATTTTTTCAAATTGTCTGTCCTGACCTCAATATCATTTTCTTTATAAATTTAAAATCATTTGTGAAACATAAGGTGTATGCAATAAAATTTGTTTGGCAAGTAATGAATGTCCTAATTGACCTTGTAACATTGCATTGGGATATAACGCGATTATATAGGTAAATATTTGTATGATTATCACACCAATGAATAGGCTTAAAACAATACCTAAAACGCGGCTTATGATATTTAAAGGTTGATATGCCACTATATTATCAAATGTGACGATGATTAGATATAAAATCAACTTACAGCTTATTGCAATCACAATAAAAGCAATCATTGATTCAAAACGATACTGTAGGTGATTAAAATGAATGGCATATTGTGTATCAAATGCGACAGTCTTTGGAAATGGTAAAAATACAATTAATCGCTGCGCAATCTCTCGATAAAATTGTTGTGCAATCCATAACGATGCAAACGTACTTATAGCATGTATGCTCGAAAGCCATAATCCCCGTCGAAATCCAACAATTGAAACATAGCATAATATCATTAGTACAACGATATCTAATAGCATTTAATCTTCTCGTTGTTTAATCTGATCTAATTCGTGTTGTAATCGACGATTTTCTTCTTCTAAGCTCACTTTGTCATGCATCACGTTCACTGCTGTTAAAATCGCTTTTCTAGTAGTGTCTAAACCTGCAGATTTTCGTCCTAATTCTTTCATTTTCTCATCCACTAAATGTGCAACATGTCTTATATGTTCCGGGCTATCATCGCCGATTATTGTGAAATGTTGATCATTGATTGTAACATTTATCCTATTCTTAAACTCACCCATATCGATATCTCCTGACTTTTAATTAAATTATTCCGTATCTTTATTTAATTTAACCAAAATCATGTTTCTATATTATTTTGAACATAACATAATATTAATGTTTGGTTTTATACATTTACTTATCATTAAACATTATACATGAGTCACCTTTATTTTGTAAGTAGTGAGATGATAAAGAATAACTTTCTATTTATCAAGAGAGTATGAGCCTATCAAGTAATTATTATTTTTCCTTCCGTCATCATTCTAAGGTTATTAATGTTATGATATCATTTGATTATTATGAAAAGATTCTAGCAAAGAGAGGTCTAACACTATATGGCAAACGTTGTCCATAAATTAACAGCAACTGAGATTCAATCATTAATGTCCAAGATTAAATTTGATACATCCCAATTACCTCAAGGTATGAAAGCACGAGCAAAACATAATAACGCTGTGATTAATATTTACAATTCTGGAAAAGTCATGTTTCAAGGAAAAAATGCCGAAATAGTTGCACAGCAATTACTCCCTGAAAAAAGTAGCTCAACACCAAAATCAGCAGCTTCAACTTCTAAAAAAACAACTTCTTCAATTAAATATAATCAATATAACTGTATTGGAAGCGATGAAGCTGGTAGTGGCGATTATTTTGGTCCACTCACAGTATGTGCGGCATATGTCACAAAGGATCACGTCAAGATTTTGAAGGAATTAGGTGTAGATGATTCTAAAAAGTTAACCGACGCTAAAATCGTCGAACTTGCCGAACAACTTGTAACGTTCATACCACATTCCTTGCTCACTCTTGATAACGTCAAATATAATGAGCGTCAACGTGCAGGTTGGTCACAAGTAAAAATGAAAGCTGTCTTACATAATCAAGCAATTGCGAATGTTGTTCAAAAAATTGATGCGCCATCATTAGATTATATTGTAATAGATCAATTTGCGGAACGTGGTGTTTATCAACGTTATGCCTTGTCCGATTTACCTTTCCCTAATAAAACAAAGTTTGAAACGAAGGGTGAATCTAAGTCATTAGCTATCGCAGCTGCGAGTATTATCTCTAGATATGCATTTGTTAAACATATGGATCAAATGTCTAAATCAATAAAAATGGATGTACCTAAAGGTGCTAGCAATAAAGTCGATTTATTCGCTGCAAAAATCATTGAAAAATTAGGTGTCGAGCAACTCGATTCTATTTCAAAAAAACATTTTAAAAATAGAGAGAAAGCACAAATATTAGTAAATAAAAAATATCAATAATTACTATACACAAAAAGGCAAGTTCTACTGTATCCACAATAGAACTTGCCTATTACTTTTATTTTTAATTATCTAATTGTTGCACCTTTTGCTTTAAGTGCTTCAATGATTTGGTCATGTACTTTCGTTACACGTTCATCTGTTAAAGTATTTTCAGTATTTAAATAATATAATCTGATGGCAACTGATTTTTTACCTTCTTCTAAATGCTCACCTTCATATACATCAAACACAAGCGTATCTTGAAGAATATCAGCTCCATTTTGATGAATCGTATTTAATAATTCAGATGCTGGTACATCATGTTCAACTTCTAAAGCAATATCACGAGATACACCAGGATATTTAGGAATTGGTTGGTAATTGATATAACCTACTGATACATTCATCATTTCTTCATAATTCAATTCAAAGACATATGTGCGTTTTAAATCGTTATCAGCAGCTACTGTAGGATGCAATTCTCCGATGAAACCTATATCTTTACCGTTTAAAGATACCAACGCTGTTCTTCCTGGATGTAAACCATTGATTTCTGTAGCACGATATTCAAAATTTAAGTTAAGTTTTTGTGCTACGCGTTCTATGACACCTTTAGCTAAATAGAAATCCACTTTTTCTTTCTTACCTTGCCACTGATTTACTACATAATCACCTGTCATAATACCACTTAAATATTCTACTTCATCAGGCAATTCACCTTCAGCATTACCGAAGAAGACACGACCAATTTCGTATAATTTAACATCTTGATTTTTACGCGCAACATTATACGCAGCTGCTTCAATCAAATGTGGTAATAAACTTTGGCGTAACGTTGAATGTGCCTCGCTCATTGGCATTAATAACTCGATAGTTGGTCTATCTTGTAATGCAAAATCTTTCGCATGTGATTTTGATACAAGTGAATATGTGATTGCTTGGTTTAAACCCGCACCTTCAATTGTTTCTTTAACTGTACGTGTTTTATGCTGACGATCAGTTAATGCACCATTAGTAACATCTTCAAATACAGGTAAAGTTGATGGAATTTCATCATAACCATAAATACGAGCAACTTCTTCAATCAAGTCTTCTTTGATAGAAATATCTTTACGTCTTGATGGTACATAAACAGTAAGCTCATCCTGTTTACTTTCAGTTTCAAATCCTAATTGTTCAAAGATATTTTTAATTGCTTCAGTAGATAAATTAAATCCAATCGTACGATTAATTTTATCTGTTGTAATTTGAATTGGTGTAATGAACGAGCCTAAATCCCCTTGAGCTACGCGATCTTTAAGCACACGACCTGATGCATATGTTTCTAATAAATAACATGCGCGGTCAACTGCTTCGTTAACAAATTCTGTAGCAATACCTTTTTCAAATCGACTTGACGCTTCGCTACGTAAATTTAATCGTCTTGAGGTATGACGAATTGATACTGAATCAAAAATTGCGCCTTCTACAACAACATTTGTTGTATTGTCGCTAACCTCTGAGAAGTCGCCTCCCATCACGCCACCAAGTGCAATTGGAGATTGTCCGTTAGTAATAACAATATCTGACTCAAGTAATGATCTTTCTTGATCGTCTAAAGTTGTCATTTTTTCATCTTGATGTGCTTGACGAACTTCAATATGATTTGAACCAATTTGATCTTGATCAAACATGTGTAACGGTTGTCCATATTCTAATAACACATAGTTAGAAATATCTACAACGTTATTGATTGGTCTGATACCAGCTTTCATTAAACGTGCTTGCATCCATATTGGTGATGGTTCAATAGTGACATTTTTAACGATTCTAGCACTATAATAAGGAACTTTATCGCTATTTTTCACTGTCACTTGTAATTCTTCCATTGCAGAGTTAGCCTCTTCATTACTATTTGTTTCTGGCTTAGTCATTTGTGTGTCGTATAGTGCTGCAACTTCATAAGCTGTACCGACCATACTTAGCGCGTCTGCACGGTTTGGTGTTAAATCAAATTCCATAATTTGATCATTTAAGTACAATGCATCCAATGCATTTGTACCCGGCGTTATTTTTTCAGGGAATACGAAAATACCATTTTCAAACGCTTTAGGTACGACATTACTTGAAATACCAATTTCTTGTAATGAACAAATCATACCTTCAGAGCGTTCACCACGTAATTTAGCTCGTTTAATTTTAATTCCACCAGGTAATCTGCCACCCACTTTAGCAACAATGACATATTGTCCTTCATCAACATTGGGTGCACCACAAACGATTTGTACAGGCGTTTCCTCACCAATATCGACTTGGCAAATATTTAATTTGTCAGCGTCAGGATGTGATGCTTTAGATATAACATGGCCTACCACTAAATTTTTAATATCTTTTGTTAAATCTACTAAATCATCTACCTCAATACCAGTACGTGTAATACGTTCAGCTAAATCTTGAACATCTTGTTCTACGTCAACATAATCTTTTAACCATTCATTTGAAATTAACATTACGCTTCACCTCTATCTTCTACAGCCTTAAATTGATCTAAGAATCGCACATCGTTTGTATAGAAGTGTCGAATATCTTCAATACCGTACTTCAACATAGCGATACGGTCAGGTCCCATACCAAACGCGAATCCAGAGTATTCATCAGCATCAAATCCTGCCATTGTTAATACGTTAGGATGCACCATTCCTGCACCTAAAATCTCAATCCAACCGGTATGTTTACACACATTACAACCTTGGCCTTTACATTTAAAGCATGAAACATCCACTTCTACAGATGGTTCAGTGAATGGGAAATAACTTGGACGTAGACGAATTTCTCTATCTGCACCGAACAATTCTTTAGCTAATAATTCTAATGTACCTTTTAAATCACTCATCTTAATATTTTTATCTACAACTAAACCTTCAATTTGTGTAAATTGATGACTATGCGTCGCATCATCTGAATCACGACGATATACTTTACCTGGACAAATAATTTTCACTGGACCTTGTCCATTACGTTGTTCCAACGTACGTGCTTGTACTGGAGACGTATGTGTTCTCATTAAAGTCTCTTCAGTAATATAAAAACTATCTTGCATATCACGTGCAGGATGTGATTTAGGTAAGTTTAATGCCTCAAAATTATAATGATCCTGTTCTACTTCATAACCATCAACAATTTCATAACCTAAGCCCAAGAATAAATCTTCTATCTCTTCAATTGTACGTGTCAATGGATGTTTTGAGCCTATTTCTATTTGGCGACTAGGTAATGTCACATCAATTGTTTCTTCTGCAAGTTGTTGATTTAACTTTTCATTGGCTAAAATCGTTTGTCTTTCATCTAGTTCTTGTTGAATCGTTTGTCTTAATTCATTCACCTTTTGTCCGTACGCTGGCTTTTCTTCATTAGGTAAGTCTTTCATATTTTTCATTAAACTACTTACCGAACCTTTTTTACCTAAATATTTTACTTTGACATCTTGTAATGCTTTTTCATCATTTGCAGCATTAATATCAACTAATGCTTGTTGTTTTAATTCACTCATATAATCATTTTGAGTCATTTTAACTTCCTCCTTAGTTGCCAGTACATGTTTTTATACTCAGACATTAATATATATCTCAGTCATCTTTCTTTTATCTCACTCCAACAAATAAAAAAGACTCTCGTCCATTAACTGGGACGAAAGCCTTCCGTGGTACCACCCAAATTTATGCTTATGCATACACTTGTATACGTTGCTAACGAAGACGTACTCCGACTTAAATCTCTTTAAGTAGCCAAAAAGATGAAAAAAACTAACCAAAGTTGGAATAATTTTCAGTCACGATTATTCTCCCTTATACAACTTTATACATTAATTTAAGTCTTTTTATAGGCTATTGATTCACTTTTATATAAGTTAATATTTATTGTTATGAATTCATCATTCATTATAGACGATTTAGATATATAGGGTCAACCTACAATCACATCATAGCGCATTATGAAAAAATAAGAATGATTATTTAGTATCTAAAATTTATCCTTTGAGTTGATATAACAAGATACTACCCGCAATGGCTACATTTAAGCTTTCAGCTTGTCCATATATTGGAATCGTTATATTTTGCGTAGTATGTTCTAATAATGCAGGATCTACACCTTCACCTTCATTGCCAAGAATCAATGCAAATGTCTCTTGTGCTTCAACCTCTTTAAAACTTACTGCGTTATCTAATGCAGTGCCATAAACAGGATCATTAAAGGTATTAATGTATGACTGTAATGATTCTGATATAACTGGAATATGAAATACACTACCTTGACTAGCACGTAACACTTTATCTTGATAAGGATCTGCTGTTCCCTTTTCCATTACAATCAGGTCAATACCTGCAGCATCTGCTGTACGAATTAAAGTACCCAGATTACCTGGATCTTGTATTCTATCAATTAATAAAACCTGTTTCGCAGTCGTTATATCATAGTCCGGTTTCTTAATGACAGCAAAAAACCCTTGAGGTGTTACTGTTCCAGATAATGATTCAGCTACCTTTAAATTGATTTCAAATGTTTCATTTGCATACTCAATTAAGCTACTATCCGTTCTACTTGGATCAACAACGAATAATTGTTCAATCACTAAGCCACTTTGATAAGCTTCTTCTATTAAATGTACACCTTCAATAAGTGCTAAACCTGTTTTATCTCGATCTTTCTTTTTCTTCAATTTATTCGCATTTTTAATTTTATTATTCTGTGCAGACGTAATTTGTTCCATATATCTAATCTCCAATGTGATGATTTCTTCTTCAATATAATTGTATAGGATTGCGCTACTTTTTTAAATAACGAAAGCAAACCATCGATATTTTTACGTAATTTATAGAAAAAGTTACTTCAATATTTTGTCCTATTTAAATATATGATAATAAAAAATATCCTAATTGAAATGACTATTCCAATTAGGATATTTATTGATATCTAAAATTATTTAGATACGATTTCTTCACCATTGTAAGAACCACAGTTTTTACAAACACGGTGAGATAATTTGTATTCGCCACAACTTGGGCATTCAGTCATACCAGGTACTGAAATTTTGAAATGAGTACGACGTTTGTTTTTTCTTGTTTTAGACGTTCTTCTTTTAGGTACTGCCATGATTTATCCTCCTTAAAATTAAACACATCATTAAATGATATCAGTTTATTTAACAATATTATATCATTAATTAAACTGCTATTGGTCTTTATCGTATAATTGTTGTAATTTCTGAAGCCTTGGATCAACTTGCTTTCTGTCTGAATCATCATCTTCTTGGTCTTGTTCTTTTACAAGTTCCTCGAATTCATCTTCATCAATCACTTCCCAACCATTGCCTTCAGTTAACATTTGATTGCTATTGTCTGAATATGCTCTCATCGGTTTCTCGATAATTACAAAATCTTCAACAATATCTTTAATGTTAATCATACCGTCAGTTGCTGAATGATAATGTTCATCCTGCTCTTCTTCGTCAGTATAATAATCACTGCCTTCTAAATCAAACACTTCAGAAGTTTCGACATCTAGCGGTACTTCTACTGGTACTAATGTACGTGCACATGGCATCGTATATGTACCAGTGATATGCATATCTGCAATCACTTCGTTTGATTTAACAGTTAATTGTCCTTCAACATTGATTTCAGAAAGATCGATAAGATCTAATGATTCTTTTAAATGTTCAAAATTCACCGTTTGATTAAACTCAAATGGTTTACCTTGATATTTTCTTAATTGTGTTATTGACCATTTCATATGGCTTCACCTCTAACAAGCACAAAATTTATTTTAACTTTCTCAGTATAATATGTCAAGATTTTTTTCTTAACATACATACTTCTGTTACAATACTAATAATGAATTCTGAAAGGACGAATTGCAAATGAAAAGTGTTGGCATTATATCTGAATATAATCCATTCCATAACGGGCATTTATATCATGCACAACAATCCAAATTACAATCACAAGCGGATGTTTCTATTGCCCTTATGAGTGGCAATTTTGTCATGCGAGGTGAACCGGCTTTATTTAATAAATTTATTCGTACACAAATGGCCCTATCAGCAGTAGATTTAGTCGTTGAACTTCCAACCATCGCCAGTCTTTCATCAGGTGATTACTTTGGTGAAATGGCAATTAAATTAGCTGATTATTTAGATATTAATACCATCTCATTTGGAAGCGAGCATGGCAATATTAACGACTTAAAAGAAGCTACACGACAGGTTCTTGATTTGGAAAACAGTGATGCCTTTAAATCAAAATTAAAAGAAGGTAAGAGTTATCCTAGGATCATTAACGAATTAATCCAACAACAATCTACAAATGATATTTTACAATCACCAAATAATATTCTAAGTATTGGATATTTAAAAGGGATTCTGCAATTCGCACCTCAAATAGAAGCTATCACTATTCATCGCGATACTGCACAACATCGTGAGCAAACGATTCAACATCAACAATTTGCTAGCGGATCATCCATACGCCAATCTATCATTCATCATCATTCTGATTGGGAAAACGTTGTTCCAGAAGAAATTAAGTCACTATATCACTCGCAATTTACAACTGTTGAGCACGCCTTTCCGTATATCAAACATCAGTTATTAACACAGCGTATTTCAACACTTCAAACCATATATACTATGAGTGAAGGTTTGGAAAATCGATTAATCTCTATGATTAAGTATGCACACTCATTTAAAGATTTATTATCTAAAGTCAAAACGAAACGATACACTTATACACATATTCAACGCGTATTAATGAATATATTACTTAATATTCAACAAAGCGATATTAACCATGATATCTTTGCTGCTAGAATATTAGGTATGAATGAAAATGGTCGGGCATATTTAAAATATCTAAAACGACATTTTCCAGAACGACATTTTATTACGAATATCAACCAATCATCTTCCACTTATTTCCCAATTGAAATTAAAGCAACGCATATCTATAATCTAATAAGCCAGCAATTCGATGATGATTTTAATACACCAGTTATCAAATCTTAAAAAATGTACTTTTACATAATGTGATTCGCATTATATAACAGTACATTTTTTATTATATATGATATTTTTCTTTTAAGGCTTTAGCTACATTAGGTGGTACAAATTCTGAAATGTCAGCTTTGTATGCTGCTACTTCTTTTACTATACTCGAGCTAATAAATGAATAATTCGTACTAGTCATCATATACATGGTTTCGATATCACTGTTCAACTTTTTATTCATAGATGTTAAACGTAGTTCATATTCAAAATCACTTACCGCTCTTAAACCTCGGATAATTGTTTTAGCACCAACTTGTTTACAAAAATCTACTAACAAACCATTATAATGGTGAACTTCTACATTGGATAAATGTGCTACTGAGCCTCTTATTAAATCCATTCGTTCGTCTAAATTGAAAGTGCCACCCTTACTACTATTTTTTAAAACACAAACATGTATTTCGTCAAAACGATCTGCACTTCTTTCAATAATATCTAAATGACCATATGTAATTGGATCGAAACTTCCGGGAATGACTGCTTTCGTCTTATTCATATTATTCTCCTTTTTCTAATAACAAAGTATCTGTCAAACCATAATGATATCTTTTTATTTCTTTAAACGGTGCGCTTTGAATATGTTCATCATTACTAAACTCACAAATGATAATACCATTTTCTTTTAGTAAATTAAACTCCGCAATGCTTTTTAATGCTTCATCGATTAAACCTTTATTATATGGTGGATCTAGAAAAATATAATCGAATTGTATTTCTCTCTTAGCTAAGGCTTTCAAAGCTCGATCTGCATTATTTTTATAAACTTCTGATTGTGATATTAAATCGAGTTGTTTTAGATTTGATTTGATCACTTTAACCGCTTTAAAGTTCTGATCTACGAAAATGACCTTATCCATTCCTCGAGATAAGGCTTCAATACCAAGGGCACCACTACCGGCAAACAAATCTAAACCAAGCCCTGATACTTCATGTAAACTATTAAAGATGCCTTCTTTGACTTTATCCATAGTCGGTCTAGTATTGCGACCCTCTAAGCTTTCTAGCGCTTTACTTTTATGTATTCCTGCTATCACACGCATTTCATTCACACTTCCATTTCACTATGTAATTTAATATAATTTGACTTAAAAGGAGATTGATTTAACATATGAAACAATCATTTATTGTCTTGGGTGAAGGGTTAACAGATTTGTTTGAATTTACTACACTTATCGACTATAACCATTCACGCATTGATAAAATTATTTATTTCCATTCACCGCAAACTGAAAAACAATTATCATCTGTCGCTATTGTCATGCAACCAACTGAAGGTAATTATTTTCAAGCAATGTACATGATGATGAACGCAGTAAAATATCCTTATCCTGATAGCAATAAAAAGTTTGAAATGATTAACAACAAGGCAGAAGCCTATGATATTCCAGTCTTAGGCATAGACGTTCAACCACCTGAAGCATTTCATGACAATGACTTGTATTTTAATTATTTAATTAGCGTGTTACGACTACAACGATGGATTCCACCATTACAATAAAATACGTCATCTTAAACACGAGTTATAAAACTTCGTGTTTTTCTTTTTCATAAGTTTTCTTTAAAAATCGATAAGGGGATCCATCGATATGTCTTACATATTTTAATTTCATTAATTTATTTACAACATCATCCGCTTCATTCTCATTAACATACATAATAACGTACTTACGTTGTCTATTAGAATGAACGATGTGACCATATTTTCTAATTTGTCTCTCGTGTTTAATGTGTTTTAAGTAAACGACGAGGCTTACTCTAGGAACTAAATTCATCTCTCTTCACTCCATTTGATATACAATTTTAATCATATCATGAGTTTAAATTTTATGAAATAACAATCACCTTTTAATATAAACTAGGGAATTGCATTTGGAAACACATTTTATTTGTCAATTGTATTGTCTATCATTTGATTGTTAACACATTCTATTTCAGTACGCACTTCATTTTCCATATATAACTATTATCTGTTAATATGACTTTAATAACTTAAGGAGGATATTAAATGGTTAAACTAAATAAGTGGTTAGTTAATGGCTCATTAGCAGCGGCAAGTATAATAGGAAGTGTGCTTTATATTAATCAAAATAAAAAGCCACGTGAAATTAATGCAATTCCTCCATTCTTTTCAGGTGTAGCACCATATCTGTTTGCTCATAGAGGTGGTATGGCCGTAAGACCTGAACAAACTAAATTAGCATTTGATAATGCAGTTCAATATGGCGTGGATGGCTTTGAGACGGATGTACGATTAACTAAAGATAAAGCGCTCATTGTTTTCCATGATGCAACGGTAGATCGTACTACGAATGGATCAGGAAAAGTATGTGAACATACGCTTGCTGAGTTAAGAAAATTAGATGCCGGTTATTATTTTACAGATATTAATCGTCAATACCCATATCGTGGACATTCAGACGCAAAAATTCTTACGTTTGAAGAGTTATTAGAACTTTACCCAGAAATGTATATCAATGTAGACTTGAAAGATCATCCTGATAGCTATGAAGGTGCCATAGCACCTGAAGTACTTTATCATCAAATTTCTAAACATCAAGCAGAACACCGTGTTTTAGTCACAAGTTTCCATAAAGAACAAATAGAACGCTTTGACCAATTAAGTAAAGGTACAGTTGCAATTGGTGCAAGTCAAAGTGAAGTTACTGAAGCTTTCATTAAATTCAATACCTTTAGAGGTAACACTTATCATCCTAAAGCTAATACTTTCCAAATGCCTATCGAATTTAAAGGTATACGACTTACATCTGCAAGATTTATTAAATGGTTAACACTACTAAACATCGTACCAGGATATTATGGCATTAATAGCATTGATTTAATGACAGACCTTTATCAAAAGGGTGCACATACCCTTGTAACTGATCGTCCTGATCTAGCACAACAGTTTAAAGAAACATTAAAATAAGATGTCAAAATAATGGCAAGGTCTAATGTTAAACATAGACCTTGCCATTTATCTTTCTATAGTGAGCAATTACATGATCCTCCAGAAGCACATCCATGTGCAGTTGTTTGAAAGAATGGATTACCCGTTTCAATTTTTACATTATCTGATACTGCTAATGCAATTTTACTAATCACTTCATCTATTAAATTCTGTAATTCTACTTCTTTAGATTTATAGTCCATAACCACAGGCAACATTTCATAAGCTCTTTTACGTTGACGTGTTTCCATCATTATTGTTTTATAATCCGGATGATATCTACCAAAACGCATGACATCATCATATTTATCTTTAGACTTTAAAAAAGCTGAGTATAATAAGTGCGCTTCATCATCTTGATATAATAATTCCTTTGCTTCAATGTAGTCATGATATATTACAGAATCTACGATCATATCAGACAATGCTTCGACATCGTCTAAAATAGACAATGTTTCTTCATTTATCATTTGTCATCTTCCCCTTACTTATTTTTCTAAGAAAATTAATGAATAATAATCTTTCATCACTTCTCCGCCCATTTCATCATACTTGGTATTTAACATTCTTGATCGATGAATATCCGAATTCATCCAACTATGAATTAATGTAGGAACATCATCAAAGTTATAACCCACATTTTGACTTGTAGAAGTATAGCTAATATCTCGTTCATCTAATTGCTGTTTTAATGCATTTTCAGTAAATTCAACTGAATCATAACCACTCTTCGTTGCATCAAACAAATTAATAGAGGCTATATGCGCAATATCATTATTTACTTTTAATGGTTTTAAACCTTTTAACTTTCTCATTTCGTTTGTCACTTCATAGAGTGTCATTAACTGATTGGGATTTTGTTCATATGGTAATTCTTTATGTTTTTTGCTAGATGAAGACTGAGATTCATTGGTTTTGTATGGTTGTAATGAAGCTAATGCATCTTTATCTAAAAAACGAATTGCCATAATCTTATTAGATTGTTGATCAGAATATACTTGCGCATACACATTACCGTATTTAATTAATGTTTGCGTTTTTAAGTCTTCATCAGACAATTCAAACTCATAAACCTTGCCATTAGATTTAATAGTTGGTTCAGGATTAATGCTTGTATTTTCATAGATTTTAGAATTTTCTTCACCTATATGTAACGGACTCATATTTACATCATTGCCAGTAGCATATACAGATTTAATTTGATTATCTTTAACGCTTACAATGTAATATTGATTTTTCTTCTTAAACACATAATTTTTATAACCATCACTAACAGGATATGTACGATTAGCTTGCCCATACTTTTTAGTAAGCTGATTAATATTTTTCCCAATCCAAGTACCTACACCTTTTTTAGGCTTTGGATTTTCAATATCTTTATTAGTATTCTTAAACTGTTCAGTTCGCTCAGTTTTTTGATTTTTATTAGGGTTTTCTAATACATCAAACTTTAAACGTGGTGAGTAAAATAAATAGATTAGAAAAGAAACTAAAAAGACTACACCTAATATTCGTATTACTAATTTTTTCATTTTTCACCCACCTCAATAGAATTATTATCATTGTACATAAATATATATTTCATAATCAAGATAAGTCTATTTTCATCATAAATTTCATTATAAACACTTTTAGCTATTTATGTTTGTAAAATGAATTACCGATTTAAATATATTAAAAAACTGATAAAACCTACGATTAAGTTTTATCAGTACATTTAAAATATTAAATTATAAACCTAAAGTTGCTTTAATTAATGAAGTCGTTTCGCCACCTGGATATAAGATGTATAAAAGTAAATATACTGCCACACCAGTAATAGCTGTAAAGAACCAAATAATTGAAGCAATAGGTCCAATTTTTCTATGAATATTAAATTTATCTTTGAAGGCCGTAAAAATTTGTATTAAGCCTAATACCCCACCAATTGTTGCTAGGTTAATATGGAATACTAAGAAAATCGTATAGTAAATTTTAATACTATCTGGACCACCAAATGCAGTATTTCCTATAAAGATTGTACGACTAGCATAAATAATAAAGAATGTAGCTGCGAAAATAGCTGCCCATAGCATTACTTTTTTATGCTTATCAATTTGTTTTTTCCAAATAAGTCTCCAACCAATTGCCACTAATATCGCACTAATAACAATGCATGAGGTACTTAACGTTGGTAATATAGGCACGTTCATATGTTTCATCCTTACTTAATTTTATATTTATATCATTTTAATAAGTGATACGACTACAACAAGTACAAAGAATACAACTAAATAGTTTAATGAATAGATAAACATTGTTGTTGCCCATTTAGTTTGATCACTATTGCGTTTGAACGATGTCAAACCTAATGCCATCCAACCTAGATTTAATAATGTAGCTAATACAATAAATGTAGTACCTAAACTAGATAACATGAATGGTATTGGCAATAATAATACTAACCAAATGAACATACTTATACGTGTTCTATTGAATCCTTTAACTGATGGTAACATTGGAATGTTTGCTAATGAATATTCATCACTACGTTTAATAGCTAAAGCGTAGAAATGAATAGGTTGCCAACAAAATACTACTAAAAATAATGCTATTGCAGCAACACTGATAGAACCATCAATCGCTACCCAACCAATTAATGGTGGTACAGCACCTGGAAAACTACCTACGACAGTATTCCAAGTTGTGTGTCGTTTAGACCAAATCGAATAATAAGAAACGTATCCTACGATACCAATTAATCCTAATACGCCTGATGGAATATTGAGTAAAAATAAACATGCCTCACCTACTAACATCATACCAAAGCTTAAAATTAATAAGTGTTTATTTGAAATTCTATCATTTACAGTGGGTCTATTTTGTTTACTAGGCATGATCTGATCAATATCTTGGTCATAGTAATTATTAAGTGCACATGCACCGCCCATTATAAATGTAGAACCTATAATCATTAATAAAATTTGAGGTATCGACGATAGGAAGGAATGGTTTGTCATTACAACAGCCAACCAAGCCCCGGCAAATGCAGGAATTAAATTCCCTTGAACAAGGCCCATCTTAATAATCTGTTGTAACTCTTTGAATGTCACACGGCCCGCATCTTGTGACAAAGTTTGTTCTTTGTTCATAATTCCCCTCCTTGAACTTTTTCATATAATATAATGATATAGCAAATAGTTATAAAAGACTAGGTTTTAAAAAATTAAATTGTGACACTTTAACGACATTCTAAATAGTTGATTTTGTAATGCATTTAAAAATGGTATCATTAATATAATGTAAAAGAAAAATATATACGTTAATTTAAAGGAAATGTCTAACATGATATAAGCGATTAGATAAAGTACTTTATTTTAATGATGGGGTGTTTATCATTGTTTAGAAAAGAAAACCTTAAATGGTTAAGTGTCTTAGCAACAATTATCATGACATTTGTACAATTAGGTGGTGCACTCGTCACTAAAACTGGTTCAGAAGATGGTTGTGGTTCCTCGTGGCCTTTATGTAATGGTGCATTTCTGCCACAAAATTTACCTATACAAACCATTATCGAATTGAGTCACAGAGCTGTATCAGCATTGTCCCTTATCGTGGTATTGTGGTTAGTTATAACTGCATGGAAACATATCGGATATATCAAAGAAATTAAACCATTATCTATAATTAGTGTTGGTTTCTTATTACTGCAAGCTTTAGTAGGCGCTGCAGCAGTTGTGTGGCAACAAAATGATTATGTTTTAGCACTACATTTCGGTATATCACTAGTGAGTTTCTCTTCAGTATTCTTAATGACACTAATTGTCTTCTCAATTGATCAAAAATATGAAGCTGATGAGGTAATGATTAAAAAGCCACTACGTACATTAACTTGGTTAATGGCAATTATTGTTTATTTAACAATTTACACAGGTGCACTAGTAAGACATACTGACTCAAGTCTAGCTTATGGTGCATGGCCAGTACCTTTTGATGATATTGTCCCACACAACGTACATGATTGGGTACAGTTCGCACATAGAGGTATGGCATTTATTACTTTCATGTGGATTATGTTCACTTTTATTCATGCCGTCAAAAATTATGCTGATAATCGTACAATCAAATACGGTTACACAGCTGCTTTTATTCTAGTTATTTTACAAGTAGTCACTGGTGCATTATCAGTCATTACAAATGTTAATTTGTTTATTGCATTACTTCATGCTTTATTTATTACTTATTTATTCGGTATGATTGCCTATTTCATTCTATTAATGTTAAGAACCACAAGAAGTTTAAAAAACAAATCATAATATTTATCCCCAACATTCATCATGTCTGATTGAATGTTGGGGATTTTTAAATTAATCTCATACTTTTTCAATTTCTATTAATAAATCACCTGTTGCAATCGCATCACCACTTGCTACGGTAATCCGTTTAATCACTCCATCAAATGGTGCTTGGACAGTTGTTTCCATTTTCATGGCTTCAGTGATGAGTAGAGCTTGGTTAGCTTTTACTTTATCACCAATAGCTACTTTCACCTCGGTCACTGAACCTGGCATTTGTGCACCAATGTGACAAGGATTAGTTTTATCTGCTTTTGGTTTTACATTAACATTCGCTTTAACATTTTCATCTTTAATATATATACGTCTTGCTTGACCATTCATTGAGAAATAAATGGTTCTTTGCCCATTTTCATCTGGTTCACTAATTGTTTCTAACTTAATGATTAGTCGTTTACCTGTGTCAATTTCAATTTCAACTGTTTCTCCATTTCTCATACCAAACAAGAATGTAGGTGTATCTAGTAATGATAAATCACCAAATTGCTCTTTCGTTGCAATAAATTGTTTGTATACTTTTGGATATAAGACGTAACTTATAATGTCTTGCTCAGTTACTTCGATGTTTTGAATTGAAGCTAATTCTTGTTTTACTGCATCGAAATCAACAGGTTCTAAATATTCACCAGGTCTATTTTCTAATGATGTTTGCCCTTTTAAAATTACTTTTTGAAGTTGTGCATTAAAACCATTGACAGGTTGACCGATTTCCCCTTTAAAGAACGAAACTACAGATTCTGGGAAATCTAATTTATGTCCTTGATTAATAACATCATCTTCATTTAGATCGTTTTGAACCATAAATAATGCCATATCTCCGACTACTTTCGAAGATGGAGTTACTTTGACAATATCACCAAATAAGAAATTCACACGACGATACATATCTTTAACTTCATCGAAGCGTTCTCCTAAACCAAGGCTTTTAGCTTGTTGACTTAAATTAGAATATTGTCCGCCAGGCATTTCATGTTGGTAAATTTCTGTATTTGGAGATTTGATATCACTTTCAAAATCAACATAATAAGGGCGCACTGTTGACCAATAATGACTTATTTCTTCTAACCCATTAATATCTGCTCTCAATTGACGTGGGAAGCCGTTTAAAGCATAGTATAATGAATTGGCACTAGGTTGACTTGTTAAACCACTCATTGATGCTACAGCCGTATCGATGATATCCACACCTGCATCAATCGCTTGCATATACGTTAATAAACCATTGCCACTTGTATCATGAGTATGAAGATGTATCGGCATATCAACTGCTGCACGTAAATGTCCAATAAGTTCATAGGCTGCTTTCGGTTTTAATAAGCCGGCCATATCTTTAATGGCTAAAATATGGAATCCTTCTTTTTCTAATTCTTTTGCTAATTTCACATAGTAGTCCAATGTATATATATTAGATCTTTCAGGATTTAAGATATCTCCTGTATAACAAATAGTACCTTCTGAAATCTTTCCTGCTTCTTGAACTGCTTCGTTCGCCACTTTCATTTGATCTACCCAGTTTAATGAGTCAAAAATTCTGAATACATCAACACCTGCTTCTGCACTTTCTTTCACAAATTTTTGTATAACATTATCTGGATAATTTTTATAACCCACGGCATTTGAAGCACGTAATAACATCTGAAATAGCACATTAGGTATTGCTTGGCGCAATCTTTCAAGTCGTTCCCACGGATTTTCTTTTAAGAAGTTATATACTACATCAAACGTTGCACCGCCCCACATTTCAAGTGAAAAATTATCTTTAAATACTTCTGCTGTTTTAGAAGCAATATTCAACATATCTTTAGTACGTACACGTGTGGCTAATAAAGATTGATGAGCATCTCTAAATGTTGTATCTGTCATTAAAACATCTTCTTGTTCGCGTACCCAATTTGCCACACCTTTAGGGCCTTGTTGATCTAATAACTGTTTCGTACCTGAAAACGTAGCTATTTTCTTTTGTGATACTTTAGGAATAGATGCAGCTTCATAAAGTGGTTTAGGTCGTTGTTCAACATTAGGGAACCCATTAATAGTTACATTACCTATGTACTCTAATGTTTTCGTACCTCTATCTAAAGTTGGTTCTATATTAAATAATTCAGGTGTCTCTTCTATAAATTTAGTTGTATAATCGCCACTTCTAAATTGTTCATTTCTCATCACATTGATTAAAAATGGTATATTCGTTTTCACACCTCGAATACGCATTTCTCTTAATGAACGTTCCATCTTTTCTTCAGCTTGTTTGAATGACATAGCATGCGTCGATAGTTTTACTAATAATGAATCATAATACGGCGAAATCTCTGCACCTTGGAAACCATCGCCAGCATCTAAACGGACTCCAAATCCACCACTAGAACGATATGCAATAATTGTGCCAGAGTCAGGCATAAAATCATTGAGTGGATCTTCAGTAGTAATACGACACTGGATCGCATAACCTAATGTTTGAATATCTTTTTGCTTTGGCATACCTATTTCTTCACTAAATAATTCTGCACCATCAGCAACTAATATTTGCGTTTTAACGATATCAATACCTGTAATCATCTCAGTGATTGTATGCTCCACTTGCACACGTGGATTGACTTCTATAAAAAAGAATTCATTACCAGATACTAGAAATTCGACAGTTCCTGCGTTTACATATTTGATATGAGACATTAATTGAAGCGCAGCGTCACATATTTTCTTTCTTAAGGATTCTGACAATCCAACGGACGGCGCTACTTCGACAACTTTTTGATGACGACGTTGAACAGAACAATCACGTTCATAAAGATGGATCAAATTACCATATTCATCACCTATAACTTGTACTTCAATATGTTTAGGGTTATCAATGTAACGTTCTATATATATTTCACTATTACCAAATGATTTCTCTGCTTCAGATTTAGCACGATGGAATGCATCTTCAAGCTCACTTTCTTCATGAACGATACGCATACCTTTACCGCCACCACCACTGGTAGCTTTAATCATCAATGGATAACCAGCTTCATTAGCAAAAGATTGGGCAGCTTCATAGCTTTCTATAGGTCCATCTGTGCCTGGTATAACTGGTAAGTTAGCTTTAAGTGCAGTAGCTCTAGCTTTAACTTTATCTCCAAACATATCCAAATGTTCTAGATGTGGTCCAATAAATTTGATACCCTCTTCTGCACATCTGCGCGCAAATTGTTCATTTTCACTTAAAAATCCATAACCTGGGTGGATCGCATCTACATTTGCTCTTTTAGCTACATCAATAATGCGTTCAATATTCAAGTAACTTTCAGCTGGTCCTAAATCACTACCAACTAAGTAGGACTCATCGGCTTTATATCTATGTAATGATGATTTATCTTCTTTAGAGTATATGGCTACTGTATTAATATTTAATTCTGCAGCAGCTCTAAAAATTCTGATAGCGATTTCCCCACGATTGGCTACTAATAACTTTTTAATATGTTTCAAAAGTGATCACACCCCTGTTAAATTTTCGGAATTTTCTTACTAGTCTGATACTAAGATTTTATCTTATATAGATTGCTTTTTCTATAGTTATTGCATATTAGTCATAATTCTTTAATTTAAGTGTCACATAAGATAAATATTCTTATTGCGAAGCTAACTCAACTTATCAAATTCATATAAACTTATCATAAACAATAACTTTATATTATCATTGCATCAATCATATTTCCAGTTAAATCTTGTATGTTTAATAAATATTTATAATAAAAAAAGCTAATCTCTATAACTTTAGAAAATTCAATATAATGAATTTTCTAAAGCGAGATTAGCTAAATACTTATTGATATCGTCGTTTAATATCGACTTTATGTTGTTTGGCTCTTTTTTCATCCATTTTAATCTGTTTAGCAGTAATGAGTAATAATCCCATTGCTATACTTAAACTAATCATGGCAGATCCGCCAAAACTTATAAATGGTAATGGTACCCCTGTTAATGGGATCGTCGCTGAAATACCACCTAAGTTAACAAATGTTTGACTTCCAATATAACTTGCGATACCAACACAAACCAATTTATAAAAATATGAGTTAGTTTTATTTGCAAGCTGAAACGCACGATAAACAATGAAAAATTCTAGTAAAATGACAAACAAACCGCCTACTAATCCTAATTCTTCACAGATAACCGCAAAAATAAAGTCAGTATGTGGTTCAGGTAAATAACCTAATTTCATAATACTATTACCTAAACCACGACCAAACAGACCGCCATTACCTATTGCCATAAGTGAATTCGATATATGATAACCAGTTCCTGATTCGGCACTAAACGGATTGGTTAAAGTACTAAATCTTGCTTCAAGATAACTAGGTAATAAACCTGCAATCAGAACTAATAACGAAATCAAAACACCTGCAATTGCTACCATAATACCGTATTTCAAAATATTATGTACACCGATTCCTGCATAAAAAATGATTGAAAAGAATATGATTAATATTAATAGCGTTTGCCCTACGTCCTTTTGTAAAAAGACTAAAGCGACACAACTGGCTACTAAAATAATAGGTGCTGAAATTAATTTAATTTTATTACGCACTGCTGGCATTTTCTTTTCTATCATAAATGGTAAATATAATATAATAGCAATTTTAAGTAATTCGGATGCTTGTAAGTTCATAAATCCTAAGTTGATCCAACTTTTAGAACCATTAATATTTTTACCAATAACTAACGTAATTAAGAGTAAAACAAATATACCTATCATCATCCATTTTTGGACATTGGGTTGTTTCAGGACCTTTACATTCATGATAAATGCCATAAAAAAGACAATAGCAAAGCTCATAATGACGTATAGCAATTGCCTTGTATAGAAATAAGTACCTGATACTTCAGCACCACCTGTTAAAGTGCCTTTCGTAGCAGCAACCATACTGGCACTATAAACCATAACTAAACCAATTAAACATAGGATGACGTATGTGACCAACAATGGATAATCGATAAATTTAGATGTTTTTCCAATGTATCGCATTATATTTTTAAAATTTTTCATATACTTGTACATCCAATTCAAATTTTTTGAGAGTTGAGATTAAGAGCATCAATACAAATAATCAATGACTCTAAAACCTATCCTTTTCATTATAAACTTCCTATGTATCACAAAACAAATATTAACTTAACAATTATTCAAAAAAGATAAAATGACTGAGAAAATATCAAATATGATACTATCTCAGCCACCATTTTTACAATGTGCAAGTTACGGTTCCACATTTCATACTAGCATGAAAGTGTTGTCATAAATGTATTAAAATAATTCTAGTAACATCAATAACAATATATCAACACATCAAATTTATATAAAAAATTAAACGTTTGTAAATGCTTCGTGTAGTTTTGAAAGTTCTTTTTCAAGTCTTAACATAAGATTTTTGCCGTCTTCTTTCTCAACTAGCCCGAGTTGTACAGCAAAATCTACTTCTTTTTGAAGACCGAACATTTGTGTATCTAAAACTTCTTCGTAAAGTGGACAAGAAGGCACTGTTAAATTGTCCATTTGAACTTTAATAAGATGTAATATTCTATCTGCATCTTTGTTCAGTTGGTCATAAGCCGCATTATTTAATTTCGACTGATTAGCCATGACACGCACTCCCCCTATCATTTCATTAAATATCTTCAATATATAAAATTTTATCTTACTGAATGTTAAAAAGCAAGTATCTTTAAATTAAGTATAACGTATTTTATGATAAAATAATATAAGATAAAAATTTAGGGAGTGGGCAAGATGATTCAAATAAAAGGTGCGGTGAATTTCCCCATCACATTAGATAGTACAACATGGATTTTTGATGATAGAAAGGTAAGCCTCGAAGACTTAGAAAAAGGCGTTTTCGATGGCACTAAACCAATACAGTTCGAAGATAATCGCGAATGGAATCGTGCTATCTTAGAAGGTCAAACTAATCCACCAACATTAAATTCTGAAATTAAATATAAAAAGCGTTCTGTATTAGAGGGTTCATTTGTTATAAATATGACACCATTCTTTAAAACTTCTGAACCACAATCAAATGCAACCGCTATTAAATTATTTAATGACGAAGATGCTATAGAAGTTCCATTAGATTTATTACCATATTTATTCTTCCAATTTGCTAAAGATGGTAAACGTCTATATGACGATAACTCTGTGGATAGTTTTGTATATGATACTGAAAAAGGTTATAGTTACGAATTTAAGTATGTAAAATATATTGAGGTGATTTAATTGGTTCCAGTCAAATGTATCATTTGTGATACTACAGTACATATTGATGAAAACACTGTAGAAGCAAAACGACTTAGAAATAATCCTATTCGTACATTTATGTGTGATGATTGTAAAAGTCGTCTAGATACACCTAAACAGCCTCAACCATTTTCAACACATATTGATAAAAAGGAAAATGACTAATTAACTAGCGTATGATTGTAGCGTCTTTATATAAGAAGTTGTAATCATACGTTTTTTATATGCGTAGATGATTTATTCCGATTCGATTTATATCTACTTGTTTAAGATTAATTAAATCTAAATCCACAAAAGAAAACCACTTGATTATTGAAGAACATCAATAATCAAGTGGTTTTTAAATGACTCTTATTTAACAATGTATCAGACGTTGATTATTCGTCCTCTGACATCATTTGTTTAACGCGTTTAGCTTCTTTTTCACGCACTGATTTGTTTAATAATTTCTTTCTTAAACGAATACTTTCAGGTGTTACCTCAACTAATTCATCATCATTGATAAATTGTAACGCTTCTTCAAGTGTTAATACACGAGGTCGATTCATAGTTTGTGTTTGATCTTTCGTAGCAGAACGTACGTTAGTTTGGTGTTTTGTTTTAGTGATATTAACGGTTAAGTCATTTTCACGATTATGTTCACCAACAATCATACCTTCATATACTTCAGTACCTGGTTCCATGAAGTTAACACCACGGTCTTCTAGTCCTAAAATTGCATACGTACTAGCAGAACCTTGATCCATTGAAATTAATGCACCATTTCTTCTGCCACCAATTTTAGCTTTAATACGAGGTCTGAATTCTTCAAATGTATGGTTGATAATCCCATAACCACGTGTCATTGACATAAATTCTGTAGTATAACCAATCATACCACGTGCTGGTACCATAAAGATAAGACGAGTAAGACCATTATCAGTTGTCATCATATCTAACATTTCACCTTTACGTGCACCTAAAGATTCAATAACAGCACCAGAGTTTTCTTGAGGCACTTCACATTGAACTCTTTCGAATGGTTCACACATAACGCCATCAATTTCTCTAATGATAACTTGTGGTTTAGATACTTGAAGTTCGTAACCTTCACGACGCATATTTTCAATTAAAATTGATAAATGTAATTCACCACGTCCAGCAACTACCCATGCATCTGGTGAGTCTGTTGGTGTAACTTTTAATGATACGTCTGTTTCAAGTTGTTGATCTAAACGTTCTTGAATTTGACGCGCTGTAACGAAATCACCTTCACGACCTGCAAATGGTGAATTGTTAACTCTAAATGTCATTTCAAGCGTTGGTTCATCAATACGTAATACTGGTAAAGCATCTTGATGATCATGTGGTGTTACTGTTTCACCTACGTTGATATCTTCCATGCCAGAAACCGCGATTAAGTCACCTGCTTGTGCTTCTTCAATTTCTTCACGTTTTAATCCAAAATAACCAAATATTTTTGTTACACGGAAGTTCTTAACGCTACCATCTAATTTAATCAGTGATACATTATCACCTACACGCATTTTACCTCTGAATACACGTCCTACACCAATACGTCCAACATAGTCATTATAATCTAATAATGCTACTTGGAATTGTAATGGTTCATCACTGTTGTCAACTGGTGCTGGTACATAATCGATAATAGTTTCATATAATGATTGCATATTTTCATCTTGTTGTTCTGAATTTAAACTTGCAGTTCCATTAACAGCTGAAGCATATACAACAGGGAAATCAAGTTGTTCATCATTAGCTTCTAATTCGATAAATAAATCTAATACTTCATCTACCACACCTTCTGGTCTTGCAGATGGTTTGTCGATTTTATTTACTACTACCACTGGTTTTAAATTTTGTTCTAATGCTTTTTTAAGTACGAAACGTGTTTGAGGCATTGTACCTTCATACGCATCGACTACTAATACAACACCATCAACCATTTTCATGATACGTTCAACTTCGCCACCGAAGTCAGCGTGTCCTGGTGTATCTAATATATTAATTCGTGTACCTTTATAGTCAACCGCAGTATTTTTCGCAAGAATTGTAATACCACGTTCTCTTTCTAAGTCATTAGAGTCCATAGCACGATCGTCAACATGTTCGTTCTCTCTAAAAATTCCTGATTGCTTTAATAATTCATCTACTAACGTCGTTTTACCATGGTCAACGTGCGCAATAATCGCTATATTACGTACATCTTCTCTTATATTCGTCATATTATAAATTTCCTTTCTTAAGTAAACTCCCACTTTTAATTACAACTTTTTTATTATATCATAGATTAGAGAAAAAATAAGTAAAAGGTGGGGTATGGGATGCAACAAAAAAAATCTAAAGGCATTTTCTGGATATTCTCAATTTTGGCTTTAATCTTTTTATTGCTATTTAGCTTTAGCATTGGTGCAGCAAATGTTCCAATGATGATTTTAACATTTATATTACTCGTTGCAACATTTGGTGCCGGTTTCACAGTGAAAAAGAAATATCGCGAAAATGACTGGTTATAGATGATATAGCCCAATATTAATAAAATAAAACTTTATTTAAAATTCAATGTTAGTGGTATTTTGTTTTTAAGGTTTATTGCATAATGTGCTTGTCTCTTGGCAAGTCAGAAGAATAGTAATCGATATGATTAGCATATTAGGCATAACCATTTAAGATCATTGCATAATCAAACCCTAACAACTACTTTCTCTTTGATGAGTTAGTATGCTTTCAAACAAATTTTATTTAATTTTTACAAAAGACAAAGCCTGGAACATAATCTGATGTCCCAAGCTTTGTCTTTTTAATATTTTAATTTCCAAAACGTTTTTTATGATGCATTCTTAAAGTATCTTCATGATTTTTTAAATAATCACTTATTATTTCATCATGTAATAAAGGATTAGCCATGATAATAGAATTGGGTCGCGTAATAGTTAATGTTTCACCAAGTAAATTAGTGCCTTTTCCCCCAACTTCGTTGAGTATCATTAAACCACCAGCATAGTCCCACGGTTGTAGTCTTGGCGTTAAATATGCAGCTAGTTGTCCTTTAGCTACACTCACAATTTCTAATGCAGCACTACCATAAGCTCTTGCACTACGTGCATCATTCACTATTGGTGCAAAAATAGGTCCCATAATTGGTTTGGTTAACCAATTAGGATTAATGCCAATAATACTTGTTTTTAGTTGCGTATCTTTTAAAGGTTCTAAAGCATGGTTATTTTCAAATGCACCCTCACCTACTTTGGTATGATACAAAATATCTCTCATAACATCGTACACAAAGCCAGCATATGGTTTGCCTTCATGATAAATCCCGATTGAAATAGCGAAGTTTTCTTGTTGATGAACAAAGTTTAATGTGCCATCTATGGGGTCAACTACCCAAACAACACCGGAAGTATCAATCAAGTCATGACCATGACCTTCTTCACCAATCACTTTATGCTCTGGATAATTTTGATGTATCATATCATAAATATAATCTTCAGTTGCTCTATCTACATTTGTCACTAAGTCATTAGGATTGGATTTAGTTTCAATATTTAATTCATCTTTCATCATTAAGCGTACTTTATTACCCGCTTCTAATACTAATCCTTTTGCAAAATCGTAAAGTGCCATGGTATCATCTCCTATTTATCTATATTATACATGATTATGGTCTCAATTTTATATTTATAGACTCCCCTATTTTTAACAATTTATGCATTCTTTTGAAACTGCAATTTAGAATTTTAATGCTTTATTATGCTACAATAATTCTAATCATAATCCTAGGAGGCAAATCATGACTAAATACACATTTTCACCTCAAAATTTTAAAGCCTTTGATGTGGATGGACTAGATGCTAGAATGGAAGCACTTAATGAGCATGTTAGACCGCAATTGCATCAATTAGGGGATTATTTCACTGAATACTTTACAACTCAAACAGGTGAAACATTTTATCCTCACGTGGCAAAACACGCTAGAAGAAGTGTCAATCCACCTAAAGATACGTGGGTTGCATTCGCTCCAAATAAACGCGGCTACAAAATGTTACCTCATTTCCAAATCGGCTTATTTAGAGACCAATTATTTATAATGTTTGGTGTCATGCACGAAGCAAAAAATAAGGCTGAAAAAGTTAAAATTTTTGATAAACATTTTGATACATTAAGAAACTTACCGTCAGATTACAGCATCTGTCTTGATCATATGAAGCCTGAAAAGACGCTCATTAAAGACTGTACTGATGAACAGTTACATGAAGCCATTGATCGTGTCAAAAATGTTAAAAAAGGTGAATTCTTCGTAGCTAGATCAATTACACCAGATGATCAAAGGTTAAAAACTGATAAAGCTTTTATTCAATTTGTTGAAGAAACATTTGATCAATTTTTAAAATTCTATTCTGCTTAAGTCAAAAGAATTCACGATACTTGAACCTGTGACATCCACTCATGTCCAGGTTTTTTTATTTTGTAAAATATTTTTAGGTTGACCTAAAAATAACATTAGGTTAATATATCAATATATTTTAAGTTAGAGGTGAGTTTTGTTTATGAATAAGCAATCAGTCGACCAAGAACATCAAAAAAGCTTAGACGAAATTAATAATACGATTGATTTTGACTATAAAAGTAATGCAAGTCAAAAACTTTTGGCTTTCTTAGGACCTGGATTATTAGTAGCTGTGGGATATATGGATCCGGGTAACTGGATAACTTCTATGCAAGGTGGCGCACAATTTGGATACACCCTCTTATTTGTAATATTAATTTCTAGTTTAGCTGCTATGTTATTACAAAGTATGACCGTAAGATTGGGTATCGCAACGGGTAGAGATTTAGCTCAAATGACACGCCATTTTTTATCTAAACCTATCGCGATTATTTTCTGGATTATCGCAGAATTAGCTATCATTGCTACGGATATTGCTGAAGTGATTGGTAGTGCAATTTCACTTAATTTACTCTTTAATATTCCATTAATCGTTGGTGCTTTAATTACAGTATGTGATGTATTTTTACTATTATTTATAATGAAATTTGGATTTAGAAAAATAGAAGCCATTGTAGGTACGCTTATATTCACTGTTTTAGCCATTTTCACCTTTGAAGTTTATATTTCTTCACCGAATGTATTGAATTTATTAAATGGCTTTGTACCCCACACTGAAATCATTACAAACAAGGGTATCTTATATATTGCATTAGGTATTGTAGGGGCAACTATTATGCCACATAATCTATATTTACATTCTTCCATTGTTCAATCACGGAAATATGATAGAAATAATAATGAAGATAAAGCACAAGCAATTAAATATGCAACGATTGACTCCAACATCCAATTATCTATTGCATTTGTAGTCAATTGCTTGTTATTAACATTGGGCGCAGCACTATTTTTCGGAACTAACACAGATGAATTAGGTGGATTTTATGATTTATACCACGCTTTAAAAACGCAACCATTATTAGGTGCCACATTGGGTGGTATTATGAGTACCTTATTTGCAGTTGCTTTACTTGCATCTGGACAAAATTCAACAATTACAGGTACATTGGCAGGTCAAATTGTAATGGAAGGCTTCTTGAGATTACGTATTCCTAATTGGCTTCGTCGACTGATCACACGTTCTTTAGCTGTAATTCCTGTTATTATTTGCTTAATCATTTTTAATGGTAATGCCGAGAAAATTGAACAATTATTAGTATTCTCACAAGTATTTCTAAGTATTGCGTTACCTTTTACTTTAATACCACTTCAATTAGCTACAAGTAATAAAAAGTTAATGGGACCATTTATTAATAAAACATGGATTAATATTATTTCATGGTCACTCATTATTATTCTAAGTATTCTAAATGTCTACCTCATTATCCAGACATTCCAAGAATTATAAAATAAAAAACCGGTTGAAATGAATTAACAGTTCAACCGGTTTTTTATTATAAATCACTATCATTTTTAAGAATAATAGTTGAATTAATACGTATATGGTTTATCTTTTTGTTGATGTTCTTTTAATTCCTTTTCAGGATCCCACTCATTTCGTTTAGAATAATCTTCTTGATGATTATGAACAGTTTGATCTCGCTTAGGTCTCTGTTGATTAGATTTCGTTAATAGCATAATACCTGCAATGAACCATAAAATCATCGCAATGATATTCGTTGCCATAATACCGACCACCGCTGCTGCAATTAATAAACTGGCACCCAATTTATTTCTACCTTTTACTGTTAATGCACCAACAATTCCTAAAATAGTTGAAAATGCAAGCACACCCATAGATAATGCTATTGATGTAGTAAGCATTTCCATTGACATCTCTTGATTACCGCCCATCATTTGGTTAACCATTTCCTTATTTTGAGATGCACCGCTTCCTGATTTCATCGCAAAATAACCTATAATGACAAACAGTAAATATAAACTACTTAAACCATTGGCTATCCATGCTAATATCAATTCTGTTTTTCTCTTCATTACAGTACCTCCTTTAACTCTTACATTAATCATACTAAAAACTATCTTTACATGCTATTCAATACGATAAAAATCTATTAACAACAAAAAATACCAAAAGTGAATGTTAAGTATCACTTTTGGTATTTTAATTAATTATTTTTCATTGTCATTTCCGTCAATTTTTTGATGATCTTGTTTCACTTGATCTCTCATATCTTTTTCCGTATCACCAAACATTTGACGACGTTCTTCATAGTTCATTCTTCTTTGATTAACCGCACTTGGTTGATTCTTACGTTTTTCTTTCATACGCTGATTATACGCTTTACGCTTTTCTTTTTTCTTAGCACGAATTTCAGCTTTTTCTCTTTTACGTTGCGCTTTTAGCTCTTTAGGATCAACTTGAGGTTCTTCATTATATTGTTGTGATGGCTCTACATCATCTTGCTCATTATATACCTCTTGATTATCTGTAGAAGCCTTATCTGAACGTGACTTTTTGTTATATTTCGCTTGGCGAGATAATAATGTTGGTTCTTCATCTTGTTCATTATCATCTGAACGATATTCACTTTCTACAGCACGTTTAGGAAACTGTTCGTATTTATCATCTTGTGATTCTTGTTCGTCTTGAATTTGATTTGTTGAACCTGTTGTTGTGTCATACGCTTGTTCTTTTCGTTCCATACTACGACGTGACGGACGTCTACGTTGTTGTGGCTCTTCAACTGGTTCATTTTCAGTTTCATTATGATGCGTAAAAGCTTCTTGTTCTGACATTTCTTCGTATGGTTGATAACCATAACCACCGTTATAATAGTTCGGTACGGTTTCAACTTTATTCTTTCTTACAAACATCATAATAGCAATGATAAAGAATAAAATTGGAATAATTAATGTTACTACAAGTAATACTAAAGGTATTGTGATAATTGCTGATAACAAGAATAAGAAACCAGATAATATTCTAATGTTCATAGAAATTAAAGCTAAAAATGAAATCAATAAACAAACGATGAAATACACTATAATCGCCCAAACACCATTTTGTAACCAAATCACAAATTGTGTAGTGCTTAAGCTATTATTTGCTAAGACTTGTTGAATAAGATCATTATTATTTAATGTATTCTCTAAGTTAGCAATAGATGTATCATTACTAAATGACACTAAAGCTATAAACATCGTGACGATTGTCAAAATTAATAAGAATACCCAACTAAGCCACCCTAAAACTTTTTCTGTTAGTCGACTGACTGGACGTTTAATTTGAGTATATTGCTCTCCTGTCATTCGTTACAACTCCTTACTTTACTTATCAAGTTATTATATCGAATATAACAAAAAATAACTACCATTTTCATTTTACTTTAACGACATTTTAAAATTTAAAAAACTTTCGTTATATTCACTTAATGTTTCTTGCCCTAAATCTTGATATACTTCCAATCGTTGTTGTTCTTTTTGATTAGGATAAAATCTATGATCATTTCTAATATCTTTAGGTAACATCTTTCTTGCTTCTTTATTTGGTGTAGCATAGCCTACCCATTCAGTATTCTGCTTATTGTTTTTTTCATCTAACAGAAAATTCATAAAGCGATATGCGCCTTCTTTATTTTGTGCAGTTTTAGGTATTACCATATTATCAAACCATAAATTTGATCCTTCTTTTGGAATAACATAATTATATTTGTCACTATCTTGAACTAATGGAGCAGCAACTCCACTCCATACAACTGCAATACTTCCTTCATTTTGTTCAAGCATCATTGTGATTTCATCACCTACAACGCCTCTAACTTGTGGCGCTAAATGATGTAAATCAGATTCCGCTTTTTTGATATGTTGTGGATTTTTATCATTCAAACTATAGCCTAATTTATTAAGGCCCAAACCTATAATTTCACGTGCACCATCAACTAATAATACTTGGTTTTTATATTTAGATTTATACAAATCTTGCCAACTATTAAAAGATTCATTAGGATACTTATCCTTATTATATAGTATTCCAACAGTTCCAAAGAAATATGGTAATGAATATTGATTATGTCGGTCATATGACATATCCATATAATCTGAATCTAAATTTTTAATATTAGGTATTTTCTTATGGTCTAAAGGTTCTAATAAATGTGCACGCTTCAATTTTTGTACTGTATATTCACTTGGAAAAGCGACATCATAATGTGTTCCTCCATTACGTATCTTAGCTTCCATAGCTTCATTCGAATCAAATGTTTCATAAACCACTTGGATACCTGTTTCTTTTTCAAACTTTTTAATTAAGCTTGGATCAATATACTCTCCCCAATTATAGACGTATATTTTTTGGTTAGTGTCTGTGTTTTCTTTCGATTTGAACCAGTGACTCACGCCTAAACATAAAACACCTATCATAATTGAAATCAAAATCAATTGTAAAAATCGTTTCATGTATTGACACCTCGTTTCGGATGCTTTTTACGTTGCACGAGGTGTTGAATTGCGTAGTAACCAATAACACCTATCACGATTACACCGAATAAAATTGTTGAAATTGCATTAATTTCCATGCTTATACCTTTTCTAGCCATTGCATAAACTTCTACAGATAATACACTGAATCCATTACCAGTGACGAAGAAACTCACTGTAAAATCATCTAATGAATAAGTTAATGCCATAAAGAATCCACCGATTATAGCAGGCATAATATTCGGTATAACCACACTACTTAATAATTGCGATTCAGTAGCACCTAAATCTCTAGCAGCATTCAACATACTATCATTCATTTCATATAATTGTGGTAAAACAACAATAACAACAATTGGAATACAAAATGCGATATGGGATGCTAACACTGTCCAAAATCCAAGGCCTAAACCTGTAAAATGACCTATTGCAGTAAACATAATTAAAAATGACGCACCAATTACAACATCTGAAGATACCATTAGTACATTATTGAGCGTTAATAGCGTCACTTTAAACTGTTTATGTCTTAAGTGATATATAGCTATAGCACCGAATGTTCCAATCAATGTAGAAATTGCTGCTGCGATTAATGCGACGGCAACTGTATTAAATATGACTGACATTAATTTATCATTTTGGAATAAGGTTTGATAATGTGCCAGTGTGAAATGTTCAAAATGTATCATATTACCTGCTGAATTAAACGAATATACCATTAAAAATAATATAGGTATATATAATATAGCTATTAATATACCTATATATAGCTTGCCATACCACTTCACACAACTCACCCTTTCCTATGATTAGATTTTGATTTAGTCATAATTAAAATAAATGCCATAAAAATGATTAGGAATAACGCTATTGTTGAACCCATACCATAATTTTGAATAGTTAAAAATTGCTCTTCGATAGCTGTCCCAATATTGATCACTTTATTGCCGGCGATTAAACGTGTAATCATGAATAGTGATAATGCTGGTATAAAGGTTACTTGAACACCAGTCATTACACCTTCCCTCGTTAAAGGCATAATCACTTTACCAAAGGTTGTTAGTGGATTAGCGCCTAAATCACTTGATGCTTGTAGTAAATTATTAGGAATTGCTTTCATACTATTAAAGATTGGTAATATCATAAATGGTATATAGATATAACTTGATACTACTATGAATGCACCCGCAGTAAATAACATATTAATTGGAGATAAATTAAAGATGTTAAATAATTGGTTGATTAATCCATCATGACTCAACAAACCTATGAATGCATATGTTTTCAATAATAAGTTAATCCATGTAGGAATAATCATAATCATCAGTAGTAAATTTTGAAATTTAGATTGAGCGATATAATAAGCTGCTGGGTAACTTATTAATAACGTGACAAGTGTAATAATCACAGCAAATATAATAGAATCAGCAAACATTTTAAAATAACTCAAAGTGAAAATATTTTCATAGTTAGTTAAACTAAAATGGCCTTGATTGTCTAAAAAAGAATAATAAACAAGTAATACGACTGGAATGATTATGAATAATACCATCCAAATCAAGTATGGAATAAGCAATAAACGATTAGTATTACGCATTTTCAACATCCTCATAACTTTCAATACGTTTATCAAATTCTTCTTCCGTTTCACCTGGTACCATGATATGAATTGCTTCTGGCTCAAAATACAAGCCAACTTCACTGCCTACTTCAGCTTTACGTGTTGATTGGATCACCCATTCATATCCCTTTCTATCAACCACACAGATTTCGTAATGAACACCTCTAAAGAGCATTGAATCTACTTTTACTTGGAACAAACCTTTATCTGCTTCAATCAATGAAATATCTTCAGGACGAATGACAACTTCTACTTTTTGATTTGCAGGTATACCCATATCTACACAATCAAAATCTTGACCATAGATATTTACAACATAATCTTCTACCATTCGACCTTCTACAATATTCGATTCACCAATAAAATCAGCTACGAAACGATTGACCGGCTCATCATAAATATCGTTTGGTGTTCCAAATTGTTGAATTTTACCATCTTTCATAACAAAAATATAATCACTTAAAGCTAATGCTTCTTCTTGATCATGAGTAACAAAAATAAAAGTAATACCTAGACGAGATTGTAATTCTCTTAATTCATACTGCATTTCAGTTCTTAATTTTAAATCTAAAGCTGAGAGTGATTCATCTAATAATAAAATTTCTGGTTCGTTAACAATGGCTCTAGCGATGGCTACACGTTGTTTTTGACCACCACTCATACCATTAATATTACGATCTTCATACCCTGATAGCTTAACAAGTCGAAGTGCTTCTTCTACTTTTTCTTTAATAGCACTTTTACTCATTTTCTTTAATTTCAACCCGTACGCGATATTTTCAAATACATTGAGATGTGGGAATAAAGCATAATCTTGAAAAACTGTATTTACTTTACGTTTGTTTGGAGGTAATTTTCCAATTGGTTTATTTTGATAAATTACGTCTCCTTGATCAGGATATTCGAAGCCAGCAATTAATTTTAAAATGGTTGTTTTACCACAACCTGAAGGCCCTAATAATGTGTAAAAATGACCTGATTCTATATCTATATCAATTTCATTTAATATTTGAACGTCATCATATCCTTTGCTTACGCCTTTAAATGATAATAATGGTGCCAATATTCACAACTCCTTATAAATATGATGCTGTTGCAACAATTAATATTTTCACTTCCTGTTTTCCTTCATTAAAAAGACGATGATCATCATTTGCTTTAAAATAAAATACATCTTCTTTGTTTGCATGGTAACAATCATTACCTAATTGCAATGTCACTTGTCCTTGTAAACAATAAACAAACGTATCCGATTCTGAAGGGTTAAACGTCTTATATGATGCACCTGGTTTCAATGTTAATAGAAGTGGTTCCATTTCAAATTCATTAGATTTTGTAACTAACCAATTTAATATATAGCCTCTATCGTATTCATCATAAATGATTTGCTCTTCCTTTTTATAAATGACCTTTTGTTGCTCTGTTTCTTTAAAGAAGTCGCTAGCCGATGTTCCTAAAACCTCTAGTATATTTAAAAATGTTTCCATACTAGGAGATGCTTTTTGGCTCTCTATTTGGGATATGTATCCTTTTGAAAGATCTGTTCTTTCAGCTAATTCTTCTTGTGTTAAATTTTTAATTTTTCTAAGATTTTTGAGTTTATACCCTATTTCCATAATGAAACCACCTAAAAAAGCTATATTAAGTTTACTTTTATCAAACATTTTGTTTAACGCTTAATAAAAATACCAAAATATAGCTCTACAATCAATACTTTTTATTGTTTTAAGACAAACATTTTACATTCACAACATTTTGCTTTTTGTTAAGTCAGTTTTACTTAAGACTTAGCAGAAAACACTTGTTGATCAGGGTTTTTATTTACTTCTTGGACTACCTTATAACTATTATATCCACTGCTTTTTTCAAACTCTTTAAACAGTTGTTTCTCTTCAGCTTTACCAGGCACGATTTGTTTGAAACTTTTATAAGCTTTTTTAACCTCTTCACCTTTAACTGATGATTCATAATAGTTCTCAATTTTATTAAAGAAATGAATGACATCCATCATTTCATCATTTGTCCAATCTAAATCTAATGGATATTGATATTCCAAGTTAATTCACTCCTATAGTTTAATTAGAATACAGAATTAGTGTATATGAGATGATTTAAACTGACAAATAGTTTATGAATGATAAGTCAATATAGGATAAATATTCTTATTTGAGTAGCTTTAACTTATTGTAATAAAACAAAAAAACTGGCAACAAATAATGTTGCCAGTTTAATTTAACGTAATGTTAAATTACATTGTATGGATTGGGTATCCAATTGCTTTTTCAGCTGCTTCCATTGACATTTCACCTAAAGTAGGGTGAGCATGTACAGTTAATGCAATATCTTCAGCATTCATACCTGATTCGATTGCTAAACCTAATTCAGAAATAATATCTGAAGCGCCAGTACCTACTACTTGAGCACCGATTAATGTGTCATCTTCTTTAAGTGTAATTAATTTAACGAAACCATTTGTATCATCTAATGATAATGCACGGCCGTTAGCTGCATAAGGGAATTTAGAAGCTTTAATTGATAAACCTTCTTCTTTCGCTTGAGCTTCAGTATAACCTACTTGAGCTAATTCAGGCTCAGTGAAGCATACTGCAGGCATACCAATGTAATCAACTTCTGCTGCTTGTCCATCAATAGCCTCTGCAGCTACTTTTGCTTCATAGCTTGCTTTATGAGCAAGAGGTAATCCTGGAACGATATCACCAATTGCATAGATATTATTGATTGAAGTACGGCTTTGTTTATCAACTTCGATTAATCCACGTTCAACAAATTTAAGACCTAATTCTTCTAAGCCTAATTCATCAGTATTTGGACGACGACCTACAGTTACTAATACATAATCAGCTTCGATAGTTTGTTCTTCACCTTTAGCTTCATAAGTAACTTTTACGCCATTTTCAGTTTCTTCAGCTGATTTAGCCATTGCTTCAGTAACGATTTCGATACCTTTTTCTTTCATGCCTTTTTTAACTGGTTGAGTCATTTGTTTCTCAAAGCCACCTAAGATATCTTTAGCACCTTCAAGAATTGTCACTTCAGAACCAAAGTTAGCAAATGCAGTACCAAGTTCTGAACCGATATAACCGCCACCAACTACTACTAATTTACCAGGGACTTCTTGTAAGTTTAATGCACCTGTTGAATCGATAACACGGTTACCAAATTCAAAATTAGGAATTTCAATTGGTCTAGAACCAGTTGCAATGATTGCATTTTTGAAATTGTAAGTTTGAGCACTTTTTTCGTCCATAACGCGTAAGCTATTGTTATCAACAAAGTAAGCTTCGCCTTTAACGATTTCAACTTTATTACCTTTTAATAAACCTTCAACCCCACCAGTTAATTTATTAACAACTGATGATTTGAATTCTTGAACTTTTTCATAGTTTAAAGAAACACTTTCAGCGATTACCCCTAAGTTTTCTGAATGTTGTGCTTCAACAAAACGATGAGATGCGTGTAATAAAGCTTTTGAAGGAATACAACCAACGTTTAAGCAAACACCGCCTAAATTACCTTTCTCAACGATTGTTACTTTTTGTCCAAGTTGTGCTGCACGAATTGCTGCAACATAACCTCCAGGACCTGCTCCGATTACAATAGTATCTGTTTCAATTGGGAAATCTCCAACTACCATCTTTTTACCCCTCCATTAATAATAATTCTGGATTATTTAATAAACGCTTGATGTGATTCATAGCATTTTGTCCAGTTGCACCATCAATTTGTCTGTGGTCAAAGCTTAATGATAATGCAAGAACTGGAGCTGCTACAATTTCTCCATCTTTAACAATCGGTTTTTGAGCGATGCGCCCAATTCCTAAGATAGCTACTTCTGGGTGATTAATAACTGGAGTGAACCATTGTCCACCAGCTGAACCGATATTACTGATTGTACATGTTGCACCTTTCATTTCGTCAGATGTTAATTTACCGTCACGTGCTTTTACAGCAAGTTCGTTAATTTCATCTGAGATTTGGAAGATTGATTTACGATCTGCATGTTTAACAACAGGTACTAATAAGCCTCTGTCTGTATCTGCAGCGATACCAATATTCCAATAGTGTTTGTGTACAATCTCTCCAGCTTCTTCATTAAATGAAGTATTAAGTGCTGGATATTTTTTAAGTGCAGAAACAAGTGCTTTCACTACATATGGTAAGAAAGTAAGTTTTGTACCTTGTTCAGCTGCGATTTCTTTGAATTTCTTACGGTGATCCCATAATTGTTGAACATCAATTTCATCCATTAATGTAACATGTGGTGCTGTGTGTTTAGAATTAACCATTGCTTTGGCAATTGCTTTACGCATAGCTGGGATTTTTTCAGTTGTTTCTGGGAAGTCGCCTTCTGGTACTGATTGTGTTGCTGATGTAGTTGTAGTCTCTTCAGAAGTACTTGCTGCACTTTCATTAGATGCTGTTTGAGTAGCGCCACCATTTAAGTGTGCATCAATATCTTCTTTTGTGATTCGACCATTTTTACCAGATCCAGCAACTGCTTTAATATTCACGCCATTATCACGTGCATATTTACGTACTGAAGGCATTGCTTTAATTGTTCTATTTTCATCAACTTCAGCATCTTGAGTGCTTGCTGCAGGTTGACTTTCTTGTGATGAAGCACTTTCTTCTTTCGCTGCTTCTTCTTTTGGTTCTTCACTTGATGAATCATCACTGTGATTACCTTTGAATTGCATTTCTTCAGCATCTGGTGCATCAATTTTAACAATAATGTCACCAACAACTGCTACTGTACCCTCATCTACTAATACTTCTTCAACTGTACCACTTACTGGTGAAGGGATTTCTACAACAGATTTGTCATTTTGGACTTCTGCTAAGACATCGTCTTCTTCAATTGTATCTCCAGCTTTTACAAACCATTTTACAATTTCACCTTCGTGGATACCTTCCCCGATGTCGGGTAATCTAAATTCAAATGCCACGGTCTTTTTCCTCCTAAGATTTTCTTAATAAAGAAATCACTTTTTAATTTAAACTTTATTTAAAGATTAAAACTCTAAAGTTGCTTTTGCTTTTTCTACGATATCATTTTTGTTTGGTAACCAAACATTTTCAGCTTGAGTAAATGGATATACTGTATCTGCTGCTGCTACACGTGCAATAGGTGCTTCTAATGAAAGAATTGTACGTTCAGCTAATTCAGCTGCAACTTGTGCACCAACACCTGCTTGACGTTGAGCTTCTTGAACTACTACAGCTCTGTTCGTTTTTTCAACTGAAGCCACTAATGTATCGATATCAATTGGTTGAACTGTACGTAAATCGATTACTTCAACTGAATAACCTTCTTTTTCTAATTCTTCAGCTGCTTTTAATGATTCTTGTACCATTGCACCGTATGCGATTAAAGTAATGTCATTACCTTCTTTTTTCACATTAGCTTTTCCAATATCAATTGTGTATTCTTCTTCAGGAACTTCTTCTCTGAAAGAACGATATAATTTCATATGCTCTAAATATACAACTGGGTCATTACTTCTAATTGAAGAAATTAATAATCCTTTAGCATCATATGGGCCTGAAGGAATAACTACTTTCAAACCAGGAGATTGAGCTAAAATACCTTCTAAATTATCTGCGTGTAATTCTGGTGTATGCACACCGCCACCAAATGGACTACGAATAGTTACAGGTGCAGTTTTAGAACCACCTGAACGGAAACGAGTACGTGCAATTTGTCCAGCTACTGAGTCAAATACTTCAAATACGAATCCTAAGAATTGGATTTCCATTACAGGGCGGAAACCTTCAACAGCTAAACCTAAAGCTAAGCCACCAATTCCTGATTCTGCAAGTGGTGTATCGAATACACGATCTTCACCAAATTCTTTTTGTAAACCTTCAGTAACACGGAATACACCGCCGTTAACACCAACGTCTTCACCGAAAACTAAAACGTCTTCGTCATTTTTAAGTTCAGTTTTAAGCGCATCATTAATCGCTTGAACCATTGTCATTTGTGCCATGGCTTACTTCGACTCCTTCTCTTTGTAAATTTCATATTGTTCTGCTAAATTTTGAGGCATTTCTTCATACATAATTTCCATTAGAGAAGTAACAGTTTGTTTTTCTGTTTTGTCGGCCTCTTTAATAGCTGCTTTGATGTCTGATTTAGCACGTTCAATAACTTCATTTTCTTTGTCTTCATTCCAAAGACCTTTATTTTCTAAGAATTTTCTGAAACGAACTAATGGATCTTTTTTCTCCCATTCTGCGTCTTCATCTGAAGTTCTGTAACGTGTAGGGTCGTCACCAGCCATAGTATGTGGTCCGTAACGATATGTCATTGTTTCGATTAGTGTTGGGCCTTCACCTGCAACTGCACGTTCACGAGCCTCTTTAGTAGCTTGATATACTGCTAATGCATCCATACCATCAACTTGGATACCAGGGATACCAACAGCAATCGCTTTTTGAGCTAATGAAGTTGCTGCAGTTTGTTTACTACGTGGTGTTGAAATCGCGTAGTTGTTATTTTGAATAACAAAAATTGCTGGTGCTTTATATGCTGAAGCAAAGTTAATACCTTCATAGAAGTCACCTTGAGATGAACCGCCATCACCAGTATAAGTAATCGCTACTGCATTTTTGCCTCGTTTTTTAAGACCAAACGCAACACCTGCTGTTTGTACATACTGTGCACCGATAATGATTTGTGGACTCAGTGCATTCACACCTTCAGGGAATTGGTTACCTTTAAAGTGTCCTCTTGAGAATAAGAAAGCTTCCGTTAATGGTAAACCATGCCAAATAATTTGTGGCACATCACGGTAACCAGGAAGAATAAAATCTTCTTTTTCTAACGCGTATTGAGATGCTAACTGTGATGCTTCTTGTCCAGCTGTTGGTGCATAGAAACCTAAACGACCTTGTCTATTTAAAGAAATAGAGCGTTGATCTAGAATACGTGTCCATACCATTCTTTCCATTAATTCTACTAATTCTTCATCTGTTAAATCAGGTACTAAGTCTTCATTTACAACGTTGCCATCTACGTCTAAAATTTGAACCATTTCAAATTTCGACTGTGTGTCATTTAGTACTTTTACTGCATCGAATTGGGCTTGTAACTTAGGAGCCATTCAATTCACCATACCTTTCCCATATATAAATAGAAATTCATTTTATCCATAACAATTGTATCACAAAAAAATAAGCCTGTTAAACGATTTCATAAAGTTCTGTTTCATAGAAAAAAGATACAGATGTCAGAACTGTACTACTACATTCTTCCTATCTGTATCAGTCAAGAAATTATTTTAATTGGTCTACATCTTGTTTTTCTTTATTTACCTTGTTCATCGCTTTTGAATACGCTTTAAATTTCTTGTTCATATCTTTATATGTTTTACCTAACTCTTTCGATTTTTCATCAACTTCGTCTTGTGTTGCACCATCTTTATTGATAAAACTAAACAGTGATTTTTCTTTTTCAAGCGCTTTTTTGTAAGCCTTTGCATAATCACTATGTGATTTATATTTATCCTTAATAGCTTTATCTAACTCTTCAACTTCTTTTTTCTTATCTTTATTATCTATATTGTCTATATGTGATTCTGCCTTTTTAAATTCTTTTTCAGAATCGGCTAATGCCTTTTCTTCTTTCTTGAATTCTTTTTCACGTTTTTCTACATTTTCAACGATGTCATTAGCTGCTTTTTCTCTTGTTTGTTGATCTTTCTCGTTAGCTTTTTTAAATAACTTTTGTTTTTCTTCTTCTAATTTATTAATTTTTTTACTTACATTTGCAACTGGTTTCTCTTTATCAAAAGCATTTTGAACTTGTTCATCATATGCTTTTATTTCTTTTTTATCTGTTGTACATCCGGCTAGTAATACTGCTGATGTTGCAACAACTGCTATTGTTTTGTTTAATTTCATTTCTGTATCCTCCTCAAAGTTGTACGATTGTTATCATAAATAAATCTCTCTCATAAATCAAAGAAATCGGCTAAGTATCTTACGTCTATTTTAATCCCTAACGATATACATTAATAACGGTTATACTGCAGAGATATATCACGTTTGCGTATCTTCACATTTAATTTTAAAGGTACTTTCGTAACACATCATAATTCATGTGTATTATTATTTTAACTTTTATTTTCATTTTCTACTAATAATATAATTTACTTCAATGTACTTCTACCTATTATATTTGGTATATTTGTAATTAAGGAAGGTGTCAGACATGATAACAATGAAAGATATAATTAGAGATGGTCATCCAACACTTCGTGAAAAAGCTCAAGAATTAAGTTTCCCATTATCAAATGAAGATAAAGAAACATTAAAAGCTATGCGCGAGTTTTTAATCAATAGTCAGGATGATGACATCGCCAAAAAATATGGTTTACGCTCAGGTGTGGGTTTAGCTGCACCACAAATTAATGTATCCAAAAGAATGATTGCCGTGTATTTACCAGATGATGGAAATGGGAAATCATATGATTACATGCTAGTTAATCCAAAAGTGATGAGTTATAGTGTTCAAGAAGCCTATTTGCCAACTGGTGAAGGTTGTCTAAGTGTAGATGAAAATATTCCTGGTTTAGTTCATCGTCATAATAGAGTCACTATTAAAGCTCAAGATATCGATGGTAATGACGTAAAATTACGTTTAAAAGGCTATCCAGCTATCATTTTCCAACACGAAATTGATCATTTGAATGGCATTATGTTCTATGATCATATTGATGATTCTAATCCTTTAGCACCTCATCCAGATGCAGTTGAAGCATGATTTGATTTAACCTCGAAAGTAACATGACTTTCGAGGTTTTTTATTTAATAGATTTCAATCAAATAAAACAATAGCGTTTAAATAAATAAGTTTGAAGTTGTGACTAAATTGATATATGGTTTTTCCCAAAGCTAAATAGAGATTGAAGGTTCTTACTATATTACGTGCCCTGTTCGTTCACTTAATGATAAAACTGCTTTATTTCTTTTGATACATCATGTAAAATATACATTAACTGAAATCTTAGTGAATTAATCCTATTTTTCAAAAATTGAACGACATGATTTCCCTGGAAAACATACTCGGCAGTGAAATTAAATAATTATAGTTGTATATTTATTTAGATTAGCTGGTATGTCTGTTATTAAATTTAAATACACATACTTTTATTGAAGAACAATATCTATGATAAAACCTGATTTCTATCTTTAATAACCCGAGCTATCAACCACGGGACTTGAATAAATATTAAAAACATCCTTAGGAGGAATTATATCAATGGCAGTATTTAAAGTATTCTATCAACATAATAAAGATGAAGTTATCGTGCGTGAAAACACGCAAACGATTTATGTTGAAGCACAAACTGAAGAACAAGTAAGACGTTATTTAAAAGACCGTAATTTTAATATCGAATTTATCACTAAATTAGAGGGCGCACATTTAGATTACGAAAAAGAACATTCAGATCATTTTAATGTGGAGAATGCTGAATAATGAAGCAATTACATCAAAATGAAGTAGGTGTATATGCACTTGGTGGTTTAGGTGAAGTAGGTAAAAATACTTATGCTATCGAGTACAAAAATGAAATCGTGATTATAGATGCGGGTATTAAATTCCCTGATGATAATCTACTTGGAATTGATTATGTGATTCCTGATTACACTTACTTAGAACAGAACCAAGATAAAATCGTTGGTCTGTTCATCACTCATGGACACGAAGATCATATAGGTGGTGTGCCCTTCCTATTAAAGCAAATTAATGTACCTATTTACGGTGGTCCATTAGCTTTAGGTTTGATTAGAAACAAATTAGAAGAACATAATTTATTACGTACGGCTCAATTAAATGAAATCAATGAAGATAGTGTGATTAAATCCAAACATTTTGAAATATCGTTCTATCTTACAACACACAGTATTCCTGAAGCATATGGTGTTATTGTTGATACACCTGAAGGTAAAATTGTTCATACTGGTGACTTTAAATTTGATTTCACACCTGTTGGCGAGCCAGCAAACATTGCAAAAATGGCTAAATTAGGTGAAGAAGGCGTACTTTGTCTACTTTCTGATTCTACGAATGCATTAGTTCCTGACTTTACTCTTAGTGAACGTGAAGTAGGACAAAATGTCGATAAAATTTTCCGTAATTGTAAAGGTCGTATCATTTTCGCGACATTTGCTTCGAACATCTATCGTGTTCAACAAGCAGTCGAAGCAGCAGTTAAGCATAATAGAAAAATTGTTACATTCGGTCGTTCAATGGAAAACAATATTAAAATAGGTATGGAGCTAGGATACATTAAAGCTCCACCAGAAACATTTGTAGAACCAGGAAAAATCAATAATATTCCTAAACATGAATTACTTATTTTATGTACTGGCTCACAAGGTGAGCCTATGGCAGCATTATCTCGTATCGCTAACGGTACACATAAACAAATCAAGATTATCCCAGAAGATACTGTTGTATTTAGTTCATCACCTATTCCAGGTAATACTAAAAGTATAAACCGTACAATTAACGCTTTATATAAAGCTGGTGCAGATGTTATTCATAGTAAAATTTCTAACATCCATACTTCTGGACATGGATCTCAAGGCGACCAACAATTGATGTTACGTTTAATCCAACCTAAGTACTTCTTACCTATTCATGGTGAGTATCGTATGCTCAAAGCACATGGTGAAACTGGTGTTGATTGCGGTGTTGACGAAGATAACGTCTTTATCTTCGATATCGGTGATGTACTTGCTTTAACTCATGATTCAGCACGTAAAGCAGGTAGAATTCCATCAGGTAATGTGCTTGTTGATGGTAGTGGTATTGGTGATATTGGTAATGTGGTAATCAGAGATCGTAAATTATTATCTGAAGAAGGTTTAGTAATTGTGGTTGTTAGTATAGACTTTAATACAAACACATTACTTTCAGGTCCTGATATCATTTCACGAGGCTTTGTGTATATGCGTGAATCTGGACAACTTATTTATGATGCGCAACGTCGTATTAAAACTGATGTTATTTCTAAATTAAACCAAAATAAAGACATACAATGGCATCAAATTAAATCATCAATCATCGAGACTTTACAACCGTACTTGTTCGAAAAGACAGCTCGTAGACCAATGATTTTACCTGTCATTATGAAAGTTAATGAAGATAAAAAATAATAATATTATAATTTCCCATAAGCTACTATCATCTTTATGATAATGCTTATGGGATTTCTTAAAAAAATGGTTTAGCCAAGATAATTGACTAAACCATTTTTTATTTAGCTATGTTTTTTTCAAATCGACCTAAATCATTATCATGACCAATCATGATTAAGATATCACCAATTTCAATATTTAAATTTGGGTCTGGTGACACAATAAACTGCTTTCCTCTTTTAATTGCAATAATATTAATTCCATATTGTGCACGAATATCTAAATCGATAATTGTTTGGCCAGTCATTTTTTCAGTAGCTTTTAATTCAACGATAGAGTGTTCATCTGCTAATTCTAAATAATCAAGTACACTCGCACTAGCTACATTATGTGCTATACGACGGCCCATATCACGTTCAGGATGGACAACAGTGTCCGCACCAATCTTATTTAATATTTTAGCATGATAATCATTTTGTGCTTTGGCAGTTACCTTTTTAACACCTAATTCTTTTAAAATAAGTGTTGTTAACGTACTAGATTGAATATTTTCACCGATAGCAACTATAACATGGTCAAAGTTTCTAATTCCTAAACTTTTCATTACTGCTTCATCAGTAGTATCTGCTACTACCGCATGAGTTGCAATATCACTATATTCATTAACTCTATTCTCATCACTATCAATGGCCATAACATCCATATCTAAGGCGTTAAGTTCTCTAACAATACTGCCACCAAAGCGTCCTAAACCAATTACTACGTATTCCTTTTCCATATAGTCCTCCGCTTATTACACATTTACATAACAACGATTAAATCAACTTTCTTTTAAATGATACTAAATAAAGCTAATACAAAATCGAAATTATGATTTGTTCTACTTTAAGTTGATTATTTTTTTCCTTCAACATAATCTTTATCGAAAACAAATAGTCTCAATAATAATAGTAACGATGGAACTAATAAAAGTAAACCTAAAATAAATGCGATGACCAATGCTAGACCCATTTCATCATTCACATGGGAACTTGATATTTTTACGAATGGATGTAATAAATATGGTAATTTGCTCATACCATATCCAAAGAATGCGAATAACATTTGCAAAATTACCATTATAAATGCTAAACCATGATTTCTTTTGAAAATAGTTAGTGCACCTGCAACTAGGAAAAACATAAAACTTATCACAAACATCCACCAATAGTTAAAAACAGCATTATTAAAATGATCCGAGTTTTGTACTCTTAAAGATAAAAAGACAAACAATGAAATAATAATCATTGGTGGTCCCCAAAATATATGCCAACGTCTCATTAAATGATATGCCGGTTCATCCTTTGCTTTATTAGCATAGAATGTAAGAAATCCAGAAGATATATAAAGGACTGAAATAATCGCCAAGAATACAACTGACCAAGCAAATGGACTTAGTAATAGTTGAACCCAGTCTAAATCAACATGGTTCCCCACCTCTTTGATATAGCCACCTTCTGAAATTGTTAACGCAGTTGCTAATGCAGCTGGAATGAGTAAACCTGTTAATCCATATAGAAAAATCCATGGCAATTTTGTATCTTGTCCATAATTTTCAAAAGCATAGAAACTGTTTCTAATTGAGATTAGAATCGTACCAATTGATCCTGGTACAAGTAAAACCGTGCCTAAATACTTAACAGAATCTGGGAAAAAACCAATAAATCCAACAAAGAAAAATACAAAGAACACATTTGTGACTTCCCATACTGGGCTAAGATATCTTTCAATAAGATGATTAATTTTCTTCTCTTCACCTGTAATCTTAGAATGCAATGCGAAGAATCCAGCACCAAAATCAATTGAGGCTACGATGATATAACAAAATAAAAATATCCATAAAACTGAAATACCTATATATGAATATATCATTTGTTATCACCTCTTTCTTTTAGAACTTGATTGACATCATTGATAGCAGGTTTATTTCTAAACATTCTGAGTAGTACATATGCAGATGTCACGATGAGTACAAGATATAATAAACCAAATAAAATCGTCACTAATGTGATGCCTCCAGCTTGAGTCGCTGCCTGAGATACTCTTAAGTATCCTCTTACAATCCAAGGTTGGCGTCCCATTTCAGTTAAGAACCAACCAAATTCGATAGCTAACATAGACGCTGGTCCAGTAAGCAATATGCTATATAAAACGACCTTATGCGTGATAAAGTGTCGTAACTTCTTAATTAATAAAATCAACATAAATATCCCTGAAATCACAAAACAGAATACGCCCATTGAAACCATTAAGTCAAAGAAATAATGAACAATTAAAGGAGGCAATTCATTTTTAGGAAAATCGTTAAGTCCTTTAACTGTCGTCTTAAAATTATTATCAGCTAAGAAACTTAACATTCCTGGGATTTCTATTGCACCTGATACTTCATTTGTCTTTTCATTTAAAACACCAAAAAATACTAAATTGGCTTGGGATTGTGTGTCAAAATGCCATTCATATGCAGCTAATTTTTCTGGTTGTACTTTATGTAAAAATTTGGCAGACATATCTCCTGCTAACATCGATAACAATGTTGAAATAAAACCAACAATCATCGTCATTTTTAAGGCTTTCAAATGATATATTTTATCTTCTGAATACGACTGTTTTAACAATTTAAATGCAGCAATTGCCGCAAGAATAAATGCCATTGTCATTCCAGCGGTTGCAACGACATGGAAAGATCTTACGATGAATGATGAATTAAACATCGCTTCTAATGGTTGAACATTAACCATACGTCCATTTTTCATTTCAAAACCAGCTGGCGTATTCATAAACGAGTTAACTGATGTAATGAAAAATGCTGAGAATGATCCACCTATAATTACAGGTAATCCTATAACAAAATGAATCCATTTATTCTTAAATCTTTCCCAAGTATAAAGATAAATACTAAGAAATATAGCTTCAAAAAAGAATGCAAATGTTTCCATAAATAGAGGTAATGCAATCACATGTCCACCCATTTTCATAAATGTCGGCCATACAAGCGATAATTGCAAACCAATAATAGTACCTGTCACTACACCAACAGCCACTGTAATGGTATATCCTTTCGACCATCGTTTCGCTAATGCAATATAATGTGCATCATTGTTACGTATGCCAAGAAATTCTGCAATAACAAACATTAATGGCATACCTACACCAATCGTCGCAAATATGATATGAACGGCTAAGGTCATACCTGTAAGCAAACGACTCATTTCAACTGAATCCATATATAATCACCTTGAATTTATATTTTTGTAATTTCACAATGCTTAAAATTATAAATCCTTATCAAGATGAACTAAATGTTTTTGCTTGAATTTTTGATATAAAATTTTTATAGAGACACATAATGTTCACACCATTGATATTTTATAAAATTAAATATAAGATAGAATAATATAAATTAGCACATAGAAAGGAAGACTGAAGTGTCACATATTACGATTTATACACAAGATGATTGTCCACCTTGTACCTTTGTAAAAAATCATCTTCAAGCAAATCATGTGGATTTTACAGAAAAGAATATAAAAAATAATCAATATCGTATAGAAATGATGGATTATGATGCATTTGCGACGCCATTTATCTTATTGAACGATGAACCTATGTATCAAGTTGATATGGATAAAATTAATCAAGCTTTTGACATTCAATAATTGATTAGAAAAAAAAAAGACTAATTAAATAAAAACCAACTAAAGCAATTTAGATTGCTCTAGTTGGTTTTTTAATTATTATTTTGAAATGTTATTAACTAATTCCATAACTTCTTCTTGTGTTGCACAATGAATAGCACGGTTCGCTAGTTCTGACATTTCATTTTTACTTAAACCATTAATTTGTCTTCTAGCTTTAAGAATAGATGTTGGACTCATTGAGAATTCATCTAGACCTAAACCTAATAGTAATGGTACTGCAGTAGCATCTCCTGCCATTTCACCACACATACCAGTCCATTTACCTTCTTTGTGAGAAGCTTCAATGACTTGTTTTACTAAGCGTAAAATTGAAGGGTTGTATGGTTGATATAAGTAAGATACACGTTCAGACATACGGTCAGCTGCTAATGTGTATTGGATTAAGTCATTTGTACCAATACTAAAGAAATCTACTTCTTTAGCAAATACATCAGCTAATGCTGCTGTCGCTGGTATTTCAACCATGATACCTAACTCAATATCTTCAGAAACTTCATAACCTTCATTTTGAAGATTTTCTTTTTCTTCTAATAACATTGCTTTAGCATCACGGAATTCCTTGATAGTTGCTACCATTGGGAACATGATATTTAATTTACCATAAACTGATGCACGTAATAACGCGCGTAATTGTGGTCTGAAAATATCAGGTTGAGCTAAGCAAAGACGAATCGCTCTGTATCCTAAGAATGGATTCATTTCGTCTGGTAAATCTAAATATGGTAATTCTTTGTCGCCACCGATATCCAATGTACGAACAACAACACGTTTACCATCCATAGTTTCTAATACTTTTTTGTATGCTTCAAATTGCTCTTCTTCAGTAGGTAATTGATCTCTACCCATGTATAAGAACTCAGTACGATATAAGCCAATACCTTGTGCACCATTTTCAATGACACCTGGTAAATCGTTTGGTGTACCAATATTAGCTGCTAACTCTGCGTGAACACCATCAACAGTTACTGTATCAGCATCACGTAATTTTTGTAATTCTTGTTTATCTTCAAAGAAACGTTCACGTTTATTTTGATAAGCGATAACTTCATCTTCTGTAGGATCGATGATAACATCACCAGTTAAACCATCAACAATAATCATATCACCTTGTTTAACTTCTTTAGTGATTGATTTAGTACCAACTACTGCTGCGATTTCTAATGAACGACTCATAATCGCAGAGTGACTTGTTCTACCGCCAATATTTGTAACAAACCCTTGAACGAATTCTTTATTTAACTGCGCAGTATCAGAAGGTGTTAAGTCATTACCAATAATAACAACACTTTCATCAATCATACTTGGGTTTGGTAATTCAACCCCAAGAATATGTGCTAACACACGTTTAGATACGTCTCTAATGTCTGCAGCACGTTCTTTCATGTATTCATTATCCATTGATTCAAATATAGTAATGAATTGAGTTGTAACCTCATTTAATGCTGTAGCTGCATTAACATGATCATTTTTAATTTTATCTTGAATTGGTTGAATTAATTCTGGATCATCTAAAACAAGTAAATGCGCATCAAAAATGGCAGCTTTATCAGCGCCTAATTGAACTTCTGCATTATTTCTTATTTTAGTTAATTCAATTTTAGATGCTTCGATAGCGTTATTGAATTTGCTAGTTTCACCTTCGACATCAGTAATTGTTTCACTGCTATCAAAAGATAAATCTGGCTCAACTATTAAGTAAGCTTTAGCAATTGCTACACCATCAGATGCAGCAATACCATTAATTAATTTAGACATATTACTTAGTTAAACCTTCTTTTGATAAGACATCACTGATAGATTCGATTGCATCTGCCTCATCGCTACCGTCAGCATAAATTGTAATTTCAGCATCTTTACCTACACCTAAACTCATAACACCCATGATTGATTTTAAGTTTACTTTTTTACCGTTATATTCTAATTGAATATCTGAATCAAATTTTGAAGCTGTTTGTACCAACATTGTAGCTGGGCGAGCGTGGATTCCTGTTTCGTCGATAATTACATATGATTTTTGTTCCATAATTTATTTCTCCTTCTATAAGTTAGAATCTTCAATATACTTACAATCTAACATAAATTTTTATACCTTAACTTTACCAAAACCAATAGTTAAATTCAATTTCTTTAAAACCGGTTTCAGTATATTTCTACAATTTTTTAACAAATTATATCCCTTAAAGTAACTCTTTGATGACTTTTTCACATTTTTCGATATGATCTTGACCTAATCTTTTCATAAAGTAATAACTAATTGATGCTGAAACTGCTTGTCCTACAAATGGGAACCATTTAGTTTGTTTAGCTGCAGTACGTTTTGCCACATCTCTAATCACTACTTTCATCAGTGCATTAGTTAATTTTTTACCAATAAACTGACTACCTTGAATAGCTGCAGCAGACATTATTCGTTCTCTAACGTCATCACTTAATGAATTGACTTGTTTATGATCTAGTCCATAAATTTTATTGACATCACTAATGATATCTCTCATTAATTTTATATCAACACCAAAGTCTAATCCAGGAATTGGTACTACACTCATTCCTGATGATAGTAAAGATTTCTTCTTAACGAGATTCTCTGCTTGTGCACGTCTTTGTTGTAACTCATTTTGAGTCACAGGTAAATTACTTTTTTCTTTGATTTCTTCAATATTTAATACTTTATTACCAACTGTATTTGTGACTCTGTTCGTCATTTTATTTCTTATGCTCATCTTATTCACACTCCCATGAATCTTATTTCAATAAGACTCTATACCCAGATTACAACTATTTAATGCTCAATATTAACAAAAATTGCTTTTAAATACTTTGAAGGTTTGTAATGTGGATGTGTTTTAAAGTCTTTAGGTAATCCCATCACCTCATTGATTTCATAATCCACTTCAGCTTCATCTAATGTTGTTTTGATAACATTTTTAAATGCCTTTAATGAAAACACGCTTGAATTTGTGCATAATAATAATGTACCTTTTGGTGATAATACTTCTAAAGCACCATTAATCAATTTGTCGTAATCTTTTTGTACTGAAAATGTTTTCTTTTTATTACGTGCAAAACTTGGTGGATCAATCACAATAGTGTCATATTGATGTCCGTGGCGTTTTGCATAATTATAATAATCAAATGTATCCATGACATAAATATATTGTGATTTTGGATCAATAGCATTAAGCCCAAAATTCTCTTCGGTTAATCCTCTAGAGCGATTAGCTAAATCTACACTAGTTGTTGATTTAGCCTTATTTGCAGATACTACTGAAAAAGCCCCTGTATAGCTAAACACATTTAAAAGATGACGCCCTTCTGAGAATTGATCACGTAATTTCTTTCTTACTTCTTTTTGATCAAGGAAAATACCTGTCATTAAGCCATCATCTAAATCCACATTATAAAAAGTGAAGTTTTCTTCGATGACGATTGGAAATGCTTGTTGTTCTCCCTCAACAAATCCACCTGTATATTCAGTATCTTTAAATCTCATTTTTTCGTAGATAGACTGATACTTAAAGACTGTTTTGATAGCTTCTAATATATGATATCTAAATTTGTAAATACCTTTTGAATACCATTGAATTAATAAATGCCCATCATAATTGTCGATCGTTAAACCACCGACACCATCACCTTCAGCATTGAACAATCTAAAAGCATTCGTACCATCTATATGATAGTAATATTCTCGTTCTTCTAAAGCTTTTTCAAATAATCGTTTAAAAAATGCAGTATTAATATCTTCAGATGGATCATAACTCAATACCCAACCTAAACCTTTGTGTTGTCTACCTACATAAGCAGTTGCTACATATTGTTCTTTCCCATCAACTAATTTGAATAAATCACCTTCTTTAAGATGATCTTGGGCATAAATATCTTCTTCATCAATTAAAGGATATTGATTGTGATATTTTGATTCTTTACCTCTATTTAAAGTTGCAATCTTCATTTATTACACTAACCTTTCTTTTATACGTTTAATTTCTTCAACCGTCACATTGCTATGTTGATTCGTAAATGCATTTTACATTATATATATTTACTAATTGAATGATTCATTTATTATTTTAACAAAGAATGCTACTTAGTCCTATTTTCTAACAAAAAAGAGTGAGCTTACAATTCGATCGATTAAAGAAGGAATTGTAACCCACCCTATAACACGTGTGATTTGTTTAGATTAATTTGTTTTTATATTCTTTTTATCATTCTTTTGGTTTATCTCTTAACTGTAATGAATAAGCAACAATCATTGCTAGTAACATAAGCAATAAAGTTGGTGTTATAAATACAGATAACAATAAACCGTGAACCATAATATTTATGAATTCAGTTAATAATTTAAAGAATAAGATACTTCCCATAAATAATTGTAAGAAGTAAAATTTACCTCTTAAGAAATAAGTAAGTGTTGTAGCAATATAAACAATGATAATGAATAAAAGTAATAATAATGTTACCCATTCAATCACATATTGCGTTTGTGATAATTCCCATTCTCCAGATAAGAACAATGCATTTCTGTTGTTAAATTCTAAGAATGTAAAGAAGAATATAACTAAACCACAGAAAATTTCAACATACATTGGTTTTATCCATTTTGGCTTTCTCATCCAATTTGGAATATCATCTTCTTGAATATCAACAATATTTTTTACTTTTTCTTTAAATTTATCCCTTTTAACTCTAATTCTTTCTAAATCAACACTTCTTCTTGTTTTACGTGCATATTCTGTTGTCTTATCTTGTAGTTGTTTTAAGTGAACTTTAGTTTGATTTGAGACATTACCTTTACTTGTTCTTGATAATTCAGGTTCTTCTTCGCCTAATTCTTGTTTAGTAAGCGGCAGAGCACGTCTTAAGAACAAGAAGTTCCAAATTGACATTTGTCCTAATAACCACATAATAATAAAGAATGTATTAACACTTAAAATATCAATAGATTCAATTTCATTAGCGTCAATACGACCATGCAATGCAATTTGAGTAATAAGATAACTGATACCATATGACACTATAATCCACATATAATGACTTTTTCGATTATCACTATTCAATTCATCTTTATATACAATGTATCCAATATGTATGATGAACGGAATAATAAATACGATACCAAAGAATCCATACACTTGCATCATAAGAACTAGAGTAATTAAGAAATACATTACCCCTATGACCAAGAAGAAAATTGAAATATCATAATCATACTTAATTGTTCTAAATAACGTATGACCTAGTAACATTACTAAGATACCAAATAATATAATGATTATGGCACTTACAATTGGGAAACCCCCGATAAATCTACTCATCACTTTAATTATTTCAGCGAAAAATGCGTTCAGGAATTCCCATATATTATACACATGTGTATTTACCTTCTTATCTCCATTTAACTGTTTAATAAGCGGTAAGTTAATTAATATAATGAGTCCTGTGAAAAGTGAAACGATACCGATGATATAACTAAATATGATCTCGGTGTGTTTCTTAAGAAAAGACATACTATTCACCTCAAAAGTTATTATATATGAAGAACTTATTCTTGTCTTTAATAAATCACTAAATACGTCTATAGACCTAGAAAAGTTTATTATTAGCATAACTGGGTAAAAGGTGTATGTAAACAATAAAACACAATTAGGGGTGGATTTATTATGAGTAATGAAGAATTTGCAAAAAAATCAGCTGAAAAAGCCAAAGAAGCAGAAGAGAAACTAAAAGAACAAAAAGAAGAAAAAACAAATGATACAGAACAAACTAAAAAAGATATTGATGATGCGTTAAATTAATATCTACTTGCTAGTTAAATCATAATAAGAATTCAATTTTCTATAAAAACTACGTGCCTAGGGTGTTTTTGATATCCTAGGTACTTTTTATGTTTACAAGCAATATACGTCTATTTCACTTAATTTTTATGATTCTTTATTCCATATCCCTTTCTAAAATTCCTACTCACTTCCAATTATTTTGCATAAAATCAAAATATTATTTTATGAAATATTTTATTAACTTGACAATCCACATGAAAAATCATACATTAAAGACAAATTAAAAATAATAAACGCACTAGGGGTGTTTTGAACTGAGATGAGGTTAACCCTCAAACCCTTTGAACCTGATCTAGCTAGATACTAGCGTAGGAAAGTGTAATTAACAAAGATTATAATCGTATGTTGAATCATATTCTTATGTTTTACGCACAACTTTCCTAGAGATGGTTGTGCGTTTTTTTAGGAGGATGTTTTTATGTCAAAAGGTTTAAAGCTTTCTGAGATATTAGTGACAGTACTTATCTCTGTAATTTTTGCCATTATTTATAACTTATGGTGGTTATTTTATAATGTTGCACAAGTCGCTGGTTTACACCTTGAGCAATTAACCTATGGAGTATGGTTTATGGCAGCGATTGTTTGTTATTTAATTATTCCTAAGCCAGGTATCGCCTTACTTGCTGAGTTTGCTGCAGGTGCCGGTGAAACAATTGTGATGGGTAAATTTGATATACCTACGATTATCTATGCCCTTCTACAAGGTTTAGCATGTGAGATTGTCTTTGCTATTTTCAAATACCAGTCTCGTTCAGTCATGGTAGCTATGCTTGCTGGACTAGTGACTGCACTTGTATCATTCCCAGTCGACTATTTCTATGGTTATTTAAATGAAGTTGCTGGATGGAACTTAATTTTATTCATTGTTTTCCGTGCGATTAGTGGTATTATCATTGCTGGTTTATTATCTTATTTATTGGTTAAAGCATTGGATCAAACTGGTGTAACTAAAGTATTCAGACCCGCTTCTAAAGATGATTACGATACATTATAAGGGGACTTAAAAGTGTTAAAAGTTACAAATTTACGTTTGAAATATCCAAATGGACATCGAAAAATTTTTGATAATCTAAATCTAGAAATTAAAGAAAAAGAAAAAGTACTTTTACTAGGACCATCTGGTTCTGGAAAAAGTACGCTTTTAAATGTATTAAGTGGCATTGTACCCAATTTAATAGAATTACCTATGAAGTATGATGAATTGCAAATTAAAGAGCATAATGGCGTGATCTTTCAAGATCCGGATTCACAATTTTGTATGCCTAAAGTTTATGAAGAACTTGCCTTTGTTTTAGAGAACAGACAAGTACCAAGACAAGATATGGATGAAGCCATTAACCAAGCATTAGCATCAGTGAATTTAAATGTAACCGAAAATACACAAATCAATCAATTAAGTGGTGGTATGAAACAAAAATTAGCTATCGTCGAAACAATATTACAACAGGCAGATACACTATTTTTAGATGAACCCACTGCAATGTTGGATGTTAATGCTACATCTGATTTATGGCAACGCTTGATTAAGCTTTGGAAAGATCAAACAGTACTCATTGTCGAACATAAGGTCGAACATATTTGGCAACATGTTGATAGAGTTTTATTAATGAACTATGAAGGACAAATCATTGCTGATGATACGCCAAATCATATTTTAAAGCATTATGAACATTTACTAAGTGAATACGGCGTATGGCATCCAAATGCATGGCATTATGCACCTGAACCTAAACATATGGCACCATCGTCTATAGAGCCATTATTTAAATTTGAACATGGTGCCATCATTCGTAATAAGAAAGATTTGTTTAAAGTGGATCAATTAGCTATTCATTCAGGAGAGTGGATTACGATAACTGGTCAAAATGGAACTGGTAAAACCTCATTATTAGAATCCATATTACAATTAATCAAATATAAAGGCGTAATGACATTTCAAGGTCAGGAATTGCGTAAAATTAAAGATGCTGCAAAGCACATGTATCTAGTGTATCAGAATCCAGAACTTCAATTTATCACTAACTCTGTTTATGATGAAATATTGATTCATTTTAACCATTTAGATTCATCTAGTGCAGAATCTAAAACCCTCGACTTATTAGATTTACTAGACTTAACCAATGTTAAAAATCAACATCCTTACGAATTATCAATGGGTCAAAAACGTAGGTTAAGTGTAGCAACGGCATTAAGTTCAAATGCAGATATCATCCTATTAGATGAACCAACATTTGGTTTGGATAGCCACAATACATTTCAATTAATAAAACTATTTCAAGAGAGAGTATCTAAGGGACAAAGTATCATTATGGTTACACATGACCCAGAGATTATTAAACGCTATCCAACACGTCAATGGATAATTGAAAACCAATATTTAACAGAAATCAAAGGTGATCAACATGTTTGAACATTGGAAAATTAGACACACCTTTATGGATGACGTCAATATTATCACTAAACTCGTTTTAGGCGTTTTACTATTTTTCTTTATTATTTTTATTCATAATTTTGACTTTATGATTTACATCGTTTGTCTCATGTTTATCTTTTTACTTATGTTTAACGGAACGCAATTTAAAATTACTGGTGCTTTTATACTAGCAACCACGTTCTTTGCTCTATTGTCATCACTATTCATGATTTTATATGGTGATGGTGACCATATTTTATTTAAATTTGGCATCATTCAAATTAGTACGGAAAGTATCGTCAGAGGTATTCACCTTTCTCTTCGTACAATTACAGTGTCGATGTTTGGTATTCTTATAGCATTAACGTCACAAGTGGTCATGATATTTTATAGTCTAATGCAACACTTAAAAGTAAAACCTAAAGTTGCCTATGCCTTTATGGCCGCAATTAGAATGATACCATTAATCATTAGTTCTTTAATTCAATTACGTCGTTCTTTAAAAATGAGATATCAAATGATAGATAAATCAAATTATAGAGGATTCAAAAGACTCAAACATCTAATTATTCCTTTATTAAGTCAAAACATACGACGTGCACATCAATTATCTGTTGCAATGGAGTCTAAAGGTTTTAAAGATGGTCCAAGAACGTATTATTATCACGCACCATTCTCATACAAAGATATTATATTGATCATATGTTTATTAATTATTATCGGACTTTCTTATTATTTATCAGCTACCTTGCCAATAACTGGTATCCATGATGTCAGAATAGGTAGATTAGAATAAATTATTTTATCCATACTTCAATCATTCCATATATAAATCAAAAAATCCTGGGACAAAATAAATGTCTCAGGATTTAATAATATAAACAGTTGTTGACTGTAAACACATTCTTTTTCTTGTATCATTTTATTTCAATGCTTTATTTCCTATATCTGTTCTATAAAACAAGTTATTGCTCTTTATTTTTTTAACATTTTGATAGGCATTCACTTGGGCTTCTTTTATATTTTGCCCTTCCCCAATAGCTAAAATGACTCGTCCACCACTATTAACAAACTGGTCATTATCCTTCTTCAAACCGCTTACAAAGTAATTTGAGTCAAGTTCAAATCCACTGACTTCATGCCCTTTTTCGTAATTACCTGGATAGCCTTTAGAAGCTAACATAACACCAACCACTGATTCATCTTTCCATTCAAAGTGAATCGGCTCATCATTATCAAGCGCAATAATATGTTGCATCAAATCACTATTCATTCTTGTCAATAATACTTGTGCTTCTGGGTCACCAAATCTTGCATTAAACTCTATTACTTTCGGCCCTTCTTCTGTTAAAATAGCACCAATATATAATAACCCAAAGAAGTGATGACCTTCTTCAGCCATTGCATGTGCAATCGGTTGTGCAATCTCATTATTAGTTCTATTAATGATATCATTGCTAATATGAGGTACTGGACAATATGCACCCATGCCACCTGTATTCGGTCCTTTATCGTAATCATAAGCACGTTTATGATCTTGAGCGATACAGTCAAATGGAACAGCTCTCTTACCATTAACAAATGTCATTACAGAAAATTCTTCACCTTCTAAAAATTCTTCAAACACAATAGTTCCTGAATTTCCATCAAACATTTGTTGAACTGCTTCTTTAGCTTCAGCTCTTTCTGAAGCAATTACTACCCCTTTACCTGCAGCTAAACCATCTTTTTTAATAACTATTGGCAAATCACATGCCTCAACAAAAACTAATGCCTCATCCTTGTCATCAATTTCCTTATATTGTGCAGTAGGAATATCATATTTAGCCATTATTCTTTTAGCAAATGCCTTTGAGCCTTCAATTTGTGCTGCATCGCGATTAGGGCCAAACACTTTAATTTGATGTTTTCTTAACAAATCAGGCAAACCATCTATCAATGGTTGTTCAGGTCCAATTACAACCCATTCAATTTGATGATTAGTGACAAATTCTAAGATAGCTTCGTGGTCATTTTCTTTAATATTCGTATGGATTTGTGCCACATTAACCATTGCTTCATTGCCAGGTATCACATGAACTTGGTCTACCATTGATGATTGACTTAATTTATAGGCTAATACATGTTCACGTCCACCTGCACCAATAACGAGTACTTTCATGACTTTTCTCCCTTCAACATCCTGCTTTTAGTGTTTAAAATGTCGCATTCCTGTCATTACCATTGTAATGCCATATTTATTTGCCATATCTATAGAATCTTGGTCCTTAATTGATCCGCCAGGTTGAATAATTGCTTTTATTCCATTTTTTGCAGCTAATTCTACAGTATCATCCATTGGGAAAAAACCATCTGATACTAATGCAACATTATCATTAATTTCAATTGCTCTTTCCAATGCTATTTTGGCTGAACCTACACGATTCATTTGACCAGCACCAATACCCACTGTTTGTTTGGCATTACTTAAAATCACTGCATTACTTTTAACTGCACCTACAACTTTCCAACCTAATAACATGGCTTCCCATTGCGCTTCGGTTGGTTCTACTTCTGTAGCAACAGTCATGTCAGCACGACTCACTTCAAAGTTGTCTTTATCCTGTACTAAATAACCACCCGATACTGATACAAATTCTTGTTCTCTATTATCAATCGTTGTATCTATTTCTAAAAGTCGAATATTTTTCTTTTTCGTTAAAATGTCTAAAGCCTCTTGCGTAAATTGAGGTGCGATAACAACTTCTAAAAAGATAGAATGTAGTGTTTCAGCTAACGTCGCTGTCACTGGTCTATTTAGTGCAATAATACCACCAAAAATGGATTGATTATCTGCATCAAAAGCATTTTGAAAAGCTTCTTCTATTGAATTTCCAATTCCCACACCACATGGATTCATATGTTTGATGGCAATCGTAGTTGGCTCATCAAATTTTTTAACTAATGAGAGTGCTGCATCAGCATCTTTAATATTATTGAAGCTAAGTTGTTTACCATGTAATTGTTTAGCTCCTGCAATTGTATGTTTAGCATCAGTTGTTCTGACAAAGTAAGCAGATTGTTGTGGGTTCTCACCATAGCGTAAAGTTTCTTTATTATCTTTAAAGAAATTCACAATAGCTTTATCGTATTGAGTGGTATGTTCAAATACTTTAATCATAAGTGATTTTCGATATGCTTCATCTAATTGGTCATTTTTAATTCTATTAATTACTTCATTATAATCAGCAGGATGTACAACGGTTGTCACATGTTTAAAATTCTTAGCAGCCGCTCTTAACATTGTCGGACCGCCAATATCAATATTTTCAATCGCATCCATTTCTGTAACATCTGGATTGTCTACTGTTTTTTGGAATGGATATAAATTAACAACTACTAAATCAATTAAATCAATGTGTTGTGCTTTTAATTCTTCCAAATGTTCCGATTTATCTCTGTCAGCCAAAATGCCACCATGCACTGCTGGATGTAAAGTTTTAACGCGTCCATCCATAATTTCAGGAAACTGAGTCAATTCAGACACAGATTTCACATCAACTTGTGCCTCTTCTAAAATGCGTTTCGTTCCACCTGTTGAATAAAGCTCATAACCTAATTCTTTTAAAGATGTTGCAAATTCTACAATACCGTTTTTATTTGAAACACTTAAAATTGCTCTTTTCATTATTCTCAATACTCCTCTATCGAATGATTTTCGCAATAACGCTTGGATATAACTCGTACTCTAATTGTTTGACTCTCTCTTCTAATGTTTCAATTGTGTCGTCCGTTCTTATATCACATTGTCTTTGTTCGATAATTTCTCCCGTATCCATACCATTGTCAACATAATGTACCGTTGATCCAGTTATTGAATCCCCGCTTCGAAATGCTTGACCTATTGCGTCTATCCCCTTAAATTTTGGCAATAATGATGGATGGATATTTAATATTTTATGAGGATAAGCTTTTAGAATATCCTCCCCTATCAACCTCATATAACCTGCTAAAACAATCCACTGAACCCCTTCTGCAGAAAGTAATGATAACAAATGTTGTTCATAATGAGATTTTGACTCAAAGCGCTTTGGCTCATTAATATGCACTGATACGCCTAGTTGTTCTGCACGTTTAATACAATATGCATCATGGTGATCTGTATAAAGTGCAGTAATTTCAATATCCTCTATATGTCCTTGTTGAACATGTCGTACAATATTTTCAAAGTTACTTCCAGAACCTGATGCAAAGATTGCTACTTTGGTCACGTTTATACCCCCTGAATATGAATCGGGTTATGACTATCTTCTACAATGCGTCCGATTTCATAGGCATTCACATTAAGCTGTTTTAAAATATCCATCGTCTTATCTTTCTCTATTTCATCGACGATAACAGTAAAACCAATGCCCATATTAAATATGTTATACATCTCATCAGTACTAATATTGCCTTGTTCTTGTAACCAATCGAATATTGCAGGTGTAGGAAATGCATTTGCATTTATTTCTGCAGATAATCCATCTGGCAATGAACGAGGAATATTTTCATAAAAACCACCACCAGTAATGTGATTCATCGCTTTTATTGTTACATGTTTTTTTAATTCTAATATTGGTTTTACATATAATTGGGTTGGTGCTAAAAATGTTTCTAAATACGTATGCTGACCAAATTTATCGTTAAGGTTTATACCTGACTTTTTAATGAGTTGTCTCACTAGACTATATCCATTTGAATGAATACCATTGGATGCCAATCCTATAATTACTTGACCAGATTTCACGTCTGAACCATCAATATATTCATCTTTCTCAACTGCACCAACTGCAAAGCCTGCCAAATCATATTCACCTTCATGATACATTTCACCCATTTCGGCAGTTTCGCCACCGATTAAAGCCGTATTAGTTTCTTCACAAGCATCACTGATACCTTTAACAATTTGTTCAATGATTTCAGGAACTACTTTATGCGTTGCAATATAATCTAAGAAGTAAAGCGGCTCTGCACCTGTAGTTAAAATATCATTCACACACATTGCCACCGCATCTATACCTATAGAATCATGCTTATTATGATCAATTGCTAATTTCAATTTGGTACCTACACCGTCTGTTCCTGAAACTAATACTGGTGCTTTCATATTGAGTTGAGATAAATCAAATGTTGCACCAAAACCGCCTAATCCACCGATAACTTCCTTACGTATCGTACGTTTAACATGACTAGACATTCTTTCTACCGCTTCATAACCTGCATGGATATCTACACCTGATTGTTCGTATGCTTTAGACATTTATATTTCCCTCACTATCAAAGTAATGTTTATTTTCATTAATATATGCTTTTTGACGATCACTTAAATGCTTTTTATAATTCTCTTCGTAATCAAACAATCCAGCCGGATAGTCTCCTGTGAAGCTTTCAACACACAAACCACTATATGGCGCGTCATAATCTAAACCTATAGATTCAATTAATCCATTCACACTAAGATATGCAAGCGAATCAGCGCCTATATATTCACAAATTTCTTCTGGTGATTTACTCGCTGATATTAATTCAGCAGTTGTTGATACATCAATACCATAGAAGCTTGGGAACATAAATTCTGGAGACGCAATTCTGACATGTACTTCATTAGCTCCTGAATCCTTTAACATCTTTACAATACGTTTAGAGGTAGTACCTCTGACAATAGAGTCATCCACTAAGATGATATTCTTTCCTTCTACAATATCTTTAACTGCTGACAATTTAACACGAACACCTTGCTCACGAAGTTGTTGTGTCGGTTGAATAAATGTTCTCGCTACATATTGATTTTTTACAAGACCCATTTCATATGGAAGCCCTATCTCTTCGGCATAACCGCTAGCAGCTGATAAAGATGAATTAGGCACACCGATTACCATATCTGCTTCTACTGGACTTTCTTGTGCTAAACGTTTACCAGAGGCTTTACGAACAGCATGAACATTTTTCCCAGCAATCGTAGAATCTGGTCTAGCAAAATAGATATATTCCATGGCTGAAATTGCGGTATTTGTATGTCTTGTATACGATTTAACTAGGATGCCATCATCGTTAATAATGACATATTCACCGGCATGAATATCTTGCACAAATTCTGCTCCTAAGACGTCAATAGCACATGTTTCACTAGCTAGAATATAGGTGTTATCTTGCATTTTCCCGACGACTAAAGGTCTAATAGCATTAGGGTCAACTGCACCATATAATGCATCTTTAGTTAACACTGCGAATGTAAATCCACCTTTAATTTGACGTAAACTTTCTTTTAAAGCTTCTTCAAATGTAGGTGCTTTACTTCTTCGGATTAAATGCATAATCACTTCAGTATCAGATGACGAATGGAAAATGGCACCATGTTTTTCAAGGTTTTGTCTTAAAGATTGGGCATTAATAAGGTTGCCATTATGACAAATCGCAACACTCATATCATAAAAGTGATATAAAAAAGGTTGAATATTTTCTATACCTTTATTACCAGAAGTAGCATATCTCACATGACCAATTGCATTATGATAATCTTTTAATCTTGATAATTGATCATCTTTAATGGCTTCTGTTAGTAATCCAAGACCTCTTTCACCTACTAATTCTTCATGATTGGCAGCTACTATTCCTGCACCTTCTTGACCTCTATGTTGTAAACTATGCAACCCCATATAAGTTAATTGAGCAGCATCTGGATGATTCCAAATGCCAAAAACACCACATTCCTCATTTAGTCCTGAGTAGTTAAACATTGGCTAATAGCTCCTTCCCAAACATCTTTGATATCTGCTACGTTTTTGATAATTGTTGTTTGGTTATTTGATACTACGAACTGATTACCATCATTAAATTGACCAATTTCAATTGCATTTTCAATGTTTAGTGATTCATTTTCTTTTACAGAAATAATATATCTACCTTGAGATTCACTAAATAACTGTGCATTAGATACATCTATTTTTGCCTCTAACCCTAAATCATAATGTGCACTTATTTTTGCTAGTGTAATTAATAAACCACCTTTTCCAACTGTTTGAACATGTGATGCAGCACCGTTTCTAATAGCTGATTTAACCGCTTCACCTTTTGCAACCTCATCACTTAGATCAATTGATTCAAATTCATGATTTACTGTGCCATATATTAATTTTTCTAATTGGCTACCGCCGAAGTCATCACGTGTATCTCCAACGATATATAATTTTTCTCCAGCTTGTGGTTTAAAATCAGCTAAATAGTTAACATCATCAATTAAGCCAACCATACCAACTACTGGTGTTGGGAAGATGGATGTACCTCGTGTTTCGTTGTATAACGATACATTTCCTGATACAACAGGCGTTTTTAATACATCACATGCTTCTGCCATTCCTTTAGTAGAATCAATTAATTGTTGATAAATTTCTTTTTTCTCTGGAGATCCATAATTCAAGCAATCTGTCATGGCTAGCGGTGTAGCACCTACAGCAATCAAATTACGATATGCTTCTGCTACAACCATTTTCCCGCCTTCATAAGGTTGATTAAATACATAACGTGCTTCACCATCAATCGTTGAAGCAATTGCTTTATTCGTACCTTCTACTCTTACCACTGATGACTGTAGTCCTGGTTTAATAATCGTATTAGCACCCACTTGTTGATCATATTGCTCATATAAATAATGTTTTGAAGCAATCGTTGGATGTTTTAATAACTGGTCAAATACATTCTCAATATCGATATGACTATAGTCATTTTTAGATGTATTGTATGCTTTCTCTTCACCTTCAAGAATATAAACTGGTGCTTCATCCGATAAAGGTTGTACCGGAATATCTGCAAACACTTCATCTTCATATGTTAAAACAAAGCGATTTGTATCAGTTACTTCTCCAATGACTGCACTATCTAATTCATGCTTTTCAAATAAGTCTAAGAATTTTTGTTCTGTTCCTTTTTCTACAACAAGTAACATTCTTTCTTGAGTTTCAGAGAGCATCATTTCATATGGTGAAATACCTGGTTCTCTAGTTGGTACTTGGTCCAATCTTAAGTGGAGGCCACTTCCACCTTTAGCCGCCATTTCCGAAGAAGATGAAGTTAATCCTGCCGCTCCCATATCTTGGATACCAACTAATTCATCGAATGTGATAGCTTCTAATGTTGCTTCCATTAATTTCTTACCAACAAATGGGTCACCAATTTGTACAGATGGTCGTTTGCTTTCACTTTCTTCAGTTAATTCTTCAGATGCAAACGTTGCTCCGTGAATACCATCTCTACCTGTTTTTAACCCTACATAAATAACAGAATTACCTACACCTTTAGCTGTCCCTTTTTGTACCATGTCATGATCAATAATGCCGACACACATAGCATTGACAAGAGGATTACCATCATAGCGGTCATCAAACTCGATTTCACCAGCAGTTGTTGGAATACCAATACAGTTACCATAGCCACCGATACCACTAACTACGCCTTTAAGCAGTCTCTGATTTTGCTTGTTTGATAACTCACCAAAGCGTAAGCTATTTAATAAATTTATAGGACGTGCTCCAATAGAAACAATATCTCTGATGATTCCTCCCACACCTGTAGCAGCACCTTGATACGGTTCAATAGCTGAAGGGTGATTATGTGATTCCACTTTAAAAACGACTGCTTGGTTGTCACCAATATCTACAACTCCAGCGCCTTCTCCTGGTCCCATTAATACATGTTCGCCAGTAGTAGGAAACTGTTTTAAAAATGGTTTTGAATGTTTGTAAGAACAGTGCTCACTCCACATAACTGAAAAAATACCCGTTTCAGTAAAATTGGGTTCTCTGCCTAAGATTTCACATACTTTATCGTATTCTTTATCACTTAATCCCATATCTTGATATAGCTTTTCCAACTTAATTTCTTCAACACTTGGTTCGATAAATTTAGACATTTTGTTCCCTCCAACTATTTACCATAGCCTCAAATAATTTAACGCCGCTATCAGTACCTAATAATGACTCCATTGCTCTTTCCGGATGTGGCATCATACCGCAAACATTACCTTCTTTATTAACAATGCCTGCAATATCAGCATATGACCCATTAGGATTATCAGTGTATTTCAAAATAATTTGATTGTTAGTAATCAATTCGTTATAAATGTCTTCATTACAGTAGTAATGACCTTCACCGTGTGCTACCGGATAAACAACCACTTCATTTTCTTCATATAAATCTGTGAATGGCGTCTGATTATTTACAATACGTAAAGATTCATTACGGCTGACAAATAAATGTGAATCATTATGAAGTAACGCACCAGGTAGTAAACCGATTTCAGTTAAAATTTGGAATCCATTACATACACCTAGTACTGGTTTGCCTTCTTTAGCCAATCTTTTAACTTCATTGATAACCGGCGCTACGCTTGCCATAGCACCTGATCTTAAATAATCTCCAAAAGAGAATCCACCAGGAATAAGTACACCATCAAATCCTTCTAATGTTGTCGTTCTATAATCAACATATTCCGCTTCAACACCTGATTTAATCGCTGCATTATACATATCTCTATCACAATTTGAACCTGGAAATACAAGAACAGCAAATTTCATGTTATGCATTCTCCTTTTCATCAACCACTTTATAGCTATATTCTTCAATAACAGTGTTGGCAAATAGCTTTTCACTTAATGTTGTAATAATATTATCAACCGCTTCATCAGTTGCTTCATCAACTGTCATGTATAATACTTTTCCTACTCGAATATCATTAACTTGTTTATATCCTAAATCATGAACTGCTCGATTTAATGCTTGACCTTGTGTATCTAAAACTTGAGGTTGTAAAGTGACATGTAATTCAATTGTTTTCATTATTTTAAATCCTCCAATTTATTTAAAAATGATTGATATGTTTCAATTAATGAGCCCGTATCATTTCGGTAGACATCTTTATCAAAATTTGTATCTGAATATTTATCCCATATTCTGCATGTATCTGGTGAAATTTCATCAGCTAGTAAAATTTTTCCTTCATTTGTAATTCCAAATTCAATTTTAAAATCTACAAGTCTTAATTCCATTTCATCCATTAGTTGAACAAGTACTTTATTAATATCGAGTGCCATTGATTTTAACGTTGAAATTTGATCATCATAAGCAATGTGTAACAACTTAATATGGTCTTCTGTAATCAATGGATCATTTAATTCATCATTTTTATAGAAAAATTCAACCAAAGGCACATCAAAGAGATACCCTTTTTCAAATCCAAGTCTTTGTGTAATAGAACCTGCTGCAATATTTCTAACTACCACTTCTAATGGAATAATTTTCACTGATTCTACTAACTGTTCTGTATCGGATAATTGCTTGATAAAATGACTTTTTAAACCATTTTTTTCTAAGTATTCAAAGATAATTGAAGTAATACGATTATTAAGTTTTCCTTTTCCAGACATGGCATCTTTTTTAGCACCATTGCCTGCAGTGACTTCATCTTTGTATTCAACACGTAACTCATTGGGTTTATCCGTGGAATATATTTTTTTAGCTTTACCTTCATAAAGTAATGTCATTTATTGGTCTCTCCCTTCAAAACGCTTCAACATGTCCTTTTCAGTGTCATCGATTCGGTTCGTTAATATAGTCATATGTCCCATTTTTCTATTTGGTTTACGCTCAGATTTACCATAAATATGAACGTGCCATTCAGGATGCGCTGCAAATTCATCTTCCAATAAATCTAAATCTTTACCTAATAAATTCATCATGACAGCAGGCTTTAGTGTTTCTATTTTGTCAGGCAAGGTTTGACCAGTGACTGCTAAAATATGAGTGTCAAATTGTGAATAATCACATGCTTCAATTGAATAATGTCCAGAATTATGAGGTCGAGGTGCGATTTCGTTAACATACAATTGATCATTGCAATCAATGAAAAACTCAACTGTAAATGTTCCTATAAAGTGGACAGTTTTTATTATTTTTTCAACTTCTCGTTTAGCATTCTCGATTTGATTACATCTCGCAGGGACTATGGTTTTGAATAAAATTTGATTTCTATGTTCATTTTCTTGTAGTGGGAAGTATGTGATTTGTTGATGATTACCGATAGTCACAGTAAGTGACACTTCTTTTTTAATATTTAAAAATTGTTCTGCGACACATTCCTGATTTGATACTAATTTTTCAGCTTCTTTAATATCTTCTTCAGATTTAACTAATATTTGACCTTTGCCGTCATAACCACCGAAACGTGTTTTAACAATAAATGGATAGCCAAGTGTATTAGTAGCCTTTGATAAATCATCTTTATGTTTAATTGAGGTATATGGAACAATCTGTGTTCCTGCTTGTTCTAAAGTTTGTTTTTCAGTTAAACGATCTTGAAGTAATTGTATGGCTTGATAGCCTTGAGGAATATTATATTTTTCAGTAAGCGTCTTAAGTTGTTCAGCTGATATATTTTCAAATTCATAAGTAATGACATCCGAACTTTCACCTAGAAGATGCAGTGCACGTTCGTCATCATAATTCGCTTCTATAAATTCATGTGCCACATATCTACATGGACAATCAGAACTTGGATCTAAAACAATCACCTTATATCCCATTTTTTGAGCTGATTGTGCCATCATCTTACCTAATTGACCACCACCAATAATGCCTATGGTTGAGCCAAATGATAGTTTATTGAAGTTCATTTTGCATTTCCTCCACTTTTTGTACCAATGTTTTTTCATAATTTTCCAAATTTTCACGAACTGACGAATTACTTATACCTAATATTCTTGCAGCTAGTATCCCAGCATTTTTAGCCCCTGCTTTACCGATTGCTGTCGTCGCTACTGGAATTCCACCCGGCATCTGTACAATCGACAATAGAGAATCCAATCCTTTTAAACTTTTAGATTCAATAGGAACACCAATAACAGGTAATGTGGTCATCGATGCAACCATACCTGGTAAATGCGCTGCACCACCAGCTCCTGCAATGATTAAATCATAACCGTTGTTACTTGCATGACTCGCAAAATCTACCATTAAATGAGGCGTACGATGCGCTGAAACGACTTTCTTTTCATACGGAATTTCAAATTGTTCAAGCATTGTGCAACTTTCGCTCATAATTTCCCAATCGGAAGAACTACCCATAATGACTGCTACTTTCAAGATGTACACCCTTTCAAAACTTTGGATTTATTTGTCGTTAAGTTGTATATTACAGATATAGCATAACAATCATCAAATGCTTTTTCAATCAAAAATCGAACTTTAATAAGAAATTTTAATTAAATTTACGTCTTTTAGCTATTAAGTTATGTAAATTTAATGTTAAAGTTAAGTTATTGGAAAAATAGGAGGAGATATTGTGGTAGCAAAATTATTAGATGGTAAACAAATCGCTAAAGATTATCGTCAAGGTTTAAAAGATCAAGTGGAAGTACTTAAATCTAAAGGATACACACCTAAATTATCCGTAATATTGGTCGGTAACGATGGTGCAAGCCAAAGTTATGTTAGGTCTAAAAAGAAAGCAGCAGAAAAAATTGGAATGATTTCCGAAATCGTTCATTTAAGCGAAGATACTTCTGAAGAAGATGTATTATCAGAATTAGAACGCTTAAATAATGATGATTCTGTCAGTGGCATCCTAGTTCAAGTACCTCTTCCAAAGCAAGTTAGTGAACAAAAAGTATTAGAAGCAATTAATCCAGAAAAAGATGTGGATGGCTTCCATCCAAGTAATATTGGTAAATTATATATTGATGAACAAACTTTTGTACCTTGTACACCATTAGGAATTATGGAAATATTGAAGCATGCTGACATTGATATTGAAGGAAAAAATGCTGTGGTAATTGGTAGAAGTCATATCGTAGGTCAACCTGTATCTAAACTATTACTACAACAAAATGCAACTGTGACAATCCTACATTCAAGATCTAAAGACATGGCTAGTTTCATTAAAGAAGCTGATATCGTTGTCAGTGCAGTTGGAAAACCTGAATTAGTTACTAAAGATATGGTTAAAGAAGGCGCGGTTATCATTGATGTAGGTAATACTCCAGATGAAAATGGCAAACTAAAAGGTGACGTCGCATTTGACGAAGTAAAAGAAGTCGCAAGTGCTATTACACCTGTACCAGGTGGTGTTGGTCCATTAACAATTACAATGGTACTGAATAATACTTTACTTGCAGAGAAAATGCGTCGTGGTATTGAATAATTATAAAAAAGCAGAAGGCGTTGGCCTTCTGCTTTTTTATTCTATTTATACTGCTACACTCAATTTTGGAATAAATGTTTCGTAATGAATTTTAGATTCATCTATATTTAATTCTTTTAAAGCTTTAATCATTGATTGAATGAATGATTTCCCACCGCATACATAAATTTCCGTATCATTGTCGATCCATTGTTTTAATTGTTCACTACCAATATAGCCGTTTTTATTTTTATCGTATAAGTCATACGTTGCTTGCGTGTTCTCATTAGCAATAGCAGTTAATAATGATGAGAACGGTGCATCGTCCATGTCATTTGTTACTTGTATAAATCGAGCTTCTCCATTGTCATTTACTACTTCATTAAACATAGATACGAGTGGCGTTACGCCTATACCAGATCCTAGGAACAACTGTCTGTTACCCTTTTCAACAACATGAAATGGCCCTACAGGAGCTGTCAAATTAATATTGTCCCCTTCTTGAAATTCATCATGTAAAATTGTAGATACTTCACCTTCATGTTCTGTAGTTACATCTCTTTTCACCGCAAAAGTAAGATGATTTTTATCGCCTTTTACAATTGAATAATGTCTTTTAGCTCTATAAGGCATTTTTTCACTACCTACATCGACGGTAATATATTGACCAGGTACAAACTGACTTAAATCATATTCACCCGAAGAGACTGTGAAAGCTTTAATATCAGAAGAGACTTGTTCTATGGTTTCAACTTTAAATGGCTGGAAGCCGTCCCATAGCATGTCTTTATAGATATCTTTTTCAACAGAAATGAATATGTCTGCAATTTCTTGATAAGCTTTTTTCCATGTTTTAATAATTTCATGGTCGTCATCTAATCCAACAACTTCTTTTATTGCTGCAATTAAGTTTTCACCAACGATATCGTATCCTGCTGGTGGTACTTGTAAAGCGCAATGTTTATAAGCGATTTCTTTTACTACAGGTAGGATAGCTTCAAGATGATCAATATTAACCGCTGCGGCTAACACAGATTGAGCTAATGCAGTAGATTGTAATCCACGCTGTTGATTTGTTTGATTAAACATGTTTTTTAGTTCAGGATGTTGTTTAAACATGCGTGCATAAAAATTCGAAGTAATTTCTACTCCTTTATCTTGTAATACTGGTACTGTTTCTTTTACTACGTCTTTTTCTCTTTCACTTAACATTATTTCCACTCCCGGATAACTCGTATTTAAAACCAAAACTTTTTACACTGTCATTCTAAACCTTAACTATGTAGTTAATCAAAGAAATGTTAAATTGTTCACATAACGTTCAATTTACATAATTTTAATTATTTATTTCTTATTATATGTATTAAATATCTAATTAATCAGGTATATTAAGACTATAGTATGATGTATTATTCTGAAAATTAACGTATGATATACATAAATCGTAGTTGACTAACATTCGGAGGTTACTTTATGAACAAACTAATTCAGTCACTATCAGCAATCGGAGTATCTGCTACTTTAGTCACACCTAATCTAAATGCCGAAGCGACAACTAATTCGGAACCTCAATTAAGAGGCGTGAATGACATCATCATCGAAAAAGGTGAAGATTATAACCTACTTCAAGGCATAAGTGCTTATGATAAAGAAGATGGTGATTTAACACATAAAATCAAAATAGATGGCGATGTTGATACTACTAAATCAGGTACATATGAGGTTAAATACAAAGTCACAGATTCAGACGGTGCTCAAAAAACTTCAATTAGAAATATTAAAGTCAAATAATATTTTATATTTAGTTGAGATTAAATTCTCAACTTTTTTTATTTTCTGAATATCTTCAAATTATCTATCTAAAAATGCATTATTTATTGCAATTTCACAAATTTGTCCTTTTTCACAAAATGTACACACAATTTTAACAAATCTTACAATCCCCGTCATATCTCAAATTTTTTTAAATTTTTTGCTTATATCAATAATTTTTTTCTTTTAGGTACTTGTAAATATTGTGTAATAAACTAAAATTAGTGGTAAGCCCTACATTTGTAGTATTAGGAGGTCAAAAAAGTGTCAAAATTTAAGTCTTTGCTTCTAATGGTCGGAACACTAATTTTACTTAGTGGTTGTTCGAACATTGAAGTTTTCAATGCAAAAGGGCCAGTAGCAAGCAGTCAGAAGTTCTTGATCATCTATTCAATTATCTTCATGCTTGTTATTGTTGTCGTTGTTCTTGCTATGTTCGCATTCTTTATTTACAAGTATAGTTACAATAAGAATGATGAATCTGGTAAGATGCACCACAATTCTTTAATTGAAACAATTTGGTTTGTGGTACCTATCATTATCGTTATTGCTTTAGCAATTCCAACTGTTAAAACATTATACGATTATGAAAAACCACCAGAAAAAGACAAGGACCCACTTGTGGTTTACGCAGTAAGCGCTGGTTACAAATGGTTCTTTGCCTACCCAGATCAACACATCGAAACTGTTAATACATTAACAATTCCTAAAGATCGTCCAGTCGTATTCAAGTTACAAGCTATGGATACAATGACAAGTTTCTGGATTCCACAATTAGGTGGTCAGAAATATGCCATGACTGGTATGACTATGAATTGGACATTAACAGCAGATCAAACAGGTACTTTCAGAGGTAGAAACTCAAACTTCAACGGTGAAGGTTTCTCACGTCAAACATTTGATGTTAACTCTGTAAGCCAAAGTGATTTCAACAAATGGGTGAAAAAAGCTCAAAGTAAGAAAACGTTAGATCAAGATACATTTGATAAACAAATCTTACCAAGCACACCTAACAAAGAATTAACGTTTAATGGTACTCATATGGCGTTCGTTGACCCTGCAGCTGATCCTGAGTATATCTTCTACGCATACAAACGTTATAACTACGTTCAGAAAGATCCTAACTTCGTTGACGAAAAAGATCTTTATAAAGATGTAAAAGATAAACCAGTGAAACCAGCACGTAAGGTTACTATTTCAAACGCTAACTACAAACGTCATGGTATGACACCAATGATTCTTGGCAACAATGAAAAATACGACAATGAATTCAAGAAGAAAGAAAAACACAATTCTAAGGAAATGGAAAAAATTTCCAAAGAAGCAAAAGACGATAGTCCGTCTAAAAAAGATGATCATGGAGGTGGACATTAATGAATTTTCCATGGGATCAATTAATCGTTAAAGGTAACTGGATGATTACAATGGCACAAATTGGTGCGCCATTCTTAGTTATCGGCCTTATAGCGGTAATTACGTATTTCAAATTATGGAAATATCTTTATAAAGAATGGTTCACATCCGTAGACCATAAAAAAATCGGTGTTATGTATTTAATCTGTGCCGTATTAATGTTCGTCCGTGGTGGTATTGACGCGTTACTTATTCGTACGCAATTAACTATTCCAGATAACAAATTCTTGGAATCAAATCACTACAATGAAATTTTCAGTACGCACGGCGTTATCATGATTATATTCATGGCTATGCCATTTATCTTTGGTTTATGGAATATTGTTGTTCCTTTACAAATTGGTGCACGTGATGTTGCCTTCCCTGTAATGAACAACGTAAGTTTCTGGCTATTCTTTGCTGGTATGATTTTATTCAACCTATCATTTATCATAGGTGGATCACCAGCTGCTGGTTGGACAAACTATGCACCACTTGCTGGTGAATTTAGTCCTGGTCCAGGTGTTAACTACTATCTAGTTGCAATTCAAATCTCCGGTTTAGGTACTTTAATGACCGGTATCAACTTCTTTGTAACAATCTTAAGATGTAAAACACCAACAATGAAGTTTATGCAAATGCCAATGTTTACTGTAACAACATTCATTACTACTTTAATCGTTATCTTAGCTTTCCCTGTATTAACAGTGGCTTTAGCTTTAATGACAGTAGATAGAGTGTTTGGAACAGCATTCTTTACAGTTGCAGATGGCGGTATGCCTATGTTATGGGCGAACTTCTTCTGGGTATGGGGGCACCCTGAAGTATATATCGTTATCTTACCTGCATTTGGTATTTACTCTGAAATTATTCCAACATTTGCGCGTAAACGCTTGTTCGGTCATCAAAGCATGGTCTGGGCAACTGCTGGTATCGCGTTCTTAAGTTTCTTAGTTTGGGTTCACCATTTCTTCACAATGGGTAATGGTGCTTTAATCAACTCATTCTTCTCAATTTCAACAATGTTAATCGGTGTACCTACCGGCGTTAAGCTATTCAACTGGCTATTAACATTGTATAAAGGTCGAATTACTTTTGAGTCACCGATGTTATTCTCATTAGCATTCATCCCTAACTTCCTATTAGGTGGGGTTACTGGTGTAATGTTAGCGATGGCATCAGCTGACTATCAATATCACAACACTTATTTCTTAGTAGCTCACTTCCACTATACATTGGTTACTGGTGTAGTATTTGCCTGCTTAGCTGGTTTAATCTTCTGGTATCCAAAAATGATGGGCTACAAATTAAACGAAACGTTAAACAAATGGTGCTTCTGGTTCTTCATGATCGGATTTAACGTTTGTTTCTTACCACAATTCATCCTTGGATTAGATGGTATGCCACGTCGTTTATACACTTATATGCCTTCTGATGGTTGGTTCTTATTGAACTTCATTTCAACTATCGGTGCTTTATTAATGGCAATTGGTTTCTTATTCTTAGTGGTAAGCATTGTTTACAGTCACATTAAAGCGCCACGTGAAGCTACAGGCGATAACTGGGATGGCCTTGGTCGTACATTAGAGTGGACTACTGCTTCAGCAATTCCACCTAAATACAACTTTGCTGTCACTCCAGATTGGAATGACTATGATACATTTGTAGATATGAAGGAACATGGTCGTCATTATTTAGACAACCATAATTACAAAGATATTCATATGCCAAATGACACTCCAGTTGGTTTCTGGATGGGTATCTTCTTCACAATTGGTGGTTTCTTCTTAATCTTTGAAACAATCATTCCAGCGGCTATCTGCTTAGCAGGTATCTTTGGTACTATGATTTGGAGAAGTTTCCAAATCGACCACGGTTACCATATCCCTGCTTCTGAAGTAGCTGAAACTGAGGCTCGTTTAAGAGAAGCACGAATTAAAGAAAGGGAGGCTGTAAGTCATGAGTCATGATACTAATACAATCGATTCACGTACGCATGAAGGCGAATTAAATAAACTTGGCTTTTGGATTTTCCTTACAGCCGAATTCGCGTTATTCGGTACCCTATTCGCAACGTTATTAACTTTGCAACACGGTGGCGATTACGCTGGCAAGATGACTACAGAATTATTTGAATTACCATTAGTTTTAATAATGACATTTGCGTTATTATTAAGTTCATATACATGTGGTATTGCAATTTACTACATGCGTAAAGAAAAACAAAACTTAATGATGTTTTGGATGATTCTTACTGTACTACTAGGGCTTGTATTCGTAGGTTTCGAAATCTACGAATTCGCACATTATGCAACTGAAGGTGTTAACCCTACTATTGGTTCCTTCTGGTCTAGTTTCTTTATTCTTTTAGGAACTCATGGTTGTCACGTTTCAGTTGGTATTGTTTGGATTATTTGTTTATTAATTCAAATTGGTACTCGTGGTTTGGATTCATATAATGCTCCAAAATTATTTATAGTAAGTTTATACTGGCACTTCTTAGATGTTGTTTGGATCTTCATCTTCACTGCCGTATATATGATAGGGATGGTGTATAGCGGATGAATACAATCGTAAAACATACTGTCGGATTTATTGCTTCTATCGTATTAACGCTTTTAGCAGTTTTCGTAACTCTATACACATCAATGACTTTCCATGCTAAAGTAACAATTATTTTTGGATTTGCATTTATCCAAGCTGCAGTTCAATTATTAATGTTCATGCACTTGACTGAAGGTAAAGACGGTCGTGTGCAATCATTCAAAGTTATCTTTGCAATTATCATAACTCTTGCTATCGTTGTCGGTACGTATTGGGTTATGCAAGGTGGTCACTCACACCACTTATAAAAAGTATAGAAATCATACTTTTAGACCTGTTAGCATTTGCTAGCAGGTCTTTTTTGCGTCAAAATATAATTACTTACTATTTTTAAGGAGAAGATGAACATGACGATATCATTGATTATAGATACAGATCCTGGTATTGATGATGCGGCAGCTATTAGCTTAGCGCTCAATCACCCGCAATTAGATGTAAAAATGATTACAACGGTAAATGGTAATGTGAATATTGATAAAACAACTGCTAACGCTTTAAAATTAAAATATTTTTTCAATAGTCATGTGCCTGTTTTTAAAGGCGCATCACGTCCATTAATTTCAAATCCTGTTGATGCAGCTGAAGTTCATGGGGAATCTGGTATGGATGGCTATGATTTTAAATCTCCTACAGATGAAAAAATTTCACCTATGAACGCTATCGAAGCCATGAAAAATGTATTAAAGGAAAGCACTTCCCCCATTACTATTGTTGCTATTGGACCATTAACAAATATTGCGCTTCTACTTGCTACCTATCCAGAAATCAAATCAAAGATTAAGCAAATTGTAATTATGGGTGGTAGTAGCGGCAGAGGTAACGTTACACCTCTTGCAGAATTTAATATATATTGCGACCCTGAAGCAGCTAATATTGTTTTTAACTCTCAACTTCCTTTGGTTATGATTGGATTAGATTTAGCACGTCAAGCCATGTTTTCCCATGAATTTATAGAAAAAATAAAAGCAACGAATCAGACTGGTGATATGTTATCTCAATTGTTCCAACATTATCGAACTGAAAATGTTCATGAAGGTCTCAAATTATATGATGTATTCACTATTTTATATTTAATAGATGCTGATCTATTTAATGTATTTGATGCAAATGTTCAAATAGAATTACAAGGTATACTTACTAAAGGGGCAACTGTTGTAGACTTTAATTCAATAGAACCTAACTGTCAGGTTGTTCATTCCCCTATTTCAAATTATTATCAACATGCGTTTTTACAAGCGCTTGCTCATTGTAAATAAATCAAAAACGCACATGTCGTATGTCTCATAGACAACAACATGTGCGTTTATATTTATATCATTATCATTACTTCACTTGAATTCCAGGAACATTATATTGCTTTTTCTGATGAAGCATATCATAGAATACATGTTTCATTTTATTCTCATTTGTTTCATCTGCTGTTTCGCCTTCAACAGTTAAGTTGCTTGCTAATATCACGATATATTTATCATTGTAATATACTGTGAATTTTTGTCCGAAGAATACACCATTGACTCGGTTCATGGTTGGCGTAACATAAAAACCGTATCGGTATTCCTTAGGATATTGTTTTGTACCAAATTCATGAAGTAATGGATTCGTTACATCCGCATCAAATATTTTATAATGTTGTAAAGCAAGTATTAATTGCCCCATATCATGAGGTGCCATATATAAATTACCTGCACCATAATATTGATCAAGAATTTTAGGATGCATTAAAGAGAATTTATTATGATTGATTTTATAACCCCTAGCCATATACTTTTGATATACTTTCTCATCAAAGAAAGCACTATGTTTTAATTTAAAAGGATTGGCTAGTCTACTATAATAATTTTCAACATAAGGTTTATGAGTTACTTTTTCAATTACTTTCGCAAGGACTAAATAATTGCCATCATTATATTGATGCTTATGATAAAATTTGTCATCAATGCCTTTTTGCTGAATTGATTTAACAGCTTGATCTAGATTTTTAATATTTGTAGATGCTTCATATTTATGTAGACCACTCTCATGTAGCATCAAATCTTTTAGCGTTATCTCTTTGCTTGTTTTAAACCAAGGTAAGTATTTTGTCACGGGGTCATTGATATTGACCTTATTTTCAACTTCAAGTTGTTTTAACATTAATCCAGTAGTGAATTTTTGAGAAGACCCAATTAAATACATCGTATTAGCTGAATTTTTTTCACCATTTTCGAAGTTTTTAAATCCATAACCTTTATCTAATTTAACTTTTCCGTTTTCAAATACAGTTGCAGTTCCATTAAAGTTAGTTGCTTTCAAATAATTATTGATATCTTTGTATACAGGATTTTTCTTATCCATCACATTTTTTAGTTTCTTAGGTGCCTTCTCATGTTTATCTTTTTTCAATATGTAAGTTTCATTATCGTTTTTTTGAAAAATACGACTGTCTGTTTGTAAGTATTCGCTCCATTTTCTCCCAAATATAATCATTAATACAATAAGTATTACTAATACTATTATGAAAAATATAATTTTAGTCTTATTCAGTTTCATGTTATTATTTGCCTCACCTGTTAATATCAATATTTTTCTTCAATATAAAATTTTGATATTATGACAATCATTTTTTATATCCATAATACTCCTAGAAAAATATTTAAATTAATCTATTATTTTTTTCTTTCTCAAATACAGAAGTAACACAACACTATCTTATTCAATTTTAAACTTACTTACACCATCCCTTTTTTAATCAGAAAATCAACTATAATATTAATGCACACTTATCAAGTAAATGAAATATAGTTAGTTAGTATAGTATTCATTTTATACACTATGCATAATTATAACGTATATCCCTTTTTAAATCACTTTAATTAAATGATACCTCTATAAAAAATTATTTCCATTGTACTTTAGTACCATAAAGCTAAAATGTGTATTAAAATTTTATTAAAGTGCGCAGATATATTACTAAATGTGTGTACGTAGTCTACTAAAAATATGTTCTTCAATTTAATCATTTATCAATACTTAACAGCTAGTCATCGAAAAATAAAATCATAGTATATAAATAAGGTATAATTATGCAAAATAATATGCATTGCTAAAAGATATAATCAAGAAGTCTATAAACCATTAACTCTATATCACATACTCATTCAATTATTTGTTACATAATAATCAATTTCAGTTTTTTTCTATAAATTCACAATAAATATAACTCTCTTATCACACTTAATACTTGGAATCATTTATAATATGAGATGTAAATTAAATTTTAAGAATGTAATAATTTTGTATATGTATGTGTTGTAATTTTAACTATAAAGTAATACAATTTAAGGCTATAGTGTGGAAAATAAATAACAACGATACCAAGAAACAACATAACTTTTAATAAAATAAAAAAATAAGTTTATACTATTTAGGAGCAACAAATATGAATAAATTTTTTAAATTCTTTTTAATTCTACTAACCTTCGCTCTTATTGCAATTCCTGTTGTTTTTGCTAATAATCTTTTCAAATCATCGGAGAAAGCATTTGAATCTTCTCAAGATAAAAGTAACGCTGATCGGCAATCTAACTTAAGAAGTTCAAAAATCGACCCTGAAAAAGATCCAATCTCTATCTTATTCTTAGGTATCGATGATAATGAAGGCCGTGAAAAAAATGGTCAGAGTTTGGAGCATTCAAGATCAGATGCAATGATTTTGTCCACTTTCAATCAAGAAAAACATCAAATCAGAATGTTAAGTATACCTCGTGATACAATTAGTTATATCCCTAAAGTAGGCTATTATGACAAAATAACTCACGCTCACGCATATGGAGGGCCTATTGCTGCTATGGATTCAGTAGAAGCAACAATGAATGTACCCGTTGATTATTATGCACGTGTTAATATGAAGGCATTCGTTCAAGCTGTTGATGAACTCGGTGGTATATATTATGACGTACCCTATAATTTAAATGAACCAAATAGTGATGATACTGGAAGAATTAAAATTAAGAAAGGCTACCAAAAGTTAAATGGTGATGAAGCTTTAGCTGTTGCTAGAACACGCCACCATGATTCTGATTTAAAACGTGGTCAACGTCAAATGGACTTAATTAAAATCTTATTCCAAAAAGCACAGACACTAGATTCATTTGATAAGTTAGACGAAGTCATTAGTATTGTAGGAAAAAATGCAAAACATAACTTAACTAAATCTGAAATTAAATCATTAGCTAAAATGTATTTATCTGATAGTGTAGAGATGAAAAAATCACAACTAGAAGGTAAAGACGATATGTTAGATAATATTTATTATTACAATCCGAGCATTAAGAGCATTCAAAAATATTCAAATATCTTGCGCTCTGATTTAGGGTTATCTAAAATTACAGATAAAGATGACTTCTTAAATCAAAGAGTCATTGACCATTATGGTTCATTAGTTCCATTAACTAAACTAGATGACTCGTTATTAAGAAAAGCACAAAATGATACAACAGATAAAAAGCATAAAAAAGATAACAGTAACGACACGAATCAACAATCAGATAATAACAATGAGCAATCTCAAAGCAACGATATGAACGAACAACAACCAAATGAAACAGTTAATAATCAAAACAATCAACAATCGACACAACAAGGTCAAGAAATTGATACAACTGCTTATTAATCCAGTTATATAGTGATATGAAAGGAGTTGCTAAGATGTCACGAAAAACATATGAAAAGATAGCCAATATCAATGGTATGTTTAATGTTTTAGAACAACAAATTATTCATAGTAAAGACATGGCTTTATTTAGAAATGAATTTTTCTATGTGAATCATGAACATAGAGAAAATTATGAAGCACTACTTATTTATTATAAAGAAAGTAATCATAATCCCGTTGTAGATGGTGCATGTTACATCGTAGCGCTTCCAGAAATTTTTAATAAAGTTGATATTTTCGAATCAGAACTACCATTTTCTTGGGTATATGATGAAAATGGTATAACCGAAGAAATGAAAAGTATTAGTGTTCCCTTACAATATTTAATTGCGGCAGCACTTGAGGTAACGGATGTAACACTATTTAAACCATCAGGGTTTACGATGGGAATGAATAATTGGAATATAGCTCAAATGAGAATATTTTGGCAATATACCGCAATTATTAGAAAAGAAGCTTTATAAAATAACAGATTATCATAGGGAAGAAGACATCAAACCATTCGTCTTCTTCCCTATTTTATATCCAAAGGAGATTAAATATGTTTAATGAAGTGACAAATGATCAAATGTTACAAGATTGTTTTAAAATTAGAAAAGAGGTGTTTGTTAAAGAACAACATGTTCCAGAAGACAATGAAATTGATAAATATGAAAACGAGGCAATACATATTATTGGTTACAACGAAGATAATCTACCAATTGCTACGGCACGCATACGAATGTTAAATGAAGAAATAGGTAAAGTTGAACGTGTTGCAATTCTAAAAGAATATAGAGGCTTAGGTTTAGGTTTAAAATTATTACAATTTGTGGAAAAAATTGCTCATACATATCAACTTACATTCTTAACGATGCACGCACAATATTATGCTATACCATTCTATGAAAAGTTAGGTTATAGCACTTCAGGACAACCATTTTATGAAGAAAATATTAAACATATTGTTATGGATAAAAATATGAATACTTGATGGCTAAATCTCACTAAATATTTTGTAATATTTCATTAAACTCAAATTAATAATTTTTATGAAATTACTTGCGTACCATCAATGTTTAAAGCCCTTACATCTCTGCCACACCAAATTTTTATAGGTTAAAATTCTATTACAAATCTGTTAAAAGACGTACACGTACCTATTCTCATACTATAATTAATACAAATTCAAAAGATACAAGGAGTAATTATATAATGACGAAAAAATTCAATTACAAATTACCGTCAATGGTTGCAGTAACTTTATTGGGAACAGCATTTACGGCTCACCATGCAGATGCAGCAGAAACAGCACAAGATCAAACAAAAAATAAAAATGTACTGGATGACCAAGCAACACTAAAACAAGCTAATAATGCCAAACAAGAAGTGAGTAATCCTACACAAAATATTTCTGGTACTCAAACTTATCAAGATCCAACTAAAGTCAAACCAGTAAAAACTACTTCTACAGAAAATAATGATGCATCAATTAATCAACAGAAGACTGAAAATGCTTCTACTAATGAAAATACAAATGTAAAAGCTCAAACTACAGATGCGTCAAATCAAAATAATAATCAAATCGATGAAAATTCAACTAGTGCAGAAACTCAGAAACAAGAAGAGTCAAATAAAGACCTCGAAAACAATGAAAATCAATCTTTACAACAAGATTCAACTAAAGAGAATAATCAAGAGGTTGCTCAGCAAAATGCTAGACAAAACGCTTCAACTACACAAGAAAAAGCGACTGAGACTACAACTCAAAATCAATCTCAAGAACAAGCTCAAACAACTAGTCAAAGTGCTAAACAAGCCGTTAAAGATAATGGTGGTTACAGTTTAGATGATGATGAAGATGATGTAGACGATGAATCTAATTCAGTTGGCGCTTCACAAAAGACACAAGCAATTCAACAATCTAAAGAAAATGTTGCTACAAGTACTGATACTAAAACGCAGTCAGCAACACCTAAAGCTAATGAGTTAAAGGCAAATAACGTGTCTAATGAATCTGCTAAGGTATCATCTACTCAGTCTAATGACAATGCTACTAAAGAAAATGCTAAACAAGTCACTACATTCAATTCAGTAGCTAAACCAAGAATGATGTATGCAACTGCTAATAGAGCAACTTCATCATTACCAAAGTATCAACCACAAGTGAAATCTTCAATAAATGATTATATTCGTAAAAAGAACTTTAAAGCACCACAAATCGAAGAAGATTATTCATCATACTTCCCTAAATATGGCTATAGAAATGGTGTAGGCCGTCCAGAAGGTATTGTGGTACATGATACAGCAAATGAAAATTCTACTATTACTGGCGAAATCAACTACATGAAAAATAATTACAACTCAGCTTTCGTACATGCATTTGTAGATGGTAACCGTATTATTGAAACTGCACCTACTGATTATTTATCATGGGGTGCTGGTCCAAATGCGAATGACCGTTTTATCAACGTTGAAATCGTCCATACACATGATTATGATTCATTTGCGCGTTCTATGAACAACTATGCTGATTATGCAGCAACACAATTACAATACTATGGTTTAAAACCGAATAGCGCTGAAAATGACGGAAGTGGTACAGTATGGACTCACGCAGCTATTAGTAGATGGTTAGGTGGAACAGACCATGCTGATCCACACGGATACTTACAACAACATAATTATAGTTACAACGAATTATATGATTTAATTAATGAAAAATATCAAATCAAGATGGGACAAGTAGCACCTTGGGGGACAACAACTACTACAAAACCATCTACAGGTGGTTCAACAACAAAACCATCAACAAATGATAAATTAACAGTTGCCGCTAATAGCGGTATGGCTCAAATTAAACCAACTAATAATGGTTTATATACAACTGTTTATGATAAAAAAGGCCACTCTACTAACCAAGTTCAAAAAGCATTGTCTGTAACCAAAACAGCTACTCTAGGTAGTAATAAATTCTACCTTGTACAAGATTATAATACTGGTGAAAAATTTGGTTGGGTTAAACAAGGTGATGTTGTTTATAACACTGCTAAATCACCTGTTAAAGTAAATCAATCTTACAATGTTAAACCTGGTACTAAAGCTTATACAGTTCCTTGGGGCACAGATAAACAAGTTGCAGGTACTGTATCTGGTAAAGGTAACCAAACTTTTAAAGCTACAAAACAACAACAAATTGATAAAGCTATTTACTTATATGGTTCTGTTAATGGTGTAAATGGATGGATTAGTAAAAGTTTCTTAACAACACCATCAACATCTAATACAACTAAACCTACTACGCCTTCTAAACCAGCAACTAACAATCAATTAACTGTCGCTGCTAATAACGGTGTAGCTCAAATCAAGACATCAAACAGTGGTGTTTATACAACAGTTTACGATAAAACAGGTAAATCAACTGTCCAAGTTCAAAAAACATTAGCAGTTTCAAAAACAGCTACTTTAGGTAATGATAAATTCTACCTTGTACAAGATTATAATACAGGTAAAAAATACGGATGGGTTAAACAAAGTGATGTTACTTACAACACAGCTAAAGCCCCTATTTCTATAAATCAATCTTATAATGTTAAACCTGGTACAAAAGCTTATACAGTACCTTGGGGTACGTTTAAACAAGAAGCTGGTACAGTTTCAGGTAAAGGCAATCAAACTTTTAAAGCTACTAAGCAACAACAAATTGACAAAGCTACTTACTTATATGGCACTGTCAATGGTATCTCTGGCTGGATTAGCAAATATTATTTAACTGAGCCTACTGCTACAAGAGCTGCATTTGCACAACCTAAAATGGCTACTAAATCTAATGTTGCAACTAATAATGAAGCAGCTAAAGCTCAATCACCAACTAATGTGAATACAACACAAGCCACAAAACAAATTGGTCAAGTGAAAGCTAATAATGCTGGTATCCGTAGTTCTGTATACGATAAAACTGCTAAGAGTGGTACTAAATATGCTGACCGTACCTTCACTATTTCTAAACAAAGAACCGAAGGCGATCAAACATACGTATTATTGCAAAATACAGCTTCAAATACACCTTTAGGCTGGGTTAATATCAATGACGTCGACGTTCAGAACTTAGGTAATGAAGCCAAATTATCAGGTCAATATAAAGTTAATAACAATAACAATGGCCTTTATTCAATAGCTTGGGGTACTAAAAATCAACAATTATTACCTGCTAGTCAATTAGCAAATCAAACATTTAATGCTTCAAAAGCGGTATATGTTGGTAAAGAAAAATATTTATATGGTACTGTAAATAATCGTACTGGCTGGATTGCTGCTAAAGATTTAGAACAAGCAAACTCAAATAATCCAGCAACACCTTATAACTACACTTTCGTTATCAAAAATAACCATGGCTATTATTACGACGAACCAAGTGCTAAAAATGGCTATTCTTTAAAAACATATTTTGAGAAACCATTTGTAGTTATTAAACAAAAACAACAAAATGGTGTGACTTGGTATTATGGTAAACTTACTAATGGTAAATACGTATGGATTAAAGAAAGTGATTTAACAAAAGAATTAGTTAAATATTCAAATACAGGTCGTACATTAAATCAAATGGCATCAATCCAAAATAACTTAAGTTTTGGTCCACAAGTTCAAAGAACTCCTGGTGTATGGTCAAACGCGACATTTGGCGAGACTAAAAATGCAATGGATTCAAATAAACTTGCTAAAGATCCAGTTTCTAAATATCAATTTTTACGTTTAGATCAACCACAATATTTATCTGAAGCTACACTAAATAAATTATTAAAAGGTAAAGGTGTTCTTGAAAATCAAGGTGCTGCATTTAGTCAAGCTGCTAAGCAATATGGACTAAATGAAATTTATTTAATTTCACATGCCTTATTAGAAACAGGTAATGGTCAATCTCAATTAGCTAAAGGTGCTAATATAACAAACGGTGTGGTTAATACACGTTCTACAACTAAATATCATAATGTATTCGGTATTGCTGCATTTGACTACAATGCTTTAGGTGAAGGTGTAAAATTTGCTAAAGCATCTGGATGGAATTCTGTTTCAAAAGCAATTATTGGTGGCGCTAAATTCATCGGTAATTCTTATGTGAAAGCTGGTCAAAATACTTTATATAAAATGCGTTGGAATCCAGAAAATCCAGGTACACACCAATATGCAACAGATATTAATTGGGCTGAGTCAAATGCACAAGTATTAAAAGGTTTATATGATCAAATTGGTGAAGTTGGTAAATTCTTCGATATTCCAAAATTCAAAGCCTAATTTAATACAACATTACGAGGTAAATCCTTGATAAAAAGCCAGTAGATGAATTCATCTACTGGCTTTTATTTACATATTAAAAGAGATCACCCTAGCCTATGTAGGATGATCTTCATTACAACAACATTGATACACAGTTATGATTAAATATAACTATGACGACTATTCAACTTATTTAATAGTTGGTTTAAATTCTCAATTTCACTTTCTGATAAACATTGGCATCGGGCTTCTATTAACTCACAACGTGCTGTATTAATCTGTTTAATAAGTGCGCGTGCTTCATCAGTAAGTACAAGTTCCTTACATCTTAAATCTTCATGTGATTGGTGACTTGTAATATAGCCTTTCAATACAAGTTTCTTAATCCATCTTGAGACAATGGATTGTTCTCTACTCACTTTCATTGTTAAGTCATATTGAGATAAACGGTCATAATTGTACAATATACGTAGTAATTCTAATTGTTCTGATGTAATGTCTGTTCTTTGTCCAAAGCGTCGGTTAACTATATTTAAATCATTGTTAGTAAGTGTGATAAGTTTTTCAAGTTGTTTATACATGCTGTTCTACTCCACTTTATTTAGTTGATAATATTATATGCTTTTTTTATAAGATATACAATAGGATTTTATGCTAAGGTCAAAATCGTTGCATAATTGCCATAAAATATAATAAATTAAGTACAGTCAAACATGAAAAAGGAGACATTTATATGCCTTCCATCAAGGAAAGGGATTATTTCTTTGATAATGCCCGAGCTATACTAATATTTTTAGTGGTGCTAGGACACCTATTACAGCCTTATACATCAGAAGATAAATACTTATCTGCATTATATCTTGTTATTTATAGTTTCCATATGCCAACATTCTTATTTATTTCAGGATATTTTGCGAAAAATTTGGATAAACCCTATTATCTAGAACATATTGCTAAAAAATTATTATTACCTTACTTTATATTTTTCGCATTTTACTCAGTTTATTATTTCTTAACTGGTAAAAGCGATAGCTTACAATTGGATCCATTCAATCCAGTCTTTGCATTGTGGTTCTTACTAACATTATTCTTCTTCCACGTTGTACTTGTTATTGTAAGAAGATATAATCCAATGATTGTGTTAGGAACCTCTTTACTTGTTTCAATTTTTGCTGGATTCTCAGCTAATATTGATGAATATATGAGCATTTCTCGTACTATTGTATTTTTCCCAATTTTTTATTTAGGACATTTATTTACTCAACAACAAAGTATGGTAATTAGAAGTAAAAAATGGGTGCCTATTTCTATAGTTGTATTTGTCCTTTATTTTATTGGGTATCTTATACATCCAATAAATGCAGATTGGTTGCTAGGAAGTTCACCTTATACGTCACTTGAACAAAATGCCGAAGATGTATATAGTCCACTCAAACGTTTATTACTTTATGCTGTAATACTAACTTCGATGTTTGCTTTTTTAAATTTAACATCTCAAAAATTACGCTTTTACACTTATATAGGTAGTCGAACGATGTATGTGTATTTATTACATGGTTTAATTATTGGTATTATCCGTGGATTCGGACTTTATCCATTCAAGTCACACGTTTCTATAATGACGTATTTATTTTTAATTTTATCTTCAGGAATAATTGTTTATCTTTTATCCAACCGATTTATATGTAAATGGACAAATCCAATTATTAACTTGAAATCCCCTTCTAAATTTAAAGGGTAAAAATCACTATAAAATTTTTGTTTTTATACCAAAATGTAGTACTAAAAAATATGTTATGATAGTAATAATTTGAAAGAATTATACGACTATTCAAACAATTCGTAGTACTATATTTTGGTATTTTTTAGAGGAGTTAAGATATATGAAATTACAATTGAACGAGCAATCTAAATTTTTAAGAGCACCTAGTATTCGTCAATTTTCTAATCGTATGCAGCATATTGAAGACTGTATTAATCTAACAATTGGACAACCTGATTTTTCTATGCCAGAGGTTGTTAAAAAAGCTTATATCAAAGCTATTGAAGACAATAAAACAACATATTCTCATAATAAAGGTTTACCTGAAACAAGACAGGCAATCAGTCAGTACTTTAACAATAAATATGGGTTCAACTATAATGTAGATGAAATTATCGTAACTAATGGGGCTAGTGAAGCATTAGATACTGCTTTAAGAAGCATCATTAATCCAGGGGACGAAATTTTAATTCCTGGACCTACTTATGCTGGTTACATTCCTTTAATCCAAACTTTAGGAGGGAAACCTGTATTTATTGATACATCGACCTCTGCTTTTAAAATCACACCTGAATTAATCGAACAATATATCTCAAGTCAAACTAAGGCAATTTTGCTTAATTATCCAACTAATCCTACAGGCGTGACCCTATCCAAATCAGAAGTTAAAGCGATTGCGGAAACATTATCTAATCATGAGATATTTATTATTAGTGATGAAATATATGCTGAAAATACCTTTAATGGCCAACATACTTCATTTGCTGAATTTGATATCATTAGAGATCAACTACTACTTATAGGTGGTTTAAGTAAATCACATTCTGCTACGGGCATTCGTATCGGTTTCTTAATGGGACCAGAGTATTTAATTGAAAAATTAACATTCATGCATGCTTATAATTGCATTTGTGCTAATGTCCCTGCACAACATGCGTGTATCGCTGCATTAACTGAAGGTTTAGAAGCACCTCAATATATGAACCAAGCATATATTGAACGTCGAGATTATTTGATCAATGCATTAACATCATTAGGGTTTGAATTGAATGCTAAACCTGAAGGTGCCTTTTACATTTTTCCGAGTATTAAAAAATACACAGAAGATGATTTTAACTTCTGTGTCGATGTTTTAGAAAAAGCACACGTTGCTATGGTACCTGGTTCATCCTTCACAGATATTGGTAAAGGACATGTTCGTATTTCTTACGCTTACGATATGGCCTTACTTAAGGAAGGTATGAAGCGTTTAGAAACATATTTAAAAACGTACTATCCAACTCAATTGACTAAATAAATAAAAACCACTTGTTGTTATTAAGAGATGCATTTATCATCGCTTATAACAATCAAGTGGTTTTCTTATGAGATCCTATGGGAATTTAGGGAATTGGTCAAAGTCTGGATCACGTTTTTCTTTAAATGCGTCACGACCTTCTTTAGCTTCATCAGTTGTATAATAAAGTAAAGTTGCATCGCCTGCCATTTGTTGCAAACCAGCTAATCCGTCTGTATCTGCATTCATTGCAGCTTTTAAGAAACGTAAAGCAGTTGGTGAATGTTTCATGATATCTTGACACCATGCAACTGTTTCATCTTCTACTTTATCTAATGGGACTACTGTGTTAACTAAGCCCATATCTAATGCTTCTTGTGCATTATATTGACGGCATAAGTACCATATTTCTCTTGCTTTTTTGTGACCAACGATTCTAGCTAAATAGCCTGAACCATAACCAGCATCAAATGAACCTACTTTTGGACCTGTTTGACCAAAAATCGCATTATCTGCTGCAATAGTTAAATCACATACAACATTTAATACGTTACCGCCACCGATAGCATAACCACGTACCATTGCTATAACTGGTTTAGGAATAACGCGGATTAAACGTTGTAAATCTAAAACATTTAAACGAGGGATTTCGTCTTCGCCAACGTAACCACCATGTCCACGTTTCTTTTGATCTCCACCTGAACAGAATGCTTTATCTCCTTCTCCTGTTAAGATAATCACTGAAACATTCTGATCATCACGTGCACGTGAAAATGCATCAATCATTTCAGCTACTGTCTTAGGAGTGAATGCATTACGTACTTCTGGACGATTGATAGTTACCTTTGCAATACCTTCGAAAAATTCATATTTAATTTCATCATATTCTCTAAGTGTTTCCCACTGTCTAGTCATTTTGCTCCTCCTTTAAAAAACCTAATATTATTGTATCAAATTCCGTGCTATCTTCCACATGAATTGTATGTCCTACATCAGAAACTATTGTTTTTCTGCTATTAACAATTGAATCTTTCAATTTTTGTGCAATTTTTACAAACTTCTCATCTAGCTCGCCTGCCATAATATAAGTTGGTATATCGACTTGTGATAGTAATGGCCATAAATTAGGCATATGTCCTGTACCATAATCTCGTAAAGCTTTTGCTAATCGGTGAGGATTCTGACTCATTCTATTATCACGAATTTGCTTTTTAACTGATTTATCTAAGTCATACTGTGATTGGAACAGTGGTAATCGTTCCCAATCATTGACAAATATTTCTAACCCAGCTATTTCTAGCACTTTCGCTCTTGCAGCATCTACTTGTTGTCTCTCAATTCGATCTTCTTCACTTTGAATACCTGGTGATGTGCTTTCTAATATTAAACCTGCAAGTTCTATCGAACCATGCAACGCATAATATAAAGCTACCCTACCTCCCATTGAATAACCAAATAAATACAACTGGTATTGTTGATATTCGGATAAAACTTGATTCAATGCTTGATTAATAAAATCAAAGCTCCATTCTATATCCATTGAAGTTCCATCTTCTCCATGACCAGGTAAATCAACTACCAATACGTTAGTTTGTTCGGTTAACTTATCAATATGATTATCGAAAGTTGTGCCATCGCTAATAAATCCGTGTAACAAAACTATCAATTGCTTCGATGATGACTTTGATTGATAAAAATTATGATATAACATTAATCATTTCACTCAATTTCTTATATAAAATTTGATGTTGTTGTAAATTATCTTCTCTATCTGTGATTATTTCATAAACATTCGAACCTAATTCAGATAACGATTCATATTTAAAATCATTTAAATGCTCAAAACGCTTAAAATTAAAGTCATACAACAATGCCGCATGTTCAAAATCTAAACCAGTTGGCGTTCCGAATAATCTCTCGAAATATGCTTCTGCTGATGCTTTTTGAGGTAAATAAGAAAAAATACCCCCACCATCATTATTTAATAACACTATATTTAAATGTATGTCATTAATTTTAGACATGAGCAAGCCGTTCATATCATGATAAAAAGCTAAATCACCGATGAGTAACGTCACTTTTTTATGTACTGCCATACCTAATGCAGTAGAAACAACACCATCAATGCCATTCGCACCACGATTAGCATAAATTTCAGCTTCATTATCAAATAGTAAATTATCAATATCTCTAATTGGCATACTATTACTTACAAATAAAGCATCTTCGTTAGTTAATTTAGAAATCAATGTGCCAACATATGCCGCTTCATCAGTAGCATGTTGTAAATAATCATTGATTTCAATGCGAGCTTGCTTTTCTAATGATTGCCATTGTTGTAACCATGCTTTTCTGTCTACTGTTCTTTCTTCCATTAGCGATCTGAAAAAGTCATTAGCCGATATTTCATATGATACATCTGGCGGTACAGGAAAAACATCTATTTTATCGTTATTTTGAACTAATATTTGAAATGCTGAAGTCGATTTTAACCATTGATTTAACTTTTTAGAAATAACTGGTTTACCTACTCTAATTACGAAATCAACATCCCAATCCATACCTGCTCTATATAATAAATCATATGTTGTTATGACATTAGGATGATTATGTCGTCTTAACTGACTTAGTGGATCTGCCAACACTGGTATATCGAAAATCGTTGAATAAGTTAAAATTTGGTCTACCTCTTGATGTTGCATATCTCCAACAATAATTAAACCTTTAGACTTTTCAATTTTATCCTTAATTGGATCAACATGTATCATTTTTTGATAATGAGGTAATGTTTTTGTTTCTGATTTCAATAATTCTGTTCTATCTAAATCAGGTGTTAATGGCTCTCTAAATGGCATATTAAAATGAATCGGTCCTTTATGTGGACCATAAAGGTACTGACTAGCAATTTGCATTTGGTAATGTATCGTATCTAGCATATTTGTAGTACCGTCAGCAATTGGCATATCAAATTGGAAATTAACATAATTACTGAACATATTGACTTGATTGATAGCTTGTGGTGCACCTACACTTCTTAATTCATGTGGTCGATCACTCGTTAATACAATCAGAGGTATACGACTAATTTGACTTTCTGCAATTGCCGGTGTGTAGTTAGCCGCCGCTGTACCAGACGTACATAAAATAGCAACAGGTCTTTGACTACCCTTGATTAAACCTAATGCAAAAAATGCCGCACTACGTTCATCAGGATGAATCCAAGTTTTGATGTTAGGATGTGCTTCTAATGCAATAGCTAACGGAGTCGAACGCGACCCCGGGCTAATCACAACTTCTTTCACACCATATGCAAATAGTTCTGATGCAAATGTAAAGACCTGTGTCGTCAAAGCTTCATTTTTATTACTCATGTTTATCTACTCCTAAAGCATTCATCATTGGTGAAAATTTTACAGCTGTTTCAGCAATCTCGCTATCTGGATCAGAATCTTTAACTATGCCACATCCAGCAAATAATGTTGCTTGATCGCCTTTTATCAACATAGATCGAATGGCTACTATAAATTCACAATCATCATAGACATCTATATATCCTACAGGTGAACCATATAAGCCACGCGTGCCAAATTCTTTTTGTTCTATAAATTCTAGTGCTTCATCTTTAGGATAGCCGCCTAATGCTGGTGTTGGATGCATTCGATCAATTAACCCAATATATGATTGTTCTTTTAAATTACCTTGTATTTTTGTGAATAGATGATACAAATGGTCATTTTTTAAAATGTTTGGTGTTTCATTGTAGTATACATCTTCAACATATGGTTGAATATCATTCAATATACTTTCCACTACAATTTGATGTTCATTTAAATTCTTTTTATCATTTAGAAAAGCTTGTAAGTTTTCTTCATCTTCCTGTTCATTTTGAGAACGTTTAATTGTACCTGCTACTGCTTTAGTTGAAAGCACTTGATTTTCAACTTTTAATAATTGTTCAGGCGTTTGTGAAAAGAACACAGATTCATTAGATTCAAGTAAGAAGATATAACTGTTTTTTTCATTCTTTAATGCTCTAGTCAAAATATATGGAATACTTATCTCTTTATCAAATTTAATTAATCTTCTACGTGCAAGTACAATTTTCTTAGAATAGTCAATACTATTAATCGCTTCTTGTACTAAATCTCGCCATTCATCTAAATAGATATCCTCCATACGAGTAACATTCCCCAGGTGATCATCTTCCATATCGACATTGGCTTGTTCCAAATCATTGACTAATGACTTGAAAGTATCCATTTCAAATGTCTTTTTTTCAGTTGTATAAGTTATAAATGTTCGATTATTTTCAGTAGAAATCAACACCTCAGGTAGCACAAAATGATTTAATCCATATGCTCGCCATTCATCATCAGATTTATGTTTTGAAAATTGGAATCCACCACATAAACGTAAATGATGTTTCTCACTATCTGGATGAATTAACTCTATATCTTTTTTTAACGTTTCCCATTCTTTAAAGATAGACTGTTTATTTTCGAAATCATTTTCAAATTTTCGAATCGCATGATAACCGAAATATGAAGATTGATTGTCATTTAATCGCAAATAAAAACGATCGCCTGCTTGCGATTCAGTTATATGAAATAGAGTACTTGGATCTAATTGCTTGTCTAACTCTACTTCAACAGAGACCCAATCCTTAGAACTTCCATATAGCTTGTCGACAATCTCATCTTCTCTTACGTTAACAGTCATTCATCTCACTTCTTTCTTCTATATTTACTCATTAGTATATTGTATCATTTTTCAATGCTAATTTTGGTGCGAATTGCTTAATAAACACATGCAATTTTTCACGTGAATTGACCTTTATTCATAATTACTTTAAAATATGAATGTTAAAACTAAAAATTAAGAGGTTATAAAAATGTCAGATCAATATCAACAATATTCAACGGTTAAAAAGTATTGGCAATTGATGAGACCTCATACCTTAACTGCCGCAGTTGTACCAGTTCTAGTTGGGACAGCTTCAGCTAAATTATTCCTACTTGGTAGTGAAGATCATCTTAAATTCAGTCTATTCTTAGCCATGTTAATTGCTTGCTTATTAATCCAAGCGGCTACAAACATGTTTAATGAATATTATGATTTTAAAAAAGGCTTAGATGATCATACTTCTGTAGGTATCGGTGGTGCTATTGTAAGAAATGGTATGAGTCCTAAACTTGTGATGAATATCGCGATTGCTTTTTATATTATTGCCGCCTTACTAGGTATATTCTTAGCTTTCCATAGTTCATTTTGGATTATTCCAATAGGCGTTGTTTGTATGGCAATTGGTTATTTATATACAGGTGGACCAATGCCGATTTCATGGACGCCATTTGGCGAATTATTCTCAGGCGTATTTATGGGTATGATTATCATCTTATTAGCCTTTTTCATTCAAACAGGTAATGTTCAAGGACTAATCATTTGGTTAAGTATCCCTATCGTCATAACAATTGGACTTATAAACATGGCTAACAACATAAGAGATCGTGTCAAAGATAAAGCTAGTGGACGTAAAACACTACCTATTTTACTTGGTAAACGCGCCTCAGTTATCTTTATGGCCACAATGTATGTTGTCGCATATGCACTTGTAGTATTTACTGCCTTATTTAAATCTGGTGGGTCATTATTCTATTTATTAGTTTTATTGTCATTCCCAATGCCAATTAAAGCCGTAAGAAGATTTAACAAAAATGATACACCTGAGACAATGATGCCTGCCATGTCTGCTACTGGTAAAACAAATACTATTTTCGGTTTATTATATGCATTAGGCATTTATATTAGTGCATTGTTAGGTGCAATTTAATACCATTTAATTACTCGGCAATGATTACCATTCATTGTCGAGTTTTCTTTCTAATTATTTATATTTAATCATATGTCTATAAAGATGACCGTAAAGATCGATATCATTCACTGTCTTAAATCCTAATTTTTTATATAGATTTAGCGCTTTTTCATTATCATAATCACAATTTAGACTCCATTTTTTCTCAGGGTACTTCTCCAAAAGATAAGTCATCAGTTGTGTAGCTATACCTTGACCTCTATATTCAGGAAACGTAGCTACGGTTTCAATATACATCTCATCGTCCTCTGCTTCTTTCACTGGTAAAGGTGTACCATATTTACGAATATCTTCATCAAGCGGTAACTTTAACCAATTTTTCTCATAATCAAGTTCGTGTTTACCATCATATGCAATAACACAACCTGCAACTTTGCCATTGACTTCATAAACCCAAACATTTTTATAATAACTTCGATATTCTACATTAACAATACTCAACTCTAGTATGTTCATAATTCTTTCTTGGCTAATTTCATTAACTATATCTAATTCCATATCTTCCCAAATCATAAAACATAATTCAGCGATACGCTTATTATCACTAGGATGTGCTTGTCTAATCATCATATATCCTTCCTCAAAATTTGTCTTAATTTCATTATATAGAAACTACGATATAATATAAATCAAAGGACCTATTTCATATTGAATTTAGAGATTTTGATGAGAGAATTGAACTTTAAGAAGTATTTCTAAAATACATTTTTATGTTTGTTACGTGATTAATTCTTTAATCGATGAATCTTATTTTTAGGAGGTAGCAAAAAATGAGAGTTAATAAAGTCATTTATATATTAGTAGCTATTTTTTTAGGAGGTATTGGTGTTCATAAATTTTATGCTGACAAAGTCGGACAAGGTCTTTTACATCTTGCCTTCTTTTGGACAGGTATTCCAAGTATTGTAGCTATTGTTCATGCTATTATCGTCGCTTTTACTAAAAAAGCTGACAATGACGGTTACATTGTTTTTGAAAAATAATATTTACCCTATTCTAGCGATTTATTTTCCATTCACTTTTAAAACATTAAAAACGGGGTATATATTATTTATCAAGTAAAAGCAAAAGGGAGACATAATTATGATGAACATTATTAAACGTGTAGTAAGAACAATCATAACAGGTTACATTGTTAAAATTATCCGTGATTTGATTTCAGGTAAATCAAACGGAAAAAAATAAAGAATAATATATCGAGAATTACTGCCCATCAATGTATTCATTACAATTGATGGGCTTTTTTATATAAATGGTCATTTAATAAAGACAAAATCTTCCATTCGTTATATAATAAGATAAATTTTATAAGTATTATAATTTTTATTAGAAATTTAAAGTCTTTTATTCTTAATTACTTATGAAATTTACTTTTTTATTTTATAACAATCTGGAGGTCAGTCTATCAATGAGATTTGGAATTTTATTAATTAGATGGATGTTAGCGACATCTTTTTTAGTACATGGCACGTTAAAATTTGTAGACCTAGAAGGTACGATACATTTTCTAGGTTCATTAGGTTTACCCCCACTACTTGCAATTTTAATGTCAATTGGTGAAGTTGTTGGAGGTATCTTCTTGATATTTGGGATTTTAACACCGTATGTTAATGTTTTCTATATTTGTGTGATGTTAGGTTCCATATTCACCTTAAAATTAACTCGAGGATACGTTAGTGGTTATGAGTTCGAAATAATTCATATCGTAATGAATGTAGCAGTGATGAGCAGTTATAGTTGGAAAAAATGGATACAATTTTACTGATCATTTTATTTAATATTAACAGACTTTTGTAAGTATCTTATCACTTTAGGAATACAGCTTGAGTATTGCATTGATATTATAATAAAAAACACCATGATTTTAGATCAGCCCTATGGTTAGATTCTAATTTCATGGTGTTTTTATACTATGATATTCAATTATCGCCTAGCCTCATAGTTGGCTAGCTACTGTGTTCAATGTATTTCATTTTAAAGTCCACGCACTAAAGAATCTTAATTCTTCGAAGTAAATATTATAAGAAGGAAATCAACTCTTGATAAGTCAAAAATCAGTAGAAAAAATAACAGGCTGGGACATAAATATATATTTCAAGTTACATTCATATTTAGGCAGTAGTTGACTGTAAAGTCATTCTTTTTTTATAGAAATTAGAATGACTTACACATGCGTATTGACTCATGTGTTCAAATTAAGCTTTAGACGTATACATGAACTAAAGTTCATGCATAAAACCGTCTAAGTAATAAATTACAAAGACGGTCTAATGTATCAAGCTTTTTCATTTCTAGTCAACCTTGCCGGGGGACGGGCCCCAAACATAGAGAATTTCGAAAAGAAAATCTACAGACAATGCAAGTTGGGGATGGACAACGATAAAGAAATACTTTTTTAAGAAATTAGTATTTCTTATGCATGAGTTTCACTCATGTATTCCTATTTTAAAGTACACATTAGCTATGGCTAATGCGTAAGAACCACTACATAATAAATGATTAGTGGTTCTTTATTATTTCTGTCCCACTCCCTTATTTATAGTAACGGAGGGACTATCCATTCGCTTTAATAAAGTGTGTTGACCATATATTGACCAAAATATATTAAACAAACTTAAACGGATTTTTAACAAAATAAAAAAGAACGTTGGTTTAACAACGTTCTAGGTAGTTTAAGTAAATCAGAATTAAACTGATTTTTACTATAAAACGGAAACGGAGGGATTCGAACCCTCGCGCCGCTCTCGCGACCTACACCCTTAGCAGGGGCGCCTCTTCAGCCAACTTGAGTACGTTTCCATGGCTCCACAGGTAGGACTCGAACCTACGACCGATCGGTTAACAGCCGATAGCTCTACCACTGAGCTACTGTGGAATAATTAAATTGTAGTGCTTTCTCTATCAAGCACAAATATTATTATATCAATTTTACGTAAATTATCAAGAGATAACTTAAAAAAATATACGGAACATTTACACTATATTAATATAACGTTCCGCATATTTTAAATTTCAACATAATTTATTTATCTACAAATAGCGAATAACGTGATAATGCTTCAAAAATGTTTAATGAGGATTTTTCATAATCGATGGGTTTATCGGGGTCATTAGATTTCATGCGGGATTGTTTATCTACCATATAATAAAAGAAGATTGCGTTGGTATACTGATGCCATAAACTGTGGAATGATACATTAAGGGTAATGGTTTCATTGTTTGCAAATATGATTTTACATTTACGATGTTTTAATTCTTTAATTGATTCAACATAATGCATATTAATCCATAAATTTTCTTCTTGTCGATCTGAATGAGTAGGAAAAAAGTAAGTTGGAAATAAAGGAGTTAATAAAATTGGAGGTTTACTTGAGATACCTGTGATTCGATTGGTTTCAGCTTTTTTACTTAAATAATTGTTACCATAAAATTTGCATGATCTCTCTATAATCTTTTGAACTTTAAATGGGCTTTGTATGACTGTCTTATCAAACCGAATAATTTCTGAACCATTTGGTTGATTTTGATTATCATAATTAGGCCTAATCACCATGTCTCCCTTTCTAATTACGTAAATATTCTGAGTTGTCATTGGGATAACCTCGCTTTATTAAATTTTATTATCTTTTCTAATTTATAGAATCAATAATATGTTTTTTATTTTATAAGAAAAATCACAAAAGTCAAGTTATTCTTAAAGTGTAATATGATACATTTTTTCGTTTAAAATGTCAGAATATTCATTGATTTCAAAATTCAAAAAATGTATAATATCTATATATTAAATTCAAACGAAAGGTCGAGATCCTTATGAATCATAATACAAATGTGAAACATACGACACTTGAAGAATTTGTAACTACAGTTAATGATTTAGGCGTTGAACTAGTCATTGATGAAGCACTTAGAGAGGTTAGAAAAAAAGAGTTGAAATTACTAATTGATGAAGCTTTAGTAAATAAAGACGAGAAAGCATTCAATGAGTACATAACAGAATATAAAAACTTGGAGGCATTTCTCAGTGAATAATTTAGATTCGAGTCATTCAAAATAAGGTCTATTCCCTACTAAAAAAGTTAGAGAATAGACCTTTTAAATTTATATGACTTTAAGACATTAATCTTAATATTTCATTCTTATCTATATCACCAAAATAATGATATAGATTATAATTTGCCAATGCTTCTTCTAAATGGTTAAAGTCATGAAGGCAACCTTCTAAGGCATGTTCTAAATCACTAATGTCCCCTTCACCAAAGAAATCACCGAAAATTTTTGCGTGTTCAATTTTACCCTTTTTCACATCAAACTTGATTTGAATAAATCCTTTTTCGAATTTTTCTTCTCGTTCAAAATTGTATTTTGGATTTTTACCATAATTCCAGTCCCAAGTACGGTATTTTTCATTACTTAATTTCTCGATATTTTTCCAATCTTCATCAGTTAATACATACTCTTCAACTTGTTGTTCACCAAATATCGTTTTTAAAATAATTTGTTTAAATTGATCAATATCTAAAGACTCTGTTAAAAATTCTTCAATATTAGCTACACGCTTTCTAACAGATTTAACACCTTTTGATTTAATTTTAGCTGGATTTACTTTTAAAGCATTTTGAACTTCATCAAGCTCACTGTTCAACATTAATGTACCGTGGCTAAACATTCTATCTTTAACTTTAACCATTGCATTCCCTGAAATTTTAGCAGCACCAACTTGAATATCATTACGTCCTGTCATTTCTGCGTCCACACCCAATGATTGTAAGGCTTGGACAATAGGTTCTGTAAATTTCTTAAAGTTATGGAAACTATTACCATCATCATCTGTAATAAAACTAAAGTTTAAATTACCTGTATCATGATAAACTGCACCACCACCTGAAATTCTACGTACGACATCTATGCCTTTTTCATCAACGTATGCTTTATTGACCTCTTCTATCGTGTTCTGATTTTTACCAACAATAATGGAGGGTCTATTTACATAAAATAAAAAATAACTTTCTTCTGAAGGAAGATTTTTTAATACATATTCTTCCATAGCTAAGTTAAGTGTTGGATCAGTTATATTATTATTGCTTACAAATTTCATAACAAACGCTCCTTATAGATTCTCTATATATGCCCTTACCTTATTTATGCACCATTTACATTTAAAATTCCAATTATTTACTCAATAATGACAAAATTTTCATAATTTATGTATTAATTCTAAGAGTTTTTAGTGTTATTAGTTTATTTGTAGTGTATTTTTTAGTACAATATAGTCTAGCTATGAATTAAGGGAGGACTCGAAATGACTGTTGCAGAAGTAGGTAATATCGTAGAATTTTATGATGGTTTAAGAGGCCGAGTTGAAAAAATAAATGATAACTCAGTTATTGTAGATTTAACAATAATGGAAAACTTTAACTCACTAGACTTACCTGAAAAAACGGTTATTAATCATAAACGTTATAAAATTGTTGAACAAGAAGGTTAGTTGTAATGAAAAAAGTTTCGAAAGCTTTACTATGGTTTATAATTAGTTTCATAGTTTTTCATGCCATATTATTTGTTATGTGGGGTGAACACCAAGAATATTGGTATTTATATACTGGAATTATGCTAATAGCTGGGATTAGTTATGTATTTTATCAACGTGATATACATTCTAAACGGTTATTAACATCCATAGGTATTGGAATTATTGCCAGTATTATTTTAATCATTATTCAATTGATCTTATCACTCATAACGTCTGAATTAACTTATGCTTCATTAATAAAAGAATTGGCCAAAACTGGTGTTCATTGGAAGTGGCAAATGTTAGTAACATTAGCATTCGTTATACCTTGTCATGAACTATATATGCGCACTGTTTTACAAAATGAGTTAAATAAGTACAATTTGCCGAATTGGTTATCTATCTTAATCACTGCAATTTGTTCAAGCTCTCTATTTATATATTTAGATAATTGGTGGATAGTACTGTTTATTTTTATAACTCAAATATTACTGTCAATCAGTTATGAATATACAAGACGTATTGCTACAACATCTATTGCTCAAATAGTTGCTATCATTCTTTTATTAATCTTTCATGGATAATTTTTAATATGTTAAATGATTAGAAAATAAATATTTAAAGTATAAGTATAGAGCTCCAAACCATGTGTCCATACATGATTTAGAGCTCTATTTATTTTTTAAAGTAAATTTTTAACCACATACGTTAATTAGTATGAAGGTGTAATAATATCAAATTACTTAATCACTTTAAAGTTATTTTTTAGTTTAATAGAATAATGCTTATCTGATAAATGCTTAGCAATTAGTGTACTCATTGTACTTTCACTAGTATGGTGAATAATAGCATCTTCTAAATATGATTGATAATTTCTATAACAATAATCCGTCATAGTGATCCTATATAATCCATTTAAATCAATTCCATCTAAAGTCACTCGGTTAAAAGGTGCTTGGTTCATATCGACAGTATAGTTAAATCCTTGCCAAAATGTACATAACGTTTCATCAATCAGTGTTGACTTTAACGTATCTTTCTCAAATTCTAGATATGAATATGAAAATTCTAATATACCTTTAATACATTCCCCTTTAATCGTTAAATCAACAGGTTTATCTGGATATGGATATGCATCATATAAAACTCTATTCGTTATGACTCCCTTTAGTCCTTCTTCACCATTTCGAGGTATGTGTACACAACTAATTTGATAATTATAGGCTAATCTAATGCTATCATGTAATAATTGTGCAAAAGGATGGGGTTGACCTACTAATTCTGCTAAATCTTTAACTGGTGCATTTATTTCAGTTTCATTTATCGCTTCGCTTGCCCAATGTTCAACTGCTTTGCGATCATAATACGTGACATTAAGTAATGCTTCATCTTCATCATAATTATTCAAATCAATGACTTCTGGTGAAATTTCCTCAACCTCATATGTATTAGTTCGTTTTTTAAATTTTATTTTTACATGAACGAGTTCTTCTGCATTTTGTCCTGCTTGTACATAAACTGTTCCATGATCTTGACCAACTAATGTTTGATGTTGATGTGCTGTTATGATGAGATCTATAACCCCTAATTCCTCTATCAATATTTCAGCTTCATTGACATTTACTTCATTTTTCTTATTGGATTTACTGATTTTGTCTAATCCACCATGATATATCACTATTAAAAAGTCTGGTTCTTCGATTTCATGTATATATCTAATCCATCTTTTAGCTGATAATAATGTTTTTTCGATGCTCACATCTTCTTCCATTTCTGCATATTCATTTTTCATTAGACCATCGGCTGTTAAACCTACTATTGCAATTTTCAAATTATCAAAATGTTGAATAGAATATGGTGTTGAAAAGTACGGTTCTTTCGTTTTGATATATTCTATATTAGCAGATAACCATGGAAATCTAGATAGTGCAACAGAACGAGTTAAAAATGACAATCCAAATTTAAATTCGTTAGGACTAATGCCACTGGCATCATACTGCATGGCATTCATTAACTTTATCATTGGATGGCGCTTATATGGTGCGACAATAGCATAATAAAAAGCTGCTAATGACCCTGCCAAACTACCACCACTATCTAGTAAGATTACATTTTGATTATTGTTTCTTACTTGTCTAACAAAAGTTCCAGCGCGATATATATTTGAGCCATAATCTCCATTTAAAAAATGACTATGCATATCAGAAGTTGCTATGACATCTACATCGATATTCTCATTTCTCTCCATCTCAACACACCTCTCATTATGGTTAGTTTAACATGTATTTTTGTTTAAGTGATATCACTTTGGATAGATAACTTATATTATTAAGAAAAATATAAAAGACATTTTAAGTATCAACTATCTTTAATACTTAAAATGTCTTTGATTTAATTTATCCAATTTGTATACGTTCTTTAGGGTAGCTGAATTTTTTAGGTTCTTTTCTTCCAGCTATCATTATAATGAATGAGATTAAACCTACACGTCCTATAAACATTAATATCATTAATACAATTTTTGTAATGTTACTTACATCATCTGTTACACCTAGTGTTAGACCACATGTACCAAATGCCGACATAACTTCAAAGAAAACTTGTAAAAACGATAGTTTTCCTTGCTCTGCTACAGATATAATAATCATACTTGTAAAGGTCAAAATGGAAGCCATTGTAAATACCATAAATGATCGTTGTATATCCATAATATGAATTTCTCTATTAAATACTTTAATAGAGATTTTATCAGCAGAATTACTAAAATTGATGACAAATAATATTAAAATAGCAAAAGTAGTAGTACGGATACCACCACCTACGGAACTAGGAGATGAACCTATAAACATCAAAATACTCATAATGATATTGGTTGCATCACTAAAATGGGATACATCAATGGTTTGCAATCCTGCACTCCTAGTTGTTGCTGATTGAAATAGAGAATAAAACAGTGACTGATGCCAACTCATCCCTTTGAATGCATGATTATGTTCTAATAAGAAAATAATCATGACACCAAAAACAAATAAAAATAAATATGTTGATGTTGTGATTTTAGTAAATAATGAAAATCTAAAATTTGTTACTCTATTTTTAATATAGGCTTTGACTTCAAGTAATACTGGAAATCCAATAGAACCTAGAACGATAAGGAACATCACAATCGTTTGCACAAAATAATCTTTGGCATATGGAACAAGTGAATCACCTGTAATATCCAGACCACCATTAGTTGTCGCTGATATTGAAACAAATATTCCCTGCATTATAGCATATTTTAAATCGGGATTATCTCGATAAAAATAAAATGCCAGTAAAAGTGCACCAATAAATTCTATTACAATAATCGTTCTAACTATTTCTAAGATTAATTTGACTGTCCCACTCATTGTATCTTTATTGTTATCAAGCATGATTAACTGACGTTCACGAATACCTATATGTTTACCTAGTACAACCCATAATAATGTTCCAATGGCCATCACACCAATACCGCCAATATTTAGAATGACTAGTATAATAATTTGACCAAACGTAGAATACGTGTCAACAATACTAATTGGTGTTAATCCTGTAACGCTTATTCCAGATACTGCTACAAATAATGTATCTATTGGGTTAACGTCGACACCAGATTTATGAACATATGGCAAATTTAACAATAAAAACGCGACAACAATTGCTGCTAAATAGTATAGAACTATCCCTTGTTGAGGACTGGATCTTTTTAATAGTTGACCAAATATCGACATTCAATTCACCTCAACATTATTTTAGTTTTATATCTATATTAATGACTTTTCCATCTCTATACACTTTAGCCTTTAATGTACTTTTGTCTTCTCTATGACTAAATATAATTTGTCTATATCTTAAATTATCTTCAATTCTTTTCCCATCTAATTCTACTATGACATCATCTTTTTTCAACCCTGATTTATCGCCAGGAGCATTGGGTTTTACTTCGCCAACAATAATACCATTTTTAACACTATTAGGTAATTTGATTGATTGGCGTTCGTCATCATCAATATCAGCTACATTTTTAATTTTAATTCCAGTATTAGGATATTCAACTTTTCCCTCTTTTTCTAATTGATTAGCTATTTTTTGAGCATCATTAATTGGTATTGCAAATCCCATACCTTCCACATTATTCATATCAATTTTCAGAGAAACAATACCTATTAGTTTACCATCTCTATCAACAACTGCGCCACCAGAATTTCCGGGATTAACCGGCGCATTTATTTGAAATGCTTTCATTAGTACATCGTAGCTATCATCTTTATCAATATCTACTGGTACATGTCTATCTAAACCAGAGACTATACCATCAGATACACTTTCTTTGAAATCTACACCTAATGGGTTACCAACTACAATTATAGGCTCTCCTAAAACAAGATGATTAGAATTACCAGTAGTGATGGCTTTTACAGAATCATCTGCACTTTTAGCTTTAATGACTGCTATATCTGACCATTTATCCGTACCGATCACTTTTCCTTGAACCGACTTATTATTACCAAATGTTATCTTTTGCTTATCTTTATTACCAACTACATGCGCATTTGTCATAATAAAAAGAGAGTCGCCCACTTTCTTGTAGACGACACCTGAACCAATTTCATTATCTGCTTTAGATGTATTATTTGGAACTGAAGTATTTTTTGACCCTTCGTTCTCCACTGTTACTACAGATTTTACTGTACTATTCGCACTTTTCATTGTGTCAGTATAATGTTTATTCGTAGGTGTTAAAGCACTGTCATTTGTATGATCATTTTTATTAACATTAGTAAAAATAGCGTTAAGTATAATAATTAATAATATCACTCCAATAATAATAGCTATTTTAGGCCAATGTTCCATAAAGAATGACTTGATAATATCTAGATAATCAGTTTTATTTTCTGTTTTATCACGAGTTGAAGTTGCATTATCTTTCTTTGTTTCAAATTGATTTTGTTTAGCATTTTGATTGCTTTGATACGGATGTTTATTTTCAGATTCAAAATCATGTTTTTTAACATAAGTTGCTTGTTTATTTAAATTACTACTAGATTCTGCTTTACTGTTGTTCTTTTTAGTTTCAGATTCACCACCACTTTTTAGATGATCTTCTTGAAATGTTTTAGACGCTAATTTATCACTTTGATTCTGCACGAGAGTGGAACTTTCATTATCATCTTGATTGTTATCTTGTGATGATTGATTTTTGTGATTTTGATCTCGTTTAAGTTGCTGTTCCTCTGGTAATGTTAATTTCGACTTACTATTTTCATGAGCTTGTTGCGTTTTATTTGATTTATCATTATGATTTGATACTTGATTTTGTTGTTGTTGGATTTCTTCTTTAGTTAACTTTTCTATTCTTGCTTTTCTTAAGTTATCTTTAACTCTTTCTTCATTAACTTTAGCTTGGTATTCATCCTTTTTAGCTTGAATTCTTTCTTCTTGTCTTTGTTTTTCTACTCTTTCCTCTCTTTCTTCGTTATGAAAAAATTCACGACGTTGACGTCGATAGCTTTTACGAGGAATTACTTGTTTTTTATTTTTATCCACTAGATAGCCACTCCTATCATTTCAATCAATTACTTTTATTATGACATACTCAATGGGTTTAAGGTAACATTTTTCACAATGATATGTATTACCCTAATAAATAGTATTATGTATATATAAATTTTAATATTTTATTATTAAAACTGCAATGTTAAACAAGCATTAAATAAGACTTCGTAATAATATACGAAGCCTTAGTTCATTATTTCTTATTCTTTTTATTATTTACAGCTGATGTTAACCAACCAATAACAACAAGTAATATTAGGACAGCCCAGAAAATAGATTGCCATAAAACTGTATGTGGGAATTCTTCTGGTAAAATACCTACGTCTTTATGTGCTAATACTAATACGACTAATTTAATACCGACCCAACCTACAATTGCGAAAGCTGCGCCTTCTAAACCAGGATATTTATTTAATAATTCAACAAACCAAGTTGCTGCGAAACGCATTAGAATAACACCTATCATACCGCCTAAGAACATTACTGAAAATTGACCTAAGTCCATTCCACCAAAATGTATACCTACTTTTGGTAGAGTCACAGCGATTGCTAATGCTGCTAACATGGAATCAATAGCAAATGCAATATCTGCAAATTCTACTTTAAATACTGTGCCCCAGAATGCTTTTGGACCAACTTTCTTTTCTTGACCATCTTCGTCAAAGTGATGATCATCTCCGACATTTTCATGATTCTTGTCATCTTTTTTATGGAAGAACTCCCATAAATTCTTAATTGACATATAGATTAAATATACAGCTCCTGCTGCTTGTATAAACCAGAAATTAGCAATGATACTAATTAAGAATAATGCTAAAAATCTAAATACAAATGCACCTAATAAACCATAAAATAGTGCTTTCTTTCTTTGCTCAGGTGGTAAATGCTTTACCATAACTGCCATTACTATTGCATTATCAGCAGCTAAAAGACCCTCTAAAAATACTAAGACTAGTAATACCCATGCATAGGATAATAACAAACTCGGATCCATAGTGGACAACTCCTTTAAATTTAATACAAATAAAGAGACCTATGCTAAATAATAGCAAAGGTCTCACTTAGCAAATACTATTGCCCACTTTACCGGAAGTGAATACTTCGTAATGACGATAAAGTGTAAAATCACTCAAATTTATTCAGTGACTATCAAGTTACTCCCCTCTGACATGAGTGTCATAGGTATTTATTTGTGAATATACTTATTATACAAGCTAATTGATATAATGACAATTTATAATTTTATAACATCACCATTATATAACAACTGATACCCGCACTAGTATATAGACAAACATATTATAATAAACTATATAATTTAATGTCTGGGAACTTTTCTTCAAACCAACGTGTTGCAAACTCGTTTTCAAATAAAAATACATAATTATCATAACGATCGTGTACAAGTATTGAACGAGATGTATTCATATTATCTTTAATATCATCTTCATTTTCAATCCATCTTGCAATTTTACGACCTACTGGTTCCATCACTACATCTACATTGTATTCATTGTTCATACGATGTTCGAAAACTTCAAATTGTAGCTGTCCAACTGCACCTAAAATAATTTGATTCGTATGCAATGTTTTATAGTATTGAATCGCACCCTCTTGTACTAATTGTTCGATACCTTTATGAAAATGCTTTTGTTTCATGACATTTTTCGCTGATACTTTCATAAATATTTCTGGAGTGAATTGTGGTAAATCTTGGAAACTAAAGTCTTGTTTTCCGCCAACTAATGTATCTCCGATTTGGTAATTTCCTGTATCGTATAAACCTATTATATCTCCTGCAACTGCATGATTAACTGTTTCTTTATCATCGGCCATAAATGATGTTGATCGTGTGATCTTTTGTTTTTTATTCGTACGTTGTAAGGTTACATCCATACCACGTTCAAATGCACCACTAACTACTCTCATAAATGCAATTCTATCTCTATGTTTAGGGTCCATGTTTGCTTGAATTTTAAATATAAAACCTGAAAAATCTGTATCAAAAGGACTTACTTCAACATCTTCTTTAGTTTGACGTGCATTTGGCATTGGAGCATGATCAACGTAAGCATTTAAAAAGTTTTGAACTCCGAAATTAGCTAAAGCTGAGCCGAAGAATACTGGTGTCAATTCACCATTTAATAATGCCTCGTTATCAAAATTTTCGCCTGCTTCTTCAACTAACATTAACTCTTCTATTGCTTGTTCGAATGCACTATCATTTTTAATTGCATGATCTTCTTCTAATTCAAAATCATCATTTAGGTGTAAGATATTCTCTTCATCTCTAAATGGTTCAATAGATTTAGATTTTCTATCAATAATACCAAAGAAGTTTTGGCCCATACCTACTGGCCAATTCATTGGATATGTATCAATATTTAATGTTTCTTCAATTTCATCCAATAATTCAAATGGTTCCTTACCGACACGGTCTAACTTGTTAATAAAAGTGAAGATAGGAATACCACGCATCTTACAAACTTTAAATAGTTTTAATGTCTGAGGCTCTATACCTTTTGCACAGTCAATCACCATCACAGCACTATCTACTGCCATTAAAGTACGATACGTGTCTTCAGAAAAGTCTTCGTGCCCGGGTGTATCTAAAATATTAATCTTATAATCATCATAATCAAATTGCATTACAGAACTCGTTACTGAAATACCACGTTCTTGCTCTACTTTCATCCAGTCACTTGTAGCGAATTTACCTGTTTTTTTACCTTTAACAGTACCCGCTTCACGAATAGCACCACTGAAGAATAATAGTTTTTCAGTTAATGTTGTTTTCCCAGCATCTGGATGGGAAATAATCGCAAAAGTCTTTCTTGACTCTACTTCTTCCTTTATATTCATTAATCATTCTCCTTTAGTATTGTTTCAATCCAATTAGTTACTGTACTTGCTAATTTCTGGGCTTCTTCTTCATCATTAAATGTGAAAAATTGCATCAATAACGTATCGTTAATTTCTGCTCGAGTTAAATCAATTGCAACTTCAACTGACCAAAATTGATCAGGTATAGCAATAAGTACTGTTTCATTCAACCTATGAAAATATACTTGAAATGGGGAAGTGCCCCCTGTATATTCTCTAATCTTCAACAGGTCCACCACCAAATTTTTTATACGCCGCTTCTAAACCAATTAAGTCATCACGGTGTGGTACCTTTACATGCCCGGGCATAATTTGATAAGGTTCTCTACCTTTTGAAGCTAGTACTACAGTATCACCAGGTTCTGCAACATCAATTGCATGTTTAATGCCTTCTGCTCTATCTTCAAATTCAACATAATTTGAGTGAGTGGCACCCTTAGCTAATTCAGCTGTAAGCATTTTAGGATCATCATTGGCAGGATTATCAGGCGTGAAAATAACGTAATCAGCACGACAAGCTACACTACCCATTTCAGGCGTTTTGGTCATGTCTCTTTCACCAGCCATACCTACTAAGAAGATAAGTTTTTGTTTCACAAATGGCTTGACTGCATCAATAAGTTTATTCATTCCGTCTGCAGTATGGGCATAATCTATAATTAAATCTATAGTCAAACTAGGGTCTAATACTTCTAAACGCCCCTCTACTGGTTCAAGTGATTTGACCGCTTCAATGATTTCTTCAAATGTAGCTCCTTTACTCCAAACCGCTATCATCGCTGCCATAATGTTTGAAATATTGAATTTACCTACATATGGACTTTCAACTTGATAACTACCAAATGGCGTGTCAAATTCAAATTTAACACCTTGTAAAGATTCTTCTACATTAATTGCTCTAAACTGTGCATCATTATCTATGCCATACGTAAATACCTCATACGGCGTTACGGAAGCTAGATATTCTGAAAAATCATCATCATTGTTTAATACAACATATTTTTCTTTAGCGAGGTCTTCACCTAATTGACTAAATAACAGCGATTTAGCATGTCCATATGCTTCCATTGTGCCGTGAAAATCTAAATGATCTTGAGTTAAATTAGAAAAAATGGCAACATCAAATTCAACGCCTCTTAAACGACCTAATGATAATCCATGACTAGATACTTCCATTGTCATTGCTTCAGCACCTTCATCAACAGCTTCTTTAATTTTTTTAGTTAGAGATACTGTTTCCGGGGTTGTATTCGCACCTTTTGTTTTTGTTTCGTTTATTTGGAATCCATTTGTTCCTAAATAAGCACTATTTTTATTTAACTTTCTATAAATTAAATGAATCATAGTTGCTATAGACGTTTTACCATTTGTTCCTGTTACGCCATATGTAACTAATTGATGACTTGGAAAGTCAAACAATTCATGTGCTAATAAACTCGCCACTCTTAAAGTGTCGGGTACTATAATTTGAGTCACATCGCCATTTAAGTCTTGCTCTCTATTGACCACAATGATGCTACATCCTTGATCTACTACATTTTGACAAAACTTATGGCTATCAACTGTATAACCTTTTGATGCGACAAAAATACTGCCTTCTTTAGCCGTTCTTGAATCAGTAGTGATATCTACGACTTCTTTATCTAATGTTCCTATTACTTGTTTTACTCGAATTTTTTCGAACAATACACTCGCATTCAAAATGAATCGCTCCTTTTTTTACAATAAGTCTATTATACACGTTTTGGTGACTATGATAAATTTATTCTTTCTATATAAATACCAGTTAATCCTAAACAATTTTAACTGACTTATTTTATGCCAATTTCTTATAATATTAGTTTATTGATTCTATAGCGATTAAGTCGCGTTATTCCTTTGTATGTTCAAGAGGAATATTAATTTAGCTTATTCAAAACTTTGAAAATGTAAATTTATACCTTATATATTAATCTACTATTAAATAAAACTAAAATTCTTGTTATTTGATAGATTTTAATAATACATATTTGTTAAACCATGCTAACATTATAAATAGATTATCAACCTTATATAAAGTAATTATAAAGAAAATCCATCACTTGTATTAAGTTCTTTCAAATTTATTTTTAAGATAGTTGTGGTATAATGCATAAATACAATTTTTCAAGCAATGTCATATTACCCTTTTAAATTGTAATTAAGACTAAATTGCTACAAATCAATGGTATTTCATGTACACGTAATCACGATATTCCTTTTATAATGTATTAAAATACGTTACACTTATTATAAATTTTAAAAATTAACGGAGGGTGGCTTTTAATGGTTACTCAAAATAAAAAGATATTGATTATTACTGGTTCTTTCGGTAACGGTCATATGCAAGTTACTCAAAGCATCGTAAACCAATTAAATGAAATGAATTTGGACCATTTAAGTGTGATTCAACACGACCTATTTATGGAAGCGCATCCTATTTTAACTTCTATATGTAAAAAATGGTATATCAATAGCTTTAGATATTTCAGAAATATGTATAAAAACTTTTATTATAGCCGCCCTGATCAACTAGATAAATGTTTTTATAAATATTATGGTCTAAATAAATTGATTAATATACTCATTAATGAAAAACCAGATTTAATTTTATTAACATTCCCTACACCAGTTATGTCTGTTTTAACAGAACAATTTAATATCAATATTCCAGTTGCTACAGTGATGACTGATTACAGAATGCATAAAAACTGGATTACACCAGAATCTGATCGCTATTATGTAGCCACTGAAGATACCAAGAAAGATTTTATCGAAGCAGGCGTACCTGCCTCTCAAATTAAAGTCACGGGAATCCCCATTTCAGATAAATTCGAAGAACATATTGATCAAAGAGCTTGGTTGAGTAAACATCACTTAGATCCTGATAGACCTACAATATTAATGTCTGCAGGTGCTTTTGGTGTTTCAAAAGGATTCGACCAAATGATTAATGAAATTTTAGAGAAAAGTAAACATTCACAAGTTGTTATGATTTGTGGTCGTAGTAAAGAATTAAAACGCTCTTTACAAGCTCAATTCAAAGATCATCCTGATGTTCTCATTCTAGGTTTTACAAAACATATGAATGAATGGATGGCATCAAGTCAATTAATGGTTACAAAACCTGGTGGTATTACAATTTCAGAAGGGCTTACTCGTTGTATTCCAATGATTTTCTTAAATCCAGCTCCAGGACAAGAATTAGAAAATGCGAATTATTTTGAGGATATGACGTTTGGTAAAATTGCCAATACACCTGAAGAGGCTATAGATATCGTTACGCATCTTACAAATAATGAATCAATATTAAATAAAATGACTTCAAACATGAGAGAATCTAAAATTGAGTATGCCACTCAAAAATTATGCAAAGACCTATTAGAACTATTAGGCCATTCTTCGCAACCAGAAGAGATTTATGGAAAGGTGCCTTTGTATGCAAGATTCTTCGTTAAATAACTATTCTAATAATAAAAACTTTATAATTATGCTTGTCATTTTATTTCTTATGGAATTTGCTAGAGGTATGTACATATTAAGTTATATTAACTACCTACCTACTGTCACTTCTATTGCAGTTGCAGTGACATCTTTAGCATTTTCTATACATTTTATAGCAGATGCAGCTACAAATTTTGTGATTGGCTTTTTATTAAAGAAGTTTGGCGCTAAATTAGTATTAACTTCTGGGTTTTTACTAGCATTTCTAAGTTTATTCTTAGTTATTTGGTTCCCATCATCACCAATAGTCATCATAATTAGCGCAATCATGCTTGGTATAGCCGTTAGTCCTATTTGGGTTATCATGCTATCAAGCGTTCAAGAAGATAAACGTGGTAAGCAGATGGGTTACGTATATTTTGCGTGGTTGTTAGGTTTATTAGTCGGTTGGGTAGTAATGAACTTCTTAATTAAGATACACCCATTACATTTTGTATTTATGATGTCTTTAGTCGTATTAATCGCATGGATATTATACTACTTTGTTAATATTCAATTGACTAATTACAATACTAAACCTGTAAAAGAACAATTATTACAGATTGTAGATGTAACTAAGCGACATATTATTTTATTCCCAGGTATATTACTCCAAGGTGCAGCAATTTCAGCTTTAATACCTATTCTACCCACATATGCTACAAAAATAGTACATGTCTCAACGATTGAATATACAATCGCAATCATGATAGGTGGAATTGGTTGTGCTATATCAATGCTATTTCTTTCAAAAATAATTGATAAAAATAGTAGAGGCTTTATGTATAGTATTATATTTGGCGGGTTCATCTTATACACACTTATGATATTTGGATTATCATTAATCACAAATATATATATTGTGTGGGGAATCGCGTTATTCATTGGTCTCATGTACGGTATCTTATTACCCGCATGGAATACTTTTATGGCTGGACACATCAATCCAAAAGAGCAAGAAGAAACTTGGGGTGTATTTAATAGTGTGCAAGGTTTTGGGTCTATGATTGGTCCTTTATTAGGTGGCTTAATTACACAGTTTACTAATAATTTAAATAATACTTTCTATTTTTCTGCACTTATTTTCTTAGTTTTAGCCTTATTTTATGGCTATTACTTTATAAATAGAAAACGTGCTAATTAAATAAAAATGGAGTGAGATAAAGATCTATGTATCATAGATTCCACTATCTCACTCCATTTTTTATAACTATTTATAATTTTTAATTTAACTTAAATGTATCGATAACTTTCCATTTATCTTCTTCAGTGCTAAATTGTAGTAATGATAATTCATCGATTGTCTCTTTATGATCTACCCCTGCTAACTCTACTTGACCATAAATATCTTCAAATTCTTGGCTTGAAAGACCTTGAGCAATTGTAAAATGAGGTACAAATTGATGTTCGGCCTTACCATAGAAATCATCTGTATTAAAACGATCGAAAATTTCTTCAAGTTCATCATTCTTAGCAACTTTAAAGTAAATGACATTATTTACTGGTTTAAAGCTAGATGCTTTAGTTGCATGAATATCAATTGATGAAATACCTTTAATTCGAGTTTCAATTTCTTTTTTAACTGAATCTAAATCCGCATCGTTAATTTCAAATTGAGATTTCACAGTAATATGTGGCATAATTTGCGCATAATGTGTATCATAACGCTTACGATATGCATTTACCTCTTCTTGAAATGACTTTGATGGGATTAAAGCTAATCCTAAAATCATTTGAATTCCTCCTTTGTTTAACCTATTTCCATTATATCAAAATTCTATGAAAACCGTTACTTTAAACTTAAAAATATTTTTTCTATTTTAAACAATATACATAATAATATTTGTACGTTATTAATTTGAATAACGATTGAACTTGATCATTAATAAGTATAATTTACTCTGGTAATTCCTCATCTAAAAAGTATTTTAAAATATCCCCTAATAAAGGTTTCCATGATTTCCAATTATGACCACCTTCAAATTCTTGATAGTGATAACGAACATCAAATTGATTAATAAGTGCATTCAACTCGCGATTAGGTGTTAAGAAGTTAGCTCTCTTGCCATTCGTAGGTAATGTGAAGTCTTCCTCTTCTAAACCGATTCCATGCCAAATAGAAAGTTGTGATTTCGTGTCACACCCCTCAACCTTTTCTTTAACCACTTCATCGTATTGTGGACTTAACATTGCTACTTGGCTAAATATCGTTGGATAGGTTAGGGCTGTAAGTAATGCTATACTTCCAGCTAAACTATCACCCATCAATAGTCGAGCATTCCCCACTTTATAAGTAGGAAAAGTCGCATCTATAAATGGTAATAGTTCTTTACCAACTGCTTGGACAGTTAAATGTGATCGGCTACCTTTTGGATGAAACTCTTCACGACGTTTTTCTACATCTTCATAATGAAAACCAACAATAATCGCTCTTTGAATTTCATTATCTTTACGTAGCTTTTCATATTCTCGTTGGATTCGTCCAAACCTTAAAAAATCCAAACCGTCGAAGCATATAATCACTTGGTATTTAAATAAATCAGTATATTCTTCAGGCAAGTAAATAGAAATAGTAACATCTCTTTCTAATATGTCACTATAAAATATATGTTTGTTAATTTTACCTGGTTTAAATTCAGACATGTTAAAACGCCCCCTAGTAGTATTATTTATATTGTACCAAGAGACGTTATATTTTTAAATTATGTGCGTTATGAACTTTGATAAACACTGCAAAATTAAATCAGCAATATGTTAATTTGTTGTACTTAATCTAATAATGACTTACAAATGATAACTAATTACTCTAATTCTTTAAATAATAAACTCATTATTTATTTTTCATTTTTCAATCTTTCTGGATAAGTTTTCAACCAAAATATTGCATTAGGAATTTTCTTTGCATCAGGCTTGTAAACCGCATGGTAGCCAGAACCCAAATGTGCCTTTTGTCGTTCATAATCTTTGAGGGCTTCTAACGCAGGTTTATGCAATATCCAAATTGCTATAATATTCAACCATGCCATTAATCCAACACCTAAATCCCCTAAAGCCCATGCGACATCGGCTGTTTTAATTGAACCATAAAAAGTTGCAAATAATAAAGCTAATCTTGCTATGATAAAGAAGATGTGTGTAGTACTTTTACTTTGATGTCTAGTTAAATATGCTACATTAGTCTCTGCGATATAGTAATAAGCCAATATCGTCGTAAAGGCAAAGAAGAATAAAGCAATGGCAATAAAGTATGAACCAATACCAGAAAAATGGGGATCAAAATGGTAACCACTTCCATGGAAAGCTTTATCTATACCTGCTTGAGCATACATTGCAGTACCTGAATAATCTTTACTGCCATCTGCATTTTCTACAAATATTCCTCCATCTTTGATTAAATGTGGTGTGCCATTCGAATTAGTCTGACCATCTGTTACGTTATATGTACCTGAAAGTAAAATAATGAGTGCTGTTGCTGTACATACAAATAATGTATCTACATAAACTGAGAATGATTGAACGAGTCCTTGTTTTGTTGGGTGAGAAACTTCTGCAGCAGATGCGGCATGCGGTCCTGTCCCTTGTCCTGCTTCATTAGAATATAACCCTCTTTTTACACCTATCTCAATCATGGCACCGACTATACCACCAAACGCTGACTGTAACCCAAACGCAGATTTGAAAATAAGTGCAAATAAAGCTGGAACATGTTGGATATTAATAATAATAATGACTATTGCCATTAATATATATATGACTGCCATAAACGGTACAACTGCTGTAGCAACATTAGCAATTGAACGTAATCCACCAAAAATAATTAATGCTAAAATAATGACAACTATAATAGCTACTATCCAATTCGGAACATTAAAAGCATTATGCATAGAGCTTGCAATTGCATTTGATTGTACACCGGGTAAGAGTAGACCTACTGAAATGACTGTAACAATCGCGAATACTAAACCATATATTTTCCCGAATTTTCCACCTATCCCATATTCAATATAGTATGCTGGTCCACCTCGATATTCTCCCTTATCTTCACGTTTAAAAATTTGTCCTAAAGTGGATTCAATAAATGCACTACTCGCACCTAGAAAGGCGCTAATCCACATCCAGAATACAGCGCCTGGTCCTCCAATAAATATAGCAGTCGACACACCTACAATGTTACCTGTCCCTACACGCCCTGCTAATGACATTGCTATAGCTTGAAAACTTGTAATACCACTTGGTGACTTTTCCCCTTGGAACATTAAACGTATCATCTCTTTAAAATGTCTCACTTGGAAAAAACGCATTCTCAAACTAAATAAAATCCCTGTTAATAATAGTCCGTATACTAATGGTTTACTCCAGACGAGATCATTTAAAAATGTAACGATTTTTTCAATCATCGTATACCCCCTTAATTATTATCGATTAAAAAAATTATACAATGTACATTTACACTTTACAATATATTTTCAGAATTTTCATTAAATAATATGTATTTTTAACTTACTCAATATGACACTTTATCAATCATGACTCTTTTGTAGCTTTTCAATTTGAGATATACTATATAAGACTATAAAAAATGAAAATTTTCAGGAGGATCTATATATATGTTAAACAAAGTTTGGTTTAGAACCGGCATAGCTCTAATTATGTTGTTCATACTCATCAAGCTATTTATGCAAGTGCATGAAGTATTTACACCAGTTGTAACTATCATCGGTTCTGTTTTTCTTCCTTTTTTAATTAGTGGATTTTTATTCTACATATGTTTACCATTTCAAACATTATTAGAAAAATGGGGATTCCCAAGATGGGCAAGTATTTTAACTATATTTGTAGTATTAATTGCAATTATCGCTATTGTTGTAGCATTTATCGCACCTATCATTATTTCAAATATTAATAACCTAATTAAACAAACACCTGCCTTACAAAGAGAAACTGAGCGTTTAATCAATTTCTCACTAACACAAATTGATAAATTACCAAGTGATGTCACACATCGAATTAATAACATGGTTAAATCAATGGGAGATGGCGTGACTGATGTGTTATCTAACTCAATTTCATATATCACATCATTAATTTCTACTATCTTTTTATTAATCATGGTACCGTTCTTCCTTATTTACATGTTGAAAGATCATGAAAAATTTATTCCTGCTGTAGCTAAATTTTTCAAAGGTGAACGTAAAGTATTTGTCGTAGATTTATTAAAAGACTTAAACTATACATTAAAATCTTACATCCAAGGTCAAGTGACGGTGAGTGTTATTTTAGGTATCATTTTGTATATTGGTTATACAATAATCGGCTTACCCTATACACCGTTACTTGTTTTATTCGCTGGTGTTGCCAACTTAATACCATTCTTAGGCCCATGGCTATCTTTCACGCCAGCAGCTATTTTAGGTATTATCGATGGACCTTCAACTTTCATTTGGGTATGTGTCATTACGTTAATTGCTCAACAATTAGAAGGTAATGTCATCACGCCAAATGTAATGGGTAAATCACTTAGCATGCATCCATTAACAATTATTGTTGTCATATTAGCTGCAGGTGATTTAGGTGGTTTCACTCTCATTCTGATTGCCGTACCTTTATACGCAGTGTTAAAAACAGTTATTAGCAATATCTTTAAATATCGTCAGCGTATTATCGATAAAGCAAATAGCAATGTCAAAGATTAATCTTATTTATAAAACAAAAAGACCAAGTGATTATTTTATTAATCACTTGGTCTTTTATTATGTTATAAGTAATATACATAAATAGTTAATAACTCAATTATTTAATTGCGTGGAATCCACCATCTACATGAATATTTTCACCTGTAACACCACTTGATAAGTCACTTAATAAGTATGCAGCAGTTTTACCTACTTCTTCTTGATCCACATTACGTTTTAATGGTGAACGTTCTTCAATTTCTTTAAGAATAGTATTGAAACCACCAACACCTTTTCCACTTAGCGTACGGATAGGACCTGCTGAAATTGCATTAACACGGATATTATCTTCACCTAAGTCTAATGCTAAATATTTAACATTGGCTTCTAAACTTGCTTTGGCAACACCCATAACATTATAGTTTTGTACTGCAAATTCGCCACCTAAATAAGTAGTTGCAACTATGCTACCGCCTTCAGGCATTAATTTTTTAGCTTCGTGTGCAACAATTGTTAAAGAATATGAACTAATATCTTGTGCTAATAAGAAACCATCTCTTGAAGTTTCAGAGAAACGTCCTCTTAAATCTTCCATATTTGCAAATGCGATTGAGTGGTAAACACCGTCTATATTACCTACTTCTTCACCAATTTTCGCAAATCCATTGATAACATCTTCATCACTTTGAACATCAATTTGATATAAACGTGCTTCAGGTTGATTTAATTGATCTAATAATTTTTCTAATTCTTTACGGCTACGTTCTTTACGATATGTAAATACTAATTTTGCACCTAATTGGTCCAATACTTTTGCAACACCAAAACCAATACTACGTTTATTAGCAATTCCCATAATGACGTAAGTTTTATTTTCTAGATTTAACATGCAAATAACTCCTTTAATTTAGATATATGTTAGTTTATTTCAAACGTTTCCTTCTTTATTCACTCATCATATTCTAACACTTTTAGTACCAGATAATAAAGTATTTTAGATTGGTATAACTTCAATCATCAATTTAGACTTTCTTCATCAATAACAAATCGCCTGTAAGTATTCCTTATACTTACAGACGATTGCTATTATATATTAATAATAAAATTCTAATTCTTGTTTTAATTCGTCAACATATTCTTTTGAACCTGTAACAATCAATCTATCTTTATAGCGCAATTGTGTGTCACCGTGTGGAACGATAGAATCATTGTTACGGACAATTCTCACGAAGATTATATCTCCACCGAATGGGAAGTTACGTAATTGCATATTTTCATATTGGTGATTCAACATTTGAATTTCATATAGAGACGTTTCTACGTTACTTAATAAGTTAAGCATATTTGGTGTTTCTATTAATCCTTTAAGTAAAATCTTATTACTTAAGTAGTTACTGAAAATTTCAATACCTAATGATTTCATTTCCATATCTTCATTAGTACTTTCTAATCTACAAATAACACGTTCAACACCATGTTCTTTAGCCATTAAAGCCACTTTTCTATTTATTTCATCATCATTCGTCGCACAAACAACAATATCACGATCAAATAGACCTAATCTTTCTAATATCTCTTGTTCATAGTCAGCTATTTCAATCATTGTAATTTCATCGGATAATTTTCGACTGTCACTTAAATCCTTACGATAATAGAGTGAAATATCGTATAGTTGTGACGTTAAATTCTGAGCAATTGGAATAGTAAGTTGGTTTTTACCAATTAAACTAACTTCTATACGACGATTCATTTCATTTGGCACAGGGAATAATTTTTTAAAGATGACTGGTACAAATACACATGTAATTACAGCACTTAATATCAGTAACCCTGATGTTTCAGGTGAGATCGTCTTAAGTTGTTCAGCAATTTTAGCTGCTGCAATCACAAGCGATAACGTCGATGTTAATAAAAAACCAGAGGCAATCGTGGTTTTCAAATCAAACCAACGTTTGATTAAGAATACTGGTATCAACTTAGATACAATAAATGCCAAGATTAATATTGGAATAATAATCAGTAATGATGGTTCTTTAACAAGTGACGGAATATTTAAATCGACTCCTACCATAATGAAGAAAATTGGAATAAAGAATCCATAACCAAAGGAATCTAACTTTTCAACCATTTCTTCGTCAGGATTTAATAATGACACTACAACACCGGCTAAAAATGCACCGAGTATGTATTCTGCCCCTACGCCTTCAGCCAAAGCTACAAGCAATATAATAAGCGCAAAGACGGCACGAATACCAATTTGAGTTGTACCACCCATTAACTTTTGTAAAAACGACATACGCTTAAATAGTACACCGATAACATAAAATACGATTGTAAATACAACTAATATACCTGTTAGCCAAATCGTACTACCACCATGGCCGTTCACCGCACCATATATAGTTAATAATATCATTGTGACTAAATCAGCTAATACCGCTACTAATAGGATAAATTGTCCAATCGTAGTTCTCATAATGTTCATTTCTTTTAATGTCGGTACTACGACGCCTAAAGAAATTGTTGAAATGATAATAACCATTAATAATACATCGTCGATTAAACCAAACCATTTAAATGCAAAAGCTAAAATGATTGATACAATCATGATTAAACCGAAAACTAACATAGCTAGATTTAAATGCCCAGGCACTTTCTTTTCTTCTTTACTTTCACCTTGTCGTGGGCGTGAATCCTTTTTAAACGCATTAAAATCAATTTCCAAACCACTTAAAAACATTAAAAAGATAAATCCTAATGTTGAAAGAATATTAAGCATAGAATCTTTTGTTACGAGATTTAAAAATGAATTTCCTATGATAATTCCCATTAAGATTTCAGCGACAACCACTGGCAAAAAGTTGATATTTAACCTATTAACGATAATAGGTGTTAAAAATGCAGCAACGACTACAATCACAAGTGATAAGAACTCCATTCGTTCCTCCTTAAGTTAAATAAGACATAAATGATGTTGCTAAGCCAAAATAAATTAACATACTAACAATATCATTAATTGTAGTAATAAATGGACCGCTTGCTACTGCTGGATCAATTTTTAATTTATTCATAAGTAATGGAATCATTGAACCTACTAATGTTCCTACTGTCATAGCACATGTCAAACTACCACCTACGATGACTGCTAATAAAGGTTGTCGATAGATTGAAATGATAATAATGATTAAAATAATTGAACAGACAATTCCAGATAATAATCCGCTTCCCGCTTCTCTTAAAGCTACTTTAAACTTGCTTTGTTCATCAATATCTCCTGTTGAGATATTACGTACAGAAACGGCTAATGATTGTGTACCAGAATTACCTGACATCCCGCTAATAATAGGAATGAATGCTGCTAATAGTGCAACTTTAGATAATGTATCCTCAAAACTACCTAGAATCGTCGCAGTAATCATGCCTAAAAACGTTAAAATGATTAACCACGGTAAACGTTTCATCGCTGTTTTAATCACAGAGTCATTCGTAGAATCAATATCAGAAACCCCGGCTAAACGAGAGTAGTCTTCACTAGCTTCTTCGTCCATTACATCTAGAATGTCATCGATTGTAATGATACCTAGCAAATGATTTTGATAATCTACTACTGGTACCGCAATAAAATCATAGTCTCTCATGATTTGTGCAACGTCTTCTTGGTCTGTTGCAACGTCAACGCTAATGACACGTTCGCTCATGACATCTTCAATATAAGCATCGTTTTCAGCGGTGATTAAATCCCTTAATGATAAAACACCTACTAGTTGATCATCTTCATTCACAGCAAAAATGACATATATGGTTTCTGCATTAGGCGCTTGCTCTTTAACATGCATCAATGCTTCTTTCACAGGCGTTGTTGATTTTAAAGAAAGATATTCCGTCGTCATAATACCGCCGGCAGTATCTTCTTCATAATGTAACAATGCTTTGATTTCATTTGCATCTTCGTTATTCATTAATGTGAGTAAACTAGCAACTTTCGGTTTGGATAATTCGTTTAAAATATCTACCGCATTATCGTAAGACATCTCTTCTAAAATATGACTCGCATAGTTTGCATTGATATTATCGAATAGCTCCTCATATTCTTCATCATCTATATCTAAATGGTCGAAGAAATCAGCAACTTCACTAGGAGATAAGAATTCGAATATCTTTTGCCGTTTTTCTTCATCGGTATCTTCAAAGTACTCACTTTGTTCGTAATTATGCATTGATAAAAATTCTTCTCTAAATGCATCAATATCGCCATCTTGTAATAATTGATCTAATAAATCTTTATCATAAACGTCTTCGTTCACATTTTCTTTCTCTTTTAATTCTGTGTCGTTAGACAAATTAAACACCTCCAAAACAATTTTTTATATTAAGTCATACCATTGATTGAGTTGTTTATGATCAATTTCGATATGTATCATATTTTTATTAACTGGATGTTCAAAAATGAGTTTTGAACAATGTAAGCACTGCCCCTCTATTTTACCATGTTTTCCACCATACAATGTATCACCTATTAAAGGGTGACCGATATATTGAAAATGCACTCTAATTTGATGAGTTCGACCCGTACAGAGTTGTACTTCACAGCAACTAACATTCTCTTTTTGTTTTAAAGTACGAAACACTGTTTTGGCATATTTCCCGTTCTCAGATACACATCTTTCTATAATACTTTCATCGCTTCTTGCAATAGGAGCTTCAATCATGCCACTAGGTTCAGTCATACCGTATGCTAAACACGTATAAACTTTGTCCATTTTGGCTTTTGAAAATAAATGATGTATATATCCATATTTCGCAAAAAGTACAATCCCAGTAGTATTGCGGTCTAAACGGGTTACTATATGAGGATTGGTTCGTTCACCTTTATGATGTAAATAACCTAATACTTGTTCAACTAAGCTTTCATGTGGATGTTCACGTGACGGTGCACAGTTTTGTCCATTAGGTTTAGATACAATAATGATATAGTCATCTTCGAATAATATATCTAGTGGCTTCATATAAGGTGTTAAATTGGCACTGGGTACTTCTATAGGTAGTTGAACTTCTAGCTGATCACCAAAATTCAATTGATATCTCACAGTGACATGTCTCTGATTGACAAGTAAAGCGCCATTAGTTTTAATGGCGCTAATTGTCTTCTTCGAAAAGTCATGTCGTTGTAAAAATGATTTAAGCGTTTCTTGCTGTGTAATCGTATATCTGAAAATCATACTTCATCATCACTTGAAATAAATGAATCGTGTACCCTCTTCCAAAATGGGAATGGTCTGAAGCGTGCAAATCTTACCTTTTCATTTGCTACTCTATACTGGATTGCATTTACATTTTTATGCTTAATACTCACGTGATCAATCGTAGTTCTTATTGTGTCATGATTGACCGGTGTTATCAAACACGTGTGATGTTTAGGAAGTACTAATGGCGACCCCACTGTTCTAAACACACGATTGTTGATTGAAGCAATTTCTGCAATTTGCATTGCTTCTAAAGATGGATGAATTAATGCGCCACCTAATGCTTTATTGTATGCTGTTGATCCAGATGGCGTAGATATACATAGCCCATCTCCTCTAAAACGCTCAAAATGTTTACCACGAATATTAACATCCACAACTAATGTTGATCCATTTTCAGTTTTCATTGTAGCTTCATTCAATGCTAAATACCTTGTTTCATAACCATTATTATTATATCGAACAATGATTTCCAATAATGGATATTCAATAACTTGAAATTCTGAATTATTGATTTCAATAATCAATTTCTCGACTTCATGAGGTAACCAGTCAGCATAAAACCCTAAATGTCCGGTGTGCACACCAACAAACGCCACTTTCGAAAGCATATGACTATATTGATGAAAGGCTTGTAATAAAGTGCCATCCCCACCGACTGAAATGACTATTTCTGGGTTTTCATTATCTTCAACCATTTGAAAATCTTTCATATAGTTAATCATTTTATGCTTTAACGCATTAGATTTCGAATCACCTTTAGTTAGGATTGTATAACGCATGTTTACACCTCATTAGTCATTTTCATGTTTTTTTGCACGCTTTTGAGTATAATATTTCTGTGCTTCTTGAATTTCATCTTTAATCTCGGACATTTCTTCATCTAATAAGTAAGCCGCTTCTGCCGCCCTTTCTAAACGATGCTGTATCTCATCTGGATAATCTCCATCATATTTATATCGTAATGTATGTTCTATGGTTGACCAGAAATTCATAGCCAACGTTCTAATCTGAATTTCAGCTAAAATAGATTTTTGTCCATTTAATGTTTCAATAGGATATTCAATAATTACGTGGTAAGAGCGATATCCACTTGGTTTGGTATTGCGAATATAGTCCCTTTCTTCAACAACACTAAAATCCTTACGTTGACGTAATATATTAACTACGACATCTATATCATCCACAAATTGGCACATAATTCTGAGTCCAGCTATGTCATACATTTCTTCTCTTAATCTATCAAATGGAATTTCCCTTTTGTTTGCTTTATCTATAATACTTGAAATAGGTTTAACGCGGCCTGTTACGAATTCAATGGGAGAACTGTGTTCACTAATCTCATATTGTTTACGTAATCCTTTTAATTTAACTTTTAATTCATTAACAGCCTGTTTATACGGTGTTAAAAATTGATCCCACTGGTTCATATTACTTCACTCCGCTTCATTCTAGTTCAAAAGTTTTTTCAACAGCAGAAACAAACTCCTTACCATAGTTATTATTGCCTTCAATATTGTCTAATATGTAATCTAATTCCTCTTGGAAATGTTTAAGTTCTAACTCATCGTTTACAATAAGTTTCTTACCTTTGTTTTCATGTAACATCGACCATGTTTCTTCTACAAAGATTAAATACGAATAGGATTGACCATCATCTAAGATGTATGCAAATCCATAATTATCACTGTCAACAAGCATTTGTCCTACTTCTTCTAATCCTTCGATTGAATCTTCTGAATAACAGTAAATTGTATCGTCTTTCACTTTGATTTCATTTATATATATACGCATGCTTGCCCCTCCTTATTCCATATTAGTTTAACATAATTTATGCTTACATCACACGTATGTAGCCGAATATTGTCACTTTATTATATGTATTTGAATTTTTTAATATGACTTATTATTCTAATTTCATTTTTTTATAATGATTCTATTTTCAAAACATTGTCTCACTTTAAAACAAGAACCATTTCAGTCATACTATTAATAAAACAAACAACGTTGTAGAGGAGTAACAATGAATGACAACAAATAATGAAATTGAATTCAAACAAATACTTAGTGAATCAGCATATAATGATATTAAAAATCAATATTTCAAAGAAACATCACCTTTCAAACAAACAAATTACTATATAGATACTGCAGACTTTAAACTTAAGGATCACTATTCTGCATTAAGAATTCGCGTTAAAAATAATACTTATGAGATGACACTCAAAGTACCTGCAGAGGTAGGTTTAACTGAATATAATTTCAATGTCACGCTTGAGCCTGAAATTGACAAAACAATTTATCACGACCAATTGCCAGATGAGATTAGACAAATACTAATGGAGGACTTTGACGTTAAAGATGGCACATTATTGATATTAGGTGCTTTAACTACGTATAGAATGGAAACCTCCTATCAAAATGAACTTCTTGTGTTAGATAAAAGTGAGTATCTTGGCACAGAAGATTGCGAGCTAGAATTCGAAGTACATGATTATGACGAGGGCTTACAAAAGTTTAATGACTTACTGAAATCATTTCATATGACTCATGAAAAACCATTAAACAAAGTCCAACGTTTCTTTAACAGAAAAGCTAATTTAGCCTAACAACAACAATGGAAGCCATAATGCAAATTACTTTCAAATGTAAAAATTCATGTTATATTAGATATATATTAATGAAATACGGTGATATTATGCCTAAAACACCATATGACATCATAGGGCAAGATGCACTATATCAAATGATTGATCATTTTTATGATTTAGTTGAAAAAGACGATAGAATTAATCATTTATTCCCTGGTGATTTTATAGAAACGAGTCGAAAACAAAAGCAATTTTTAACTCAGTTTTTAGGAGGCCCTGATTTATATACACAGGAACATGGACACCCCATGTTGAAAAGACGACATATGGAATTTACGATTACTGAATATGAGCGCGATGCTTGGTTAGAAAATATGTCTATAGCAATTAATCATGCTAACTTCCCTGCTGGGGTTGGTGACTATTTATTTGAAAGATTGCGACTAACAGCTAATCATATGGTGAATTCCGAAAAATAATTGTAGGTGAAAAGACATGGCTGAAGAGTTAAGAGTAATGGAGAATAAGAGTCGTGAAGATGCAAATACTGATCTATCACCTGTATGCAAAATAGAAATTTACTCTTTTTTCGATCCCTTTAGTAAAGATTGTTTCAAAATTTCGGCAATCTTATCAAAACTAAGAATTGAATATAATCAATATATACGTGTAAGACATATTCTTAATCCTTCATTAAAAGTTTTAACAAAATGCCAAGCACAAAGCACCTCTGATTTCGATAATATTGCATTAGCTTACAAAGCAGCTGAATTACAAGGTCGTTTAAGAGCAGAGCGATTTATTCATTTAATGCAAAATGAAATTATACCAAAACGCGATATTATCACCGAAGAAATGATATGTGATTGTGTAAAAAATGCTGGAATTGATTATGATGTGTTTAAAGAAGACTTACAGAAAAGCAAACTAACAGAAAGTTTAAAAGTTGATTTGCATATAGCACGTGAAATGGAAATAGAACAATCTCCATCCCTCGTATTCTTCAGTGAAGACGTGCATGAAGAAGGATTAAAAGTTGAAGGTCTTTATCTATATCACATATACACATACATCATCAATGAACTTATGGGGACACCAATTGAAAAGAATTTGCCTCCGAAGTTAGAAACTTATATACAACAGAAACAACTTGTGACAATGGAAGAGTTACTCACGATTTATGAGTGGCCTGAAAAATTATTAAATAAAGAATTGAAAAAACTCATGCTACAACAGAAAGTGGAAAAATTAAATTATCCTGATGGCAAGTTTTGGAAATCTAAAATGCCTAAATGTTGAAAACTTACTGTGGTTCAATATTTAAAAATAAGCGCAACAGATATCAAATGATCTGTTGCGCTTATTTTTTGTTTATTCATAATTTGTATAATTTATGTATATTGTTTACTGCATATTTTACAGCAAATAAAAAAACGCCGTGTCTGATTACACGACGCTAAACAAAGGGGATGGGAGAAATTTTTCACTTCAAACAAAGGGGTATGTTTGTTATGTGATTAATTTCATGTTCATAATATAACACGACGTATATCCCATTTCAACCTTTGTGTTTGATTAAATTTAAATTGTCACAATCTGTTCATAATGTAAGCGAATTCAATCATATTAAGCTTTCATTAGTTTTTCAAAAGCATCTAATTTCTGTTCGAAGACTTCACATGCTTGTTCAATTGGTTCAGGTGATGTCATATCTACACCTGCATTTTTTAAGATTTCAATTGGATAATTTGAGCTACCTTTTTTCAAGAATTCATTAATATATCTTTCAACAGCTGGTTGGCCCTCTGTTAAGATTTGGTGGCTTAAACTTTGTGCAGCACTATAACCAGTTGCGTATTGATATACATAATAATTCATATAGAAGTGAGGAATTCGTGACCATTCTTTACTAATGTCTTCATCTGTTTCAACTGCATCACCAAAGTATTGTTTATTAAGTTTGGCATACTCTTCATTCATGCGATTCGGCGTCAATGGTTGCCCTGCTTCTTCAATTTGATGAATTTTATGTTCAAATTCTGCAAACATAGTTTGACGGAATAAAGTTGCTCTAAAGCGTTCAAGTTCTTGATTCAACAATAATAAACGTTTGTCGTCATCTAAATGCTTATCCATATAGTCGCTTAATAAAGCTTCATTACATGTTGATGCTACTTCAGCTACAAATATTGTATAGTCACTTAAATTGGATGGTTGATTTTGACGACTGAAATAACTATGTGCTGAATGACCAAATTCATGAACTAAAGTATATAAATCTGAAACTGTATCTGACCAGTTTAATAAGATGAATGGGTTGGTTAAATGTGCACCAGATGAATATCCACCAGATCGTTTACCTTTGTTTTCATAAACATCAACCCAACGGTTGTCCAATCCTTCTTTAACCACGTTTAAATATTCTTCTCCCATTGGTTCAAGTGCTTTTAACATCCATGATTTAGCTTCTTCATAAGGCATTTCAAATTTAACGTCTTTCACCAATGGTGTATATAAATCATACATTTTTAAGTCATCGATGCCTAATAACTCTTGTCTTAAACGCGTATATCTATGAAGTAATGGTAAGTATTTGTGAACCGTTTTAACTAAATTATCATATACTTCTTCTGGAATATGGTTATTACTTAAAGCTTTTTCACGGGCAGATTTATAGTGATGCGTACGCGCATTAAACACATTTTTCTTCACTTCACCTGCTAATGTTGCTCCTAAAGTATTGTTATGAGATCCATAAGCTTTATATACGTTTCTAAATGCAGATTCTCTTAAAACACGATCATCTGACTCTAGATATTTAATAAATGTACCTTGCGTTAACGGATGTGCTTTACCATCTTTATCAATAGCATCTTCAAATTCTAAATCCGCATTACTGAACATACCATATACGTTAGACGGCGTAGATAAAGCATCTTGTGCTTCAGTCAATAATTTTTCAGTATCAGCATCTAATATATGTGGGCGCTTTTCATTGATGAGTTGTAGATCAAATTCATATTGTTTTAATTTATCGTTTGATTGAATAAATGTTTGAATTGTCTCTTCATCAAGTTGTAAAATTTCTGGTACTAAAAAACTCCATGCTGAACTAAATTTAATAATTAATTGATGTGCACGTGCTTCCATGCCTGTATACTGATCATTGGCAGTATCTTGGTCTTGTTTTAAGTGGGCATAGACATATACCTTTTCTAATTTGGTGCCTATTTCATCTTCTAATGCTAAGGCTTGATATAAAGTATCTGCACTATCTCCTAGGTGACCTTTAAACTGTTCTTCTTTACCGATGTCGTTTTCGACATCTTTAAATGCCGCTTCAAATGCATCATCACTTGGGAATATCGTTGTTAAATCCCATGTATATTCAGGATATTTACGTTCCTGTTCTTCTCTAGATAATTGTTGACTCATCATGTAAACCTCCTCGAAATAATCAATAACTTAATTTTCTCATTTTAATAGATAATTTGCACGTCATTACAATTCAATTTTCGTGCATTTTGATACTGTTCTATTATTTTATTTAACAGTTTTGATTTGCTGTAATGATGATATGCAAAATCTCGCAACTTAATCACTGCCCCTATATTCGCAATCGTCAATTCGTCATGAATTTCTAAAAGTCGAAGTTGTAGCTGCCATTCAATTGGATGGGGTTTGATATAAATTTGTAGTGGGATAATAATGCCAAACTGTTGAATGACTTGCTTGTCATTGAGTTGCAATTGATACATAGCGCTTAGAGTTGGTTCTAATACAGAATTCTTACGACGGCAATGTTGGATATATCTATTTATAAGGCTTTCGCCTAATTTATAACATACCATGTTTTTATGTCTTTTTTCTGTCAGTAATATTGTCATATCTTCAACTATGTCTCTTTTTGCAAGAAATTGCCGCCCTCCTAGATGCTGGATATTTGAATATCTGATTAATTGGCAAAACTTTTCTTGCCATGTATACAAAGACCTATGGGTCGCATTTATAAAACTGGCTTGATGATCATTTAATGTCAATTTACCGTTTCTGTATTTGATATCTTCGATAATCCAAAATGGTCTAAGTCCGACACTCATTAGCCCTGCGGTACGCTTTTGAATTTCAGACAACGGAATGTTAGAAAATTGTACCTCAATCGCAAATGATGAATTAACAACAATATCAGGAAACTGTTGTATATTCTCATAATATGGTTCAACTTCAACTTTAAAATTCAACCTTTTTAACATGGAGGCAATTTTGTATTTTGTTTGATAATGCAAAGCACTTTCCCCTTTTGAACGCCATATCTTACAAGGATTCACATGTGCAAAATGTGCTATTACTTTCGTTCCAATTTTTAAAATCACTTTTGATTTACAATGTGGACAGAAATAATTCTGATTCTTTATTGCTTGCTTTGCTAACACACATTCATGATTTTCATTTATAGCTACTAACATCGGTTCACCTCATATATTTCAACGAAGCAAACTTTCAATTTACTTGTGTAACTTGACCCTTGCATTAACCATAAAAAAACGAGACATCCACATGTCTCGTTTATCAATCTATTAAATTTATTCAGTTGCGTCAGTAAAGTAACGACGCACTTGTGAAGTAACGTTATGGCTCATTATAATCTTACCATAATCATTTAAATATACTTCTGTTTTATCAGTTGGGTATGCAAATTCTAATAATTGACTATAACTATCATTAATTGTCTCTTGATCGACCGTGTCATCAAAATGAATAGCATAGTAATATTGTGAGTCAATCATATAAAGTAAATCTTCAAACTCATCAGCACTTTGATTATTGTGATATGCATAATTAATGACTTGTTCTAAATCCTCAAATTTTACAATCACTGTACGAATATTGGCTTGTTTGCGTTGTCTTTGAGATTGTTCTTGTTGCGCTTTCTTTTGTTGATTACGTTGTTCAAATATATTTTCGATATTATCTTCGCTTTCAAGCGTTTGAGCTAGAAGTTCATTTACTTGGTCATCAAATTGATCAAAATTACCATCTTCAGCCATATTCATGGCATCTTCATTTTTAGACTTAGAAATAGTCACTTCCACGCCCTTTTCAAAGGCATGTACTTGAATCCATAGTGGTCCTTCAACGACAAAATCTTCTTCTTCATTAATTTCATCCATCATTGACCAGAAGAATTCTTCACCGCGTTTGCGGTTAGTCCATAAATCTTCACGACTAAAACCACGAGCTTCTATGTCGCTATATGTTATAAACAATTTAACTGTTGTATCATCAACGCGTTCTATTCTCATATCATCTCACTCCTTACAGTCGATGAATAGTAACCATATTGTATTAGAACGTGACTCAAATTACAATCTATTTGTTTGATTAAATTTAACTATTCTTAAGATGGCTTCTTATATTAACATATTCCCTATTTTAATGCTAAAAAACAGCGCATTTGTTCATGATTTATTTTAAAAAATACACAAAAGACAACACCATTTAACAATAGTGTTGTCTTAATATCTTTTAGTAAAGTGATAAAATCACATAGTTATTAAAGTTATTAGTCAACCAAACGTTGAGCTTCTTGTAATTGGAACGTACGGACTTTTCTTGGTAAGAAACGTCTGATTTCATCCTCGTTATAACCTACTTGTAAACGTTTATCGTCTAAAATGATTGGGCGACGTAATAAACCTGGATTATCTTGAATAATTGAATATAAATCTTGTAATGGTAAAGAATCAATATCAACATTCAATTTTTGGTATGTTTTAGAACGAGTAGAAATAATTTCATCAGTTCCGTCTTCAGTCATTTTTAATATTAATTTAATTTCATCGATTGTTAAATGTTCAGAAAAAATGTTACGCTCCGTATATGGAATGTCATGTTCTTGTAACCATGCTTTCGCTTTACGGCAAGATGTGCAACTTGGTGAAGTAAATAATGTTACCATACATCTCACTCTCCTATAAATGGATTCATTCATTAATTTTAAATTAGTTATAGATTAAAGAAATGATTGTTATTTGCTTTCTTAACCTTACAATATATATTATAACCATCTAACATTAAAATTAAATGAGAAAATCCTAATTTTTCTGAGAAATCTTGAAATTATTCAAAATTATCTCACAAACTATTTAATACTTAGATATACATTCATTTTAACACAACTTACAATTTAAAGAAATACTGTTATAATGAGAGATAAATAATATTTGAGAAAGTAGGCATCTAATATGGAAACATTATTTTCAGGCATTCAACCAAGCGGTATACCAACAATTGGTAACTATATAGGTGCATTAAAACAATTTGAAGAAATACAAAATGATTATGATTGTTTCTTCTGTATTGTTGATCAACATGCAATCACTGTACCTCAAGACCGTTTGAAATTACGCAAACAAATTAGACAACTCGCAGCAATATATCTAGCTTCAGGTATTGATCCTGACAAATCTACCCTATTCATTCAGTCTGAAGTCCCTGCACATGTTCAAGCAGGATGGATGCTCACTACAATAGCTTCAATTGGTGAATTAGAACGTATGACACAATTTAAAGATAAAGCTCAAAAACGAACTGATGGCGTCCCAGCTGGATTACTTACTTATCCACCATTAATGGCAGCTGATATAGTTATTTATAATACTAATATTGTTCCTGTTGGTGAAGATCAAAAACAACATATGGAATTGACACGTAATTTGGTAGATAGATTTAATAGTCGTTATAATGACGTATTAATTAAACCAGAAATCCGTATGCCAAAAGTAGGTGGTCGTGTGATGAGTTTACAAGACCCTACTAAAAAGATGAGTAAAAGTGATGATAATCAAAAGAACTTCATTTCATTATTAGACGAACCAAATGTAGCAGCTAAAAAAATTAAAAGTGCTGTTACTGATTCAGATGGTATTATTAAGTTTGACCGTGATAATAAACCAGGGGTTTCTAATTTACTTTCAATCTATTCTGGTTTAACTAACGAACCTATTAAAGATATCGAAGCGAAATATGAGGGAGAAGGTTACGGAAAATTCAAAGGTGATTTAGCTGAAATAGTTAAATCATTCCTAGTTGACTTCCAAGAAAAATACGACGCATTTTATAACTCTGATGAACTAGATGATATTTTAGATAAAGGTAGAGAAAAGGCACATCAAGCCTCATTTAAAACATTGAAAAAAATGGAAAAAGCTATGGGTCTTGGCCGTAAAAGATAATCGATTCACTATACGAAAAAGCACTGAGGTTACACAACCTCAGTGCTTTTTTATTATATTATTTTTTCTTTTTACCAGTTTCTCTATCAATCGATTTATCGATATATACATCTTTTAATGTAGTATCTGGACCTACCTTATGGTATACCAATCCTTTTACTTGAGGATTTGTTAAATGCGCCTCTCCTTTTTGATAAATTGGTGCAACAGGTGCATCATTTAGTAAAATTTCTTCTGCTTTTTGAAGTGTTGCATTTCTTTCATCTTCATTTTGAAGCAATTTACCATTGGCATCTTTTATTAGCTTATCGTATTCTTTGTTACTCCAGTCAGTGTTGTTTTGCGGATTTCCTGTAGTCATTATTTGTAAAAAAGCCGTTGGATCTGGATAATCTGGTACCCAACCTGAATATGTTGCCTCAAAGTCACCTGCAAGTTCTAGGTTGGTTTTTTGTTTGAAAGGCATTTGTTTGACTTTCATTTCTACGCCAGGCAAATTATTTTCAATTTGAGATTTTATATATTCAGCAGAAATTTTTGCTCCCGGAGTATCTTCTACATTTAAAGTAAATGTTACATTTTTCTTACCTAATTCTTTTTGCGCTTTTTTCCAATTATTTTTTGCACCTTTTTTGTCAAAATTTAATGGTGATTTCACTGTACTAGCAAAATCTTTACCCTCAGGCGTCTTAGCTGTCCCAGTTGCAGTAAATTTATTAGATACCGTAGAGCCATTATTAAGTGTTGAATTTACATAAGTTTCCTTATCAATAGATTTTGCAATAGCCTTTCTCAAATTCTTATTTTTAAATTCCGGCTTATTTTTTTGATTCATTTTAATGAAAAATGTTCCTGCTGTTAAACGCTTATTAAAAGATGGAGAATCTTTATATTTATCCGCTTGTTCTGAAGAAACTAAGGTATCGTCAACTGAATTAGTTTCGTAAAGGGACGTACCTGCCTGTCCATCTTTTAACACTTTATATTGAACCTTATCTAGTTTTACATGTTTTTTATCCCAGTAATCTTTATTCTTTACTAATTGGATTTTATCTTCAACTTGCCAGTTCACTACTTTGAATGGTCCATTGTAAACTGCTTTATCAGCAGTAGTACCATATGCTTTGCCATATTTTTTAGCCACTTTTTCATTTTGAGGATCAAATGTATTTAATGCCAACAACTCATTGATATATGGCACCGGTCTTTCCAATTTAACTTGTAGTTTATATTTATTTAGTGCTTTGATACCTAAATCCTTAACCGGCTTTTTACCAGCATTAACTTGATCGGCATTTTTAATATCGCTCATAATATACGCAAATTCTGAACCTGTTTTAGGGTCTACTACTTTTCTCCAAGCAAAAACAAAGTCATTCGCAGTAACTGGATCTCCATTACTCCATTTTGCGTCTTTTCTTAAATTAATAGTTAGTGTTTTTCCATCATTACTTTTCTTAGGTAATGATGTTGCAACAGCTGGCTCTGCTTTATCATGTTTATCCATTGTATATAGCCCTTCAAATGCTTGACCCGCAATATCACCTGATACAGCTTCAGTAATCAATGTCGTATCTAAAGTCGTCATATCTTGTGGTATAACTTTTCTAAATACTTGACCTTCATCTGAATATAAACTTTTACTGTTACTGCAACCTGATAAGGTGCTTAATGAAATGATAAAAATCGCAATCAGTGTTATCCATTTTCTCATACGTATCCCCCTCCCTTTGATTATCCTGCTGTATTAACATGCTGTTTTAATTTTTCTGCTTCCGCTTCAGTTGCAAAGACAAAGTGTTCTGGTCGAATCTCGTGCAATTGTCTATTTTGATCATCTGCATTGCTTGCTTCATATGTAATCCGTTTTCTTTGTCTTTCAACGTCTGGATCAGGTTGAGGAATCGCTGATAATAATGACTTCGTATAGTCATGTAAAGGATGATTATATATATCATCTGCAGGTCCGAGTTCAACAATTTTTCCAAAATGCATCACAGCTATTCTGTCTGAAATATATTTAACCATTGATAAATCATGTGCAATAAATAAGAACGTAATCCCTTTTTCTCTTTGTAGTCGTAACATTATATTGACGACTTGTGCTTGTATGGAAACGTCTAATGCTGAAATCGGCTCATCAGCAATAATAAATTCTGGTTCTACTGCTAATGCCCTTGCTATACCTATACGTTGACGTTGTCCACCTGAAAATTCATGAGGATAACGGTTCGCATGTTCCTTACTTAACCCTACTGTTTCTAATGCATCATATACACGCTTCTTACGATTACGTTTATCAGTGGCTAAATGATGAATATCTATGCCTTCTCCAACAATGTCCATCACTTTTAGACGTGGGTTTAAAGACGCATAGGGATCTTGAAAGATCATTTGAATCTTCTTGTTGAATTTCAACATATCTTGGCGTTTACGAATATTATGTATATCCGTACCATCATAAATAATTTCTCCACTAGTAATATCATTTAATTTAATGATAGCTTTACCTGTAGTTGATTTACCACAACCTGATTCTCCAACTAAACCTAAAGTTTCACCTTTATAAATATCAAACGAAATATCTTCAATTGCTCTAACTTCGTTCTTTTTACCTTGGTTAAAATATTGTTTTAAATGTTTCACTTCTACTAATTTCTTTTTTTGGTTAATCATTAAACGCCACCCTCTCTACTTTGATGGGTTGTTCATATTGGTTAGGTAATGTTTTAAAGCGCTTTTGAACTGCTAATGGTGGTTCAACTTTGGGTGCTCTTTCATCTAATAACCATGACTTAACAAAATGAGTAGGCGATACTTTAAACCACGGTGCTTCTTCTTTAAAATCAATATCTAATGCATACTGACTTCGTCTAGCAAATGCATCTCCTACCGGTGGATGTAATAAATCTGGTGGTGTTCCAGGAATTGCAATTAAGTCTGTATCATTACTCGTAGTTAAATCTGGCATGGATGATAATAATCCCCAAGTATAAGGATGTTTCGGACCATAAAATATTTCATCAACATTACCTGTTTCAACCATTTGTCCGCCATACATAACGGCTACTCTATCAGCAATATTTGCTACGACACCTAAATCATGTGTAATAAAAATAATTGAAGTATTAATTTTCTGTTGAAGTTCCTTCATCAAATCTAATATTTGAGCTTGCATTGTTACATCAAGTGCTGTCGTCGGTTCGTCAGCGATTAATACTTTGGGTTCACATGCTAGTGCTGTTGCGATAACAATTCTTTGTCTTTGACCACCTGAAAATTGATGTGGGTATGCTTTAAAACGCTTTTCAGCGTTTGGCAATCCAACTAGATTTAAAATTTCTAATGCGCGTTGTTTAGCTTCAGATTTACTTAGATTTTTATGTTTAATTAATGGTTCCATAACTTGTTTGCCAATTTGCATCGTTGGGTTTAAAGATGTCATTGGATCTTGAAATATCATTGAGATATCTCTACCTCGTAATTTAATTAATTCTTTTTCACTTTTATTCGCAAGATTTTCCCCTAAAAAGTTAATTTCTCCCTGTTTAATACGACCTGCATCCCCTTGGAATAACTTTGTGATTGCCTTAGTCGTAACTGATTTACCTGAACCTGATTCTCCAACAATTGCTAATGTTTCTCCTTTATTCAGGTAAAAGTCTACGCCTCGGACAGCTTGAACTTCACCTGCAGAAATATCAAATGAAACATGCAAGTCGTTGACTTCTAAAATTCTCTCTGTCATATACATGCCCCTCCTTTATTTACGCATCTTCGGATCGAATGCATCACGTAATCCATCACTGAATAGATAGAAAAATAAGATTAATAAACTTAAAATGATTGCTGGTATAAATAATTCATGTGGATGAATTAATAACATTGCACGTCCATCGTTGACGAGTGATCCTAAAGATGTTTGTGGTGCTGGTACACCAATACCAATAAAACTTAAAAATGCTTCAAAGAAAATAGCACTTGGTACTGTAAACATAGATGTAACAACAATTGCACCTAATGTATTAGGCAAAATATGTTTGAATATAAGTTTGAATTTTGATGCACCTAAAGTTTGAGAAGCGAGTACAAATTCTTGGTTCTTTAATTTTAAGAATTCACCTCTAACAACACGACTCATACCTAACCAACCTGTGATGGACATCGCTATAATAATAGTCCAAATCGAAGGTTCAAAAATTAATACAAAGAGAATAACGACAATTAGATTAGGAATTGAAGCAATAACTTCTAGGATTCTTTGCATGACATTATCAATTCGACCACCAAAGAAACCTGAAATAGCACCATAAGTCACACCAATAAAAATATCTAATATCGCTGCAACGATACCAATGAATAGTGAAATCTGTGTTCCTTTCCATGTTCTTGTCCACAAGTCACGACCTAATTGATCAGTTCCAAACCAATAGTTTTCCTTGGCGTGTGCTTCTTTATATGCATCTTTACCATCCGTTCCCTTACCATCAAATGGTAAAAATGGTACTTTATCTAACACTGGTATTTTAGCTGGTAAATTTCGATGTTCAACATTTTGCTCTGCATAATCTCTGTTATTCATTAAAGGTCCAATAAATGCGAATAACACAATTAAAATGAGTCCAATCATACCAACAACAGCTAGTTTATTACTTTTTAATTGCGCCCACGCATCTTGCCAGAAGTTTTTACTTTCACGTTGTAGCTCTGGCTCTTGATTTAAATCTAATTCTCTTAATACAAAATCCGTAGAAATTGCCCCTTCAGAGGTATGTGACATTGTTGCATTTGAGTAATCTTTATCCTTTCTTTTATCTGTCATTACTTTTTACCTCCTTGAACACGAATTCTAGGATCTATAATGCCGTATAAGATATCTACGATAAAAATAGATACGATAAATAATGTACTAAATAAAATCGTTGTCGCCATGATGACTGAGAAATCGTTTGTAGTAATCGAACGTACGAATTGATCCCCTAATCCAGGTACTCCGAAGATATTCTCAATGGTAAGTGTCCCAGTTAAAATACCTGCTAACATTGGCACTAATATCGTAATGATGGGTATCAAAGCGTTTCTTAACGCATGACCGAACAACACTCTCATCGTTGAATTACCTTTTGCTCGTGCTAATAAAATATAATCTGAACTTAATACTTCAATCATTTCAGCTCGTATGTATCGGGCTACTGTTGCTAATACTACTGCAGATAAAGCGAGTGAAGGTAACACTGCTGTAGAAAATCCTTCCCATCCTGCAACTGGGAACCATCTTAAACGTACTGCAAACACATATTGTAATAAAACTGCTAATACGAATGATGGTACAGACACTGCAATAACTGAAATTACAGTCGTTGTGTAATCTACCCAGGTATTTTGTTTCGTAGCTGCAGCAATTCCTAAAATGAGTCCAACGATAATACCAATAATCATTGCCGTTAATCCCATTTCAAATGATGGTATTAATCTTGGCTTAATCAATTCCCATACCGGTTGATTATGGTATTGGAATGAATAACCAAAATCGCCTGTCACAACATTTTTTAGATAATGTACGTACTGTACTGCGACGGGGTCATTTAACCCATATTTCTCATTTAATATCGCTTTTTGATCAGCATTTAATTTTGCATCATTAAATGGTGAACCTGGCATCATTTTCATCAAGAAAAATGTGATTGTAATAATGATGAATAATGATAAAAACATATAACCTAATCTTTTAAGGATGTATTTTCCCATCTAATCCCCCCATTTATTTTTCACAATTGACAATCCCTTCAAAATATTCAGAATACTTTATTAGTATTATATATATAACTTACATGCAAAATCAATATAGTTTTGCGTTAATGCAATAAAGCAATCATTTTATAAAATAGAATTTTTTTGTTTTCAGAATAAGTTGATTATTGTAAACTAAAACCAATACGATACGGAGTGATGTTATTGAAATTAATTAAATTTTATCTCTATCCATTACTAATAACTCTATTTATTTCTTTTATTTTTTGGTTATGGACCAAACATACATGGGTCGAGTACATCAATGTCTTATTTTATGTTTCATTAGTGATTTTCATCATATTATTTATTATTTTATTAGTTCAAGAAGGTATCTTCGATGTAACAAGCTATGGATTTAGACGTTTAAAATATCAAATGTCCTCTACTTCAAGAAAACGTAGCATGGAAGATGATAGCTTTTTAAATCCTCAACACGTCAAAAAAGAACACTACATGATTTCCTCATGGGTGTTCCCTAACCTGCTTATACATTTAGTTTTAGTGTTAATCACAATAATTATTTCGTTCAATATGTAAAAAAGCGCAAGTGCGATGTAATTCACACTTGCGCTTTATATTTATTAATCTTCAAATTTTTTGAATATCAATACTGCATTATGTCCGCCGAATCCTAAACTATTACTCATTGCATGAGTAATGTCTAAGTCTTGTGCTTCATTCGGAACATAATCTATATCACATTCTGGGTCTGGTGTTTCAGCGTGAATCGTTGGTGCAATTTTTGAATCTCTAATTGAAAGTGCAGAGAAGATTGCCTCAATACCACCAGTAGCACCTAATAAATGACCAGTCATTGATTTAGTAGAACTTACTTTTAAATTATTGACTGCATCGCCAAATGTATTCTTAATGGCTTGTACTTCATATAAATCACCTACTGGTGTACTTGTACCGTGAGCATTTAAATATTGAATATCTTTTGCTTCAATACCTGCATCATCTAATGCAGCTTGCATTGCTCTAGAACCACCTTCACCTTCAGGTGCTGGTGCAGTAATGTGATAAGCATCGCCTGTTGTACCGTAACCAACAATTTCAGCATAAATTTTGGCACCACGTGCTTTTGCAGATTCTAGTGATTCTACAACCACAATACCTGCACCTTCACCCATAACAAATCCATCTCTACCTTCTTGGAATGGACGACATGCCGTCTCTTTGTCATTATTTGTAGATAATGCACGGCTTGCACTAAATCCTGCAATAGCCATATGAGAAATCGGTGCTTCAGTACCACCAGTAATCATTGCATCTGCATCACCACGTTGGATAATCTTAAATGCTTCACCAATTGAGTTAGTACCTGTTGCACATGCTGTAACAGTTGAACCACTTGGTCCTTTAGCACCTAAATCAATAGATACTTGGCCTGTAGCCATATCAGGAATTAACATTGGTACAAAGAATGGGCTGACACGTCTTGGTCCACGTTCTACCAATTGTGTATGCGCCGTTTCAAATGTTTCCATACCGCCAATACCAGAACCAATCCATACACCAATACGGTTAGCATTAGCTTTGATATCTAATTGAGAATCTTTGACCGCTTCTCTAGCCGCTACCACAGCATATTGAGTAAATCTATCCATACGACGTGCTTCTTTTTTATCAATGTGGTCTTCGATATTAAAATCTTTTAATTCACCAGCCAGATGCACATTATAATTTTCAGTATCAATTCGTGTGATAGTATCGATACCATTAACTCCTTTTAATGCATTCTGCCATGTTGTTTCAGCATCGTTACCGATTGGAGATAAGGCTCCGATACCTGTAATAACAACTCTATTATTTTCACTCATTAGTTATCCTCCTATTTTCCCCATTTGATAACGATTGCACCCCAAGTCAGGCCTCCGCCGAAACCTACTAAGACAAGAGTATCGTCATCTTTAATTTTACCGTTTTCAAGCTCTTGATTGATACTTAATGGTATTGATGCAGCAGATGTATTACCGTATTTATTTACAGATACGCTCATTTTTTCTGGTTCAATACCTAAGCGTAAACGAGCTGATTCCATAATTCTTATATTAGCTTGATGAGGAACAAATAAATCGATATCGTCAGAAGTTAAACCTGCTTTTTCAACAACACGTGTTGACGCATCGCCCATAATTCTAACTGCAAATTTAAATACTTCTCGTCCATTCATTTTTAATTTACCAGTTTCTTTATCTAAATATAAGTATTTGCCACCGCTTCCATCAGATCCCATTTCGTAACTAATAATACCACGACCTTCTGATACTTCGCCAATGACAACTGCTCCAGCACCGTCACCGAATAAAACAGCCGTAGATCGATCTGTTAAGTCAGTGATTTTAGATAATTTATCAGCACCGACAACTAAAATATTGTGATAATCTCCAGATTGAATATATTGTTTAGCTGTAATCATTGAATACATAAATCCAGAACATGCTGCAAGTTGATCCATTGTAGGCACTTTACCTGTACCTAAACGTTCTTGTAATATATTCGCTACACTTGGAAAAGGCATATCTCCAGTAGCTGTCGCAACAATAATCATATCTATATCTTCTGGTTGAATACCAGCATCTTTAATTGCTTTTACACTTGCTTCATAAGCTAAATCTGAAGTATCTTGATCTTCATTTGCCCAATGTCTTTCTTTGATTCCTGTCATTTTAGAAATCCATTCATCTGATGTTTCTAAAAATTGTTCAAAATAGGCATTGTCTACAATATTTTCTGGAGCATAAGCTCCGAAACCTTTAATACCCACATCCATGGTTGTACACCTTCTTAATAAATTTTTAATACCAGGTATTAATTTAACATATTACTGTTTTTAAACTCAAGCATATCACTTTTATTTATCATTTAATTGATAAACAAAGTAAAGTATTGATTCTATTATGATAACCTATATTTGCATTTGCTTAATACTAATCAAACCATATCTCTGAAATCAATAATTATTTTATTAATGATATCATATATCGTTAAAGTGATTATATATCATACTACATTCTGATTCACTCTATACAAACATGTATTTTTCTATTAAAATAAAGGTATATATTATATTGGAGGTCACATACAATGAAATACCTCATGACATTTATTTGGGCATTAGTCTTGTTACAAATGGTCAATTTCGTATTGAATAGTTTAAATGGTGGCGGTGCGTTAAACGTCGTATCACCAATCATCATGGCTGTTATCTTTACTGTAGCAGTTGCTATCTTAGCTGCTACTATAAGTCCAAAAAGCACGTCAGAACAATACGAATAATAAATATTAAACAAATGGTCATTTCTAGTAACAATGAGGCATTTGTTATTAATTACAAAAAGCTGGTAGCGCACTTTAAAATAGTCGCTACCAGCTTTGTTTTGTTTATCTTCCAATACAAACAAAACAACAGGCTAGAATTGCTCTTCTAGCCTGTTGTTTGTTGTGAATTAACACGATTATTCTGGTTTAGTCACGTCAAATGTTAATTCGTTATCATTATTAAGATCTACATTTATTTTAGTACCTTCTGGTAAGTTTTCTTTAATCATCATACGAGCTAATGGTGTCTCAATTTGTCTTTGTACAAATCGTTTCAATGGACGTGCACCAAATTGAGGTTCATAAGCTTCTTCACCTAACCATTTTTTCGCTTCGTCAGTTACTTCAATGGTAATTCTTTGATCAACTAATCTCATATTCAATTGACCTAATATTTTATCGACAATCATACTCATATCGTTTACTGATAATGGTTTGAATAACACAATATCATCCATACGGTTTAAAATTTCAGGTTTGAAGTAAGCATGCAAACTATCCATGACCGCTTTTTCAGTTGATTCACTTATATCTCCTGTTTCTGAAACTTGTTCTAATAGGACTTGTGAACCGATATTACTAGTCATGATAATAATTGTATTTTTAAAGTCCACACTTCTACCTTTAGAATCAGTCAATCGACCTTCATCTAATATTTGAAGTAACACATTGAACACATCGCTATGCGCTTTCTCTACTTCATCAAGTAAGATGACTGAATAAGGATTTCTTCTAACTGCTTCAGTTAATTGACCACCTTCATCATGACCTACATAGCCTGGAGGGGCACCAATTAATCTAGACACTGTATGTTTCTCCATGTACTCACTCATGTCAATGCGTATCATATGTTTTTCAGAATCAAATAATGACGCTGCTAATGATTTAGCTAATTCTGTTTTACCTACACCTGTAGGTCCTAAGAATAGGAAACTACCGATAGGTCTATTCGGATCTTTAATACCTGCTCTTGCACGTACAACTGCGTCTGATACTAAGTCTACAGCTTTATCTTGTCCAACCACACGTTTATGAAGAATGTCACCTAAATGAAGTAATTTTTCTCTTTCTGTTTCAACTAATTTAGAAACTGGGATACCAGTCCATTGACTAACGATATCACCAATTTCTTCATCAGATACAATTTCACGAATCATTCTATCATTATCTTCGCCTTGTTCATCTTGGAAAACGTCTTCTAATTCTTTTAATTCTTTTTCTAATTGAGGTATTTTACCATATTGTAATTCTGCTGCTTTTTCTAGATTATTATTAGTTTGTGCGTCTTCTAAAGCTTTTCTACTTTCATCTAATTCTGCACGTTTTTCTTGTAGTTTCGCAATTTTTTCTTTTTCTTGTTCTACACGTGATTGTAATGACGCTTGTTTTTCTTTTTCATTTGATAATTCTTCTTGAAGTTCTTCTAAACGTTGTTTACTAGCGTTGTCAGATTCATTTTTCAATGCACTTTCTTCAATTTCTAATTGCATTACACGTCGATTAACTTGGTCTAATTCAGTTGGATTTGAACCCATTTCAGTACGTATAGTGGCACATGCTTGGTCAACCAAGTCAATGGCTTTATCAGGTAAAAATCTATCAGTAATATATCTGTCGGAAAGTTCTGCTGCTGCAACTAATGCACGGTCTTGAATACGTACACCATGATACACTTCATAGCGCTCTTTCAAGCCACGTAGAATAGATATTGTATCTTCTACATCAGGTTCACTGACACCCACTTTTTGGAAACGACGTTCTAAAGCTGAATCTTTTTCGATATATTCTCTATATTCATTTAATGTTGTAGCACCAATACAATGTAATTCACCACGTGCTAACATTGGTTTCAACATATTTCCGGCATCCATTGCGCCATCTGTTTTACCAGCACCTACTAACATATGAATTTCATCTATAAATAATATAATTCTACCATCAGATTCCTTAACTTCTTTAAGTACTGCTTTTAAGCGCTCTTCGAATTCACCTCTAAATTTGGCACCTGCAACCAATGCACTTAAATCAAGTTCGAAAATGGTTTTATCTAATAATGATTCCGGTACGTCCTTTTTAACAATACGTTGTGCTAATCCTTCGACAATCGCTGTTTTACCAACACCTGGTTCACCAATTAGCACTGGATTGTTTTTTGTTTTACGACTTAATATACGAATTGTGTTACGAATTTCTTCATCACGGCCAATGACCGGATCCATTTTACCTTGACGTACCTCTTCTACTAAGTCACGTCCATATTTTTCTAATGCTTCATAATTTACTTCTGGGTTCTGACTAGTCACATGATTTCCCCCTCTTATTTTATTAATAATTTCTTTAACCACTTCAGTTTTATTACCTATAAAGTTTTGTGTAGTTTGATCAATGTCCATTGCTGCACGAAGTACATGTTCCATTGAAATAAATTCATCATCATATTCATTCATATATGTTTCAGATTTATTCATCAATTCATTCGCTTTTGCACTTATATATTGACCATACTGTACATTATCTCCTTGTACAGTTGGATAAGCTTTTAATTTATTATCATAAGCTTTTTCTAGTTCTTCTACATCAATATTTGCACGTTCTAGAACACTCTTAATTAAACTTTCACTTTCATTTAATGTCGCTTTTAAAATTGCTTCAATTTCGATATTTTGTAATTCAAATTCTTTACTATACTCAATGGCTCTTTGTAATGAACCTTGTATAGCATATGTCATTTTATTGATATCCAATTGTTTTCACCTCTATTATTTTAGAGTCGGTCAAAGGTAAAAAAATTTCGATTTAACTTTGACTTTCTTTGACCTTAACTATATTATAGTCCCCTTCTAATAAATTATCAACAACTTAAGCTTGTTTTTTGTAATATTTTTTAGGTTTATTTTTAATATCAAATGTGATGAATCAAACCTTTTATTATTCTATTTCCCAATAATTCAAACAACAAACAAAGCATTAATAACTATATTTAACTGTTTCGTTAAATAATAGAAAATAACCCGAGATATCTATTTATCTCGGGCTTTCTTTATAAATTTATTCACCATTCAATATATTTTAGTAAAGTCAAACACGTATGATTAGTTTGATTTATTAATTTGTTGGATGATTATTTCTTTTTAATCTTACTTAAAATTTCATCTGTTAAGGCTTCTACACCACTATGTTCTAAATGTATGCCATCTGGCGCAAAGTATTCTGTATGTCCTTCTGATCTTTTATACCAATCGATTAATGTTACATTACTTTTTTCTTTAGCTGCATCTGCCATTAGTTTATTGACATGATCCTCGTACCCTCTTGGTACTCTAGTATTGACCAAATATACTTGCGCATCTCCAAATTTATTAATTAAATCATCAAGTTGCTTTTTATTAAAATCTCCATTAGTACCTAATTCTAAAATAACTTGGTCTGTTTTTTTATTATATTGTTTATAATTAGCTTCTACTAGTGGAATAGCTTGATACAAATTACGACCAACCTTACCATCAATTTTAGCTTTAGGTACCCTATCTTTAAAGTTCTCACCAATATCTACCATTACCGAATCACCGATTAACAATGGACTAATATCAGTATACACATCTGTGTCCTTACTATTTTTTTGGCCAATTTTATCTATTGGAATCATTCTTATTAAATATTTATCTTCTAAATCAGTATTAAATGAATTTGATTTTTGATCGATTTTATCTTTTCCTAAACCATCAAACGCACCACCCATAATAAATGCAAATGGAATGATACATATCATAATTGCAATCGTTCTTATAAGTGCAGGTTTGTATTTACGTTTCAACGTAAATGCCTTTAAACCTTCTTTTCTAAATGGTGTTTCGATATATCTATAAGAAGCTTCAGCACATAATACTGTTAAAATAATATCCACAATGTAAACATAGAATGGAATTTGACCTGCAATAAAATGACTATGTACAAAGCTAATAATAGGGAAATGCCATAAATATAAACTATATGAACGTTTACCGATATAAACAAATAATGGATTACCTAATAACTTCGATACTAATGTAGATGGATGAACAACACTTGCGATTATCAACAACGTCATAGCAGAAATAATATAAAATCCACCATCATATATCCAGTCGCTTTCATCTTGAACTGTAAAGAACAATAAGATTAAAAAGGCCAGTCCAAATAATCCTACGCCGTCTATCGCTCGCTGTAACACTTTAGGTGGTTCAGCCTTTAGCTTAAATGGTGGCCATAAGAAAGCTAAAATCACACCTAATAATAATGTTTGTAGTCTCGTATCAGTTCCAAAATACACTCTAGAATGATTAAGATGTGGTTGTGAAATCACAATCATTAGCATGAGTGATAATAATGAAATAATCCAAAAAATTAATGTAATATTGCGATATTTCTTTATAGTTAGCAATAATGTAATTAAAACGACAGGGAAAAATAAATAAAATTGTTCCTCTATCGCTAACGACCAAAGATGTTTTAATGGCATGAATGAGAACTGTTCAAAGTAGTTAACATCTTTAGCTATATACCACCAATTTGATACATAGAATATAGCAGCTATAATATCATGTTTCACTCTAACTATATCTTCAGATTTGAATAGTAATGTGGCTATACCTACTACTAATAATAAAACTAATACTGCTGGTACTAGACGCTTTAATCGACGTAACCAGAAATTCTTTAAATTAATGATACCCGTTTCTTCATACTCTTTTAATAATAAACTTGTGATTAAATAACCTGAAATTACAAAAAATGTATCTACACCCAAAAAGCCGCCTGTCAACCATTGCTTATTTAGATGGTAAATGATAATGCCGATAACGGCTATCGCCCTTAATCCATCTAAACCAGGCATATATCTTAATCGCTTACCCCTAGTTTTAGTTCTTTTATATTCCTTTTCCATATTTCACTTTCTTCCCCATAGAGTCATTTCGAATTTCGTTTAAAACAGATTTATTAATAATATGATTAATCTGTATAAATACGTCATTCGAGTCTTAAGTTAAAAGAGATATGTATGTCTAACAAAATGTATAAATCAATATTTTCAAAACAGATTTAACTTTAATAATCTGTAAAGATTGACTAAGATTACTCTTCTGACAATTTATTCACAACTTAAATTTATTGTGTTCTAGTTACAATCAGTCTTAAATATTGTAATACAATCGTAATATAAATTCAATTTAAATACTAAATGAATACTATATTTTTAATGACGATTTGTTTTTCTGATAATTTTCCAAAGAATTTTTTTATATTTAGGAATAATACGTTAGATTTTGACTTATATATGAATGGCCATACGTCTCAAAAATAAAAAAGAATGGCACATAGTATCCTATACACGATTCGTGCATTAAACTACATGACCATTCTTATTCTTTGTCATAAAGATTATCCAACGCCTAGTGCAATTTTTGCATATCTAGACATCATGTCTTTATTCCATGGTGGACTCCATACAATGTTTACTTCAGTATCTTGAATTTCTGGAATCTCTGCTAAAACAGTTTTAATTTGTTCGATAATTTGCGGTCCTAAAGGACAACCCATAGAAGTTAATGTCATCTCAACAGTACAAAGTCCTTCATCATCCACATCAACTTTATATACTAAACCTAAATTAACAATATCAATGCCTAATTCAGGGTCGATTACCATTTCTAGAGCCCCTAGGATACTATCTTTTAACGCCTCTTCCATTAGTATCACCTCTCTATATTTATCTTTATACTAATATATCAAATATCCGACAAAACGCCAATAAAATGCTATGATACAACTACAATATATTAAAACGACATAAGGAGATATTTATGCAACCTTATTTAATTTGCTTAGACTTAGATGGAACATTATTAAATGATAATAAAGAAATTTCGAATTATACGAAACAAGTGTTAACTGAATTACAACAACGTGGTCACTCCATTATGATAGCGACTGGACGTCCTTATCGAGCGAGCCAAATATATTATCATGAGTTAAACATGGATACACCGGTTGTGAATTTTAATGGTGCTTATGTACATCATCCTAAATCTGATGAATTCAAAACAATACATGAAGTATTAGACATTGATATGTCAAAAAATATCATTGAAAAGTTACAACAATTTCAAGTGACTAATATCATTGCAGAAGTAAAAGATTATGTTTTTATCAATAATCATGATCCACGCTTATTTGAAGGGTTCTCTATGGGGAATCCGAGAATACAAACTGGTAACTTACTTGAACAACTTAATGAAGCACCTACATCACTTTTAGTAGAAGCAGAAGAAAGTAAAATTCCAGAAATAAAAGATAAATTAACTCATTTTTATGCTGAAAATATAGAACATCGTCGTTGGGGCGCGCCTTTCCCAGTGATAGAAATCGTTAAACGTGGCATTAATAAAGCGCGTGGTATTGAACAAGTCAGACAGTTTTTAAATATTGATCCACAACATATTATTGTTTTCGGTGACGAAGATAATGATATTGAAATGATTAAATACGCACAACATGGTGTTGCTATGGATAATGGTTTACAAGAACTAAAAGATATAGCAAATGAAACTACATTTAGTAACAACGATGATGGTATTGGTAGATATTTAAATGACTTCTTTAATTTAAATATCCGTTATTATTCATAGAACGAGATGTTAAATCAATCTGAGATGGTGACACGATACTATCTCAGCATTTTTATGATATAAGGAGGTTGTCAAATGAGTAAAATTGTTGTAGTTGGTGCTGTAGCAGGTGGTGCTACTTGTGCTAGCCAAATTAGACGTTTAGATCAAAGTAGTGAGATTACTGTATTTGAAAAAGATAGAGATATGAGCTTTGCAAATTGTGCTTTACCTTATTATTTGAGCGATACAATCACTGAAAGAGAGAAAGTTTTAGCATATACACCTGAATCCTTTTATGATAAAAAGCAAATTAATGTAAAAACATATCATGAAGTCATAGCAGTTAATGATACGCGTCAAACTGTTACTGTGAAAAATAGAACTAGTGACGAAACATTTGAAGAACACTATGATTATTTAATACTTAGTCCTGGTTGCAGTGCCAATCGACTTAACTTTAATACTGACATGGCCTTTACTTTAAGAAATTTAGAAGATACTGATGCAATTAATGAATATATTGATACTCATGACGTTCATAAAGCACTTATTGTAGGTGCCGGCTATATTTCGCTTGAAGTACTTGAAAATTTATATCAACGTGGATTAGATATCACACTTATTCATCGCTCCGAACAAGTAAATAAATTAATGGATCAAGATATGAATCAACCTATCTTTGAAGAACTAGAAGAAAAACATATTGAGTATCGTTTAAATGAAGAAATCACTGATATCAATGGTCATGACGTTTCATTCAAATCTGGTAAGAAAGAACAGTTCGATATCATCATTGAAGGTATCGGTACAAAACCTAATTCTGAATTTATTAAGTCATCTAATATCCAAATTGATGACAAGGGTTTTATACCGGTTAATGATTATTTCCAAACAAATATTCATAATATCTATGCATTAGGCGATGTAATCTCATCCCATTATAGACATGTTGACTTAAAAGCTAATGTACCTCTTGCTTGGGGTGCTCATCGTGCTGCCAGTATAATCGCAGAACAACTTGTTGGAAAAAGCAATATCAAATTTAAAGGTTATCTTGGCGCAAATATTGTAAAATTCTTTAATTATACATTTGCTAGTGTTGGCGTCAAACCTGATGAGTTATCTCACTTTAATTATAAAATGGTTGAAACGAAGCAAGGTGCACATGCAGGTTATTACCCAGGTAATACACCCTTACATTTAAGAGTTTATTATGATGAAGAAACAAGAGTAATCATACGTGCAGCTGCAGTTGGTCAAGAAGGCGTAGATAAACGAATTGATGTTTTATCAATGGCGATGCAAAATAATATAACAGTTGATGAATTAACAGAATTCGAAGTTGCTTACGCTCCACCATATAGTCATCCTAAAGATTTAATCAATATGATTGGTTACAAAGCACAATAAATAAAGTAAAAAGCAAGTCGATTCAATGATTAGATTGAATCGACTTGCTTTATTTTCTTACATAAACATGGTTTATACCTTATTATCCTAAACCGAACATCTTACTAATTGGTCCCCAAGGAAGAATGATACCGATTGCAATTGTTACGATAATTAATGCAATTGTCATCCAGAATAATTTATCACTATTTTCATGTTTCTTTCTCTTAGCAATCGAAACTTCCATCAATGCTAATACACCCAAGCCACAAAGCATTTTCAATGTAAGTAGCATATGATTGCCACCTTCACCATGGCTTGCTGCTGCGAATTCTTTAATTAATTCCCAGAATCCAGAAATAAGCGCTAATACCATAAATAATCTTAGCAACATTTGTAAAGGTTTAAAATATGGTGATGCTCCTTGTACTTTTGAAATGTTTAAGTATGTAGCAATAAATAAAATAATTGCTAATACCCAACTTAAAATATGAACATGTAACAAGACAATGTCCCCCCCACTAATATATTTACTTTAATTATCATAACATAAAAGTGGTAGCTATCATTGAAGTTTAATTACTTCAAGATAGCTACCTTGTTATTTAAAATAATACAATTTCATCAATTATTTTGAAATATAAGTTGTTAAAGTACCAATATTATCAATTGTTACTTTTACTTCGTCACCTGGTTGTAAGAATTGTGGTGGTTGCATACCTGCACCCACACCAGCTGGCGTACCAGTCGCAATAATATCACCAGGATGTAAAGCAACATATTTAGAAATTTCTTCGATTAATTCGTCAATTTTTAAGATCATTTCACCAGAATTACCATCTTGACGAATTTCATTATTAACTTTTGTTACAATGTTAACATTTTCAGGAGTAGGAAGTTCATCCTTCGTAACGATATATGGTCCCATTGGGCAACCGCCAGTTAAACTTTTAGATAAAAATGCTTGGTCATGATTATTTTGGGCGTTACGGTCTGTAATATCATTAATAATTGTATAACCATAAACATAGTCTAATGCTAGCGCTTTAGGAATTTTCTCACCAGATTTACCAATGACAATACCTAATTCCCCTTCATAGTCTAATTGATCTGTAATATCTTTATGATTTGGAATTGTAGCACTATCACCTGTTAATGATGACGCAGCTTTAGTAAATACGTATAAACGTTGTACTTCATGGTTCAATTCACTTGCATGGTCTTCATAGTTACGACCGAATGCAATAACGTTATTCGGTGGGGTAACTGGTGGTAAAAACTCAATATCATTAAATGAAATTTTATAATCTTCAGCTTTACCACTATCTTCTGCAGCAACAACTGCTTTACGTACTTGTTCTTGGAAATCTAACGTTTGGTTTTGTTGTAAACCTGCTAATAATGTTTTTGGATGAAAATCACTTTCCGCAAAATCAGCAAATACTAATGTTAAATCCCAAACAGCATCTTCACGTTTAACTTTAACACCGTATGAAGTTCTGTCATTATGCTTGAATGATAAAAATTTCATTCATAATCAACTCCTCATCTATATCTTAATACATATTATAACTATAATAAGCATGAAATAACAAATATATAAGTAAGAAAATTAAGAAAGTTTCTACAGATTGGTTATCATACTTTATTAGGATGGCTAGAAATCATTCATGATCATCTATTTCTAACATGCCAAACTTAAAGAAGTATAGATAACCTTTAACTTTTGTTTGAAGAATCGTTTCTAATGTATTGCGATAATATTTCATCTGAATTTGATATTTATCTTTCAATTGCTGTCCGATTTCCTCATCTGTTAGCCCTTTTCGTCGATTGAATGCATCTGTCTTATAGTCTACAAAGTAATATTGACCTTCACTCACGTAAATCAAGTCAATCATACCTTGAATAATCGATACACCCTCATCTTCCAACTCTATCTGATCAACTTTCGATTGATTCACTACAAATGGTAACTCTCGGTAAACTTGATCTGCATTGGCAATATTCATGTATAAATCACTCTGAATGAATGACATAATTTCTTTAAATCTAATATCCTCTTTAGCGTCAGATTCAATAATATTAGTTTCTATTAGACGATCGATATATTCATCTAACTCTGTTTCAGTCAATCTACTCATTTTAAACGGCAAATGCTGCATTACTGTGTGCATTAATGTCCCCACTTCATTAGCCTTACGTTTACCTTGTTGACTTAAAAACTTTGGTCTTTCGTATGTTGACACACCAATACGGTATTGACGCACTCGATCATAATTTGTACCACTTTCCTCTGTTTCCAATTGACGCTTCAATTCAGATACAGATTGTTTAGATGGTTTTTCAATATCCTTTTGGTATGGATATTCAAATATTAGTTTTTCCTTAATTTTAGCTTTGATGTCATCATTACCGCTTTGATCATTTTCAATATCTTCTACAGTTCTTAGTTCACTTTCTGATACTAGAGTCTCTGTTGATATATCTTCGAAGTTGTCTACATATAGATTCACTCTTGGTTTAACATTGCTATCTAATTGTTCTATGTTTGATTCAAATTTTTGATCATTTGTAATACTTGAAGATTGATATTTAGCTAAAATACTATAAATCATAGTAAATGGCGTTGGTGCAGTTAAACGTTCGTTAACTGCAAGATGGTTTCCCGAAATTGGCAATCTTTCTAATTTACCTAATTCTTTTTCATCTTTCACCCTACCTATCAGAATCAATTGCTCTTTGGCACGAGTTAATGCAACATAAATTAAACGCATTTCCTCAGAGATCATTTCCTTCTCATTAATTGCCTTATAAGCCACTGAAGATAATGAAGGATACGCGATATCTTCATTAACATCGAAATAATCCATACCTAAACCATATTTTTGATTCAATACAACTTGTCTACTCAGATCATTTTTATTAAATCTTTTAGATAGTCCTGAATAAATGACAAATGGAAATTCCAAGCCCTTACTACTATGAATGGTCATCATTCTAACCACATTATCATTTGGACCAACAATATTTTCTTCACCGAAATCCTTACCTCTATCAATCAACTCGTCAATAAATCTAATGAATTGATATAAACCTCGGAAACTTGAATTCTCAAATTCAATCGCTTTATTAAATAAACCATAAAGATTTGCTCGACGACCTCTACCACCGATAAGACCACTAAAATATTGAATCACATAATGGTCATTATAGAATTTATCAATTAATTGATAAACAGGATAGCGCTGACTATAGTCTTGATAATGTTGAATATCAGCTAAAAATCGTTTTAACTTAGTTACTAATTTTTTATTAGCCATATCATTTTTTATATATTGTTGAATCGATTGATAAAAATAATCATAATTCGGACTAAATACGCGAATATTAGCTAATTCATCTTCTGTAAATTGATAAATCACTGAACGCATTAACCCGACTAAATAAATATCTTGTAATGGATTATCAACTGTACGAAGAAACGATAATATTAAACGTACTTCTGTTTGTTCAAAATATCCTTCCCTACTATTGACATGGAATGGGATATCATTATCTTTAAATGCTTGCTGTAAATTACGTGCTTGGCCATAACTTCGTTCTAGAATAACGATATCTTTATACGTTGCTGGTCGATACGTATTTGTTTTCATATCATAGACTTTTCGATGTTCTAAAATATCTTTTACTTGTTCAACGATATAATTAGCTTCTTGCTCAGTACCCGTTAATTTACTATTTTCCGAGCTAGCTTCAACTAATGTACGTAATTCTACATTATGATTAACTTCATCAAAAGGTGCACCATAATATAATTGAGCTGCGTCATCATAAGTGATTTCTCCTACCGCTTCATCCATCATATGCTTAAATAAATAATTAGTAGTAGATAACACTTCTTTACGAGAACGGAAATTCTGTGATAAATCAATACGCATTCCTGCCTCATATCCATCAACATTAAATCGATTATATTTTTCAATAAATAAGCTAGGATCTGCTTGTCTAAATTTATAAATGGATTGTTTTACATCACCAACCATAAATAAATTACCATTCGATTCATCACCCGTTTTAATACAAGATAAAATTTTCTCTTGTACTCGGTTTGTGTCTTGGTACTCATCTACTAATATTTCAGAAAAATGTTGACGATACATTTCAGCAATGGCAGACGGTGTGCCATCTTCATTGGTTAAAATTTGAAGTGCAAAATGTTCGTAATCAGCAAAATCTAATACATTTCGACTTCTCTTATGCTTACTAAAATCATGGATAACATCTTTCACAATTTCTGAAAGATAGTTCACACGTGGCGCAAGTAATTGCATATCACGTTTTAATTCTTCTGGAGTTCTTGAAAAATAATCATTTTTCACTTTATTAATCATGTCTTTATATTTATCATATGAGGCTTTCGCGTCTTCTAAAGCGTCGAGCATCATCGCATTTTCTTCTTTAATTTTAGCGCTAATACTAGGAAATCGACTTACAAATTGGTGATTAACAAGTACATCCACCTGTAGTTGATCATTATTATATAAATCACGCATAAATCGACGTTCTTTTTCAATAACTTCTAATTGTTTCTCAACACCTTCCATCATTGAAAATAATTCATAACTTTTTTCAAGCGATTCATAACCAGCATTAATAAAGATCATTGCTAAATCGTTTAATAATTTTAATAAATCATCTTGTTGTGTTTCATCGTGGTATGGTGCAGATAGTTGATTTAACCATTCGAATGGATCAGGGTTAGCAATACTAAAGAAATATAACTGTTTAATCATATTTCTAAATTGTGTATCACTACGATCATTTGATAATTGCTCTGTTAAATCAATAAAATCAGGATTTAACTTATCATAATGTTGTTCTAATACTTCATCAATCGTTTGTTCTAAAAGTAGAATATTCTCCGCTTCACTACTCGTTCTAAAATTCGGATCGATATCCAATACATCATAATGTTGTTGAATTAATTTTAAACAAAAACTATGCAAAGTGGATATCTGTGCTTGATGTATTTTGATACGTTGATTTTTTAAATGTTCGTTATTTGGATCTTCTATGGAAGCCTGTTGTATACGTTGATTCACACGATGTTTCATCTCTCTAGCACTTAAATTCGTAAATGTTACAACTAATAAGCGGTCAACATCAATTTCATCCCTTAAAATTCGTTGAATAATTCTTTCTACAAGGACAGCCGTTTTCCCGGATCCTGCAGCAGCCGCTACTAAAGTATCTTGACCTTTCGCATAAATACTACGCCATTGTGCATCTGTCCAAATAACATCTTTAGGTTTTGTAGGTATCATTCATTTTCACCTCCATTTTCTTCCATTTGTTGTATTGCTTCTATTGGATTAATCGATTCATCAACTGTGCGATATCGTTTACTATCAATCATACCATCCACATGACATACTGATTGATAACTACAAAATTGGCACGGCAATGTTTGTTTATATTTAAGTGGTGATACTTCTGTGTGACCATCCATAATATGTGTTGCTGTATCAATAAAGTTATTTTTATTATGTTCTATAAATTTATAAATTGTTTTTTCATCAGCAACTTGACTACCAGATTTACTAATAGCACCTTTAGCCGTTAACCCTACTGGCACAATATCAGATTTGAATTTAGGTTCTAAACGGATATCTAATGCATCTAAAACATCTTCGTCACTATTAACTAATCCACTCATTTTAAATGATTTAATATAATCTTTTTCTATTTTCTCTTGATCAATTTCCGACCAGTTTTTCAATTTTAATCTTGGCTCATGAACATGGAAATATAGTAATCCTCCTGGCTTAACTATATCTGTTAATCCTAATCTATCTTGATTTTGTAGCACAATGTCCATATACGTCATCATCTGCATTTGTAAGCCATAATACACTTTGGTTAAATCAAGTGTGGCACTGCTTTCTGACGATTTATAATCGATAATATTAACATAGCTTTGATTATCTTTAGTATACGTATCAATACGATCAATTTGACCTCTGATATTAATGGGTACACCTTGTTTAGTTGTTAATGATTGTGCAATTAACTCATCATCAGATTTAGGCTTTTTACGGAAACCTGTTTCAAATTGTTGTGGTTTGAATTTTGTATAATCGCCTTGATATTTTAGTGCATTAAGTGTCGTCTCTACAATGGCACCTATTCTTCGTGATAAATATCGATAATAAGCAGACGAATTTAGTAAATTAAATTGTACTTTAGGTAGAATAGTTTCTAATGCTTCAGTAGTTAATGCCTTGATTTTCTTTTGATCTAAATGTTTAAAATCGCCATTGATACGATCCGAAATGTATTTCAATACAGAATGGAAGATATCACCTAAATCAAAATTCTGTAGTTCATATTTTGTGCGTTCATTTAATCGTAAGCCATGTGAAGCGTAGTGTTTAAATGGACACTGTTGATACCCTTCAAATCTCGATACACTTGCATTGATGGTTTTACCATATAAATCTTGCGCCAGTGTTTCATTAAGTTGTGTAGTTTCATTATCGTAAGTTAATGAAGTCATTAAATAATCTAGGTCTTTATTTAAACGCTCGTCATCTCGCATAACTTGGTACGCATCTATCCATGTCTCTGCTACAATTTCTTCGTCTAACCACGCTCTCAGCGCTTCAAACAAATTAATTTTAGTTTGATGCACATTTTCAATTAAAGACATTGGGTACGCTTGATGCATCTGATGGATATTAACTGCATCCAAGTCTTGATAAATATCTTTAATTTGAGCGAGAAATGGACTCATTTCTTTTTCATCACCTGATGCCCCCATTAAACTATATGAAAATGTCACTTTAGAAGTTGCTCTAGTCATAGCGATATAACATACAAATGCTTCATCCATTTGTAAAATATCTGCCGTAGGACTTAATTCGATTTGAGCATTTTCTTCAAATATTTTCTTTTCATCGTCACTAATTAAACTAGAAGAAGAAATGGGTTGTGGCATTGAACCATCATTCATACCTACAAGATAGATATGCTTTTTATTATCTACTTTTGCTAAATCCATGGTACCAATACTTACTTGATCTAGTGTTTGTGGAATCATAACAAATTCTAATTGTTCTAATCCTATATCAAACACTTCTAAGAAACGAGATAATGACATATTTTCATTTTCAAAGACTGTCACCAAGTCATCTAAAATCTGTATTAATCCGTTCCAAATTTGATCAATTTCTTCAGCTTGTTCATGATAACCATCATTATCTAGCATATCTCTCTCAGTCATCAAATGATTCGGTAATTCAAAATATTCCATACTCTCATAAAATGCCGTCGCAAAATCTCGTACTGTTTTTCCTTCATTCATGGCTTGTTCAAAATGTAAAATTTTATCGATGACATCTGTTTTTAATTTGACTACTTGTTCAAATGTGTCTCTTTCTTCTTGAGTCAGTTGATGTTCTTTGCGCCCCATTTTTCTAAAGTTTTCTATGTTAAATAACTCATCATCTAACCATCTTTTTCCATATATTCCGCGTTCTATCGCAAAGTTTTCCAATAAATCTATAAGATGGGTACTATTTTTAAATTGATCTGTGAGTACATTGGTTTTCAATAAACGCATCATGGCATTGATATGCCAATTAGATTGGATGACTTCGATTAATGAACGAATCATTTCCATAATAGGATGATGTGTCATTGAACGCTTTGTATCGATGTTAAATGGAATTTGATATAACGGTAAAATTGATTCAAATAAATCCGCATAAGATGCATCTCTATAAAGGATTGCAATATCTTGAAAACGTAATTGATTATCACGTGTGTCTTTAAGTATTTGACGTGCTATTTCATTTATTTCTTCTCTCATACTTGATGATTCAAAAATATCTATAAATCCTTCTGATTTTTGAGGTATGATTTGTAATGCATCGAATTGTGACTCTAATGATTTTAAGTCATTATTTTCAAATCGATAAATATCTGTAAAGAAGTTTTTATTTAATTGGATATGCAAGTCTTGTGCTATATCTTCGAGATGCGTGAGTACTTCTGAGGGCTTTCTAAATAAACTAAAAGCATCTTTATTCCCGTCAGTAGTGAGTAATACCGTTACTTTTTTAGCATTCTTTACTAATGCTTGTATCATTTCATATTCTAAAGTTGAAAAGTTGTGGAAGCCATCTATGTATATTTCTGATCGTTTCAACCACTCAGATTGATCCATTTGTGTAATAAATTGACGCAATGAATCCTCTACTGTAATAAATTGTCCATGCATTCTCGATTCAAATTGCTTATATATTAAAGATATATCTTCTAATTTATGCTTTGTTCTCGTTTGAACATGATGCGTATTTAAAAATTCATCAATTTGCTCTGGCAAAACAGAATACTTTTTAAAATCTTGAATTTGTTCTGCTAACTTTTCACTAAATCCAAAATATTTAGCTTGCGAACGATATAATTTCATATCATCTTGAAATTGTTGTACTAGATGATAAATCATCATTTCTGTCGCAGCCTTAGATAAACGTTGTTCCTTGAAGCCCCCAACTTCTTGGAATACTCTATGACTTAATCTTTCAAAATGAAGTACTTCTGTTCTTAAACTACCATTCAGTGAATTGTCATTAACAAATGCTTGTTCAAATTGAAATGTACTTTGTGTTGGAGCGATTAAAATAATTGGATCCCCAAGTGGGTCACGTTTCATTTTATCTTTAATTTCATCAACCATTGCTGTGGATTTACCAGTACCAGCTCTCCCAATATATGCATTTAATTCCATTATAACCCTCACTCCTTTGACAACATTTTAACACATAGAAACACTACATTTTTATAAAATGTTAGTGTTTCTTGCGCACTAGCTTTAGCTAGGGTGAACCTTTAATTTAAATTAATATTGAGATTTCGTCGTAACCCCAACTTGCATTGCTTGTAGAATTTCTTTTTGAAATTCTCTATGTTTGGGGCCCCACTCCCCTGGCAAAGTAGCGTAAAATGAAAAAAGCGGTAGACATCATTACAACATCTACCACTTTAAATCGTATTAATTTTTAGTATTATCTGGATTAAAGTTAAATTTAAATTCATTTAATGGCCAGAATCTAAATGATACTTTACCAACAATTTGATCCTTATCGATTAAGCCGAATGAACGACTGTCTTTACTTACTTCACGATTGTCACCTAATACTAAGTACTTACCTTTAGGTATCACGTTAGATTTAGGATTTGCATTAGCTAAGTCTTTCACTTGGAAAGTACCAGTAATATATTCAATTTGCTTACGTTTCTCATTATAATTTAAATAAGGTTCATCTTGTTTCTTACCGTTAATGTATAATTGGTCTTTTTTATATTGTACTTTATCACCAGGTACACCAATCACACGTTTTACGTAATCATCTTTCTTGTTAGCATGGAAAACGATGACGTTACCTTTTTTCACATCACCTATTTTATAGCCCATAATATTAACAACTACGCGTTCACCATCTTTTAATGTTGGATCCATTGAATCACCTTTAATTGTACACGGTTGACCAACAAATTTTCCTATTAAAAATACTAATGCTAAAGCCACCGCTATGGCAATAACCCACTCCATAATTTCTTTTTTCAAATTAGACACCTCTTATATTCATTTAAAATCTGTCGTAAATGCTTCAAACGGATAATATTTAATACTTATATCTCCAATAATATTCTGTTTATCAATTAAACCATAGCGTCTTGAGTCTGATTGATTATGATCATTATCATTTAACACAAAATAATGTTTAAGTGAAATGATATCGCCATCAGAATATTTCATATCTCTTAATGAAAAGTTGTTTAATTGTCTATTTTCCGCAAATTTATCTTTAATTTCTCTATCGTCACGATAAATTTTATTATTCCTTATTTCAATAGATTGACCTGGTTTACCTATAATCCTACCAAAATGAGTATGCCCATCATTTTTATACATGATAATATCACCAGTATCTAATAAATTAAATGTAACTTTAATTTTATTAACAATTAATCTATCACCTTTAATTATTGTAGGTGACATATTGTCTTCGGAAACGACGGCTCCTCTAATAACGAATGTTTGAATGAACAGTACAATAATAATCGCAAATATTAAGGAAATCAAATATTTAATAACAGTTTTCACTTTTTCACTCCTTAGTAGAGCCCATAAAATGCTTTTCTACCCTTTTACTAATAAACCAAAGTATGATGAAAAAAAGTATAGTCACAATTGCTCTTATCGGATTAGTGAAAATAGTCGTTACTTCTCGTCCCATTATCCCTAATACAGTGATAGAAATCAATTTAGATAAAGTTAATACAATAAAATAATACTTTGTTTTAATATGTGAAAGGCTTGCCACTACATTAATCAATGTATTTGGTGTAAATGGAAAGCATAATAATATAAATAATGGTATTAAACCTTGTCTATCAATAAAACTAATTAATCGTTGTACAGATCGTTTAGTTTTAAATTGCTTCATCTTTTTTGTGTTGACTAATCGTTTAAAAATTAAAAACATAGTAAAAGTACCGGAAACGATACCTAGCCAACATATGATAATACCTACTATAGCACCATATGTATGCATAATTAATATGACATATAACGTTAGCGGTAATATTGGAATAATTGCACGAAAATAAATGAGCACAAAGCCTGGAATATATCCAAATTGCCGAAATAAATCAAACCATTCTTCTAACTGTTCAAACGACAAAATCCCAAATCCTTTCTTCGGTAAACATTACTATATTTATTATAGTTGTAATTATAGCTTTTTGAAACAACTATCTTTTTAAATTCAATAAATACATCTTTAGGCGTAGATGATTCTCTATATCAATATAAATACCGATGAAACACATTATGTTCCATCGGTATTATTTCAATTATATTTAAATCATTTAAAATGATTATTTTTCTTTGTAATTGATGACTTATAATCTTGCTTCAAGATCTTTTTTCATATCTTCAAATCCTGGTTTACCAAGTAAAGCAAACATATTTTGTTTATACGCTTCTACACCAGGTTGATTGAATGGATTTACGCCTAATTGATAACCACTCATAGCACATGCAAGTTCGAAGAAGTACACGACATAGCCAAATGTTTCTTCATCTAATTGTGGAATGTTAACAACGATATTAGGTACGCCACCATCAGTATGTGCTAATAATGTACCTTCAAACGCTTTTGTATTAACTTCATCAATTGTTTTACCAGCAAGATAATTTAATCCATCTAAATCGTCACTATCTTCTTCAAT
>NZ_CEEDKW010000003.1:0-29504 GCF_979255425.1 Staphylococcus sp. AC872
AAATTAATTGTTGTAACTTTCGTTACATTATTGGAATTAACGTTGACATATTGTCATTCAGTTTTCAATGTTCATTTCTTTTACCGACAAGAATTAATTATACGCCTTATCAACTCGAAAGTCAATAACTTTTTATAAATAATTTTTGAAGTGATTTGTGTTGTTTTCGCTTTGTTTCGCTCAACAAATATATACTATACAGACATTCAAAACTTTTAACAACAGTAAAATTTACACTTTCTTAACTACCTAAATCTCTTGGTATCACTAATTTCGTATAATGTGATAAAGACTGTTATAAAAGTTCGGTTTTGAAATAAAAACTCTTTGGTTCTCATCGCAATATACTTCTTCACCCCGCCTATAACCAAACTTTAACTTTTTAATGATTTATTAAAGAAAATTAAAAAACACTGACACATTATGTATCAGTGCTAATTGCTACATTTCGGTTCTACCTGCAATCGCTTTGGATAACGTTACTTCATCTGCATATTCTAAATCTCCACCAACAGATAATCCTTGTGCTAAACGAGTGACTTTAATGCCTATTGGTTTGACGAGACGAGAAATATACATTGCTGTTGATTCACCTTCAAGATTTGGGTTCATTGCGAGTATTAACTCTTTAACTTCATCATTTTTCAAGCGTTCAACCAATGCTGGTATATTAATGTCCTCAGGGCCTATACCATCCATAGGTGATATCGAGCCATGTAGAACATGGTATAAACCTTTAAACTCTCTCATTTTTTCCATTGCAATAACATCTTTATCATCTTCAACGACGCAAATGACCGAGCGATCTCTTTGTTTATCTTCGCAAATATAACAAGGGTCTTTTTCAGTTATATGTCCGCACACACTACAATAGGTAAGTTCACGCTTTACATCTACGAGTGCTTTCGCAAATTGAACGACGTCATCTTCTTTCATATCTAATGTGTGAAATGCCAGACGTTGAGCGGTCTTAGGACCAATGCCTGGCAATTTCATAAAACTATCTATAAGTTTGGATATAGGTTCTGGATAATGCATGTTATCACATTCCAGGGATATTTAAGCCTTGAGTATGTTTACCTAAGCGTTCTTGTGTTAACTTGTCAGCTTTGTTCATCGCTTCATTAGTAGCTGCTAATACTAAGTCTTGTAACATTTCAACGTCATCTGGATCTACTGCATCTTCTTTGATTTGTACATCTATGACTTCTTTATGTCCAGTAACAGTTACAGTAACCATACCGCCACCAGCTGTACCTTCTACACGTTCTTCTTTTAATTTTTCCTGTTCTTGTTCCATTTTCTTTTGCATTTTTTGCATTTGTTTCATCATTTGTTGCATATTTCCGCCACCGCGCATAATCTATTTCCTCCTTGTAATTCCTAGAATTCTTTAAATACTAACTTTGTTTATATTATACATACGAATATTAGCCTTGTCATGTGTAGCTAATCATCTATCATATGTACTGTTTCTTCTCCGAATAAATCTTTTGCCTTTTGTGCCACATCTTCTTGTTCTGGCTCAGTTTCTATTTTTTCCGCTTCATTATGTTGATCATGCTTTCTGTTTTGAAGATATTCTGCTCTTACACGTAACCATTGATCTGAAGGAACACCTACTACTTTGACTGTTTTATTAACGATATTGCAAACTACACTTTCTATATTATTACGCTTTTCATCGTCTTTATTAACGATTTCGCAGTGTATCTCTTCTTCAAATTTCACTAACACATGATCTTCGCTTGCCGCTACTGGTTCTGAATTTTGAAGTAAACTTACTAAAGACTTTTTATCATTGTTTTTAGCATGATCAATGACCTCTTGCCAATGATCTTTGAGTAGTTTGATATCATCTTTATTGGCTTTATCTAGCACTTTAGCAATTTGTTGCATAGAAAATGCATTTTTTGAGCGTTGTTGACTTCTAATTGGTTTTTTCGGTGATTGCGTTTGTCCTGATGTAGCTATACCTTGAGATTTTAATACTTTCAATTCCTGCTCTAATTGTTCCATACGTTGTAATAAAACATCATTGTTAGGTTCTGTAGCAACTTGGGTCGTAGCAACATTTTGCACTGTTTCTGGTTTAGCTTTAATCATTTCAGCTAATTTTACCAACAACACTTCGAAATGAACACTTTGATTCACACTAAAACGTATAGATACTAAAGTATCATTGATAATATCGATCATGCGATATAAGGTGTCCAAGTCAAAATGAAGAAGTGCGTCATATTCAACGTCTTGATTAGACGTTTTATTCATAATTGTATCTCTGACGAAATAAATCATATCATTTATTAAACGATTGACTTCTTTCCCTTCAGTAACAAATTGATGATATCTCGTAAATGATGCCTTGACATCACCTTTAACTACATCTTTAAATAATTCATTTAAAGATGCTTCATCTACGCTACCCGTAACATTTAACGCATCTTGCAATGTTAAATGTTCATCTCCAAAAGCAATAGCTTGGTCCATAATACTTAGCGCATCTCGCATACCACCTTCTGAGGCCTTAGCAATAAATTCTAGTGCCTCATCATCGTAAGGTAATGACTGTGAATCAGCTACGTATTTCAAACGTTCGACAATTTGTTCTAAACTGATAGCTTTAAAATCAAATCTTTGCGCTCTTGAAATAATAGTTGGTGGAATTTTGTGCGGTTCAGTCGTAGCTAATATAAAAATTGCGTGTGCAGGTGGTTCTTCTAATGTTTTTAATAACGCGTTAAAAGCACCTGTCGTTAACATGTGCACTTCATCAATAATATAAACCTTGTATTCAGATTCACTTGGTGCGTATTTAACTTTATCTCTAATATTTCTGATCTCGTCAACACCATTGTTACTCGCAGCATCTATTTCAATCACATCAGAATTAGTACCTTGAGTGATACCTTTACAAATCGCACACTCGTTACATGGTTCTCCATCTGTACTATTTGTACAATTAATAGCTTTAGCAAACACCTTAGCAATACTTGTTTTTCCTGTTCCTCTAGGGCCACTAAATATATAGGCATGGGATTGTTTCCCTTTAGATATCGCATTTCGCAAAGTTTTAGTTACATGTTCTTGTCCAACGACATCATCAAAACTTTGAGGACGATACATACGATATAACGCTTGATAATTCACCTTAGCACCTCCGTTTGCAATTACTCTCTATTATATCATTTGTGCTAGCATGTTCATCAATAAAAATTCTTTAACGCATAATACTTGGATATTTTACTTGTCCAATTGGTTGGTCTGTTAAATTATCCCATAGAAACTTCACTAATAAAGGCTGTGTGACATCTTCATCTTCAGAATATAAATCATATTCATTTGCTAATTGATATCCTAATTGAGTAAAGTACGATGTTTCTCGATCAACTACAATTGTAGTATACCCTTCTGATTTCGCACGTTCTTCAACAGCTTGAACTAGTGCTTTACCTAATCCTTGATTTCTTAATTCCTTTTTTACTGATAATGAAGCAACTGTCAAAGCGGTATATGTTTTCTCTTCTGAAATGACACTGACTTCGACAAGCATGATATGTCCAATCACTTCATTTTGCTCGTTCTTCGCTATAACCTCTAGCTCATAATTATAGTCATCTGACTTTCTAAGTGTTTTAACAAGCGCTTTTTCCTGCCAACTTGCTTCCGGTTGTTCATCATAATTTGCTTCAATACTATTTAATGATTCTTCATAGTCCACTTCTGTTAAGGTACTCAAATAGATTTGCATCTTTACACCACCATATACGTCATTAGCTATTTCGTTTGTTTTTTCGTTATAACTTTATCAAATTATGTCACATTTATCTATTTATATAAAAAAGAGAGCGACTCATCTCATAAGTCGCTCAAATCTATATTCGATATTATTTATCAATTTAAAAACCGTGCACCTTTGTATCGAACGTATATCACAAACGTTACCGAAGTCGTTAGCTAAATCTCGGCTACCCTACGGCACATATGAGAGTCCACTTAATGCTGCTTCCGTCAGGACCTGACATGATTCATGGGTTCATATTGCATAGGACCGAAATCTTCAAACACTACGTGCTTCGGGCAGACTTCACAAAAATACGCCCTCAACAAAGGAATTAAGTCTCGCATAAAGCGGATTTCGAGTACAGGGAACCGCTACCTCCCCACCTAGCACGGTAAGATTTATAATACTATAATTCCTATTATGTTTGCAAGCTTAAAATCTTACAACTATAAATATCTATCATAAATTCGTTCCACTTCAACTTTATTGTAATAAATTTTCGCGACGTCTTGAAAACTCCTTAAATTTAAATTCAGTCGCAAGATGTTTAGATATATTATACTGAAACTGTGTCGTATCCTTTAAATATACTGTACTTCGCACTGTCGCTGTATAAGGAGGGTTTATATCACCAAACATCTCATAGTCTAATTTTGAAAATGGTTCAAAGGTAATAGATTTACTTGAATAACTAATATCTAATGCTAAATCATTTTCTAAATAGTCATATATAGACTTCTTGGCAACGCTAGCAGTAATAGATTTAACCACAGATTTCAAGAAAAAATCTTCATCTAAGATTTTCACCTTGCCTTTAATAGAACGCGTACGAATAACATGAATCAATCTTTCTTCAGCTTTTAATCCTAATGCTAACCTCACTCTTTCATAATCGCCCGCTCTAACTTCTTCATTAACAATAAGTTCGGTTTGGTGTTTCAAACCTAATTGATTTTGTACCTCTTTGAAACTAATCAACTCTGAAAACGGAAATTCAGTGATACCTTGGTATATAACAACAGACCCTTTTCCTCTAATCTTTTGAATCATGCCATCATTCGCTAACAACTCAAGTGCTTTACGAACCGTTTCTCTAGATGTTCCATAAGTAGATACCAATTCATTCTCTGACGGTATTTGATCACCATATTGGTATTGTTCTGATAAAATTTGATTTTTTAACTGTTCATAAATGGAAATGAATTTCTTTTGAGCCATGTTGATATCCTCTTTTTACTTAAAATTACTTCGCCGTTTCAACCACCATTGCACCAAACCCTGATATTTGACGTTGTTCTAACGTACCATTTTGAATAATCACATCACCTGAGACATTTAAATCTTCAGGTAGCATTACAGGTTCTTTAGAAAAATTAGCTATAATCAGCCAAGTTTGGTTGTGATAATGACGACGATATACAAATAATTGTTCGTGTTCCATATACATTGGTTCAATATTACCATAAGTTATTATATCGTGATGATGTCTTAACGAAATCAATGTTTTATATGTGTGTAAAATAGACTCAGAATCTTTCATTGCTTCTTCCACATTAATATGTTGATAGTTTTGAGGAATATTAATCCAAGGTTCACCAGTTGTAAAACCTGCATGATTCGATGCATTCCATTGCATTGGTGTACGGGAATTATCACGTGATTTTTGATCTAATATTTCTAAAATTTCTTGTTCTTTATATCCTTGATTTTTCAAATAATCATAAGCATTTAATGATTCTACATCTCTATATGCGTCTATTGAATTGAAATGAGGGTTAGTCATACCAATTTCTTCCCCTTGATAGATATATGGCGTTCCTTGTAACATGTGTAGCGCAATGGCTAATGTTTTAGAACTTGCTTGACGTAAAGATTCAGTACTATCATCCCCGAATCGTGAAACTACACGTGGTTGATCGTGATTACACCAGAATATCGCATTCCAGCCACCACCTTCATATATACCTAATTGCCAATCCATCAATATTTTTTTTAGCTGTTGGAAATCCATACTACCTTTAGCCCATTTTTCACCGTTAGGATAATCTACCTTTAAGTGATGGAAATTAAATACGCTGCTCAATTCGTTTCTTTCTGGATTAGAATATTTAATACAGTGATCAATGGTAGTAGATGACATTTCACCGACAGTCATCATATGCTTATCACCAAACGTATGTTGGTTCAATTCATGTAGATACTCATGCACTTTTGGTCCATCCGTATAAAACTCTTTTCCGATTTTATCAGAATCCCTAAATTCACCTTTGGAAATAAGATTAATTACATCAAAACGGAAACCGTCCACACCGAAATCAATCCAATAATTGACAATCTGATATAAGGCTTGTCTAACGTCTGGATTATCCCAATTCAAATCTGCTTGAGTAACATCAAATAAGTGCAAATAATATTCATCACTTTTTTCATCATATTGCCATGCATTTCCTCCGAATTTGGATTCCCAATTTGTGGGTGGCCCATCTTCAGAATGTCTAAAGAAATAATAATCTCGGTAAGGACTATCTTTAGATTGAATGGCTTCCTTAAACCATTGATGTTCTGTTGATGTATGGTTAATCACAATATCCATCATTACTTTAATATCTCGTTGGTGTGCTTCTTTCACTAAAATTTTAAAATCTTCTAAAGTACCAAATCGTTCATTAATAGTTAGATAATCACTAATGTCATAACCATTATCGTTCATAGGTGATTCATAAATAGGCGTTAACCATATATAATCTACACCTAAAAATTGCAAATAATCTAATTTCTCAATAATACCTCTTAAATCGCCCTCACCATTACCCGTCGTATCATTAAATGATTTGGGATATATTTGATAAACAACTGATTTTCTCCAGTCTTGTTCACTCATTGTTAAACCACCTTTATGTATTGTATGAAAATAAAAAGCGCTCAGAGGTTTATCAACTTGAACGCTTTACTTTTTTTATGAATTAGATGTGTCGACCATCTTTTTAGCTTTTTGATTACTAAATCTTGAAAATACTATTGTTAATACAGCTGGGACAACTGTCGCTATTAATGTAGCTGGAAGATAAATCCACCAAAATTCACTTTTGATTGAGATAAATGCAGGCCAACCACCTACACCAACACTACCTAATACTTTGTGAGCACCGATGAAAGCACCTAGTACACTTGAAGTCAGAATAGCTGCAACAAATGGATATTTCAATGGCAAGTTCACACCGAATAAAGCTGGTTCAGTTACACCTAACACACCTGAAATACCTGAAGTAAATGCTAGGCCTTCTTCTTTAACCATTTTCTTACGTTTATAGACAATCCATGCACCAAATGCCGCTGAACCTTGACAAATATTTGAAATCGCTAGAATTGGCCATAAATATGTGCCGCCTAAACTACTACCCATTAATTGGAAATCAACAGCTAAGAACATATGATGTAAACCTGTAATTACCAGTGGTGCATATAATAAGCCATATAACGCCCCACCTAACCATCCTGCATGTTCAAATACATAAGTCACACCATTTGTAATGCCTGTACCTAATATTAAAGCAATAGGTCCTATAACTATAAACGCTAGGAAACCAGTAATCAATAATGCTACTGGACCAACGACGAGCATCTTAATAGAATCATGTACAACTTTGTTTAGTGCTTTCTCTAATTGCGCTAATACATATGTTGCTAATAGGACTGGTAAAACTTGTCCTTGATAATTAAGTTGCTTAATTTCTAAGCCGAATATATTCCAAGTTGGTATATGGCCTTTACCTATATCATATTGTGAGACAAGTTGCGGATGCATCAAGATAAGCCCTAAAACCAATCCTAAAATTGGACTTCCTCCAAATACACGCATACTACTCCAACCAATTAATGCAGGTAAGAAAATGAAAGCGGTACTTGCGATGACATTAATAATATTTGAAATATCCGCAATTTGTGGGTACATTTCTATTAATTTTTTAGGTCCAAATAGACCTTCCATGGTTAAAATGTTATTAATCCCCATTAATAACCCAGCTGTTACAATTGCTGGTAAGATTGGTATAAATATATCCCCCAATAATTTAATCAATCTTTGAATTGGATTACCTTTTTTAGCTGCAGCTTGTTTAGCGTCGTCTTTAGAAGCTTCTTCTGCTCCTGTCTCTGCTACAAATTGTTTATAAACTTCATCTACCGTTCCCGGACCAATAACAATTTGATACTGATGATCTGCTTTAAATTGTCCTTTTACTAATGGATTATCGCTTAGCGCATCTTTGTCTACTTTATTATCATCTTTTAATACTAACCGTAGTCTTGTTACACAGTGTGTTGCCGTATCAAGGTTCTCTTTTCCTCCAATTGCATCTACAATGGCTTTTACATCTTGTTTTTTTACAGCCATAGCCATCACTCCTTTGTTTTCTTACTCAGAGTATAACTTGTCTAGACAAGTTATGTAAAGGCTTTCAAGTAAATTGATATAATATTTCAGTTAAAAGACACAAATGAGTCACTTTTCAGTTTGGAACTATCACTTCATTAAGCTTATAGAACTATCAATATTACAGTATTCAACTCCGTCTTAAGGTAGTTATATAAAGAAAGGGATTTTCAAAAGCAAATAAAAAAGGCAAATACTCATTATACAATGAATACTTGCCTTTTATATCTATTAGTCTTGGATTTAAAATTCTAATGGCGGAGGAAGAGGGATTCGAACCCCCGCGGCCCGTTAAGGCCCTGTCGGTTTTCAAGACCGATCCCTTCAGCCGGACTTGGGTATTCCTCCATTGAACACAATAATTATCATATAATAGTGTTCATTAAAAGTCAATTCTTTTTTTACACTAGAATTTCTTGGTTTAAATACGTTTCAACTGCGTCAGCTACGGCTCTTCCTTCTTTAATAGCCCATACAACAAGACTAGGTCCTCTGCGTGCATCTCCAGCAGCAAAAATCTTCGAATGACTCGTTCTAAAGTCTTTGTCATTTGCCACAATTTTATTTCGTTCGGTTTTAATACCAAATGATTGTGGAATGGTGATTTCAGTTCCTACAAAGCCAATGGAAAGTATAACTAAATCCGCTGGCCAAAATCGCTCTGGTCCATCTTCCATCACCGTACCGTCTTCAGTCTCTCTTAATATTTGTGTATACAGGCCCCTCACTTTTCCAGAATCGTCCACATCATATCTCATTGTTTGAACACCGTATGCACGTGGCTCTTTGCCAAATTTCACTTCACATTCTTTATGTGCATAGTCCATTTTGAATACTGGTAAGGCAAGTGGCCATGACGTATTGGTTTCAAAAGTGATTTCTTCAGGAAGTTTCGTAAATTTATTGAACTGCACAATGGATTTACAATTTTCACGCAATGCTGTTGCTACGCAATCTGCACCAGTATCACCTGCACCAATAATAATGACATTCTTATCTTTAGCTGTGATTGTTACTTCGTCAATTTCACCAGTTAGAAACCGTGTTTGCTCTGTTAAATAATCCATTGCAAAATGAATGCCATAACCCATACGTCCCTCTAATGGTAAGTCTCTAGCATTTTGTGAACCGGTACATAAAATAATAGCATCATATGTTGCTTCTAAGTCTTCACGACTGATATCGACGCCAATTTCAATGCCAGTTTTAAACTGAACACCAGCTTCTTTCATTAATTTAATACGACGTCTTACCACATCTTTATCTAATTTCATGTTAGGAATACCATACATCAATAATCCACCAGGTTCTTTAGCTCGTTCATATACTGTGACTTTATAGCCTCTATGATTAAGTTCATCAGCTGCTGTCAACCCAGCTGGACCACTTCCTACGATGGCAACGCTTTTCCCTTTATCCGCTTCAGGATATTTTGGCTTAACCCATCCATTTTCATATGCTTCATCAATAATTGTACGCTCAATACCTTTAATAGCTACAGAATTTCGATTAATTTTCATTACACATGATTGTTCACATGGTGCTGGACATACACGTCCCGTAAATTCCGGAAAATTGTTTGTTTCACTCAGTCTCTCGTAGGCTGCTTTAAAATCGCCTCGATAAACTAAATCGTTCCATTCCGGAATATAGTTACCTATGGGGCATCCTATCGTTTCAAAACCATAGGATAATCCACTTTGACAAAAAGGTGTACCACAGTCCATACATCTCGCCCCTTGAGTAGATGCATCTTCCTTAGTAAAACGTTGTTGAAATGCGTGATGATTTGAAAGACGATCAATCAAAGACAATTCTGATAATGCTTGCTTTTCATATTTCATAAACCCTTTAAATTCGCCCATGATAATCCCTCTTTCTTAATAAACCACTGCTGGTTTTAATGTCTCATCAACACTTGAACTATTATCATAAAATGCCGCTAACATAGCGTCGTCTTTTTTATTGTGTTGACGTAATTGAATATCAATTTTTTGCATCATTAATTTATAATCTTTTGGTATCACTTTGACAACTAGATTTTCAATTTCATCAAAATGTTGCAATATATTTTGTGCTTTTGAGCTATGTGTATATTTCACATGACTTTCAAGCATCTTTTTAATAAATTGCTTTTCTTCGTCATACATAACTTCACTAAATTCCAAAGTATTAAGTGCATGCTGTGTCTTAAATTGATTGATATCACTTGGGAATACATAACTTACGCCACCACTCATGCCTTGACCGAAGTTCTTTCCTACGTCGCCAAGTATTAAAACATGACCACCGGTCATATATTCAAATCCATGATCACCAATACCTTCAACTACCACATCTGCACCACTATTTCTAATACAGAAACGTTCTCCAGCTTTACCATTAATAAAAGCTTTACCTTTTGATGCACCATAGAAGCATACGTTTCCTGCTATGATTTCATTTTCACGTGTTGTATTAGGCGACTGCACAATGACTGTACCACCTGACAAACCTTTACCTACATAGTCATTCGCATCACCATTATGATGTATCGTTAATCCTTTTGGCGCAAAAGCAGCCAAACTTTGACCAGCATGTCCATCGGTATGAACATAAATGGTATCTTCTGGTAAACCTTTTTCCCCATATCGTTTAGCAATCGCACTACCAGTAATCACACCAACATCACGTTGAACGTTCTTAATGGTATAACTTCCTGAAAATACATGACCTGCCTCTATACTTTGCTTGGCATCAGGATATAGATAATTCAAATCAAAACCTTCATCTAAATGATGATTTTGTTCTATTTCTTTAGTATTAGGACCATCCGCTTTGTTGATTAATCGTTCGATGTCAACAGAGGCTGCTTTTGTTCCTGGCTTAATATGAGAGGAACGTTGTAATAAGTCTGTTCGTCCTACTAATTCTTCAACTGTTCGCAATCCTAATGAGGCAAGTATTTCACGTAATTCTTCTGCAATAAAATACATAAAATGTACAACATGTTGTGCTTTTCCTTTAAATAAAGCACGTAAATCTTTGTTTTGAGTTGCAACACCTACTGGACATGTATCATTATGACAAACTCGCATCATGACACATCCCAACACCACTAATGGTGCTGTTGCAAATCCAAACTCTTCCGCTCCAAGCGCACATGCGTACGCTACATCTTTACCAGTGAGCAATTTACCATCTGTTTCTAACTTTACTCGACTTCGTAAATCATTTAATTTCAACGTTTGATGTGTTTCTGCCAAACCTATTTCCCAAGGCACACCCGCATGTTGAATACTAGTTTTAGGTGATGCACCTGTTCCACCGTCATAGCCACTGATGACGATTTTATCTGCAAACGCTTTTGCTACCCCTGATGCAATGGTTCCCACACCTGTTTTTGACACTAATTTAACAGCAATATCTGCTTCTTTATTCGCATTTTTCAAATCATGAATCAATTGTGCTAAGTCTTCGATAGAATATATATCATGATGCGGTGGTGGTGAAATGAGACCGATACCTGGTGTAGATCCTCTTGTTTCGGCAATCCACGGATATACTTTAGAACCCGGCAATTGACCACCCTCACCAGGTTTAGCACCTTGCGCTACTTTAATCTGTATTTCTTTTGCATGTTGTAAATAGTCACTCGTTACACCAAATCTTCCAGAGGCTACTTGTTTAATTGCACTAATTTTATTACTACCATCTTTCTGAGGTTGATAGCGCAAAGGATCTTCTCCTCCTTCACCGCTATTACTTTTACCTCCTAGACTGTTCATTGCTTGCGCCAATGTTTCATGTGCTTCAGCTGATATAGATCCATAACTCATTGCACCTGTGTTAAAACGTTTAACGATTTCAGAAGCAGGCTCAACTTTTGATATATCAATAGGTTTACAAGTCTTAAATTCTAATAAATGACGAATAAAATCTTGTCGCTGTTGGTTAACCGTATCGGAATATTGTTTGAATAATTCATAGTCCTTATCGCGACAAGCATGTTGTAATAAGAAAATAGTCTTAGGATTATAAGCATGATGTTGTCCTTGTTGTCTCCATTGGAAAGTACTACCAGACGCTAAATAATCTGAATGGGATCCTTGTTTCGCTTTATTTTCCTCATCAATTTGTTGAATGCTAATACCAGAAATTTTAGATTGCGTTCCTGAAAAATACTGATCAATAACAGTTTGTGATATCCCAACAGCTTCAAATATTTGTGCACCTTGATAACTTTGAACTGTTGAAATTCCCATTTTAGCCATTACTTTAATAACACCTTCTGATAACACGTTTGTATATGTTTCGACATTAGATGTTACTGTGCCATGTAGTTTGCCATTATTTGTGAGTTGTTCAACCGTTCGTTGAGCTAAATATGGCACGATAGCATTTGCCCCATAACCTAATAAACATGCTACGTGATGTACTTCACGTGTTTCGCCAGATTTTGCTACTAAACTTGTTTCCATACGCAAACCTTCGCGTATCAAACATTGATGAACATGACTCATTGCCAATAGCATTGGCATGGCAAATCCTGATTCAGACGCTAATAAGCTATCGTCTAATACAATAATTTCAGAACCATTTTTGACATGCTGTATTACTTTATCAGATAAACGATTCAAGCTAGCTTCTAAATCATCATGATATATAGTTGAAACATAAGTCGTTTTAAAGATCTCTGTATCAATAGCTTCTAATTGGGCTTCTGTTAATACAGGTTTTTTAAGTTGAACACGATGAAGTACTGTTTTATCAGGTTTCAAAAGATTACCTTCGCCACCTAAATAAGACATTTCACTTGTGACAATTTTTTCTCTGTAAGCATCAATAGGTGGATTAGTAACTTGTGCAAATAACTGCTTAAAATAATTAAATAAGCTTTCAGGTCTATCATTTAAAACTGCAATAGGCGCGTCGTAGCCCATAGCACCAATAGGATCCTTCTTCTGCAATACTAAGTCAACAATATACTTATTCATTTCTTCTTTTGTATACGCAAATTGACGTTGTAGTTTAAATAGAGTCTTAGCATCATATTCATTTGGGCAGTATGTCACATTATCAATATTAGCTTCATATTTTTCTGTTTTTAGCCACTCTGCATATGGATGTTCACTAGCAATTTCATATTTCAATTCATTATTTTCAACGACTTTATTTTTATTAAAATCGACTAATAATAATTTTCCAGGATTTAATTGCCCTTTAAACGCAACCTCTGATTCATCAACATCTATTACGCCAACTTCAGAAGAGAAGACGATAAAATTATCTTTCGTAATAGTATATCTACCTGGACGTAAACCATTACGGTCTGTTAATGCACCAATCTTATCCCCGTTACAAAATGAAATCATTGTAGGCCCATCCCAAGGTTCCATTAAGTAACTATAGAATTCATAAAACGAACGTACATCTTTATTATTCGATTTGTTATAAAGCCATGGCTCTGGTATTAATAGCATTGCAGCTTTCTCCGGTTCCATTGCCAAAGATAAAAACTCTAACGCATTATCAACGATAGATGAATCACTACCATCTTCATCGACAATACGATGTATTTTATGTTGATCTTCACCAAAAAGTGTATGAACTAATTTATTTTGACGTGCACGCATCCAATTAACATTACCTTTAATTGTATTAATCTCGCCATTATGCATAAGTAGGCGATTAGGATGTGCACGTTTCCAACTTGGAAATGTATTAGTACTAAATCTTGAATGTACTAGACCAAGTTTCGATTGATAGGCTTCGTGTGTTAAATCTAAATATAACCCTTTAATTTGATCAGACCGTAGCCATCCTTTATAGACAATCGTTTTGTGAGATAAACTTGTAAAATATAATTCTATCCCTTTTCGTTCAGCGTAATACTCTATTTGTTTTCTAGCTAAATAAAGTTGTTTATTTATATTTTCAGCTTGACGAATATCGATAAACACTTGTTGAATAAAGGGCATAGTATTAGCTACATGTTGTGCTACTGCTTCTTTATTGACAGGTACATCACGATAACCTATGACACCAAGGCCTTCACTTTCAAAATATTGATTCAACACCGCTTCATGTTTACTTCCAATCACACGTTCTTTAGAGAAAAATAGTCCTACTGCATATTCACCTTCATTAGGTAGTGGTAAATCATGCAATTGTTCAAAGAATTTAAAGGGAATTTCAGTCATGATACCTGCACCATCACCAGTCATTCCATCAGCACCGATACCACCTCTATGATCTAATCTACATAACATTTCTAATGATTTTTCAATGACGTCGTGCGATCTAATGTTATCCATATTAGCGTAAAAACCAATACCACAAGCATCATGTTCCTCACGATAATCGTATAATCCCTTTTTTAGCTTCTCATTATACATGATGCACACTCCCTTTTAGAATTTTCTGACAATTAATATATAGTAATCATTAATATAATGTAATTGTTTCATCTGTTCAATATATAAATTAGATGATATTTATCTAAAAATTAGAACAATTGACGAATAAACTGTTATAATAAGTGTTAAAAGTAATGTTAGATAGACATAGAGTAAGCTAAAAGTGAGGATTGAAATGATGGAGATTAAACAACTTAAATATTTTGTAGAAGTAGCAAAACGAGAGCATATTTCTGAAGCTGCATTAGAATTAAATATCGCCCAATCCGCCATAAGTCGTCAAATGACTCAATTAGAAAAGGAATTAAATGTGACCTTGTTTAAAAGGCAAGGTCGGAATATCTTATTAACATCTGAAGGCAAACAACTATTAACTGAAGCCACTAAAATATTGGATCAATTAGACCAAACGGTACAATTATTTCAACATCAACAGACATTAAGTAATCAGAATATCTTTTTATCCTATAGTGATAGTGAAGCCTCTCATAAATTAGGCCGCCTCATTCAAATTTTTGAAGAACAATCAGAGAGTCAAGTTGTCCCTAATTTGAGTCAAGACAATGAAATATTAGATGATGTAATTAAAGGAGAAATAGATATAGGTATCATTGAACTGACTGATGAAATTAAACAACACCCTGAATTAAATATGACAACCTTATTCGAGGAACATTATCATTTATATACGAACAAGAGAGACCCTATCGCCTTAACACTGCAACCCCATTTATCTCAACTGCATTTGCAAAATGTCTTTTGTCTAACAGTGTTACCAAACTCAATTAAAGAAAAATTGCCTACCGACATACGTACGATATCAGATAAACAATTGGCTCAATATCTTTTAAAAAAGGAAAGAGGTGTTTTGATTACACCTCAAAATGTTTCGTTAGATAGTCATTCACATGAGTGGATTAAAATACCTCTTAGCCATACTGATATAAAACGTACAATTTGTGTAATTTCTAAAAAGGAAAATCATAAACCTGATTTACCTGTTGCTTTACATACAATACAAGTATTGTTTAATAAAACATCTACGTACCATTAAATATAAATTCAGTGGTAAACAATTAGGTCAATGATATGAATAACGGTAATTAAAAGGACCGCTTCTGTTTATTTTTGAAATCTAAATTAAATAAGCGTATAATCATTCTATTATTTCACAGAAGAATTGAGGTTTATTGAATGCAATTCAATACTTTTTTCAAAAATAAATTTTATTGGATCCTTATGGCATTTGTCTTCATATTTTTAGGTTTATTTATATTCACTTTTTTTAATGAAAAATGTTATCAAATGCCTATCGGTAAAATAACAGATGTTCAAAGATTGAGCACACAACATGTAACTGACGATCAACATAATAAGGATATCAAATACAAAGACCAACTTACCGTGAAGATTTTAAACGGTAAATTTGAAGGTAAATCAACAACAATTACTAACGAATTTGTTAAATCACAAGCTGATTCAGAACGTTTTACTAAAAACGATAAAGTTCTATTACATATTTCTAAAAAGCCAAGCGACGCTGATATCATTGAGAAAAAACGCGATGTTTTAATCGTTCTTATTACAGGCGTTTTCTTCATCACGATATTAATTGTTGGTAGACAAGTAGGCTTACAATCTATACTTTCACTCGTCTTGAATTCAATCGCAGTTTTAGGCGCTATTTATATTCATAATCAAATGACAAATACGAGTTTATTTGCATTGATGGTGATGGCAATGATTGTTTCAACGACATTGACTCTATTACTTGTTACAGGTTGGCGAATAAGAACATTGATTACCATTGTATCTACACTTGTTGGTACGTTCCTTTGTATAGGTATCGCTGAGTTAGTTATACGCTTCACTCATGGCAATGGTATTAAATATGAAACAATGAGTTTTTTAACCCTACCCCCAAAAGATGTGTTTTTAGCTTCGGTATTAATTGGGTCACTTGGTGCTGTTATGGATGTAGCCATCACTATCGCAAGTGGGATGAACGAAATATTGCAACGAACACCTCAAATTAGCATGAGAAGATGGGCATTAGCAGGTAGACATATCGGCCAAGATATTATGGGGACGATGACAAACATCTTATTATTCTCATATTTATCTGGTAGCTTACCTATGTTTCTCATATATTTAAAAAATGCCAACACCATCACTTATACCATTTCCATGAATTGGTCATTAGAAGTTGCTCGAGCATTGATAGGTGGTATCGGAATTGTTTTAACTATCCCTATCACTATCGGTTTAATGGAATTATGGCTTAAAATGCGAGGTGAAAATCGATGAGTGCAATAACAATATTAGGCATGATATTACTAGTGCTAATGATTATTTTTGGAGGTAAAAAAGGGCTCGTGTCATTTGCGACATTATTTTTAAACTTCATCATTTTAGTCATTAGTATTTTAATGATTATTTTTGGTGTACCGATATATATTACAACTATTATATTCTGTATCGTTGTCGCAGCTTGTAATCTTTTCGTATTAAATGGTTATGATGTTAAAACGCAAGCCGCATTTATAGGAACAGTTATAACAACACTTATATTAATTCTAGCTATATATATTTCGGTGAACGTAGGTCATTTACAAGGCTTCGCGACAGAACAACAAGATGAAACATATGTATACTCAATGAATATCGGTATCGATATGGTTCAATTCATGATATTTACTATTGTTCTTGCTGTTATCGCTGCCGTCATTGATTTAGCTATCACCATCAGTTCACCAATGTATGAATTAAATGATACCAACCCAAATTTAAGTCAACATCAATTATTTCAATCAGGTATGCGTGTAGGTAGAGAAATTCTTGCAACATCTGCAAACACTATATATTTGGCTTATTTCGGTGGTCAATTGACATTATTCTTTTGGTTCTTCAAATTAAATTATTCTTTTGGCCATATTATCAATTCGAAAATCTTTGCCCAAGAATTTATTTCAATTCTATTTGGAGGTATTGCTGTCGCTATTAGCATCCCAATCACAGCTTGGGTCACTGCGTTTTTAATCAAAAGAAAATCAACTGTTCTCAAATAAAATGAAGCAGCATATAGGAAGCATACTACCAACTTCCTACGTGCTGCTTTTTATAATGGATATGACATTACATATACAGGCTTCCCTATCATCGTAGACTTACCTATATGGAGGTATCCAGCTTGTTCATACAAATGGATAGCTCTTGGATTATCGATGTTAACAGTCAATAGAATTTCATTAATATGTGGATATGTATCCTTTATATAAGTACTCAGTTGATGGATGACACGTTTCCCTACACCTTTGCCCCTGTATCGTGCATCAACAGTAAATGATCTAAAGAAAATCGCTTTTGGATTAGTAGAATATGGTGCTGGTCCATCTCCTTCATGTAAAGTGAAGAACGCGACACACTTTCCCCTTTCCATAACAAATGTTGGATGTCTATTTTCATTCGCTTTTGCGGATTCCAAGTTTTCCAACGGTGTTTTTGTATAGCGCGCATCTTCTTCAGATAGTTGTATTGATTGAATAGCTTCCAAAAATTGTGGGTGATATATTTTAATTTCCATATTATCTCCTTTGATTAACCTGATATTTCTTTTATCCAAGTTAAGACAGCCGGTGCAATATATACTGAATCATTTTTATCAAACCATTTAATATCAGTAATTTCATTATCCGTATGTATATTATCCCAATAAATTGGTACGGTTGCTCGATAGCCATTTAACTCTGTTAACATATTTTCTTGAGGATATGCTTTTCCAACGACTGTCCCTATATAAGACAATTCTTCATCTGAAAGTTCTAGCTTTAATTCTTCTTTTAGCTCTCTTTTTAAAGCTTGTAATTGTGTTTCTCCTTCATCAATTTTACCACCCGGGAAATAATACTTTTCACGATGACGTACTTGTACAAGTAATATTTGGTCCTCTGTTTCTTCTACTAAGCAAACACATTTAATCATAACCTAACTCCTTTCGGCAGATACTTCTATAATCAAAATATATTTAGTTTTATGTTATCATAATTTCGCAAAATCTTTATCTACATTATTTTATCTATTTTAGTGTATAATCAATAAAATATGGGTAATCAATATTAATAACTACGTTTGAATTGGGATAAAAATAATACCCAAACGCATTGGAGGTAAAATCATGGCAAAAAAATCAAGCGCAACACGCTTATCAAATTTATTCGGAATCGCAGGATTTATTGTTGATGGCTATAATGGTATTAAATATGATGCTAAAAATAAGCAACTCGTATACCTATCATTGGGCCTAAGTACATTAGGTACATTATTAGATTTTTATGTATCTATTAAATCTCCTTATAAATTCCGTAAATTAGGTGCATTAGTATCATTCGCTATTAATGGAGCACGTTTATTTACAAGCTTTAGAAAAGTTAAAAATGAATACTAAAAATATGATATATAGATAAGATAGTTTTAGTCTGAGTTCTCATGTGAGGATTCAGACTTTTGTTTTTTACTTTTATCCTTAACTTACGATGCTAAAAATCACTGATTATTTCATATAATGTTTTTATTTTAAAAAATGAACTCTTCCGTTCTTCAAAATTTTAAATATCAAAATATTTGTAATTCTTATTCATAGACATTAACATGACAATAATTCAAAGTTATTATGTTTCATATTTCACAAAGTATAAATTAACGAATCGATGCGGTATTACTGAAAGGAGTTTACCAAATGATTTACACGATTACATCTACCTTACCTCCCTCACATGGCGGTAGAACCCAAGCTTTATTAAGAAGAATTAAATTGATAGATGAAGAATTTAATATACCCACTAAAATTTTGACGACAAATTATAATAGAAACTACCCAAATATTTATCAAACATTTTTAGAAGATCATAAAGTCACTAAAAACATAGAATTCGAAAACATTTATGAATGGTTAACAAATTATAAAATTTATGACGTTCCCAAAACAAAAGTCTTTAATAAACCAAAATACAATAAAATACCAAAACGTATTTCTGGGCTTAAAGCTAAAAAGAATACTCAAAATCACGAGATACATTATTATCAAGATAATCAATTAGTGCGTTATAGAAAATATTTCAATAATAATTCAATCGTACATTACGAAGATATCATTTCTCCTGAAACTGGTTTGAAGACAAAACGAAGTGAATATAATTCATATGGCTGTTTGCATAGAATTATTTATTATTTTGAAAATTCTACAAAGAAAAGCCAAGAAATGATGTATTATCCAAATGGTGAAATGTACTGCGAACGTCATTTTAAAGACAATAAAAAAAATAGCGTCAATTTAGTTAAACTTTTAAAAGATGGCAATGTATATCAAACTTTCTCCAATGATAAAGCATTCGCACAATACTATTTCGAACATAAATTCAAAGATGGAGACATTGTTTTCAGTGATGCAAGACTCTTAGACGATCCATTACTGGCACAATCACATCAAACTCGCAATATACTAGTATTGCATAGTTCTCATTTATCTGGTACTCAAATAAAAAAATCTTTCAAATATGCATTTGAACATAAAGAACATGTTGAAAAGTTTATAGTCTTAACTCAACAACAAAAAGTGGATATTCAAGACATGTATCCTATACCAGATAAGCAATTTGCAGTTATTCCTCACTTTATTGAAACCAACAAATCTGTTGATAATGAAAATGTTGAAGATCGTTTTGTATTTATAGGTAGATTCAGCAAAGAAAAACAATTAGATCATCTATTAAAAGCGTATATAGAATTTTTAAAAAGTGGTCATCAGACAAAATTGGCATTATATGGCAGAGATGAAGATAACCAAAAAGCTATGATGCAAGACATTATCGACGCAAATCATTTAAATAATCAAGTTAGCATTCATAAATATACTTCTAGTCCATTAGCCGAATTTAAAAAATCAAAAGCATCATTATTAACAAGTAGCTATGAAGGATTTGGACTCACAATTATGGAAAGTATTTCTATGGGATGTCCTGTTATTTCATATGACGTTAGGTATGGCCCTAATGAAATTATCGATCATGCTAAAAACGGTTACTTAGTTGAAGCAAATAATATTAATCAATTAGCCAACTATATGACTCAAATCATCGAACAACCTCTCACTAATGTTGAAAATAATGAAAAACTATATTACTCAACAGCTGTTAAACATTATAAGCAATTACTCGAAGAGTTAAAGGCAATTTAAAAATATCCTCCTTACTTTGTTATTAAGACAAAGTAAGGAGGATATTTTATGATTGATATTCTAAATAAGATTGGATTCCTTTTTCAACAGAATATTGAGGGCTAAATCCTAAACTTTGAATTGGTGAAATATCTGCATATGAATGTTTAATATCTCCAACTCTTTCCTCATCATAAACGTATGGAATACTATAATTAAAATGCTGTTCAAATATGTTGACCATCTGCTTTAAAGTCGTTTGTTTCCCAGTTCCTAAATTATAAACATTGCCATTAACGTTGTCATTGTGCAATACTAACCAACATGCTTCAACTAAATCATCAATATAAATAAAATCGCGCGTTTGCAAACCATCTCCATAAAACGTGAATGTTTCTTTATGATTAAATTTGTGATTAAGAATTGAAATGACCCCTGAATAATCAGAATATGGATTTTGTCTTGGACCATATACATTGAAAAACCGTAGTGAAACGGTAGGTAAATGGTACAATTGATGATAAATTTTAGCGTAACTTTCTCCAGCATATTTTTGTACTGCATATGGAGACCTTGGATCAATACGTGAATGAATTGCTTTAGGCAATCCTTCTAATTGTCCGTAAACGGCTGCAGATGATGCAAACAAGAATTTTTTTATATTAGAATGCTGTAACCTGAGTGTTTCTAAAATATTCAACGTAGCATCGATATTCACTTGGTTAGATCGTCCCGGTTGTTGAACTGTTTCCACGACGCTCACCATAGCTGCTAAATGAATGACATAATCAAATCTTTCTTTTTTAATTAAGTCCGAGACAAATTTCAAATTATTGATATCTTCTTGATAGAAATACTCTTTTTTAACAAATGGTATATTTTCTATACGACCAGTTGATAAATTATCAATTACATGTACTTCAATATTATTTTGAATACATTTTTGTGCTATGTGTGAACCGATAAAACCCGCCCCGCCCGTAATTAGTGCTTTCATGTTGTTGTCCTCCTAGGTGCCTGCACGGTATAAACCATGTAATTACTGTGTGATTATCTTCTAAAATATAATAATGATTGCTTGATCAATAAAAAAACTACCGAAAAAGTAATTAAACTTAATCAGTAGTTCTGTGTTCATATAAGATGATATTAATGAATATATCTATATGTATTCACTTGATATGAAGGAATTGTTCTATATGTCACAATACCTGGTGACGCTGCCCAGTTCATTTCTGAAACTAAAATACTACCATCACTATTAACTCGCTCTACAAAAGCGACATGGCCATAGTATCCTGAATCACTTTGCGCGATTGAACCTACTGTTGGTTTACCATCAATTGTGTAACCATCAGCTGCTGCTGCGTTATCCCAATTGTTTGCATTCCACCAATATGTGCTAATGCCTTTTCCAATTTGAGCACGACGGTTGAATACATGATATGTACATTGTCCCCATGTATATAAGTTTTGGTGATTAAATACTGGTGTATTGTAACCATTATTACTTGAGTTAGCTGTATTTGAACTACTGTTTGATGTAGAAGCAGTACCTGACACCTTTAATTTTTGCCCTGGATAAATAAAGAAATTAGATAATCCATTTAGGCTCATAATTTTTTGATAAGTTGTACCATATTTAGCAGCTATTGATGATAAAGAATCTCCCGCTTGTACAGTATATGTTGATGAGCTTCCTGTAGTTGATGCCGAACTACTTGGTTTACTAGTACTAACTGTACCTGATACTTTTAATTTTTGGCCTGGATGAATTAAAAAGCTATTTAAACCATTTAATTTCATTAATTTTTGATAACTCATGCCATATTTAGCAGCTATTGATGATACTGAGTCCCCTGCTTTTACTGTATATGTAGATGAACTCGTTCCTGTAGATGATGAACTAGTTGGTTTACTAGTACTAGTTGAACCTGATACCTTTAATACTTGGTTTGGAAATATTATATTAGAAGATAAATTATTCAAAGATTTTAATTTCGAAATAGATATTCCATATTTACTAGATATAGACCAAAGAGATTCGCCACTTTTTACTGTGTGTGTCGTTGCTGCGTCTGCTTGTGTTGCTGCAATAGCACTCACTGCACTTGTCCCAACGATTGCAGCAATAATTTTTTTATTCAATTACTTATTCCTCCTCAAATACTCTATTTATTTCTCGGATTTTTTATACAATATGTATTATACTCCCTTAATATGTATATGGTGTTTGTATTTCATGACATTATGATTACAAATATAATATTTTTATCGAATTGATTCATACATATAAACCATCTCTACTATATATATGTGATATTTTCTTTTCATTTTTAATATTTGCAAAAAACATCAATTTATAAATAATTTTAGCTTCTATTTTTATTTAGAAGTACTAATCTTGATATCTCTCAACCCTAATTTTGAATCATCAACATATTATTCCGGAGTATTCCTAGAACCTTCATTAAACCAATAATAATTGCAATCTAATTTATAAAATGAATGTTTAAAGTGTGATTAGCAATCATATAGACTATTCCAAATCTTTTAGCACCTATGTTTTATCAAGTTAATACTACTAAAACCAAAATTTATTTTATGCTAATATTGAATGGCTAAAACTTTATAATACTCTGTCATAACAGTCTTTATAGCTATTTTTAAATATTGTATTATATAAATAATTACTTAATCATAATTATTCTTCCTTTACTTATTGTGTTTTAGGGTGTATAGTTAATCTAACGTAATAAAAGGTCGTGAATTTGATTGAAGTTTATTTGTTTAGAATATACTCTTTTGATTTAATGAAATTTGTTACAAATATTTAGTGCAAAAGCACGCGGAGGTATTCTATATGAATAACGGTACAGTTAAATGGTTTAATTCAGAAAAAGGTTTTGGTTTCATCGAAAGAGAAGATGGAAGCGACGTATTCGTACATTTCTCAGCAATCGCTGAAGAAGGATACAAATCATTAGAAGAAGGACAAAAAGTTGAATTCGACATCGTTGAAGGCGATCGTGGAGAACAAGCAGCTAATGTCGTAAAAATGTAATAACATTTTCAAAGCAACCGTCATGGTTGCTTTTTTTATGCCTAAAATTACTTTTTTTATCTAATTATATTGTATTGTAATGAATATGTATTTACATTACTATTTGATTATAAATATAAAGAAAAAGGAATGATTTAAATTGAGTATACTCACTTCTATTTTAATAATACTTGTGGCAATAGAATTCTTATTAATCATGGTGTTACAAACATTACTAACCACATCTAACAAAACGAGTCAAACTTTTAAAATGAGCACTTCTGCATTAAAAGATAAAAATCTAAATACTTTAATGAAGAATCAAGGGCTTTACAATGGTTTACTTGGTATCTTCATTCTCTATGCCTATTTTTTGAGTAATCATCCTAAAGAAATGACTACATGTCTTCTTATATATATGATTATTGTTGCTATATATGGTGCGCTAACAAGTCAAAAAGCCATCATCATTAAACAAGGGCTTTTACCAATACTTGCACTTTTATCATTATTATTTTAATCCATTCCGTTAAGTCGATATTCGATTTAACGGTTTTTTTTATAAAAAATGACCCATTCCAGTATATTGGAATGGGCCTTTATTATATATATTTGTTCTTTTGACTTACTCTTTATTTTTCCTCTTCCTCTTCATCTTCTCTACGACGTTTGAAGAATAAGAATAACGCTCCTAATCCAGCTAATAATGTACCGAATAATGTTCCCTTATTTACACCATCTTGTCCAGTTTCAGGTAATTCACTTTGATCTTTTTCATGATTGTTACCTTTATTTGTTGATGCTGTCTCATGGTTACTTTGTTGTACAGTACCATTTGAAGTTACATTATTTCCAGATACATGACCTTGTGTTGGTTGTTCTGTTGGTTGACCTGGTTCTGTTACTTCACCTGGATTTGTTGGCTCTGCCGGTTGACCTGGTTCCGTTGGTTCACCTGGATTTGTTGGCTCTGTTGGTTGACCTGGTTCCGTTGGTTCACCTGGATTTGTTGGCTCTGTCGGTTGACTTGGATCCGTTGGTTCACCTGGATTTGTTGGCTCTGTCGGTTGACTTGGATCCGTTGGTTCACCTGGATTTGTTGGGTCTGTTGGGTGACTTGGATCCGTTGGTTTACCTGGGTCTGTTGGGTCTGTTGGGTGACTTGGATCCGTTGGTTTACCTGGGTCTGTTGGGTCTGTCGGTTGACTTGGATCTACAGGTTTACCATCATCAATCACTGTTCCATCAGTAGATGGAGACGTATTTCCATTAGCATCTGTTGCTGTAACGCCAATATGATCTCCACCTTTTAGATTTTCTCCAGCTGGGATGTCAATCACATAGTTACCGTTTTCATCTGTTTTACCTGTTGCTGTTGTACCATCTGGGAATGTTATTGTCACTGTTGAGCCTGGTTCCGCTTTACCTGTGATTGTTTTATCTCCCTTATGAACTGGATTAACAGTTGGCGCTTCTGGTGCTGTTGTGTCTGTTACTACTGTTGTTGCTGGTTCTGACGTATTGCCATCTTTGTCAGTCGCTGTGACTGGTAATGTTTCTCCGCCTTTTAGATCTTCGTTAGATGGAATATCGATCACATAGTTACCGTTTTCATCTGTTTTACCAGTCGCTGTTGTGCCATCTGGGAATGTTACCGTCACTGTTGAGTTTGGCTCTGCTTTACCTGTGATTTGTGTATCATCACTTGTTACTGGGTTGATTGTCGGTACAGACGGTGCTGTTGTGTCCGTTACTACTGTTGTTGTTGGTTGTGATTCATTACCGTCTTTATCTGTTGCAGTTACTGGTAATGTTTCGCCACCTTTTAGATCTTCGTTGGCAGGAATATCGATGACATAATTGCCGTTTTCATCTGTTTTACCTGTTGCCGTTGTGCCATCTGGGAACGTCACTGTTACTGTTGAACCTGGTTCCGCTTTACCTGTAATTGTTTTGTCTTCACTTGTTACCGGATTGATTGTCGGTACAGTTGGTGCTGTTGTGTCTGTTACTACTGTTGTTGTCTTATCTGATGTATTACCATCTTTATCTGTTGCAGTTACTGGTAATGTTTCGCCACCTTTTAGGTCTTCATTAGCTGGGATATCAATCACGTAATTGCCATCTGCATCAGTTGTACCACTAGCTGTTGTGCCATCTGGGAATGTTACTGTCACTGTTGAGTTTGGCTCTGCTTTACCTGTGATTTGTGTATCATCACTTGTTACTGGGTTAACTGTTGGCGCTTCTGGTGCTGTTGTATCTGTCACTACTGTTGTTGCTGGTTCTGACGTATTACCATCTTTATCAGTAGACGTTACTGGTAATGTTTCTCCGCCTTTTAGATCTTCGTTAGCTGGAATATCAATCACATAGTTGCCATCTTGATCAGCTTTGCCAGTAGAAGTACTTCCATCTGGGAACGTCACTGTTACTGTTGAGCCTGGTTCTGCTTTACCTGTAATCGTCTTATCATTGCTTGTTACTGGATTAACAGTCGGTACAGATGGTGCTGTTGTATCTGTCACTACTGTTGATGCTGGTTCTGATTGATTGCCATCTTTATCTGTAGACGTCACTGGTAATGTCTCTCCACCTTTTAAGTCTTCATTAGCTGGGATATCAATCACGTAATTGCCATCTGCATCAGTTGTACCAGTTGCTTTTGTGCCATCTGGGAACGTTACTGTTACCGTTGAACCTGGTTCCGCTTTACCTGTAATTTGTGTATCATCACTTGTCACTGGGTTCACTGTTGGTACAGATGGTGCTGTTGTGTCTGTCACTACTGTTGTTGACGGTTGTGATTCATTACCGTCTTTATCTGTAGCTGTTACTGGTAATGTTTCTCCGCCTTTTAGATCTTCGTTTGCAGGAATATTAATCACATAATTGCCATCTGCATCTGTTTTACCAGTTGCTTTTGTGCCATCTGGGAATGTCACTGTTACTGTTGAGCCTGGCTCTGCTTTACCTGTGATTTGTGTATCATCACTTGTTACTGGATTGATTGTCGGTACAGATGGTGCTGTTGTATCTGTCACTACTGTTGTTGCTGGTTCTGATTCGTTACCATCTTTATCTGTTGCAGTAACTGGTAATGTTTCGCCACCTTTTAGATCTTCGTTAGCAGGAATATTAATCACATAGTTACCGTCCGCATCTGTTGTGCCACTAGCTTTCGTGCCATCTGGGAACGTCACTGTTACCGTTGAACCTGGTTCCGCTTTACCTGTAATTGTCTTATCATCACTTGTTACCGGATTAACTGATGGTACTGTTGGTGCTGTTGTATCTGTTACTACTGTTGTTGATGGTTGTGATTCATTACCGTCTTTATCTGTAGCTGTTACAGGTAATGTTTCGCCACCTTTTAGATCTTCGTTTGCTGGGATGTCAATCACATAATTACCATCTGCATCTGTTGTGCCACTAGCTTTCGTGCCATCTGGGAATGTTACTGTCACTGTTGAGTTTGGCTCTGCTTTACCTGTGATTTGTGTATCATCACTTGTTACTGGGTTTACAGATGGTACCGTTGGCGCTGTTGTATCTGTTACCACTGTTGTTGCTTTATCAGACGTATTACCAGCTTTATCTGTAGCTGTTACAGGTAACTCTTCTCCACCTTTTAAGTCTTCGCTTGAAGGAATATTGATGACATAGTTTCCATCTGCGTCTGTTGTACTACTTGCAGTTTTACCATCTGGGAACGTTACTGTTACCGTTGAACCTGGTTCCGCTTTACCTGTGATCTGTGTATCGTCACTTGTTACTGGGTTTACAGTCGGTGTTGATGGTGCTGTTGTATCTGTCACTACTGTTGTTGCTGGTTCTGATTTATTACCATCTTTGTCTGTTGCTGTAACCGGTAATGTTTCGCCACCTTTTAAGTCTTCGCTAGATGGAATATTGATAACATAATTGCCATCCGCATCTGTTGTTCCTGTCGCTGTGTTTCCGTCTGGGAACGTTACTGTCACTGTTGATCCTGGTTCCGCTTTACCTGTGATTGTCTTATCATCACTTGTTACTGGGTTTACAGAAGGTACTGTTGGCGCTGTTGTATCTGTCACTACTGTTGTTGCTGGTTCTGATTTATTACCATCTTTATCTGTTGCAGTAACCGGTAGTGTTTCGCCACCTTTTAAGTCTTCGTTAGATGGGATGTCAATCACATAATTACCATTCTCATCTGTTGTACCAGTAGCTGTTGTACCATCTGGGAACGTTACTGTTACTGTTGAGCCTGGTTCTGCTTTACCTGTGATTTGCGTGTCATCACTTGTTACTGGGTTGACAGAAGGTACTGTTGGCGCTGTTGTATCTGTTACTACTGTTGATGTAGGCTCTGATTTATTACCATCTTTATCTGTTGCAGTAACTGGTAATGTTTCTCCACCTTTTAGATCTTCGTTAGCTGGAATGTCAATCACATAATTACCATCTTGATCAGCTGTACCAGTAGTTGTTGTACCATCTGGGAACGTTACTGTTACTGTTGAGCCTGGTTCTGCTTTACCTGTGATTGTCTTATCATCACTTGTTACTGGGTTTACAGACGGTGCTGTTGGTGCTGTTGTATCTGTTACTGTTGTTGTAGTTTCTCCAGATTGGTTTCCAGCTTTATCTGTAGCTGTTACTGGTAATGTTTCTCCACCTTTTAGATCTTCGTTAGCTGGAATATCGATAACATAATTACCATCTGCATCTGTTGTTCCACTTGCTTTTGTACCATCTGGGAACGTTACTGTTACTGTTGATCCTGGTTCTGCTTTACCTGTAATTTGCGTATCATCACTTGTTACTGGATTTACAGACGGTGCTGTTGGTGCTGTTGTATCTGTTACTGTTGTTGTTGCCGGTGCTGATGTGTTGCCAGCTTTATCTGTTGATGTAACTGGTAATGCTTCTCCACCTTTTAAGTCTTCATTAGTTGGGATAGTAATTGTGTAATTTCCATCCTCATCTGTTGTACCACTAGCCGTATTTCCGTCTGGGAATGTTACTGTCACTGTTGAGCCTGGTTCCGCTTTACCTGTGATTGTCTTATCATCGCTTGTTACCGGATTAACAGTCGGTACTGTTGGTGCTGTTGTATCTGTTACTACTGTTGTTGCTGGCTCTGATTTATTGCCATCTTTATCTGTCGCAGTAACCGGTAGGGTCTCTCCACCTTTTAAGTCTTCACCACTCGGAATATTAATCACGTAATTGCCATCTGCATCTGTTGTACCACTAGCTGTATTTCCATCTGGGAATGTTACTGTCACTGTTGATCCTGGCTCTGCTTTACCTGTAATTTGTGTATCATCGCTTGTCACTGGATTCACTGATGGTACTGTTGGTGCTGTTGTATCCGTTACTACTGTTGTTGCTGGCTCTGATTTATTACCATCTTTATCTGTTGCAGTAACTGGTAGTGTTTCGCCACCTTTTAGATCTTCATTCGTTGGAATATCTATTGTGTAGTTTCCATCTGCGTCGGTCGTTCCAGTAGCTGTCGTACCATCCGGGAATGTCACTGTCACTGTTGAGCCTGGCTCTGCTTTACCTGTAATTTGCGTATCATCACTTGTCACTGGATTCACTGATGGTACTGTTGGTGCTGTTGTATCTGTTACCACTGTTGATGC